>JANQPD010000099.1 GCA_028285465.1 Owenweeksia sp. | reverse complement strand
AAGCAAAATGCTGTCAGTTTGAGTGTCACGCCACAGGCGTGATGTATTCCCGCAGTAGCGGGACAGGCTGAAAACAAGTCATTTTGCCTGTCTCGATCCGCCAACATTGTTGGGGACGAATACAAATTTTCTGCGAAAATTTACTCGACATGACAAAATTCTACCGCTTCATTCTTAAACATTATTCAAGTTATTTTATGCCTACATAAAAATCTACTTCTGCCTTTGACGGATTTCTTGCTTTTTCTCCAAAAACTTCAAAATCGGCTACAAAGGCCCTGTCCAGTTCCATCTCAAAAATTTTGGACCAGTGCTTAACGATCAGGCCTTTTGCAAGATCTCCGTTTGCCGTGGTTTTGATATATGTCCCTCCGGCAAAGGATCTCCCCGTCATTCCTTCAGGTATCTCATCCAGGTTTTTTACGCTACACCCCAGAAGGCTTGTATAAGGCTGTGTATGGTCGCCTTCATAATCCGTGTAAAGCGAGTAAATGGCATCACCCGTTTTGTTGGGAATTTCAGCCAGCAGGTTACCACCGATAAACCGCTGCCATAAGGCGGCAATTTCCTGTTCGGCCTGCCCGTTTGCATTGGTGGTTCGTATGGAGACCCCGATAAGATTGAAAGGTTCAATGTGTACTTGTTGCATCTTTTGTGTTTTTTACTTTGAAGCAAAAGTAGACGGGTCTTGTGCCAGGGGTATGTCAGGGGTGTGCTGCAATTTTTTGCGGCATGCTTCCAGGTACTGTTCTAAAGTGAGGGTGTGCGGGGCAAAAAACTCGTCTGTTACCGTGAGGCTCCGGATCCGGTCCAACCTGAACGCCCTGAAGTCCTTTCTTTTCCGGCAAAAAGCAATGAGTATCCAATTGTCGTGCGTGGTATACAAGGCAAAAGGCTCTACTTTTCTTTCGCTGTATTGTGCATCTAAGGAATAATAGCACAATTCTACTACATTGAGGTTTGCAATGGTAGATTGAAGTCGGATCAGGTAGTCGCTTGTTTTAGCATTTTCCTTATTGTTCCTCACCTGAAGGCGGCTGGAAAGAAATTCGGTTTTGCTTTTCTGGCTCCCTCTTAGAACGGCCTTGATCTTAGTTACCGCGCTTTGGTGGCATTCGGAAAAGGAGCGGTCTTTGTTTTTATGCACCAGGTGCCCGGCGGTAATTAGGGCATTGGCTTCTTCTTCCGTAAACATTACCGGAGGAAGGGTATATCCTTCCTGCATGGAATAGCCTTTTCCTTCTTCAGTTGCGATGGGAATACCGGATTGTTCAAGGGTCCTGATGTCCCGGTAAATTGTTCTGATGCTGACGTTATACTTTTTAGCCATATCCCTTGCCGTTACCATGCGCCTGGATTGCAAATGGGTGATCATGGCGGTTAAGCGGGCCAGCCTGGGTTTATCTTCTGACATTGTGCTTTGCTTTTAGCTGGGATATATTCTACTTTACAAGTCATTGTTACGGAATGTACTTTTTATCTGCAACGTTTTCCAGTTCGTATATGGCGTAGTATTCATCCGCGTATGCTGATTTATACTGTTGGAAAGTATGTGTAAGCTTTGTTTTGTCTACAACCAGGTACTTTGCGCCCAGCTGGGCTAAAGAATCTAAAAAATGCGGATCCAGCAGGTTTTCGTTTTCCGTGGTCCATCCCTTTTTATGCGCGAAGTACATGTCCTGGGGAGAAGGCCCTCCGTTAATTAAGATCAGGTCATCCTTTGGAATTATACGGCCGGTTTTTTCCTCCAGGCTGAGTTTGTACAGTTCGCTCTCTTTTATAAAAAAGTCGTGTTGCTGATTGGCAATACCCTCGATGCCGATGAGCACAAGTAAAAGGTACTGGTACTTCGGGGGTATTTGCGCAAGAAAATACCCGGCACATAAGGCCATTACCGGGGTAAAGGGAATGATGTAATAATTGTGCGTGGGGAATATGGCGCCTGTTTTTATAATAAAAACCACAAACACGGCTGCAACCACCCCAATCCCCAGCTTAGTGTAATGGTGTTTGCTTTTCATTAGCATGAACAGGCCTGCTAAACAACAAACAAAGGCGAGGTAAGAATGCAACGCACTGAAATAGAATTTTTCCAGCAGTTCCGGAACAAGGGGCGCAATTTCTTTTACCCCCTCCGCAATTCCCTTTGGCGCGTAGAGCTCATAGCGATAGGTTTCCAGTAAATAAGGTACCCAATAAAAATACCACGCACACACCAGGGCAAAGCTGAGCCCCGCAGCAGTATAGAGGGCAATTTTCCTGCCTGTATCTATACCTTTTACAAAAACCGGAATAATCAACAGGCTGAACAGGCTTAAGGCGGGAATTTTACAAAGGATGCCTAAGGTAGTGAACACAAAAAACAGGATAAGGCTCAGGCGGTAGCCGTGTTGCAAAAAGCGATAGGCATAATAGAGCCCTATAATAACCAGGGAAACGCTGAATGTGTCCGGCATTATCTTACGCGAAAAGGCAAACCAAACAGAAGTGGTGAGTACAATGGTCGCGCTGAAAGCGGTCTTTTTGTTGAAAAGACTTTTTATGAGTTTATAGAAAAAATAAAGGCCGATCGTAGAGATCAACAGGTTGATAAGGCGCCCGTGCCAATGTGTATACTCAAAAAGAGAAGCAGAAAGGTAAATGAGGTAATTGAGAAAGGGAAACTCTGAGCCTATAATGCCGGATTTTTCTCCGGCCATGTCGATCATAGGGTACAAGATGTGCGCTCTGACCTCCAGGAAATTGCGGGCAATCATATTGGTGAGCGATTGCCGCCAGTTATGCCCTGCTTCCAGGGGAGCATTGGTTATCCCCACCAGTCTTAACAGAAAGAAGACGAGCAACCAAAACCGGATGTCAGAAAGAATGCTTTTTACCTGGGCTTTATACATCTCTTTTCAAAGCCAATGGGGTTTAGAGAGAGGCCAAAGTAAACGATTTTATTCACAGCTGCATACCAGGCAAGTTCAGCTCTATGGCTCCGGTTCAAGACCATTGTTTCATGAGCGCTTAAACCGTTCTCTATTTTATGCCGAACTGAAGTTTCATAGTAATGGTAGCGGTTTTCATTTTCGAAGAGGTGTTGAACGTTCCTCCCCATGAATAGTCTTCGTTGGAATTCTGACCGATGATCTGGAATATGCCCATATGCGCAGATCTCAAGTCTCCGATTTGTGCTCCGGCATTCTCGGCAATCTTTTCGGCTCTTATCCTGGCATCATTCGTTGCCGAGGAAATCATTTCTATTTTTAACTCAGACAACTTTGTATAGTAATACTGGGGGTTGTAAGAGTACAACTCTACGCCTATGTCGATCAGTTCGGTGACTTCCCGGGCTATACCTTCAATTTTCTCTACCTCTTTCGACTCGATCTCAACCCGCTGTGTCAGCCTGTAGCCTGAGAACTTACTGTGCCGGTTGCCGTTCTGGTCGTAGCTATAATCAAACTCCTTATTGATATCCACCGAGGAGAATACAATTTCTTTTTCGCTTAAACCCTTTGAGGTAAGGTAGCTCATTATTTTGTTCTTGTCTTGCTTTAAAGACTCGAAAGCCCGCTTTAAGTCAAAGTCCATTCCTGTAAAGGAACCCTTCCATACGATCAGGTCCGACTTAAAATCCTGTTTCCCAAGACCGGTTACGTGTATGACATCGTTTGCCCGGTTTCGGTTTTTGTAGGTATTGGCGATCAACAATACCGATACAACAAGGGCTAAAGCGATAATTATGCTATTGAGGTAGTTTTTCATGACCTGAAATGTGTTTTGTCTACATCACTGGAAGTGCGGCAGTCGGCATACATGCTTATTTCCGTACACCAACATAAGTTTGTGGTTTTAAGGTTTAAATGTAACGTAAATAAACGTCAACTGAATATTCGCTGAAGTACCTGTCTATATCTTCTTGAGATACATCAGGGATGTTATTAATTCCACACTTCTTCTTCGTAGTCCCGGTTTCTCGAAGCGGTTTCCCTGTTTTTAATGATCAAATGGGTTTTATCTATTCTTTTATTGCGGTAGCCCAAAATGTGTAAGAACTGTTTGGCCATGAACCGGGCTATTTTCAGGTCTACCACCAATGTGTCTTTTTTCTCCGTTGCCCATGTAATGCCTGGCATCCAGGGCAAGATCCGGTCAAACCGCCATTTGCGAAGCACTGCGGAGAGCCATAGGAAAAAGGAGGGAATCTTTCTTACCATAAAAAAACCATCCTCTCCCTGGGCCTGGTAGAGCGGCATAAAAATAAGGGAACGATAATGAGAAAAAACAGGCCGGTTGTCGCTTTTTGCCAGAAGTTCACCTTTCCGGATCTTTTGAAAATTCACAAAGCCGGGTTCCATAGCAAATGTTTCATTCCTTTTTATCTGGTAGCGGAAATAGATCTCGTAGAAATACCCCGACCTGCCTCCCAGCGTTTGAAAGTAGCGATCATAATGCACGCTTTCCCTGGCTATTGCACCCGAAAGCACTAACGAAAGGTAGGTGAATGCAATGTGGTTTGTTATAGATGCCGGATCATCGTGCTGGCCGGATTCAAATCCAAAAGCCACGTAGCCGAGTTCATTGATGTAGCTGAGTATGGGACCATCCAGGTATTCTTCAATACCCAATATAATAGGAGCAGGGTATTGCCGGGTAAATTTCCTGTTTAGCAAACTATCGTTTACCGTTAAGAAAGGGGTGGTTTTGCTCGATGTGGTGTGCAGGTCGAAAAAGTAAAAAGGCCCTTTTTTGCTACTGAACAGGTTCTGGATAATGTAATACAGCTCTTTTTGCTGTTTTTCATCTTCATTGGAAGGTACAAAAGTCCCGTCTTCCAGTCTTTTCACATTTCCGGATGTCCACAGCCGGTTTAGATCGGTTTCTTGAAAACGTTCCGCTCTTTCAAGCGCCCAAAGATTTCCGGCCAGCGCTATGATACTGCCTTTTACCTCAACCTTCCTTTCCCGTAATTCCTGGAAAACCCGGTGCAAGGCAAAAACCCCCGAGGGCTCATTACCATGAATGCCCCCTATAAAAATGAGGCAAGGTCCAGGTTTCGCACCATCTACCTGTCCAATAATCCTATCGATTTCCAACGTTGCGTTCAGCGCTTTGCTGTACACACTAATCTTTGTCAAATTCCAGCACGTCTTTAATGGTTATTATTCCGGCCAACTGCTTTTTTTGGATTACGGGAAGACAACCTATAGCTTTTTCTTTCATTAAGGCAATCGCTTCCAGGATAGGGGTTGAAGGTTCTGCTGTGCACACGTTCGGCTCCATGACTTCCGAAACACGCATGGAGTAATCTTCCATACGCTTCTTTTTGTTGAAACGTTGCATATGCGTCCAGGTGAGTAACCCGACAAGCCTTTCTTTATGGTCTACAATGGGCAAATGGTGGATGTTTTTCCATTCCATGATACGTAAAGTGAGTTCGGCCATATCGTTCATATAAGCTGTAACCACCTGGGTAGTCATGATATGTCCCACTTTGGTAGCGGCTCCCTGAACTATTGGCGGAATACTCTGCCGGGGCCACTCATGTGCGGGCTGGCCGGTTTGCTGGTTGTCGAAGATGGATTTTGTAAGCGCGATCACCGCATCATTGGGCTTTAATGCTGTGCGTAATTTGCGGTAACTCCGGGTCATCCACTGGGCAGCTGTGTGGCTTTGCGCACGCGCTTCTATAACAGCCAACAGCCTGTCAATGTCTGGCTTGCTGATTTTTCTTTTCTCTAACCCCTGGCGAGCTATGGGTAAGAGCCGGGTCAATACAAGCTTGTTTAATTCTATTTCCTCCCCCATCCATGCCATTATGGATTCTGACCCGGTACGGGCGGCTTTTATGAAATTGGCTTTGGCATCTTTAAAACTCATTTTGCCGGGCAGGTGGTCAAATTCTGAGGGGCGCCCGGACATAAGCCCCACCCAGAAAGCAAAATTGGCCATTTCGTCAAGTATAGTAGGGCCAGCCGGGATGTAGCGATTCTCTATGCGCACATGTGCTTTTCCATTCCCTACGCCATAGCATGCCCGGTTCCAATGATAGAGCGTACCGTTATACAGGCATGCCGCCTGAAGCTTGGGGATATCCCCGCTTTTTAGCTTCTCCAGCGCATTTTCTTCAATGTGTTTGGACAGGATTATTTTGTGCCGTGAGATCTCGTTTTTGAAAATGTCTGCTATGGTCCCGTTAATCCAGTTATCGCCAAAAGCTATTCTGGAAGGTTGATCCCTAAGGGTTTGGGTTACGCCACGTGTATCAATGCTTTGCTGAAAAAGGGCTATACGTGTTTCGGCCCATAGTTCTCTTCCCAAGAGGAGTGGCGAATTGACACATAAACCCAAAACAGGCCCGGAAATGGCTTGTGCCCAATTGTAGCTGCTGGTAAAATCCTCAGGTTCAATTTGAAGGTGCATCTGGAAACTCGTATTACAGGCTTCAAACATCACCGAACTGTGTTTTATAGAAAGCTCATCTACCCCGGAAAGATGCAAGTGAAAATGGGTACCTCTGAGTTTGCGCATCATCTCGTTCAATGCCCGGTACCGGGGCATAGGCGTCATAAACTCCTTGCGTAGTTCATAGGTTGAAATAGAGGGCAGGATCCCTGTGAGCACAATTTTGGTGTTTTGTTCAGTGGCTGCTTTTTCAGCTTTTCTTAACAGGCGGGTAAGTTGGTTTTCAACCCGGGTAAAGGCATCCCCTGTAAGTTCAACAGGGTCGAGGTTTAGTTCAAGGTTGTACCGGGCCAATTCCGTTGTGAAGTGGTGATCTTTTATAGATTTGAGAATGGGAAGCGCTTTTGCTGCCGGGCGCCAGTTTTGATTCACCAAACAGAATTCCTGTTCTGCACCAATGCGTACAATACCACTTTCTATTTTACCCTCCCGGAGCATTTGATCCAGTGCTTCCAGATCATCCAGGAGATTACGGGTGAAGTTTAACCTCGTTTTTTCGTTTGTAGCGGTGTGTACGTTATGGTCTCCCATTTTGATTCTATTAACTTTCGCGATAGGGACCATGGCCGCTATCCTGGCGAATGGCACTAAGCTAACGAATCTGCTGATGCATTCAAAGCATGCACCATGTATGGCAGGCAGCAAGTAAAATACCCCACAACTTCAGGAAGGTGAAACTTTACTCGGTTACCTGGCATTTATCCAGTGGTATACTCTCAAGTCTCTATTATCCGGTCCTGCTAAACATGTGTATACGAGGAGTACGGTGGGCGTTTATTCTTTATCCCATCTGGTCAAGTGGTTTTTCAAAACCCGGTTGAAAAACAAGGGGTTGTCCATATTGGCGTTATGAGCCGCATGAGGAATGATCTCCAGAGGCAGGTGCTCGCGTTTTGCCCATTCTGTACAGTATGCCTGTACTTTGCCTGTTTTGTCGTGCTCCCCGTAGGTGATGTATATGGGAACACCCAGCGCTTTGTCGTCCCGGTATTCTTGGATGCCTGTGTATACCTCCTTCATAATGTTTACGATCTCACTTTTTGAATGCTTCTTTAAAGTCTGCAATGCGTAGCTTCTTCCTTCTTCCCGGGCAGAAACCTGCCTGGCAATTGTCCTCACCAAAAGCGAGTACGGATAGAGGCGAAGTACAGATGGGGTAAGTTTAAGCAGCCAATTGTCAAGTTTGGAGTAATAGCGGGGCTGAATGGGAGATGAACCAATAGTCGTGATGCTCTTTACCCTTTCCGTATATTCCCGGGCCACTATCTGCGCAATGTACCCACCCATGGATTGCCCTACCAAATGCACGCGTTTAATTTCTTCCTGGTTTAAGATGTCAATCAATCGATCTGCTGCTTCCTTCAGGGAAAAATGTGGGTAGGGACGGGACCTCCCATGAGCGGGAACATCCCACGTGATCAAGGTAAAGTCCTTTTTAAAGAAGTCAAGCTGGTACCTGAATAACGCTCCGTCCATTAAAGCTCCATGGGTAAAAACAATGTAATCGTTTCCCTCACCCGATACCCAATACTGGATCGGTCCGTGTTCACTTTCAATCAGCTTGTGTTCCATTAACTTTTGCTTTTTAGTCAGTACAGCAATACCCAATGATTTTTTTACCTCTTTCCTTAGCTGGCCAAACCTCCCTAAGCGGTAGTGCATGCACCCTTTAGTTCGGGAATGTATAAATTAAGGCTCTTTACAGTACAAGGTTCAAGGAAATAGGTTCTCAGCAGAAATAGTCAGCTTAGTCAGGGCTGATGAAATCAGCGTAATGTTTGTTGAATACCCCGGATAGGGTAGTGGCAAAGACCTGGTGCCTGAAAAGGACCAGGGAGGTAATGGGTTCGTTCGGTAGTCCGCTATTATCCAGCTTCTTAAATGTTACATTATCTCCTGATTCCATTACATGGTATAGTGCGCCATCCAGGTAGGCGATAAGCGCATTGTTAATTACTACCAGGTTTGGGGTTTCCTTAAAATCCATTGTCTTGATCACCTGCCAGTTTATCCCGTCATCAGAAGACCGCAACAGGGCGTTGTCTGTAAACGCATAAAGAAGGCCTTGATAGTGGACTATCTTTTTTAGGTCCGCACTGGAAACAACTACCGTACTTTTATCCGGATTAACTTTTACCGTTTTATCCGTGCCACTCAGGTAAAATGCATCATTGATGGTGTGGATGCCTTTTAGCCGTATGATGCCATCCGGTAAGCTCAGTTTTGCAGCGCTGACCATATCTATTTCCATATTGCTGTTTTGCCGCAGTTGTACCCAGAGGAAATGGGTTTCAAAGGAAGCGAGCCCGTTCGTTTCTTTTGTTTTATAAGGAATAATGCACTGCAACTTGTTATTTAGCCCTATGGCCTCTGTATGGCCGAAATAAGGCATATCGAACTCCCTGAAATTTGAATCTATCGATTTCATAGGCAATACAAAGGGACCATTCCCGATAGGATTACCCGTAGGATAAAAGCGAAGCGTATCTCGATTGGCCACCGTAAAAACATTTTTGGTCAAGGGCATTTTAACCAGAAGTAGCCTCTCTACATCTACTACGAAGCGCCAATGATCAAGCCCGCCAGAATGGGTTTCATTAAACGTACTGCTCACCAGTCGATCCCGGCCTAAAACCAAAAGCCGGTTGGAGTCTGCAAGGCTGTTCATCGGTATGCTGTTGAAAAACAAGAACGAATTGGAGCTTCTATTCCAACTCACCTCTTCTGAGCGGTCTTCCTTCTTGCAGGAAAGGAGGGCCATTAGAGCGATGCTTAACATAAGCATTGCGGCAAGACTCCTTTTAAGAGAGCTAGTGCAAGGGAATACTCTCTGAAAAATGAAACAGGGCTTTGGCATATCGGGGGAAGTTTACCTTACGAAACGCGGCTGCCTTGCTTTTATGATGCTGGTCCTTAACCTACTTCGTGGTTTTCCCACCCATTTCAGTAAAAACACGGTCTACAGGTTCCCAAAGCTCAATTTTGTTTCCTTCATGATCCATAATGTGCACAAACTTTCCATAGTCAAAGCTCTCAATGTTATCCACTACCCTCACGCCCTGTTCTTTAAGCTTAAGCACCAAAGCTTCGATGTTTTGCACACGGTAGTTGATCATAAACTGCTTTTCAGAAGGGGCAAAGTATTGCGTATCCTGGTCAAAAGGGCTCCACTGTAAATAATTGATTTCCTCTGGGCGGTGGGCATTTCTAAACTCAAAAGAAGAGCCGTATTCATTTATGGCCAGCCCGAGGTGTTTGGCGTACCATTCGCGTGCCGCCTTTGGGTCTTTAGACCGATAAAAGATTCCACCGATGCCGGTTACTTTAGGCGTGCTGTTGTCGCTCATGCTCGATTTGTTTAAATACGTTCATTGTTCCGATTACAATGTCAAACCAACAAAAAGTAACCAAAACGTTGCTCATACTTTAGTATTAATTCACCGAAAAACTGCATTTGCCATCTTTAGTTCCAATTTTACCAGCGTTAAGATGATGCCGATTTCCACAATGAAATAAGCCATACCTAACCAGGTTAAGGATGCGTAGTGTTTAATTACCAGCAGTGCCGTAGCAAAACAATACAGGGTGTTCATAGCGGCAATGCCTTTAAGGTAAGGCCTCCATATGTTCCTCAGCAGCTTATAACAAAGCAGTGCGTACACGGCCAGGCCCGTAGCTACCTCTGCCAATGCATACAGAACCGGCACGGGCATCCCGAAAACAGACTCGTACCTGGCCAGCAAGAGGCTTAACAAAAGGGCAGTTACGATGGCGCCTACTCCATCGACAAGGAAAAGTTCTCTGGAAGAAAGTTTCGAAAGCATGGTCTTTATTTTCTCATCGACTTATACTTGTCGTGTAAGCCTTCCCCGTTTAGAATCTTTGGTATGCACTTTTCAATTCTGGCCACCCGTGTACCTGCTTGTTTAGGCTGTGAAAAGTGTAGCATATACCCTCTCTTACGTCCGGGTGTTAAGGCCTCAAAAGCGCTTTTGAGCACCGGGTCTTCTTTAAACTTGCTTTCCAATTCCTCGGGAACGGGCCCAGGACTTTCCTCAAGGGCAACTTTTAACCCGGCTTTTTCTATTTCAAGGGCTTCAAAGATGTAAGCTTTTAGAGAAACTTCTATTTCCTGAATACGGGCAACGCCTGTAAATCGAATGACCCTACTTGCCTGTGTATGGGCGCCAGGTTTTTCTAAAATGCCCTCGGGGTCTTTCAGTAAAGCCCCTTTGAAAAAGCTGATCGTACAGCTTTCTTTCAGCGCACCGATTAGCAGAACATTCTTTTTTTGAAAAGTATAACAAGGCACACCCCATTTGGATGTTTCCGTCAACCCGCAATCAAGGATTAGCGTGCGCAGCGCTTCCAGTTCGGCCGTCCATTTGTGCACTTTGCAGGCTGGTGTTCCTCCGAGCGGACACCTTCCACAACCTGCTACCAGGTAATTGTTTACGGTTTTATTCATTCGCTTTTTTGTACGGACATTGGAGTGCTGCTAAGTGCAAATCCCTGTAATTACGCCAGCAGGTTCCAAATGTACACTTTCACCTAAAGTATGGTTTGCCTGTGGCGTATAGTATACTCCTGGCTACACAACCAAGCTGTTTAGGGGTTGTTTTTGATCTCATCAAGAAGTCGCTTTACCTGCAGGTCGCCAAAGCCATACACGCTTTCACGCTTATTGAATTCCCTGAAAACCGGCCCGAAGTCTTCTGTAGCCAATTCTTCCATTATGTCTAGTAAGGCCTGGGCAGGTCTTCCTATGTCGTTTTCAGTAGGTATGCGCGCAATGTGCGCGTTTACTGCCGTAAGCATAAACGGAAACGACTCTTTCAATTGGTTAGCCGTGTTGAGCAGGTTGTCGAGCGCCCCATTTTTATAGGATTCCCAGAGATGGGCGATCTTATCCATGTGGTTGAGCTGCACCCTTTCTGCAAAAGCCTGTTTAAGCGCTGCCTCATTTAAACCGCCAAAGCCATAAGGTGTATGGACTTTCGGCCTTATGAGAAATACGGTGCAGTCCTGTACAAAGTGGAACAGCAGATACACAACAAACCAAAAGTTTACCTGGCAAAACAGGTCATCTTCGAACCACAGGAATACAGTTGACTGCCTGGGTAGGTTTTTGATCTTCTCAAATTCCGAGACTGTATTGGTGTAGTAGTCCTCAACAGAGTAACTACCGTAAAGCGCTGAGATGAATTTAGCCCTTAGTTGAAAGAGCTCTTCTACGTCCTTGCTTTGCACCTCACCATCTACCAGGCATTCGCGAGCCACGATGATCTCGCCTGTTATTTCTTCGGGAAACCGTTCCTTAAGGGCATCTCCATTTAAAATATGGTAGTGTGTTTTCATATTGTTACCGGGTTTGCTAGCGGTTACCCGCACAAGCTTTTTGGCGCTGCACGGGTGCCATTTTATAAAAGTAAAAAAGAAAGAATCAATTTTTAAATTCCAGCACCCGTTCATCCACCTCGATGCCGTTTACGTAATTGTTGATCACCTCCAGTTTTTCGGCATATCGGTCGCCCTGAAAGCCCTTGAGTTGCGCATAGCCAATGTGTTGGTTGTAGGCACGTAACATTTGGGAAGCGGTAGGATAATAACTCCAGTGCCATTTTTCCTCGCGGTAGCCTGCATCCCGGTAAGCACTATAGCCAGTATAGGGCTGAAAGAAGCCATACTTATAAGCATTGGCCCGTAGCCATTGGTATACCTTTAAGCCTTCACCCGTTTCAAAATAGCTGTTTTCAAGAGCATTGAGGTCAAAATCGGTACCCCAGTGGTGGCGGCTGGTGCCGGGCATGCTGCTGTACTGTAATATGCGTTCGGCCCGTGTTTCTTCAGGCCCGCCAAAGCTGTTCCATTTGCGGTTCCAGATGCCGCTTTGATACTGCTTATTGCGGGTGGCAGAAATGATCAGCAGGTCTACACCGGCACGCTTGGCGTCTTTCCACATGGCTTTGAAGGCGGCATACACTTCATCCCGCAGGTAGGCTTTGCCTTTGGTGGTGTATTTGCTGCGGAGCTTGTCAAAACCTCGGTGTGCGGATGGTTCCACAATGCCGATCAATTCATCCAGTGCGTAGGAAGGTACTTCCTTGGGAGGCAGGGGAAAGAACAAAAGGGCAAGAAGTAAAAAAGAAGCTGTTTTCATACCGCACAAAAATAATCATGCCTCCGTATAAGGCGGAGGCATGGCTATCAGTTTAATTGAAATTGACCTAAGTTTACCGCCCTATGGCTTCTATAATGCTGTTTAAGCTAGTACTGGGGCGCATGGCTTTTCGGGAAAGGGCTTCATCCGGCATGTAGTAGCCCCCAATTTCCACGGGGTTGCCCTGTGCGGCAATAAGCTCCCGGTTAATTTGGTTTTCCTCGCTGTGCAGGGCGCTGGCCACCTTGCTGAAGGTGTTTCCCAAAGCGGCATCTTTAGTTTGGGTAGCCAGGGCATCGGCCCAATACATGGCCAGGTAAAAATGACTGCCGCGGTTGTCAATCTCATTTACCCTGCGCGAAGGAGAACGGTTCTCTTCCAAAAACCTGGCGGTAGCTTCGTCCAGGGCTTCACTGAGTAGTAAGGCCCGCTCGTTCTTATAGGTCTTTCCAAGGTGTTCCAGGGAGGCTGCAAGGGCCAGGAATTCCCCCAGGGAGTCCCAGCGTAGGTGACCTTCTTCCACAAACTGTTGCACGTGCTTGGGGGCGGAACCACCAGCCCCGGTTTCAAACAAGCCGCCTCCGTTCATCAGGGGTACAATGGACAACATTTTGGCGCTGGTGCCCAACTCCAGT
>JANQPD010000059.1 GCA_028285465.1 Owenweeksia sp. | reverse complement strand
AAGGGCTTGTTTCTCCCTTTTCGTTTGAATGCCCCGCAAAATCTGCCGTGTAACTCCTTCACTTTTTTTGAACACCGGGACTGCCAAAGTAGGTTTTTGACATACCCAAACAAATCCTGAACTCAGGGGAATGAGCTTTTGAGCGACCCGGTTTTGTTTCCGTTGCATGTTATGCTCCAAATGAAGGCTTCCTAATATTCGATGAGGTGGGCGCTTTACGGAAAAGAAAAAGCGTTCGCGTTTTAACGAGACCAACTTACTGAATGAAAAATCAAAAGCTGGCGCGGATGCCTACACTCAAATACTGAATAAGCGAAAAAGTATACACCTGGTCAACATCGGCACCCCCCTCCAAGATCCGGTACCCCAGTTTAATATCCAGGCCCGGGTCTATACGGTAAAGAATACCCAGGAAAACGTCTTCAGCTCTTCCCTGTGTACCCACCAGTGCATCTCCGTGTAGCAATACGCTAATAGGTGTATTGCTAAAGTATTGAAGCTTAAAGTTTATCAACGGTACAAAGCCCAGGTCGGTTGTCTCGCTTATTTGGGTACCATTTTGTACGGCAATGCGGGCATCCCGTATTTTCCCGCTTACCCCCAGTCCAAAATGCCACCTTCCACTGTTTATCCATTCGTAACGATAGGTGAGCCGGTAAGAGTTGAACCTATAACGGGCGGTTAACGGGTTATTGGCAGGGAACAACTCATCGCCTATCCGGTATGCCTGGCTAAAAGAACCATTGTATTCAAAGCTAAGCGGAGCGTACAGGGCAGAAAGGGTATGGCGGTTGTTTATTGTATAGCCCGCCCTTATGCGGTAGAACCATACCTGTGGTTTTTCCAGTTCTTCTGTTACGTTCAACCGGTCGGCATTGCTGTTCTCACCGTTTGAAAACCGGAAAACATTATCGCTATTAAAGGCCAGTCCTGTTTCCAACTCCGCATGCCACTGACCAAAAATCGAAGCGGTATAGAGAACAATTCCAATTGTGTAAAGTATCTTTCTCATCTCATTTAAATTCGGTTTGGTATGTCGCAAATAGGGATGATCATTGAAGAGCGTGCACGTGATATTGGCGATTTCTTAGTGGGTAGGGTATTGCCCTTCCGCAAAAAGCGGATGGTCGGCCCTTTTATCTACCTCGATCATATGGGACCGGTTACATTGCCGCCAGGCGAACGCTTTGATGTTGAGCCTCATCCCCATATAGGGCTCAGTACCTTAACCTACTTGTTTGAAGGGAAAATAGTTCATAGGGACAGCATAGGCACAACGCAGGAAATCGCCCCCGGGGCGGTAAACTGGATGAGTGCGGGTAGGGGAGTGGTGCATTCCGAGCGGAGCAATCCACAAACGGACAAAGAGGAAAAAAGCATGCATGGCTTGCAAATCTGGGTGGCCCTGCCCAAAGAGAAAGAAGATATGGAGCCGGAATTTTCGCATGTACGTGCCAATGCGCTGCCTCATTGGACAAAGGGAGGCATTACGTATAAACTGGTGGCAGGCAAGGCCTTTGGCTACGAGTCGCCCGTACCGGTACATTCAGAACTTTTTATGGTGGAGATGAAGTGCAGCGAGGAAACCCCTTTTACCCTTGATAAAGAATTAAAGGGAGAAAGTGCACTATATATATTGGAGGGGTCTGTGGAAGCATGTGGTGAAACAATTGGAAAAGGCCGCTTGATGGTAACAAAAGAAGGAAGCCCTTGCTCTTTTAGATTGACGGCCGGCAGCCATGTAATCCTGTTAGGTGGAGCGCCCTATCCTGAAGAGCGACACATTTACTGGAATTTTGTGTCTTCTTCCAGGGAAAAAATTGAAGCGGCCAAAACACGTTGGGCAGCACACGCCTTTCCCAAAATTCCCCACGATGAAGGCTACGTTCCCCTACCGGGAAGTAAATAGAAAAAAGGTCCGCATCTAGCGGACCTTTTGCTTTATAAAATAGCCTGAACCGTTTTATGGAGTACGAGATGCGCCACGTGATCCAGTGAAGGTTTACTGAATTGGAGGCTGGTTGTAGAGAACTCCATGTCCTCCTTTTCATCGGGTTCTTCTTCCTGTTCTGTATCCGGGAAGTTTTCCGCATCATCCGCTTCTTCATCACCGGGCCAAACCGGTTCCTGTTGCTCCAGGCAATCCAGGCAAAGCAAGCCTTTATCGGTCATTTCCCACCAGTGGTTCACCATGTCGTGGTCCCACACATTGCCTATGTTTTTAATATCATAGATCAGGTCGATCGTATTTTCATGTAAATAGATCTTGGTACCCACCCGGATGTAAAGCTTATGGTGCACTTCTTGTCCGCGGTAACGGCTATCCGTATCTAAGGTGTAGTAGTGGTCAAACTCAAGCAGGCTGTCGGTTTGTTGAAAGGAGTACTGCAATTCCTTAGCAAAAGCACGGGCCTCTCTGCGGTTGTTTCCCCTTGAGTGTATTTCCGTGAGGATAAAGTTGTTGCTGTCGTTGCTTTTATACACCGTAAGGTCCACGTCTCCAAAAATATTACGCTCATCAATTACCATCCAATGTGGGTTAAAGTTGTATGCCTCGAAAGCCTGGTATACGGCGTCTTCGTTTACCTCGATATGTAAAGTGTCGGTATAGGGATCAAGATCGAAACGCTCGCTGTAGCTTCCGTGTGAGTCCAGGCTGATGCCAATGCGCGAGCCGGCTATGATCAGGATAATGAACCCGGCAAGGATCGAGATCAATATGCCGTTGCGGGCACTTTTGTTGAGGGGCTCCAGGTCGAAAAGCAGGCGCAAACCCAGGTAAATGAACAGGAAAAGAGGGGCTATGGTGATCAACAGCAAGCCAACGGCAAGGCTATTGAAATGCAACGCATCAACGGTAACCAGCTCCAGGAAGTCCATTAAACTCCAAAAGCCCATATTATTGCCCAGCACATGGAAGCCTCCTGTGAGCAGCCCGGCAATAATCCCTACCAAAACAACAAAGGCGAACAAAATGAGCAAAAAGCCGATCACCTTACCAAGCACTTTAAATATAGTACGCACGGCCATACCGATGAAGTTGCCCAGGTCACTAAAAAAGCCCCCGGTTTTTTGACTGTATTGCTGGTAATCATGTGCTTTAGCCTTGGCCGCAAAACCACGCATTTTTCCACCTAAGGCATCCATCTCTTCACGGATCGACTTTTCGATGTTTGAAATGTTTACTCTTTCCCCGCGCATTTGCAGCTTTTCAACTGTTGTGTTGGCTTTGGGTACTACTATCCAGAGAATAATGTAGACCAGGGTACCAAAGCCGGCAAAGAAAAGGGCTACAAAAAGCAGGCGTACCCATAGCGGATCTATTTTGAAATAGTGCGCCAAACCAGCCGCTACCCCGCCAATAATACGGTTGTCGGCATCGCGGTATATGATCCGGGAAGAGCGCTGGAAATAGGCTTGCTCTCTTTCTTGTTTTTGTTGTTTGGCCCCTTCGTAATCATCGGCTTCCAAATAATCTTCGGGCTTTCCCATTATGCCGATGACTTCGGCCACATCTTCTTTATTGATCACTTCTTTAGCCTCGCTGATGCGCAACCTGAAAAGCTCGGCAATGCGGCTTTCAATGTCTTGAATGATTTCTTCGCCCCCTTCGGTATTTACAAACTGGGCTTTTATCTTGGTGAGGTAACCCTCTAATTCCTGGTATGCATCTTCATCTATGTGGAAGATGAAACCGGCAAGGTTGATGTTTAATGTCTTATTCATCTTATTGGGCGTTTTTGGTTGTTTTTTGTACGGCTTCTACCAGTTGGTTCCAGGTTTCGGTAAGCTCATCTATTGCTTTCCGGCCTTTTTCTGTAAGGGAATAATACTTTCTGGGAGGTCCGGATTTAGACTCTTCCCAACGATAGGAGAGCAGGTCGGCATTTTTAAGCCGGGTGAGCAGCGGGTAGAGGGTGCCCTCTACCACAATCATTTGCGCACTCTTCAGATGCTCAATAATATCCGAAGCGTATGCATCTTTTCCCTTTAAGAGAGAAAGAATGCATAGCTCCAATACCCCTTTGCGCATCTGGGCTTTGGTGTTTTCTAAATTCATTTTATACGGTTTTAGTTTCCATAAGGCCGTTTCCGGTTTAAATGGTTAAGCAAAGATATATTAAAAAGATAGTACTATGCAATACAAAGTACTATATTATTTTATAAAACATTGATTTTGATATATTTAAAATTAAGCGTTCACTTTGGTTAGGATGAATTTTTACCCATAGCCAGGGAAAATCTCTGCATTCCCTTTACTGAAATTGCTTTTGCGCAAAGCTCCATTCCTTAGCTTTGCGCAAAATTTTTGATCTTATGTCCATAAAGCCTTCTTTGCCGAAAGGCACCCGCGACCTGTTGCCGGATGTGATGCTCAAGAGAGATTACCTGATGCGCATACTGAAAGAAGTATTTAGCAGCTTCGGTTTCTCTCCTATAGAAACGCCTGCAATGGAGCATTCAGAAACGCTTACCGGCAAATACGGGGAAGAGGGAGACCGCCTTATTTTTAAGATTTTAAATTCGGGGGATTACCTGGCGAAGGCCGATGCGGAGGCCCTTGAACGCAAAAATTCCAATGCCTTAACGCCCAGCATTTCCGAAAAAGCGCTTCGCTACGACCTGACGGTTCCTTTTGCCCGCTTTGTGGTACAACATCAAAACGTACTACAGTTTCCCTTTAAGCGCTACCAGATACAACCCGTGTGGCGTGCAGATCGTCCGCAAAAAGGGCGTTTCAGGGAATTTTACCAATGCGATGCGGATGTAGTAGGCAGCAATTCTCTTTTGCAGGAACTGGAATTTGTAAGCATTTATCAGCAGGTTTTTGAGCGTTTGAAGCTAGCCGTGACGATCCGCCTGAACAACCGGAAACTGCTGGCCGGTATGGCGCAAAGCTTTGGCATAACGGAGCGGCTTACAGACTTTACCACAGTGTTGGATAAGCTGGACAAACTGGGGGCTGACGGAGTGCGTGCCGAATTGGAAAAACGGGCTTTCCCGGAATTGGCGCTAAAGGGGTTTGACGCCTTGATGCAATTGAGCGGAAGTCCGGAAGAGCAACTGAATCGCCTGGAAGAGCTGCTGGGGGATTCGGAAACTGCTGCAGTTGGCTTGAAGGAGATGCGCTTTTTACTGGAGCATGCACCGCAAAGCGCGTACGCCCGGGTACAATTAGACCTTAGCCTGGCTCGTGGGCTGGACTATTATACGGGGACAATTTTTGAAGTGGTGGCGCAAAACATCCAAATGGGTAGCATCGGAGGCGGTGGCCGCTATGCAGACCTCACGGGTATTTTCGGAAAAAAAGATCTGCCCGGGGTGGGCATATCTTTCGGGCTTGACCGCATATACCTGGTTCTGGAAGAATTGGCGCTTTTTCCCGATATGGACGAGCAGGGTACCCAATTGCTCTTTACGAATTTTGGAGAGGATGAGGCACTGTACTGCTTTCAACTGGCTAACGAACTGCGGCAGGTAGGAATAAATGTGGAGTTATACCCGGAAACGGCCAAGATGAAGAAGCAAATGGATTACGCGAATAAGCGCAACATCCCCTTCGTATTGCTCATCGGCTCCAGTGAATTGGAGACGGGTATCTTTACGTTAAAAGATATGCAGGCAGGTACACAAAAAAGCCTGAGCCGCATTGAATTACTCGAATTTTTCTCTCAACAAAACGGACATACTGCCTATGGCACCCACTAAAACACCAGTTTTCAGCATTGGCCCTGAACACCTCACCCTGCCACGGTTATGGGCGTTTGTGCAAAGCGGAAAAGCCCTCGCTCTTTCGGATGAAGCCGTTAAACGGATCGAAAATTGCCGTGCCTACCTGGATCAAAAGGTGGTAGACCACCCCACACCTATCTACGGCATAAATACAGGTTTTGGCTCCTTGTACAATATTTCAATTGACGGCCGTGACCTGGCTGCACTTCAGGAAAACCTGGTGCGTTCTCATGCCTGCGGTGCAGGCGGGGAGGTACCCGCAGAAGTAGTGCGGTTAATGCTGTTGCTCAAAGTGCAGTCTCTGGCCTACGGGCATAGTGGGATCAGCCTGGAAGTAGCTCAGCTCCTCGTTGCTTTTTACAACCACGATATTTTGCCGGTGGTCTATGAACAGGGTTCATTGGGTGCGAGTGGCGACCTGGCTCCGTTAGCCCACCTTTCACTGCCTCTTTTGGGAGAAGGATGGGTGGATTACAAAGGGGAGAGAGTTTTGGCAATAGACGCCATGAAAAGCGCGGGGCTTAAACCTATCCAGTTGCAAAGCAAGGAAGGTCTGGCCTTGTTGAATGGCACTCAGTTTATGACGGCTTATATGGCCGGTAACGTCTATGGTTTGCATAAACTGAGCTACCTCGCAGACCTTATTGCGGCCGTTAGCCTCGATGCATACGATGGACGTTTGGATCCCTTTGATCCTTTGATCCATAAGGTGAGGCCCCACCAGGGGCAGGAGGAAAGCGCAGCGCGTATCCGTACTTTCCTGGAGGGGAGTGCGCTTGCTACACGGGCGAAAAAACATGTGCAGGACCCCTATAGCTTTAGGTGTGTACCCCAGGTGCATGGGGCTACTAAAGATGCTTTGCGTTACGTTACCGGGGTATTTACTACCGAAATAAACGCGGTAACCGATAACCCCACTATTTTCCCGGAAGAAGACAAGATCATCAGTGGAGGTAATTTTCACGGGCAAACCCTGGCCCTGGCCCAGGATATGCTCGCGATTGCTGCCGCAGAATTAGCCAATATATCCGAACGCAGAACGTACCTGTTGCTAAGTGGACAACGGGAGCTCCCCCCATTCCTCGTAGCGCGCCCGGGACTTAACAGCGGGCTGATGATTGCGCAGTATACAGCTGCCTCCATTGTAAGTCAAAACAAGCAATTGTGCACCCCGGCTTCTGTAGACTCAGTGGTTTCCAGCAATGGGCAGGAAGACCACGTGAGCATGGGCGCGAATGCCGCCACAAAGGCTTACCGGGTGGTTGATAACCTGGAAACCGTATTGGCCATAGAGTTGATTACGGCTTCCCAGGCCTTGTTTTTCAGGCAGGAAAAAAGCGCTCCTTTTATTGAATCGTTCCTTGAAAACCTTAGGGAAACAGTACCTTTTATTGAGAAGGACCGGATCATTAGTGAGGATATTGCCGCAGCCAAACAATTTTTGCAAAAGCTGGATGTAGAAGAAGAATTGCTCTTTAGCGGATCAGTGTGATCGTGCCGCGCTGCACCTCATCGCCTCTGCGTAAGGTATAGATAAACACATCTTCGTTAGCGGGTTTCCCATCGATCAGGGCATCCCAGAATTCGGTGTAGGGTTCATACGTTTCAAAAACTATTTGCCCCCAGCGGTTGTATATGGTGAAGTGATCATTGAGGGTACAGTGGTTGCCGTATACGATGAACTTTTCATTTTTCCCATCCGCATTTGGCGTAAAGGCATTGGGCACAAAAACCTCGTTTTGGATCGCTCCGATGCGTACTACATAATCGTCTGCATATGTGGCATTACATAGCGTATCAATTACCGTAAATACAATGTCGTGAAATCCGGATTCTGAGAATACGATCCGTGGGTTTTCACCGGAAAAGCTACGTCCTGTTTCATCCTCCCAGCGGTACTGGTACCAGGGCTGGCCGTTTATCACGGTAATTTTCAGGCTACCATCCAGGCAGGGGCTGGCATGCACATTTGCTTGGGGAGGGGGAATGGTGTCTGTAAACTCTATATCCAGGCTATAGGTATCCGTATTAAAACAGAGCGTATCTATCGCCGTTAAGGTGATCGTATAGGTTCCAATGCCGGGAAAATAATGCTCCGGTTCCGCTAATGTACTGGAGCTTCCGTCTCCAAAGTCCCATTGATATGCACTGCTGCCCTGGCTGTTGTTTATAAAGCTTGCCTTAAAAGTCTTGTCACAGTCTGCGTAGTCTACTTCAAAAGAGGCTTTGGGATCTGCGCCCAGGTTATGCAATAGGGTCACGGTAGCGGTATCGTAAAGGTCACAAATGGTATCGTGGGCAATTAACTGGATGGTGTATGTACCAAAACCGTTAAAACTGGCCGTAGGCTCTTCCTGTGTAGACGACTGGCCGTTGCCGAAATCCCATTCGTATTCATGTGCATTGATGCTGTTGTTGGTGAAGTCTACAAAGAGCGTATTGCAAACGGTATCCACATCTGAGGTATAGTCAATAAGGGGTATGGCACGTACGGTAGATTGAAAATCAAACTTCACGGCACCCAGGTTGCAATTGTTGCTGCCGTTGATTTCGGAATAGGCGCCCGGGGTGGTGGGAAAGCCCAGCTGACCACAAGCCGCGCAGATAGCCTGGTATATGACCCCCCGGGGATCGAAACGGGAGGTGCCGCCATCTACGTGCTCGCCAC
>JANQPD010000058.1 GCA_028285465.1 Owenweeksia sp. | reverse complement strand
AAGGGCTTGTTTCTCCCTTTTCGTTTGAATGCCCCGCAAAATCTGCCGTGTAACTCCTTCACTTTTTTTGAACACCGGGACTGCCAAAGTAGGTTTTTGGCATACCCAAACAAATCCTGAACTCAGGGGAATGAGTTTTTGAGCGACCCGGTTTTGTTTCCGTTGCATGTTATGCTCCAAATGAAGGCTTCCCTAATATTCGATGAGGTGGGCGCTTTACGGAAAAGAAAAAGCACTTGGGGATGCATGCTTCGGGCCATGTGCGGAGCAAAAGGTGTATTGTTTAATGCCGCTTACAGGGCCTTGCGCACACTAATAGAAAAAAGGTTTCGATTTTGAGGCAGCGCTCCTCTCTTTGACGTAATATTCCAACCCGACAAGCCCCTGTCCCTGCCTTTTCTTTAGTTGTCCCTTACGCCTAATTTCTTTTTAATGGCAGGGTTTAAAAAGAGGTAGGAAAACACCTCCAACTGGCGCTCGTTAAACATAGAAATGCCCTGCATGAAAAGCGGAATGAATATATCTTCATCCAGCCCTTTAACCCCGAAGAGCTCTTCTTTTCCTTCCCATAATATCACCCCCCGTACGTAGGGTGCATCCGGGTCTACCTTGTAATACAAAATATCCCACTCGTAAATGTACTGGCCGTTCTTATCCTTAAGGCCGGTCCATTCATCAATTTCGTCATACGGGATTTTTTGACCGGACCACCAAAAGGCATCTTTTGAGTAAAAAACCGTGCGCTGGCTTATTTTGCGCATATAGCCCACTACCTGCTTGCCAATACGCAACCTGAAACGCCTTTCATTAAAATTATACTCCTCGGGGTACATGGAAATACAACCCCATAAGAACCCAAAAAGTTGAGGCGCCTAGTTATTTTTAAAACGGGTAATGCCCTGCTCCAGCCAGGCCTGGAATTTTTCGATATCAGGATCGTACCCCACCTTACCGTTCAGGGGCTCCAGGGAGTTGTGGCCCAGGATCACGTATAGAGGCTGTGAATTGTTTTCAAAGTTCCTGATCTGGAAATCGCTCCATTTGTTGCCTACGGTCTTTACCTTCCGGCCCGTTACCTCACTTTTATATTGTTCACTTTCGGGGAGTTTTTTACGCTCATCTACATAGAGTGAAATAAGCACAATATCTTCCCTGAGTATCTCCAGGATACGGGGATCACTCCACACCTGTTCTTCCATTTTGCGGCAGTTTACACAAGCCCAACCTGTAAAATCAAGCATAACGGGTTTGTTCGCCTTCTTTGCATAAGCCAGGCCTTCTTCAAACTCGTGAAAGCAGTTTAAGCCATGCGGGCAATGTTCCGGGTCGGCTCCCTCGGGAATATCTCCGGCAAGGGGTACAGCTGCCGTATTCCCCCCAAAACCTCCCGGGGATTCGCTGTAAAAGGATGGAGGCGGAAAACCACTTATTGCCTTGAGCGGCGCTCCCCACAGGCCAGGAATAAGGTAGACCGTAAAAATCAGGGAAAACAGCCCAAACAACATGCGGGTCACGGAGATCTTTTCTACCGGGCTGTCGTGCGGCATGCGAAAACCACCAAAAAGGTAAACGGTAAGCGCAAGGAAAACCGCTATCCAGATGGAGAGAAAAACTTCCCGCTGCAGCAAGCCGGCCTGTAATACGAGGTCGGCATTTGAAAGGAACTTAAACGCCAGTGCCAATTCTAAAAAGCCGAGCACCACTTTTACGTTATTGAGCCACCCTCCACTTTTCGGAATGCTGTTTAACCAGCTGGGGAAAGCGGCAAAAAGACCAAAGGGTAAGGCAAGGCCTACTCCAAAGCCCGCCATACCGGCGGTAAGAGCGGTTGGTCCCCCATCTGTGGAGAGCACGCTGCCTAAAAGAGCCCCTAAAAGAGGGCCCGTACAGGAAAAAGAAACCAACACCAGCGTAATGGCCATAAAGAAGATCCCGATAAGCCCTCCCCTGTCGCTGGCGCGGTCCGCCTTGTTGATCCAGCTGTTGGGAAGGGTAATTTCGAAAGCCCCGAAAAATGAAATGGCAAATATGATAAACACCACAAAAAAGAACAGATTGAGAGGTACGTTGGTGCTTACTTCGTTCAATATACTCGGGCTTACCGAATCAAATACGTGAAACGGTACACTCAGGAGAACATATACCAATACAATACTGAAACCGTACATCATGGCATTCCGGATGCCCCCGCTACGCGTTTTACTCTGTTTCGTAAAAAAACTAACCGTCATGGGTACCATTGGAAACACACAGGGTGTAAGCAATGCCGCAAAGCCTCCTCCCAAACACAAAAGGAAAATTCCCCAAAGCGATTTCTCTTCCTCCGGTTCATCCCCAAGATCAGGTTCCGCCAGGTTTTCTTCCTTTTCGGTGGGATCCACTTCCGTCTCGGTGTAGTCGATCTCCAGGGCTTCTTCCGTACCTTTTGCTTCACCGGCTTCACCTTCCTCATCATTTTGACGGGCAGGTACGCGTTCAGCAGCTTTCAGATCCTGCTCCTTTTCCGTTGTTGCCTTGGCGGGAAGGCCTTTTACACGGAAGTCCAGGTCGATGTACTCCGGGGGTAGGCACATCTGATCATTGCATACCATGAAGCTCAGTTCCCCTTTTACGTTAAAGTCTTCCTGACTTTTAATGCGAATACGCTGCCAGAACGTTACCTTTTTCTCATGATATTTCAGGCGCTCTCCTGCATTTTTATCAAATTCATCGATAGGGGTTGGCTCCTGGGGCCCACCCAATAAGGTAAAGGTTTCTTCCTCTACAAAGCTTATTTCGGTGGGCAATACCATGCTCTCTGCCGGAATGTCGAGCGAATACACATGCCAGCTCTCTTCAATGGTGGCCATCATCTGCAATTCGGCTTCCGTGGCGGAAATGCGCTTTACACCGAATGTAAAATCTACGGGATCATACATCTGTCCGCGTGCGGCAAAGCTTAGGAGGGTAACAAGCAAAAGTGCTGATCTGAAGCTCATGTAAGTGGTTTTATCAAACGGCCAAAATAAACAGAATTTGACCGATTTGTTAGTTTAAAGTTATCGTTTATCCTATATCCGCATATCCATACTATATCCTCCCCGCTCATAAGCAAGGGGATACGCCCTCTTTGGAACCTGTTGACTTTTTGATCATTAAAGAAATCACTTAACAACTTACTTCCCTGCATACCATAGGGGACAAAGCGATCCCCTTGCTCCCAACACCTCATCTTTAACGGAAAAACAAGCTTGTCTGCATCGAGAAAAGCGCACTCTGCCCGTTTGAGTTCTTCAGAAGCCGGAAGTGTTCCTTCCTTTATGTCTTGCCGCTCGAACACAAAGTCATACGGCCCGAAGCGTACTTCTTTTTCCTGCTGCCGGATACATACTTCAGGCCAGGAATGTGTTTTACGCCGGAGAAAAAGTGCCCCGGGCTCTACCAGGAGTTCATGCTCTTCACTGTCGAAATACTGTCCGGCAGGCTTTGCGATTGCCTCGTGTATAGCTCTCTCGTCAAAGCGGCCGTATTGCTTCAACCAATGGTGCAAGAGGTAAGGATACCCCTTGATTTGCGTAAGCGGCCTGAGCAAAAGCTTTTGCATACCGGGCTCCTCTTGCAAAAGCCCTTCTTTGAGTGTTTTCACGGCCTGCCCCTCTGCAAAATCATGTGCTTGCTTTATATACTGTAAGGTTTGAGAAAAGCCGGTTTGATACCCTTTGCTGGTTTCCATGAGTGCGGGAAGCACTTCTAGCCTGATCTTGTTGCGTTGGTACTCTGTTTTTTGGTTAGAGGCATCCTCCCGCCAGGTTACGCCATTGGCTTTCGCAAAAGCTTCAATCTCCTCTCGCAGCAAGGTATGCATAGGGCGTAACACCCGTTCATTGACCTCGGGTACTCCCAACAAACCCTCAATTCCACTACCCCTGCCTGTATTGATCAAAAAAGTTTCAAAACTATCATTGAGGTGATGCCCGGTGAGCAAGTAATCAAACCCATGGTCATGCATAAGTCTCTTAAAAAAGGTATACCGCAGGTGGCGTGCAGCCATTTGTATGCTCAAGCCTTCTTTACGGGCATACTCCCGGGTTTGAAAGCGTTCGGTGTAAAAAGGGATCTGCCGCTGTGCACACTTTTCTCTAACCAGGCGCTCATCGGCATCTGAAGCAGGGCCGCGTAAAGCAAAGTTGCCATGCGCTACGGAAAAGGGAAAACCCAGGTCGTACAGCAGATGCAGCAATACCATGCTGTCTACCCCTCCGCTACAGGCCAGAAGAAAGGTCTTTTTTTCTGGCCTGATCCCCTGCTTTTCAAAAAAATCCAAAAACCGCTGCCTGATTTTCATACCTCAAAAGTACAACTATGTTAAAGCCGCAAAAAGCTTCTCTGCCTTCAGCAGGCACTCCTGGTATTCGGCCTCCGCATCAGATAAAATGGTAATGGCACTGCCTACCCGCAGAGAAAGATGCCCGTTGCGCTTATTGTACAAAAAGGAGCGGATCACCACATTAAAATCGCAATCCCCTTCAGGGGTAATATAGCCCACAGCCCCGCTAAACAGGCTCCGGTCGAAACCTTCAAAAGCCTCGATAATTTTCATCGCTTTTGTTTTGGGAGCGCCTGTCATACTACCCATCGGAAAAGTGGTTTGCAGCAGGTCTTCAAGATCAAAACGCGTATCGAGCTCGCTCTCAATGGTAGAAACCATCTGGTGTACCGCTTCAAAGCTGCGTATGCCAAAAAGCTCGGCCACTTGTACACTCCCCTTTTTTGCCGTACGGCTAAGGTCGTTTCGCATTAAATCAACGATCATTACATTTTCGGCACGTTCTTTTTCGCTGCTGTACAAGCTTTTCCGGGCATGTTCGTCCTGAACGCGGTCTGCGTACCTGGCGGCTGTTCCTTTAATGGGTTGCACCCTCACCGTATTGCCGCTTTTTTGCAGGTAACGTTCAGGCGAAGCGCACATCAGGTAGTTGTTACCGGCTTTGTAAAAAGCGGCAAAAGGCGCTTTTGACAACACATTTAAACGTTCAAAAAGCATATGGGGGTGCCGGATGCGCTGCTTTGCATCGAAGGACTGGCAATAATTGACTTCGTAGATATTGCCATATTGCAAATGCTTCTTAAGCCCTGCTATCTTTTCCAAATAGGCCTCATGCGAAGTACCGGCCTGCATTGAAACCCCTGCCAGGTTTTCATCGGCATATTCCTTTGCATCCATCCTGGCCAAGGTTGCTTGAAAAGCTTCGAGATCTTGGATACTATGGCTTTCTACAAAAAGAGTTTCCCCCTCTTGATACACTATGTGACGGGGCACAAAAAAACGCAAAGGCGCGAAATTGTAAGCATTGGGGTTACGGCTGCTCAATTGCTCCACCTGGTCTTTGAGGGCATAGCTCAAATGTCCGAAAAGCCAGTCTTTATGGCGCATCCTGAACGCTCTAAGCGCTTCAAAGCTGTTCTCAGCGCTCGTTAAAAGGTGCATGGCCTCCCAGGCGAAGAGCCATTCAAACCGGCCAAAAGGATCGTGATATCCATTGCTGTCGAGCATTACAAAATCCTGCTCGCTTTCCGAGTGTTTAAGCAACATGCGCTTTATGCCCGGCAAGCGGGAAGAAGGAAAAGAAAAAGAATGCCTTGGCATCAGGCTTTTATGTCATACTTTGCAGTGGCCACCCTGCCGATAACCTGCCTGAGAGCGTCCATGCTAATAGGCTTACTGATGTAGTCATCCATACCCTCTCCCAGGAATTTCTCGCGATCCCCTTCCATAGCATTGGCGGTCATAGCCACTATAGGCGGGCGTTTTCTGCCCAGTTTCTTTATGATGGCATGGGTGGCTTCTACGCCATCCATTTCCGGCATTTGCACATCCATAAACACTACATCATAATGCTGCCTGCTTACGGCTTCGAGAGCTTCCAGGCCGTTGGCTACTACATCTATATCATAGCCCAGGTTCTTCATAGTTAGTACAGCCAGTTTTTGATTTACAGCATTGTCTTCTGCGAGAAGAATACTGAGGGGGGGTAGTTTTTTCTGATTTGCCACAGCCGGAGCCTTTTCCTTTTGGGTTGCCTCTGTTTTTTTACTTGCATTTGCACTGCTGAGTATGCGTACCAGGCTCTTTTGTAACAGGCTATGCTTAGTGGGTTTCATATAATAGCCGCTAAAGAGGTAATTTTTACGCTCTTCCGTGATATCCGGGTAGGCACTGCTCAACAAAACAACGGGCAATTCTTCTTTGTCTTTTTCTTTTCTTATGCGCTCTGTGGCATGCACTCCATCTAACTCAGGCATTTCAAAATCCATGATCACGAGATCATACTTCTTGGAAAGTGCCAGCTCTACTCCCTTTTTCGAGTTGTTTACACAGGTGCTCCTGATGCCCCACAACTCAAACTGCCGTTTTAATATCTTCAGGTTTGTCTCCGAATCATCTACGATCAGTGCCTTTTTGTTTTGGAGCACCTGTGTATCCAGCTTATCCGTATTGGGTAGTTTCTTTTCTTTAATGATCTTTTGTTCAATGGTGAACTGAAAGTCAGAACCGACTCCTTTTTCACTCTCCACCCAGATCTTCCCGCCCATCAGGGTAACCAGCTTTTTGCAGATAGCCAGGCCTAAACCGGTTCCCCCGAACTTGCGCGTAGTGCTGCTGTCTGCCTGGCTAAAGGCCTTGAAGAGCTTGCCCTGCTGTTGTTTGGTGATGCCCAGGCCGGTATCGCGTACAGAGAAATGGATCAGGGCCTTGTTGCGCTTTTTCTTCCTCAGCTCGGCACGCACCACGATCTCGCCTTCTTCCGTAAATTTTATCGCGTTGCCCAGCAGGTTGATCAAGACCTGTCGGAGGCGTGTTATATCTCCTTCCAGGAGATCCGGCACATCGGGATCTACAAAGTAAAGTAAGTCCAGCTTCTTCTCCGTTACTTTGGCCGAGAGCAGCTCTACAGCTTCTTCCACACATTGGTTTACTTCATAAGGGAACTCTTCCAGGCTCATATTCCCTGCTTCGATCTTGCTGAAATCAAGAATGTCGTTGATCACCGAAAGCAAAGCATCTCCGCTTAAGCGGATCGTATTCACATAATCAAGCTGTTCGTTATTGAGCCCGGTCTGCAGCAAAAGGCTGGTCATACCGATCACCCCGTTCATGGGCGTGCGAATCTCATGGCTCATGGTGGCCAGAAAATCTGCTTTGGCACGTGCTGCATCTTCAGCAACTACTTTGGCTTCTACCAGTTTGGCGTTGGTCTCCTGCCTTTCCAGTTCAGAACCCAGCCATTGGGCCATCAGGTTAAGCACGTCCTTCTGCGACGTACTAAAAGCACTTGACTTTGCCTTTTGCCCGCTAAAGTGCAACGAGCCGATCATATTGCCCTCCACATACACTGCAGCCCCGATATAGCTTTTGTGGTTAAAGCGATGGTAGCCCGGAAAATCACAGCGGTCGGTTTTCGTGATGTCTTCAATGGCTACCGTATGCTGGTCTACCAGGATCTGTGCACAATACGTATCCTCCAGCTTTACAAGCTCACCGGCTTTGGCCTTAACATTACCGGATTGCACATTTTTAAACAGGTAGCTTCCTTTAACTTTGTCGATATTGGAGAAAATAGCCAGGTCCATTTTAAAGAACTCAAGGCCTAAGTTGAGCAACTGGTCTATCTTCTCATCTATTTCCAGGTTTGTTTCCGAAGAAATCTCGTAGAGGTTCCGTACGGCTTTTTCATTTTTGATCAGGCTTCTCTCTGCTCTTCGCTTTTCCGTAACGTCATTTAAGGTCCAGACCACTCCGTCACCGAAGTCGTACCCCCCAAAGTCGATGATCTTGCGTTCCCCGCTTTTGGTAAACAGGGGAAACAGAAAATTATCTATATACCCTTCACTCAATAAGTTGTCGTACTGCGCCCTCACTTTTTCGGGCTCAATCCCGCTGTACACTTTATTAAACCAGTCATCCGGTGTTTTGATTTCCTCTTTGGAAAAACCAATTATTTTTACGCACTTGTTGTTTATATATAACCGCTCACCCTGCACCAAAACAGCGCCTAAAGGCAGGTTCTCGATCACCATACGCATACGGGTTTCGCTCTTTTCAATGTGCGATTTTACTTCCTCTAACTCCTGTACGTATTGACTCAGTTCTTCTTCACGTGCCGTAAGCTCCTCTTCCCTTACGGTGAGTTCTTCATTTAGCTCCTGTTCGGATTCAAAGAGCTCCCTGAGTTTCAACTCATCGTGTTTCCGTTCGGTTATATCCTGCACGGTACCTATCATCCGCAAAGGTTTCTTATGTCTAAATTCCAATACTTTACCATGCAGCCTCAACCAAATGGTAGTTCCGTTCTTTTTGATCCCTTTATAATCAAAGGCCGCTGAAGTAGGGGTATCGGGTTTTTTTGCATCCTCTATATAATCACGGAAAATTTGCTTGAAGCTGGGGTGTATAAGAGACTTCCAAAATTCAAAGGAGTTTTGCACATCTTCCGGTTCGTACCCATGCAAATGGGCAAAAGAATCGTTGAACATGACTTCATCAGTGGTTAAATCCCAATCCCACAAGCCTTGCCTGGAATAGGAAAGCGCCATATCCAAACGTGCCGCGCCAATACGCAGGCGCTCTTCGTCTTTTTTCGCCTGATCTATGTTTTTAACAAAGCCCACTGCGCCAACCACCAAATTATTTCGGTTGTAGATGGGGTTGATGTTTACCTCATGAATCTCCCCGTTGCGGTCTATTTGAAAGCTGTTCTTCTCCCCTTCAAAAGCACGTAAGTAATAATTGATCCAGGAGTTTAAGCCACTTTTGTCGAAGGCCATAAAAAGGTTGGTCTCTCCTTCTTCGGGTTTATAGCCTAAAAAGTGCTCAAACGTTTCAAAGAAATACGTATTCCCTTTCAACAGAATGCCCTCTTTATCGACCGACCATATCTCGAGATCACTGAAATTCATTATGGCGTTGAGGTTCGCCTCGTTTTCCAAAATTCGCTGGTTTACCAAATGCAACTGATCTACGGTTTGCGTAAGTTCTTCTTCGCGTACCGCCAGTTCCTGGTTGAGTTCCTGCTGCTCTGCAAGGCTCTCCCTTTCGAATGTCCGCACTTTCTTTTCCCGTTTTATGGCAGGCACAGCCAAAAGCAGGGTAAAGCCCACATAAATGCATATAGCCAGAGCCAATAACCAATCATGCGTACTCAAAGCCAGGTCAGACTTGTATTTTCCGTCTGCCTGGTAAAGGCTAACGTTTGTATCAAAAAGTTTCAACAGGGATTCTGATAAAGAGAGCATTTCGTTAGCTGAACTGGCCGCTACAGATTGCGGCTGTAGTCCTTCACAGAAGAGGTGGAGATTGTTAACTGCTCTTTCCAGCTCCTTCATTTGCGCATTTATGCGCAGGTAATTCTCTTTTAACGCAGAAAAGAAGGGCTCGTTGATCCCTTCAAAGTATGTTTCGCTTTGAAGGGTGCGGCTATTGCGCTGCAGTTTGTCAAAATCGTTTTTTAGCGCCGCACAGTTTACGTTAAACGTCTGGGAATCTTTACCGTAAGTAAGCACCATACCCTGCTTGGCCACACGCTGTGTGAGCATACGCATACGCCCGGATTCATTAATCCGCAGGGCATCTTCCACTCTTGCCTTCTCCTGGTACTCTAAAAAAAAGTACACCCCTAGCGCCAAGGCAATTGTAATACCCAGGTAAACAAAAAACAAAAGCCCTATGCTCCGGAAATTCAAAGTAAAATATAGATGTTATGCCTTCAAATATATGACTTACATCCCTTAATACATACCAGGGAAGACGCTTCTGTGAAAAGGCAATCTTTTAGATGTGAATGGGTCTGTTTTCGGTAGCCGCCATAGCCGCTTCTCTTACCGCCTCCGTATAGGTAGGGTGTGCATGGCTAATGCGTGCTATGTCCTCGGCCGAGGCTCTGAATTCCATGGCCACCACCGCTTCCGCAATCATATCGGCTGCACGTGCACCGATCATATGCACGCCAAGGATCTCATCTGTTTTTTCATCCGCCAATACCTTTATCACCCCTTCAATATCCATACTGGCACGCGCCCTTCCCAGCGCGCGCATGGGGAACTGGCCGGATTTATAGGCCACCTTCTCTTCTTTTAGCTGCTCTTCGGTTTTGCCTACAGAAGCCACCTCGGGCCAGGTGTATACGACATTCGGGATAAGGTTGTAGTCTATGTGCGGTTTTTGGCCGGCCAACAGTTCTGCTACCAGGGTACCCTCATCTTCTGCCTTGTGGGCAAGCATGGCTCCACGCACCACGTCCCCAATGGCGTAAATATGTGCTTTGCTGGTCTGTAAATGCGCATTTACTTCTACTTGCTTTTTCTCATTTAACTGCACACCTGCAGCTTCCACGTTCAAACCTTCCGTATAGGGCTTACGTCCTACACTTACCAGGCAGTAATCGCCTTCAAAGCTTACCTCTTCTCCCTTTTTATTCTCGGCTTTTACGGTTACTTCGTTTCCTTCACGGGTTACGGAGGTTACTTTATGGCTCAGGTTGAATTTCACTCCCAGTTTTTTCATGCTTTTCATAAGCTCCTTACCCATGGCCGCATCAAAACTCGGTATGATCTGATCCAAATATTCAAGTACGGTAACCTCAGCACCCAGGCGGGCATAAACGCTCCCCAGCTCAAGACCTATAACACCCCCCCCGATCACGATGAGGTGCTTTGGTACTTCTTTTAACTCCAGGGCTTCTGTGCTGCTTATGATCCTTTCTTTGTCAAACTTGGCAAAGGGAAGCTCGATCGGCTTACTGCCCGTAGCTATAATGATGTTTTTAGCTTCGATCTTTTGCTCTTCTTCCCCTTTGATCCTTAGGATATGCTCTCCTTCAAAGGAGCCGAGCCCCTCATAAACATCAATTTTGTTTTTGTCCATCAAGAATTGGATCCCCTTCGTGGTTTGCTCTACAACCCCGGCCTTACGGCTGATCATTTGTTCGAAGTTCACCTTAGGCGCCTCAATATCAATGCCGTGTTCTTTGAACTTTTTATCGGCCGTGTGAAAGTGCTCTGAAGAGTCGAGCAGAGCCTTGGACGGAATACAACCTACATTGAGACAGGTACCGCCCAGGGTACTGTATTTTTCAATAATAGCCGTTTTCATGCCTAGTTGTGCGCAACGGATAGCTGCCACATATCCTCCGGGTCCTGAGCCAATAATGGCCACATCGTATTTTGTCATGCTGGTAATTCGTTGATGCTAAATGCAGCGCAAAAGTAACAAAGGGCTTTTAGTTTAAACCCTCTATTTACATCAATCGTATAAATCTCCTCAAAGGCATACATAATACACCTACAGGGCGCTCGAGTTGGCTTTTTAAGTAATACTTTAGCGCCCATGATTACACACGAACAAGTCGATGAACTAGCCGGGCGCCTGGAAGCGCTAAGGGGGTATCTTTGACATTGACCGGAAAAAAATACAAATCGCCAACGAAGAGGAAAAAACGGCTGTGCCCGATTTTTGGGATGATCATGCGCAGGCCGAGGCGTTAATGCGTAAGATCCGGGGGCTTAAGGCTTGGGTAGAAGCCTACGAAGAAGCCGTTACTCAAAAAGAGGAACTGGATATCGCGCTGGAGTTTTTCGAATTGGGTGAACTAAGTGAGGCAGAAGCAACGCAGCATTACACCCGCCTCGAAAAGCTGGTGGAAGACCTGGAATTTAAGAATATGCTCAGCGGAGAGGAAGACAAGCTCAGTGCCGTTCTCCAAATTACAGCGGGTGCAGGAGGTACCGAAAGCTGCGACTGGGCAAGCATGCTGATGCGCATGTATTTGCGGTGGGCCGAGCAAAACAAGTATGCCGTACGGGAGATCAACTACCAGGAGGGAGATGTGGCAGGCATAAAAACCGTAACGCTTGAAATAGAGGGCGAATATGCTTTTGGTTATTTGAAGGGGGAGAATGGGGTACACCGGTTGGTGCGTATTTCTCCTTTTGACAGCAATGCAAAACGCCATACCTCATTTGCCTCCGTTTATGTATTTCCCCTGGTAGACGACTCTATTGAAGTAGACGTAAATCTTTCTGATATTGAATGGGATACCTTTCGCTCAGGTGGAGCCGGCGGGCAAAACGTAAACAAGGTAGAAACAGGTGTACGGCTGAAGCACAAGCCTTCAGGCATCATCATTGAAAATACTGAATCGCGCTCACAGCTGCAAAACAAGGAAAAGGCAATTCAACTGCTTAAGTCTCAACTATACGAGATCGAGCTGGAGGCCAAAAATCAAAAAAGAGCCGAGATCGAAGCCGGTAAGAAAAAGATAGAGTGGGGATCCCAGATCCGCAATTATGTATTGCATCCTTATAAGCTGATAAAGGATGTGCGCACCGGGGAGGAAACCAGTAATGTAGACCAGGTACTGGATGGTGACCTCGAAGCTTTTATAAAGGCTTACCTTATGCAGGAGGGGCAGGCGAAAGAAGCGTAGCCCTCTCTTCGCAGACTTATTTAAAGGTCACGTACCCGAGTTTAAGTACGTCTTTATAGTATTTATCGGGTAAAATGCGTTTACTTTTTCTTATTTTTCCGCATTAAATGCGCGCGTATTGCCCAAACGTACCAAGGCATATTTTCCGGCTTTAGTTTTTGCCCTGTTCTGCTGTTTTACCGCTTCTGCGCAATATTTTGTGCAAAATAAGGGTCAGTGGGATCAACGGGCAAAATACAGGTTGCCTATGCATTTTGGCAATATTTACCTGGAACAGCAAGGCTTACGCATCCAGCTTTCCGACCCCGAAGGACCTGCATTTGTTTATCACCAGCACCAACACGAAGGAAAGCACTGTGCATCAACACACGCCACAGGCAAACTCCAAAAAACGCATACCTACCGCATGTATTGGCCCGGAAGTAACGCACAGGCGGCCCTTGTACCGGGCAACACGCTTATTGCCTACCACAATTACCTTTTGGGAAATGACCCGGGGCGCTGGCAACGCAAAGTTCCTTTGTTCCGGGAAATCCGGTATAAAAAAGTATACCCCGGGATAGACGTGCGTTTGTATTTTAATGAAGAGAGCCACTTAAAATACGATGTAGAAATTGAGGCCGGGGCCGATCACCGTCTTTTTAAAACCATATACCAGGGGGTAGACAGCTTATACGTGTACGAGGGAAACCTGCATATTCTCACCTCTACGGGAGAAATACAGGAACTTAGGCCCTATGCCTACCAAAGGATTAAAGGCAAACAGGTAGAGGTAGCTTGCGCTTATGTACTAAATGGAAAAACGGTGCAGTTCAAGCTGGGAAAATACAAGCCGCGGTACAAACTCATCATCGATCCCAAGCTGGTATTTTCTACGTATGTAGGCAGCACAAGCAACACTTTCGGTTTTACCGCAACGCCTGGCAAAGATGGCTCTATTTATGGGGGAGGCATCATCTTTGGCACACCGACAACGGCTTACCCGACTGTAGGAGCTGTTGTGGATACCTTTTCTGGTGGGGACTTTGATATAGGCATTAGTAAATTTTCCCCGGACGGAACTAAATTGATCTACTCCACTTATTTAGGGGGCGAGAGCAATGAAATGCCCTACTCTTTAATAGAAGACAGTGAAGGTTCCCTTTTTATTTTTGGCAATACCGGTTCCAGGAATTTTCCCATAAGCAACAATGCGGCACAGGATACGTTCTCAGGAGGTCCCACATTCGAATATACGACAGACTCTTTTGCCAATGGTGTGGACCTGTTTATCACCAAGCTGGATAGCAGCGGAGGCATTTTACTCGGAAGCACCTACCTCGGAGGAACGGGAGAAGATGGTATAAACGCCACATATCAATCCAGCTACTTCAACGACCAGTTCAGGGGAGAGATCATTTTAGATGAGGCAGGGAACTGCTATATTGCCTGCAACTCTAAAAGTGAAGATTTTCCCATTACCATTGGTGCCAGCCAAACCGGCATCGTACAAAACTCAAGCGCTTTAATTGCCTCGTTGGACAGTGACCTTAGTGCTTATCGTTGGGCGAGGTTGTTCGGAGGTGACGGGAATGATAAAGCGTTTTCACTGAGAATTCACCAGAGTAGGGTAGTAGTAACGGGAGGCACCAACAGTTCTGACCTGCCTGTCGATCCCAATACTACGGGCACCGGGCCAAGAGGGACTATCGGTCAGTTTGATGGCTTTTTACTGGTGTTGGATAAAACGGACGGCCAGTACATCACCAGTACTTACACCGGTGGAAACGGGCGGGATGAAAACATGTTTGTTGATGTGGACCAACAGGGAAACATCTACACTTTTGGCAAATCCAATAGCCAGATCCCCACCAGTGATTTGCGTTTTTTCAACCAACCAAACGGCCATCAACTCATCCAAAAGTTTAGCCCGGACCTCAACCAGGTGCTTCGTTCCACCAAGTTTGGAACGGGAAGGGCCGGCGACCTGTTCTCACCGGCTGCTTTTGAGGTTGATCAATGCCAGAACATCCTGCTGAGCGGCTGGGGAAATGACACCGGTTTGGTGGTCACGCCCAACGCCATAAAAAAAAACAGCTCGGACAGAGATTTTTATTTCTTCATTCTCGATCAAAGTTGGCAAAAAGTAAATTACGCCTCCTATTTTGGATCAACTAATTCAAACCCAAACATAGGAGAACATATAGACGGCGGCACCAGCCGTTTTGCCGAAGATGGCACCATCTACCAAGGCGTATGTGCAAGCTGCAGATCTGCAAATGCATTCCCCACTACACCAAATGCCTATGCCAGCACAAATGCCGCCTATCCTTCAAATAATGCTGCGTGCAACCTGGCCGTTCTCAAATTCTCTACCGATGCACAGGAAGTAAAAGCACAAGTTACCCCTGCACGGGATACCGTATGTCAATTTACTACCGTAAACCTTATTGACAGCAGTTACAATGCTGATACGTATATACTCACTACACCAGATGGTGTGCGTATCCCACTTGATTACTTAAGCAATGTAGTGGTGCCCAAACTGGGATTAAACACCTATTACATCACCGCCCTGGATACAAGCTGCGGTGGATCAGACTCCGTAGAAATAGATATCTATGGTATTGATTTCAGCGATCACGCCGGTTTTACCCCGGTCTACGATTCTTGTGAAGTTTCTGACTCTGCCCTGAGCGTTCGTTTCCGACCTGATTTCAACGGCGGTTTTTACCGGGCCTGGGATTTCGGGGATGGCAACACCAGTTCACAAATTGCGCCATTGCATACGTATGCAAACGAAGGAGAGTACACGGTTACGCTTACGGTATATACAAATGCCTGCCCGGATACTATTCGCGAAAGCAAGACCATACGATTGCACCAGCTCTCCCCCCCGGAACCTCGTATTTTTTCTAACCAATGCACGGGAACAATAGTTAATTTTAACGCAGGTGGAGAAGGCTACCAGTTTTATTACTGGCAATTCCCAGATGGAGGGCGTGATACAGGACAGGCAATAGAAAAGGACTTCTTTAAAAACGAGGGGCAGTATCTGATCAGATTGGTTGCGGTAGATACTCTTTGCAACCGACAAGATACCCTGGAAAAAACTTTCGAATTCTCTTATGTAGAAAAGCATTTTGATTATCCCAACGTATTTACCCCCAACAACGATGGGATCAATGACCAATTCGGCCTTTTAGGTGATGTAGACGAAGCCGATTTTGCGGAGTATAGCCTGGAAATATTTAACCGCTGGGGACAGTTGGTATACAGCACTACGGACCCCGGAGCCCGTTGGAATGGTCAACAACACAGCGAAGTATTGGCAGCCGGAGTATATTATTACGTGGCTACGTACCTTAGCGCCTGCGATCTTAGCGAAAGCAAAAAGGGATTTGTACACCTCATAAGATAGATCGATTTTACTATGAAACTATACCACAACGCGCGCTGCCAAAAAAGCAGGGAAGCATTAGCTTTATTGCAGGAAAAGGGGGCATCCCCGCAAATAGTGCTTTATATGAAAGAGCCTCTTTTGCCCGGTGACCTGGAAACCTTGCTCGAAAAGCTGGCTATACCAGCCGGAGACCTCATCCGGAAAAAGGAAAAAGTATGGAAGGATGAGTTTGCCGAGAAAGAACTCAGCGAAGACGAGTTGATCCTGGCCATGATCGAATACCCACAGCTTATGGAGCGCCCTGTTTTGGAAACCGTGGATAAGGCGATTGTGGGCCGTCCCCCTGAAAAAGTTTTGGAGCTGATCTAAAAATCGTGCGAAAGTGCGTATAAATACGGATTTCCATGCCGGATCTGCACTTTTTGTTTATGCACAGAAAGGCTGTCCTGCCCCGTATTCCAAACAAATAGTTGCAATACGGTTTCTTTTTGCCTGAGCAACTCTTTCTTTAGCTGAAAGCTGTGGTATTGTTTGGCCTGCATAGCTGAATCCAGAAAAATCATATCGGAGGCCTGCCAGTCAAGCACGCTGTCTCCAAGCATCAGAGCCGAGACTAAGGCTCCCCTGGCATGTATATCCGTGCGGCTTACCTCTGCAGAAAAGGAAAAACGGTCTAATGGGTGTTTTACCAAGGTGTCTATACCATAAACTTCAATGGAAGGGCCATAGGCTTTTTCCGGGAAAAGTATTGCCGGGTGCTCCACCAGGTTTTCTTTTTCAAAGTAGCCTTCTTCAGCAGGTGAAACTGCTTTTTTCGAATTGGAAAGCAGGTAAAAATCGCCCTGGTAATATTTAGCATGCCTTAACAAATGTGGATATTTTTCCCTGGCGTAGGCCAATATTTCCTGCGGGGCATAATACATCAACCCCAAAGCCAAAGCAGGTGTTTCGAGTTTTTCTATGGCAGCAGCCAGTGTTTTCAGATCATGCTTGTTTGCTTCTATTATACGGGTTTCATCCACACCATACTGCCGGGCATAATAACGTAGGATGTGTTCTTCTTCTGCTAATACAAAAGCTGTGTTTTCAGCATCCAGGGCGCTAATGTTTTTCACGAATTGCTCATAAGGCGATTGGTAGAGCATCTCATAATGTGCCCTGTTCTGCACCAGGCTCCAGGTGCCTGTTAGCAGGATTAACCCAATGCTATACGAAATGTATTTTGACCGGGAACGAAAAAGAGAAAAGACCCCCATGATCCCGAAAGGAGCCACAAACAGCAAGCCTGAGAATTGTAAAATGGCGTTGCGGTATACGGAATAATAAAAGCCAATAAGGAAACAAGTTACCCACCATAAAACCCCCAACCATGCCAGCACCTTATTGCTTCCTTTAAGCGGGTAAAACAAGCCCATTGCTAGGACCAACAACATTATTCCCATAAAAAGTGGGGAAAAATGAAATAAATAGCCCAGGTAATCAGGCACAAAAGATACACCGGGTTTGGCCAACCAGCTCTCCACTCCTCCTTTGCTTAGCTGATGAAAGAATATGGGGAAATGTGGCAGGTAAAGTAAAATGATCAACAAACCACTTCCCACATACCCCCAAAGGCGTTTGCCCCTGGTAAAAAGGAGCCCTGACAAACCAACCAATACCAAAAAAAGCAAGGCGAAATAATGTATATAGGCTACGGCAGTCGCGCTTAGTATCCAAGCTAACCAAACCCAAAAAGACCTGCTTTTATCTATGACCCATTTTTTCCAAAAAAACAGGGCCAGCAGGCTAAAAAGCAGGCCGGGTCCGTAGGGACGCGCTATCTGGCTATAAAAAATGAAGTATTGTGTACAGGTAGCCAGAGAAGCGGTCAATAAACCTGTTTGTTTTCCGAACCAATCCTTACCGATAAAATACATAAGCCAGATAGAAGTCAGCCCCATCACAGCAAAGGGCAACTTCACCACCCAGGGGGTGCTCCCGAACAGCCTCACATATACCCAAAGAAAAGCCTGAACACCTGCCGGGTGAAAATCGGGCAAAACCCCCTGTTCAATAAGCCCAGAAAAGCTATGGTAAGACAAACGGCTCAGCGCACTGAACTCGTCCAGCACGAAGGGAATGTCGTAAAACGCCCAAAAACGCAAAAAGGCACCCCAGCACAAGATAAGCAGCAGCCAACCATTGCTTTTCAAAAAAGCCGGTATGCGCTGCAGTGCCTGCACCTTACAAGCGGCTTAGCATCAAGGCTTCTACCTCTTCACTATCCCATATTTTTTCAATCTCCGGTAAGGCCATAATCTCCTTCATTATAGCATCTTGCTTCTTGCCTATACGTAAAGCTTCTGAGTAGCGGGTGTGGCTAAACGTTACCATACTGTACAAGGGTACCCATTTATCGGGATGCTTATCTGAGAACTTGGCTTCGATTTTCTTCTGTAACAAAAAAGCTTTCTGCCCGGTCAGGTCGCGCATTTCCACAAAGTTCCGCATGGCCAGGTCGGCAATGGCATCGGCATCGGGCTTTCTGTTCCGTTCAAAAGAGTTGAGTATTTCCGGCCAATTGTCGCCATGCTCCTCCATTAATTGATTGAACACAGTGCAATCTTCAAACCCACTGTTCATGCCTTGCCCGTAAAAAGGAACGATGGCATGTGAAGCATCTCCGATTAAGGCTGTTTTACCCCTATGCCAGGGATAACAGCGAATGATCACCAGGCTGCTTGTGGGGTTTGCCGTCCACTCTTCATCAAAATCCGGCATCAAGGCAAGTGCATCTCCAAATTCGGTTTCAAAAAAACTGCGGGCCTGTGCAGGAGTTTGCAATGTTCCAAAGCTGTTTTCTCCTTCAAAGGGAAAAAACAAAGTGCAGGTAAAGCTCCCGTCGGGGTTGGGAAGGGCTATTAGCATATAGCTGCCTCGTGGCCATATATGCAGCGCTTCTTTTTCCATCTGATGCTGTCCGTCTTTGCCGGGCGGTATATTCAATTCTTTATAACCATGTTCTATGTATTGCTGGCTATAACTAAAGCGATCGGTCTTTTGCATTTGCTGGCGCAAGGCGCTAAAAGCCCCATCGGCACCGATAAGCAAATCGCCCGTAACTTCATGTGCCTCTCCACTCAGCTTGTGCTTAAATGTAGCGGTCCCCTTTTCCAGCTCGGCAGAAAGGCATTTTTCATCAAAATGCAGGTGTACCCCACGCTCTTCAGCCAACTGCATCAACCGTGCATTAAGTCCTCCGCGGCTTACAGAGTAAATGGCCTGTTTTTCTTTTCCATATGACTGAAAGCTTAAGGAGCCATCCTTGGCATGCATTACCCTCCGGTACATCGGTATGGCTATTTTTCGTACTTCTTCGCTTAGCCCTACCCCTTCAAGGGCCTTCCATCCCCGGTCGCTTAGCGCCAGGTTTATAGACCTGCCTCCGTCCAGGCTCGTTTTGCGCATATCCGGCCTGTGCTCGTACACATGCACCTCATGGCCTTTTTGCTTCAGATAAATAGAGAGTAAGGAACCTACCAGGCCTGCGCCTGCGATGTTTATTTTTTTTGAGTTCATGCTTTATAAATGCTTTACTAAACTTTCTTTCAGCCCTTTTGCCAGGTAATATACATCTGAGAAACTATTGTACAAGGGCACCGGAGCTACGCGGATCACATCCGGTTCCCGCCAGTCTGCAATTACCCCTTTTGCGCTTATTTCCCGGAATACGGTTTTCCCGATCCCAGGTACTACCAGCGACAATTGGCATCCGCGTTGTGCTGCGTCCGCAGGGGTCAGTATCTTAATGGCGTTATCATGTTCGCGGGCAAGCTGGCTTATAAGGTCATACAGGTACTGGGTTAACCGGCCGGCCTTTAACAAGAGCTTTTCAAAACCTGCTTCTTCAAACAATTGTAAGCTGGCCAGTAAAGGCGCCATGGAGAATACGGGCGCATTGCTAAGCTGCCAGGCTTCTGCGGTAGGGATAGGTTCAAAAACTTCCGGCATTTCAAAACGGCTTTCCTTATCGTGCCCCCACCAGCCTTCAAAGCGGGGAATGTCTTTTTTTCCATGGTGTTTTTCATGAACAAAAACACCTGAAACCCCTCCCGGACCGGCATTCAGGTATTTATACCCACACCAGGCTGCAAAGTCAACACCCCATTCATGTAAGGCTAGATTTACATTTCCTGCGGCATGTGCCAGATCCCATCCTACAACTATACCTTTGTCCTTTGCAGCTGCGGTGATCCGCTTCATATCGAGCTTTTGGCCCGTATAATAATTCACCCCTCCCATCATCAACAGGGCTATTTCTTCCCCCTGCTCAGCAATAGTGCGGAGTATTTTTTCTTCGTTTAACAACTCATCTTCCTCGTTCGGAAGAATTTCAACCAAGTGGCTTTCATCCAAACCGTGAAAACGAAGCTGGGATTTCAGGGCGTATTGATCTGAGGGAAATGCCTTGCCTTCACACAGTATTTTCGTACGCTTTCCTTGCGGGCGGTAAAAGCTGACCATCATTAAATGGAGGTTGGTGGTAAGCCCGTTCATCAGTACCACTTCCTGGGGGAGGGCACCAACCAGGCGGGCCATGGCTTCATTAAAGAACTCGTGGTAACGCACCCAGGGCCTGGGCCCCTTTACGTGCCCCTCTACACCATTTTCCGCCCAGTTTGAAAGTTCTTCCTCTATGATGGTTTTTACCCTCCTGGCCTGCAAACCAAGACTATTACCCGTAAAATAATGCGCAGGCTTCCCATTTACCAGCGGCATCAGGAACTGTGCTCTAAATGTGCCTAGGGTATCGGAAGCATCCAACTGGCGGGCATGCTCTAAAGAAAAAAGTGGCGGCATAGAAAGTTGATTGAGGCCTCAAAAGTAGGACTTATGGCTCAGAGATAAGGGAGTAATTGACTAAGAAGCCAATAAAGAAGAAAGGCATATACCGGCACCCCCTCTATCCAAAACGAAGTATAGAACTCATCCCTCGTAGAACGCATTTTTTTAATAAGGGCAATGGCGATTTCCAACGCCAGTACATAGGCGACTACTTTGGCTACATTCCAATCGTGAACAAAATAAGCGGCTATCGCGTAGAGCTCTACTACGGCCAACAAAAAGCGAGACAGGGCCAGGGCTTTTTTTTCCCCTAATACGGCCGGCAGGGTGCGCATCGCAGGGTCATCTGTCCACAGATCGCGCACATCAAAAGGAATGGTAAGTCCGGCTATGAAAAGCATTACCACAAAAAACTCTATATATACTTTGGCCTCTAAAGTTGTATACAAGAAATTGGGAAGCCACACGATCATATACGCCCACACGGCCGCGATCAAAAACAATTTAACCCCCGGCCACATGCGGATGGAGAACAGGCGGTTTTGCGTATCTTTAAACGTAACGGGGTATAACAGGGAAATGGAAAAAGGGATGGAAAGAGCCCACAGGAGTTTACCTGACCAAAGCGACCAGAGAAAATAAAGGCTTAGCACACTAAAAAAGGCAGTAAAAAAGGCTACCCAGTTTGTGTGTTTTGCTACCCACCTCTTATACCCCGGCAAGCTATACGCCATGGTTTTGTTTTGCTGAACAAGACGCATATAGTTATACGCGGCTGCCGTGCTTGCCAAAACAAAGAGCGGGTAGGTTTGGCCGGCATGAGTTAACTCGGGGATATGCATCAGGCAAAGTGCTGCACTGGCCATGCCTACCCAGGTGTTGCTGTACACCACCAGTGCTCTGAAACTACTCAATATTTGATCGGTTTATGACGAAAGAAACCGGATTTATACCAGGCATCGGCCAATGGGTTTATGATGTATTTTTGCGCTTTCAAAAATCTAAAAATTTCCTTTTCCACCATGAGAACGGATTCATTTGCTTACCGACACATAGGCCCAAGAGTTCATGAGACTGAAGAAATGCTGAGAGAAATTGGCGTGGAAAACCTTGAACAGTTGATGGCTGAAACCGTACCGGCCGACATCCGGTTAAAAGAGGAACTGAATCTTTCGGAAGCCATGACAGAAAGTGAGTTTCTTAGCCATATCCGGGATGTAGCCCGCAAGAACAAAGTATTTAAAACCTTTATCGGGATGGGCTACCACCCTACTATAATGCCGGGCGTAATTCAACGAAACATTTTGGAAAACCCGGGCTGGTATACTGCCTACACACCCTATCAGGCCGAAATAGCCCAGGGGCGTCTCGAAGCCTTGCTCAATTTCCAGACGATGGTGAGCGATCTGACCGGTTTACCCATCGCCAATGCCAGCCTGCTTGACGAAAGCACGGCTGCCGCAGAGGCTATGAGCATGTTCTACGGTGCGCGTAGCCGCGAACAGGTAAAATCCGGCACCAACAAATTCTTTGTTTCCATTCACTGTCTCCACCAAAACATAGACTTGCTCAAAACCAGGGCAGAGCCATTGGATATTGAACTTGTTATTGGCGACCACCGTGAATTTAGTTTTAGCGATGAATATTTTGGCGCCTTGCTTCAATACCCTGCCGGTGATGGGGAAGTATTCGATTATGCCCCTACGGTAGCGGCGGCTAAGGAACACGGCATGAAGGTAGCTGTAGCGGCAGACATCATGAGCCTGGTGCTCTTAACTCCTCCGGGCAAATGGGGCGCAGATGCTGTGGTAGGCACTACACAGCGCTTCGGGATACCCCTGGGGTTCGGGGGGCCGCACGCAGCATATTTTGCCACAACTGATGAACACAAGCGCCTGATACCCGGCCGCATTATAGGGCAAACCATCGATATGGATGGGAATGCAGCGCTACGCATGGCGCTACAAACCCGGGAACAACACATCAAAAGAGAAAAAGCCACTTCCAATATTTGTACTGCACAGGTACTATTGGCAGTGATGTCGGGTATGTATGCCGCCTACCACGGCCCAAAAGGTTTAAAAAATATAGCTTCAAAGATCCACTATCAGGCGGTTAGCCTGGCCCAGGCGCTTATAAAGCTAGGGTATGACCAGCTAAATGAGCACTTTTTCGATACCCTGAAAATAGAAACCGGAGATATAGACACCGCCTCCATACGCGCCATAGCTGAAGCGTACGAGGTAAACATGCGTTACCTCAACAACCACGAAGTAGGCATTTCGCTCAATGAGACAACCAACCTGGAAACCTTAAATGTGTTGGTGCGCATTTTTGCCCTGGCTAAAGGGGAGGAAGAAAGCCAGGACATCACATCCTTACTCGAAGTACATGCTTTTCCACCTGCCCTGGAACGCAAAAGCCCATTTCTTGAGCACCCCGTATTCAACAGCTACCGCAGCGAAACGGATATGATGCGCTACATCAAAAAATTGGAGCGCAAAGACTTGTCTCTCAACCATAGTATGATCCCCTTAGGCAGTTGCACTATGAAATTGAATGCGGCAGCCGAGATGATCCCGCTGAGCTGGCCCTTATTCGGGGGCATTCACCCCTTTGCACCCCTGGACCAGACCATGGGTTACCGGGAGCTGATCAGCGAATTGGAACGTGATTTAGCAGAAATTACCGGTTTTCATGCCATGAGCATGCAGCCCAATTCCGGTGCTCAGGGAGAATATGCCGGCTTAATGGTAATACGGGCCTTTCATCAATCAAGAGGAGAAGAGCACCGCAACATTATGCTCATTCCCAGTTCTGCTCATGGCACGAACCCGGCCTCAGCGGTTATGGCAGGCTGTAAGGTAATCGTGGTAAAATGTGATGAACTAGGCAATATAGATGTGGAAGACCTGCGTGCTAAGGCAGAAAAGCACAGCGACAACCTCAGCGGTCTTATGATCACTTACCCTTCTACACATGGTGTGTTTGAAGAAAGCGTGAAGGAGATCACCGGCATAGTGCACGATCATGGCGGACAGGTGTATATGGATGGGGCAAATATGAACGCACAGGTAGGGCTCACCAGCCCGGGCGCAATAGGTGCCGACGTGTGCCATCTCAACCTCCACAAAACATTTGCGATCCCCCACGGGGGAGGTGGCCCGGGTATGGGGCCAATCGGGGTCGCTGAGCACTTAGCTCCTTTTCTTCCCGGCCACCGGATAGTGAAAACCGGGGGCAAAAATGCCATAAGCCCAATATCTGCTGCGCCCTTCGGCAGTGGTTTGATCCTGATCATCTCATATGGGTATATTAAAATGCTGGGCGCCGAAGGCGTGCGGAAAGCTACAGAGTATGCGATCTTAAATGCCAACTACATAAAGGCAAAGCTCAAGGCACATTACTCCGTGCTGTATACCAACGAAAAAAACAGGGTGGCCCATGAAATGATCGTGGACTGTCGCCCCTTTAAAAGGGAAAAGGGTATAGAAGTAACGGATATAGCCAAGCGGCTTATGGATTACGGTTACCACGCCCCTACGGTGAGTTTCCCTGTAGCCGGCACCGTAATGATTGAACCTACCGAAAGCGAGAGCAAGGAAGAACTCGATCGTTTTTGCGCTGCCATGGTGGCGATCCGGGAAGAGATAAATGCCGTAGGAGAAGAGGCAGATAAAGACAATAATCCGTTAAAAAATGCCCCGCATACTTTGCGAATGCTTACCCATGATAAATGGCCTTTCCCTTACAGCCGACAGGAAGCCGCTTTTCCTTTACCTTTTGTATCGGAGAATAAATTCTGGCCCAGTGTGCGCAGGGTTGACGATGCCCACGGTGACCGGAACCTCATTTGCACCTGTGCGCCCATAGAAAGTTATACGGAAGTGTAAACAATACAAGCTTTAACTCATTATAACGAAACGTTACTAACTAATAAGCTGAATGGTGTATTCCTTCAAACTTTTTAGTTAATTTTGTTTCCTTAGAGTTAAATTTTTATTAAAAACCTTAGAATTTCAATTATGAAGAAAAGAGCTATTCTTTTTCTTGGTGTGCTCGCGGGTTTCTCCCTGAGTGCCCAACAAGTGGCTTTGAAAAGCATGCCGCTGGCAAAAGCGGATCAACAGCCCTTTACCAAAACACATAACAATACCTCAAACGGTTCCGAAGCAGTACACTGGTCTGAAGATTTCAGCAATGGCATTCCCGCTGGCTGGACAAACGAAGTAAACAACGGAGCAGGTGTGATTCTGCCTAACGGTTCCTGGGAATATCGCGGTCCTGCTACTACTCCCGATAACACGGTAGGTTCCCGCGGTGCCTGGGCAGCGGGTACAACTACTATTGCATCGCCTACCGCCAGCAATGGTTTCGTTATTTTTGACTCCGATTTTATGGACAACAATGGTGTACAGGGTGCGGCTGGCACCGGTGTAGCGCCTGCTCCACATATCGCTTTGCTCATTACCGATACCATTGACCTCACCGGTTCTCCTTTCGTGCAATTAAAGATGCACTCCTATGCCCGCCAGTGGAACACTTCCGAGTTTAAAGTGGCGATCAGTAATGACGGAGGGCTTACTTATTCAGATACGGTTGAGTTCCATAACGACTTGAATGCAAATCAATCGAGTGCCACGAACGAAATTTTATCCGCTAATATTTCTGCCACAGCCGGCAACCAGGCCAACGTAGTTTTAGCCATTATCTTCGATGGCGCCCAGGGCAACAGTGGTTTCCAGGCTTACTATTACTGGCAGTTGGATGATATTGAGATCAGCGACCTTCCTCCCGATGAAATGCGTTTCACCGCAACAAACGATGGAGCACCCCCGCATGATATCATTTTTGGTGGAGGCGGTGCCAGGCAACCCCGCCTGGGACAAATTTCTCTCTCAGAAATTGTACCCATTAACTTCGACTCAAATGTGTACAACTACGGTTCTAACACACAAACCAACGTTACCTTTAGTGTAGAAGTTTATAACGGAACTACCCTTGTAAATACTTTGTCTTCTAACACCGTAGCTTCTGTTGCCAGTGGCGACTCCATCACTTTTGTAGACTTCGTTACGCCACAATGGACGCCTACGGCAGCCGGTAATTACCAATTGGTGTACACCTATTCTTCCGACAACATCAGCGGTACAACGGCAGAGCGTGATACGTTCAACCTGGTCGTGACCGAAGGAGACAATATGCTGGGAGGTGACAGTGACATCAACGGCCTTGATTTCGGGACTTTCTCCAATCGTTTTGGCACCGACATTGCCGATTTCGGTTCTGACGGAGGTGGTATCGGTGTAATGATCCCTTTGGAAAATGGTAACTCTAACGGAGAGGTAGTAGTTGAAGGCATTCAGGTAAGGTTCTCTGTAGGTACTGTAGACGGTGGCGATATGTTGGTAGAGATCTACGATACTACAGGTTTTGATTTTACTGCTGGTTTTGGCGGTCAGCCGCTGGTGTCTGAGCAGTTTAACCTTGGT
>JANQPD010000045.1 GCA_028285465.1 Owenweeksia sp. | reverse complement strand
GATCAGTGTTTTGAACTTGCTCCGGTGAAAGTCCGGATCGAGTTCTTCCTTGGTATAAAAAGCACTTACTTTTTGTATTAAAAAGTTCCAAGAGCGGCTAAACTGCCGCATGTGCCGGATGCCCCAGCTTTCCAGTTCCCGTTGTTCGTCTTCAAAGGGGTGCTTCTGGCTCAATTCGCGGTAGGTTTTGCGGAACCACTGGATGGTATCGGCTACGATCTGGGTACCCAAAAGCTTATTTTGCTGCGCTAAGTTGCGCAGGTCCGTATCTTCAAAAAGGTCATCCAGGCTTTCTTTGAAGTATTTAAAATAACCCGGGTTCAGTTCTTCCCAATCGATTTCTGCAACGCCTAGCTTGTCTTGCAGGTAGGCCACAAAATACCGGCGCCCTTTTTGGTCGAGTACATTGCCGAACTTTATAAAGCGTTGATACTCCTCTTCTATTGTATAAAAATGCTGGTCATTCATGATCGGGTTCCGGCATTTTCATACAAATGCTTTACCTTTTCAAGACGCAGGCTGAGCGCTTCCAGGCTATCAAGCACCTCTTGATGATTTGCTTTTACAATAGCGCCCAGTTGCTCATCTACGAATAAATTTCTTTTTGTTTCACGCAATTCCGAAGGGTGTTCTTCTTGCATTTTACGCTTTTGCGCCAGGAGGTATTGTTCTATTTTTTCGTAGCGCTCCTCCCAAAACTGCTTTACAAGAGGGTGCGGCTCTTTAAGCAGGTACTCTACCCGGTCTTTTTTATAGGTTTCCAGCTTTATGGGGTGTACCATGGAATTGTGTTTTACCCGAACCCCAAATTGTTCCTGTGTTTTTTCAGCCCCCAGGCGATTTACCAGTTTAAAGTCCTCATCGTACAGGTTTACCACATCGAGCTCATCTAACTTCAGCTTATTGTAGTCTTTAACCATAATGTATTTGCCGGCAAATTGCTCTCCGTTTTTACGTAGCGCATAGTATTCTTCTTCTATGGGGCGTAAGACTTCTTCGCTCAACTTGTGCTTTATCTTTACCTCTCGCTCTACCTCCGCCTCAAAGTCGCTTACCTCTTTCTTGAGCATGCTCAACCCGATGCTTACCGAATAGCCGTGTTTGCGAATGCTTTCACCAACGATCTCCTGTACCACCTTTAGCTGCTCCGGCTGGTTCCACAAAGTATGGATCATCAGAAAACAGTCCATGAGGTCTACCTTATCGCGTTCATTCAGAAAAGCCGATGTACGCAACAGGCGGATCACTTTTTTCCACCTTCGGTCGTATACTTTGATCTTTAGGCGCGCGTGTTCCTGTTTTTCATTGTAGCGCTCTATTTTTTCACGTACTACCTGAATTACACTCAACACTTCCTCCGCTATTTCCACTCCGTCTATCTGCTTGCTCCAGGCGGTTAACTCCTCCCTGGAAATCTTGTATTCCTGCGCTACTTCATCTCTATATACCGGGGAAGAGGACGTGATCATTTGCAAAAAGTTGCGCTGGTCTTTAATGCCTTCCATGTGGTAGCGCACCAAAAGGCGGTCGTAGAGCGGGCCGAAATTTTCCCCTTCCGGGGGGAGCTCGTTGCTGGCTGTGATCAGGCTTTTCAAATCAACCGCTATCTCCTGTTCTCCATTCCGGTATACCTTTTCATTTATAATGGTCAACAAAGCATTTTGAATGGAGGAACTGGCTTTCCATATCTCATCCAGGAACACCATATTGGCGCCCGGCATGTACTTTTCGGTTTGCCGCTCATAGCGGTCTTCTTCTTTTAGTTTTTTGATGGAGACCGGACCAAACACTTCTTCGGGCGTTGAAAAACGGGTCATCAGGTATTCAAAGGAATGGGCCCCGGAAAAAGCGAACTTGAGCCTGCGTGCTACCAGACTCTTTCCTACCCCTGGTGGGCCCAGTAAAAAGATACTTTCTCCTGCTACGGCAGAAAGCAGGGCCAGCTTCATTACCTCCTCCCGCTCATACAGGTCTTGGCAAAGTTGATCTACCAAGCCCGTGATTTTTTCTCTTCGGCTCATGTTTTGGGAACATGTCTGTAAAGCAATAGTTCAATTGCCCTTCGAAAATAGAGGCTGGGGAACACATAAACAAAAAGCTATATTCTTTATAAGAAAGTTTAATCGCTTTTGAAGGAAAAGCTTATTATATTTAGTCTTGTAAATCTAATTGGCCGACTCTTAGGAATTACCGCGAAAGCTGAAAAGCGAAACGAGTAAGCAAAATGTAATTCTATTAAACTATGAAAAATAAACTCTTGGTGGGTTTAAGCCTGCTCATGTTCATGGGTTGTTCAAAAATAGACAACGCCGATTCAGAAATGCCCGTAAGAAAGAAGAAATGGACCCCTATTTTCAAATTTACGGTTGAGCTGCACCGCGCCAGCCGGGATTGTTTCTACGGGCTCGGTTTCTGCGATGCACATATGTGGATACTTGGCGACCAGGTGTTTTCCATAGATGATGGCGAAGGAGGTTTTAACACCACCTTGGACGAAGCCAACCAGGCAATGACGTTAGCTTGGTTAGAGAATCCAACGGGGAATTATACGGGAGACGACCTAAACCTCGAGGTGGGGCCTGACTATTTCCTTCCGGAAGAAATAGCACAGGATTTGAACGTCAGCACCGTACAATTAATAGAGGCTACTTATACTTATGATGAAACGATAGGAAGCCATGGCGGTTATCTGGTAGAGTATACCACAACGGAGTAAGATGATTCAGTCCCGCAAGCTTTTTGTAAAAAGCTTGCGGGATATACTTATATGTTGGAATATGAAGAAGAAAATCGCGCTGTGTAGTATATACCTTTATTCTTTTTGTACGCTTCTCAGTTGCACAATAAACCAACCCTATGCGCAATTCGATGACTATGAAAAGAAGCGCAACGATCCGAGACGACTAACAGACTCCAGCTTATACATGAAAATCATAGGCAGGGATGCCGGTTTTCTTGAGGAACTTCCGGAAAACACCATCATACACATTGCTTCTTCCACCTGCCCACCCTGCCTTAAAAAGGCCATTGCCCTGGATTCTTTAAGTCGTGCATATGGCATCCAGGCAGCCCACCTTTTTGTAGACGATTGGGCGATGAACCAAAACATCTACAACTTTATTACCAAAAAAACAGAATTGGATACGGTTTACGTTCTGGATCATCAAGCTTTTGATCAGACATTCCGCAATAAGGAACGGTTGCTTGAGGTGCAAGACTTACTCTGTAAGGGGTGTGATTTTATGTCCTATTATTTTATAGGCTGGATCAAGGAAGGGCAATTTCAGTTGATACAAACAACGGCCGAAACACAGCAGGTATTTACTGCTTTGATTCCTCGTTTCAACCAGAGGGTATGGAAACAAGATATTCTTGATCTGTTTGCAGTAAAGACGAGAATCCTGGACCGGAACACCCCTTAGAGCGGAGCGATTTCTAATCTAAACTTTTATTGCAGCCAAAATGATATTTGTTTCAAAAATGAAGACTTTGCTGTAACCGCTGCTAACTTCATTAAAGGATTGTATGACCGTGCAGAAAAAAGCGCTGGCCGTTATTGCTTTACTTTCTCTTTATATCCTGTTGTACTTTGGATTTGCGGGGATTGAATACCTTGACGAAAGCGATAAGGACGCACCGGTCATAGATGTTGCGCCTTCATGGCGGTATTTCATCCTGGCGAGTATTACCATGATCGTACCTGTTTTCTACCTGGCAAAGCGATGGAAGGATATACATTAGGGAAACACATATGATGCGCTTAACAAAAGTCTTTTTAATCAAAAAACCTCGCTTTTTGCGGGGTTTATGTTTTACATCGCTCAGCCTTCTTAGTCCTCGGCTGTTATACTGGCCGACAAATACTCGCGGTTCATGCGGGCAATGTTATCGAGGGATATTTCTTTAGGGCATTCTGCCGAACAGGCACCTGTGTTGGTACAATGGCCAAAACCTTCCAGGTCCATTTGGTTTACCATATTACGCACCCGGTCTTTGGCCTCTACCTGCCCTTGGGGCAACAGAGACAACTGAGCTACTTTGGCCGATACAAACAACATAGCCGAAGCATTTTTACAAGCAGCCACACAGGCCCCGCAGCCAATACAGGTAGCCGCATTAAAGGCCATATCGGCATTTTTCTTTTCTACGGGTATGGCGTTTGCGTCAAGCGTATTACCGGAAGTGTTTGTGCTTACGTACCCCCCTGCCTGTATGATGCGGTCAAAAGCAGCCCGGTCAACCATAAGGTCTTTTATCACCGGAAAAGCTTTGGCCCGCCAGGGCTCAATGGTTATGGTATCGCCATCTTTGAATTTGCGCATGTGCAACTGGCAGGTGGTAGTTGCCCCTTCGGGGCCATGTGGCTCTCCATTGATGTGCATTGAGCAGGCGCCACAAATGCCCTCGCGGCAATCGTGATCAAAGGTTACGGGGTCTTCCCCCTTAGCGATCAACTGCTCGTTCAGGATATCGATCATTTCCAGGAAAGACATGTCTCCGTCAATATCGGAAACTTTATAGTCTACCATTTTTCCTTGAGCGTTGGAACTGGCCTGGCGCCAGATTTTCAATGTTAGGTTCATCATATCGATTTTTTACCGGTACCTACCTATAGGCAGCGCCATACTACTTGTAACTCCTGGTTTTTAGTTCTACGTTCTCAAACATGAGCTCTTCTTTGTGTAAAACAGCCTCACTAGGCTCGCCTTTGTACTCCCATGCCGATACAAAGGCAAAGTCTTCATCACGCCTTAGGGCTTCTCCTTCTTCGGTCTGGTACTCTTCGCGGAAGTGGCCCCCGGCAGATTCTTCACGCGTTAATGCATCTTTACACATCAGTTCACCCAATTCAAGGAAGTCTGCCACACGCAACGCCTTATCCAGCTCTGGGTTCATCTCGTGTTTTCCTCCCGGCACCTTCACATCGTCCCAAAATTCGGCACGCAGGGCCTTAATTTCCTTGATTGCCTCTTGCAGGCCCTGGGCATTACGGGCCATACCGCATTTGTCCCACATAATCTTACCCAGACGTTTGTGAAAGTGGTCTACGCTGTGGTTGCCCTTATTGTTTAAAAGCTTGTCGATATTGGCCTGCACTTCTCTTTCAGCCGCTTCAAACTCGGGTGTGTCTGTAGAAATGGAACCTGTACGGATCTCATTGGCGAGGTAATCCCCTACAGTATAAGGAATCACGAAATACCCGTCTGCCAGGCCTTGCATCAAAGCGGAGGCTCCAAGGCGGTTGGCCCCGTGGTCAGAAAAGTTTGCCTCACCCAGGGCATACAGGCCGGGTACGGTGGTCATTAAATTGTAATCTACCCAAATACCACCCATGGTATAGTGTACAGCCGGGAAGATCATCATAGGGGTCTGGTAAGGGTTGTCGTCTACGATCTTCTCGTACATTTCAAAAAGATTGCCGTATTTGGCTTCCACTACTTTGGTTCCCAATTCCCTTATCTGTGCATCGCTGGGGTTGTCTATACCCTGAACATTGGCCTCTGTTTTTCCATAGCGCATAATGGCAGCAGAAAAATCGAGGTATACTGCCTGCCCTGTGGCATTTACACCAAAACCCTCATCACAGCGCTCTTTGGCCGCACGTGAAGCTACATCGCGGGGTACCAGGTTACCAAACGAAGGGTATCTGCGCTCCAGGTAGTAATCTCTTTCCTCCTCTTTCAGGTCGGTAGGTTTCTTTTTTCCTTCACGGATGGCTTCGGCATCCTTGCGGTTTTTAGGTACCCAAATACGGCCGTCGTTACGCAGCGACTCGCTCATCAGCGTAAGCTTGCTCTGGTGCTCTCCGGACACAGGAATGCAGGTGGGGTGAATTTGCGTATAACACGGATTTGCCATGTAGGCCCCTTTTTTATGTGCCCGCCAGGCGGCAGAGCCGTTAGACCCCATGGCGTTGGTAGAAAGGAAAAACACATTGCCATAGCCTCCGCTGCAAAGCAATACAGCGTGCGCGCCATGCCGTTCTATTTCTCCGGTTACCAGGTTTTTGGCAATAATGCCCCGTGCTTTACCGTCTACCACCACTACATCCATCATCTCATGGCGGTTGTACATCTTCACCTTTCCTTTGGATATCTGGCGGGAAAGTGCCGAATAGGCGCCCAGCAAAAGCTGCTGCCCGGTTTGTCCTTTGGCATAAAATGTACGGCTTACCTGCACCCCGCCAAAAGAGCGGTTATCCAGCTGGCCGCCATAATCACGGGCAAAGGGAACCCCTTGCGCTACGGCCTGATCGATGATGTTGGCCGAGACTTCGGCCAAACGGTAAACGTTGGCCTCGCGGGAGCGGTAGTCTCCTCCTTTGATGGTGTCGTAGAAAAGACGGTATACAGAGTCTCCGTCATTCTGGTAATTTTTGGCTGCATTGATCCCCCCTTGGGCGGCTATGGAGTGTGCCCTGCGGGGAGAGTCCTGGAAGCAAAAAGCTTTTACATTGTAGCCCATCTCTGCCATAGAAGCTGCTGCCGCGCTTCCTGCGAGCCCGGTGCCTATAACAATAACGTCAATTAAACGCTTGTTGGCAGGGTTTACCAGCTTGATGTTGCTTTTGTGATTTTGCCACTTCTTCTCTAAAGGTCCTTCCGGTATTTTTGAATCTAATGCTGACATGCGTGGAGTATCTTAAAGCTGATTGATATAATGATGCAGGGCGATGTAAATGAAGCCTAAGGGGATCAAAATAGAATAAGCCTTGCCAAATTTTTCGATAAAGGGTGTGTATTTGGGGTGGCGTGCCCCAATAGACTGAAAAGAGGACTGGAAGCCGTGGAGCAGGTGCAAAGCCAGGAACACAAATGCCAGCACGTACACTATTACCCTTATGGGGTTTTTGAACATATGTACTACCTCTTCGTAATAGCGGTCGTCAACGGGGGCATTTTGCTCAATGTATTTGTAATTCATCTCGGGGATCCAAAAGTCATAAAAGTGAAAGCCTAAGAAAAACAGGATAAAAAGACCACTCCAGATCATGTTGCGCGACATCCAGCTTGAGTTGGCCGAACCTTTGAATTGCGCGTATTTTACAGGGCGTGCGGCCCTGTTCTTTGCGGTTAAAATAAAGCCCATAATAAAATGAAAGGCCACACCAAACATTAAAATTGGTTGCAATACAAACTGCACCAGGGGGTTGGTTCCCATAAAATGGGAAAGGGCATTGAAGGTTTCCTCACTGAATACCGAGGTAAAATTGATGGTGAGGTGCTGTACCAGGAAAATAAGAAGAAAAAGGGCCGATAGCGCCATGGCTACTTTACGCCCAATGGAGGAGTTGAACAATCCTGACGAAGATGCCATAAAATGGTTTGTTTAGTTTTTTCAGGGATACAAATGTAACACCCAAACGATACCGCTCTCGTAAAGGTTCAAATTTAGAATGATTTTAGGGTGGCAGGCCGGGTTATTTGTACGGGCTTGTACACCTTTGTAGATTTGACAAAAATGAATACATATGCGCTATAGCAAGATCGATACCTCTCTATTCGTTGAAAACCGGAAACGCTTTGTAAAAGAGCTAAAGCCCAACGCACTGGCTATTTTTAACAGCAACGACATCATGCCCACCAATGCAGATGGAACCATGAAGTTTTTGCAAAACAAAAACCTCTTTTACCTGAGTGGTGTGGATCAGGAGGAAAGCATATTGGTCCTTTTCCCGGATGCGTTTAATGCAGCACACCGGGAAGTACTCTTTTTAAAGGAAACCAACGCACACATAGCAAGGTGGGAAGGAGAAAAGCTCAGCAAAGAACAGGCCTTTGAGGTGAGCGGTATTAAAACGGTGTTTTGGCTCAGCGAGTTCGACCGCATTATGAAAGACCTGATGAGCCAGGCACATCACGTGTATTTGCAAACCAACGAACACCTGCGCAACAGCAGCGAAGTGGAAACACGGGAAGACCGTTTTCGCAAGAAGTTTACCGCAGCCTATCCCCTGCACAAATATGAGCGCAGTGAACCGATCATGCATGCGCTGAGAGCGGTAAAATCTCCCATTGAAGTAGACCTACTGCAAAAGGCAAGCGACATAAACACCCGGGCCTTTAACCGCATCCTGAAGGTAATGCAGCCGGGCATGAACGAATATGAGCTGGAAGCAGAATTTATTCATGAATACACCCGGCACGGCTCTACCGGTTTTTCCTACGAGCCCATTATTGCCGGAGGAGTCAATGCTACCGTATTGCACTACATAGAGAACAACAAGGAAGTGAAAGACGGTGACCTTGTGCTTTTTGACTGCGGTTGCTGGTACGCCAATTACGCTTCGGACGTGACGCGTGCTTACCCGGCCAACGGCCGCTTTACCCAAAGACAGAAGGAGGTATACAATGCCGTACTACGTGTTCAGAAGGCCTCTTTGGAAATGCTACGCCCCGGCAACCAATTGCATGCCTACCATAAAGAAGTAGGCAAGTTGATGACCGATGAACTGCTAGGTCTGGGTCTGATAGACAAAACAGACGTGAAAAACGAAGACCCCGACTGGCCTGCTTACAAAAAGTACTTTATGCACGGCACTTCACATTACATTGGCCTGGATGTACACGATGTGGGTTTATGGACAGCCGACATGGAGGTGGGCAATGCTTTTACCTGTGAGCCGGGCATCTATATACCGGAAGAAGGCATCGGCATCCGCATAGAAGACGATATTGTGATCGGTGAGAAGGAAAACCTCAACCTGACCAGCGGCATTCCTAAAGAAGTAGAGGAAATCGAAGAAGCAATGCACAACCCGTAATCCTATAAGAAAATGGCCAAGACCGAATACAACAACATCTCCCGGGAGTATAAAGCTTCAAAACTCTTGGGTTTCAGAAAGTATATAGAAGAGTATACCCTGTTCCAGCTTTTGGGGAACCTGAAAGGAAAGAAAGTGCTGGACCTGGCTTGTGGAGAAGGCATTTATACCCGTAAGATCATGGAGGCCGGAGCTTCCGCTGCCGTAGGTGTAGACCTCTCCGAAGGTATGATCAAGCTCGCACAGGAGGAAGAAAAGAAAAACCCTTTGGGGTGCACCTACCTGGTAAATGACGCGGCCCGCCTGGAAAAGCTGGATGAATTTGATATTGTGGTGGCTTCTTACCTGCTGAACTATGCCACCAAGCGGGAGGAGCTCTCTCTATTTGCACAGGCCATATACAAAAACCTGAAAAAAGGAGGCTTGTTTATCGGTTTTAACAACAACCCTTCGGACCATACGGATTCAGATACTACATACCGGAAATACCATTTCACTAAAAAATGCCCGAAGGGCACGGGTGAGGGAGCCCCGGTGGTATATACATTTTACAATGCAGACGGTACGGTATTCCAATTGGAGAACTATTTGCTGTCCCGGCAGCTTCACACAGAAGTGTTTAAAAGCGAAGGCTTTGCTTCCTTTGATTGGGTGCGCCCCATCCTGGCGCCTGAAGGCTTGAAGCACTACGCCCCTAATTACTGGGATGAGTTTTTAGCCAAGAAACCGGTATATGGTATCCGGGCCACAAAGTAAACGTCCCGGCTCATGCGTACTTTTTCTTTCAAGGGTTGTACTTTTTCCTTTACAAGCCAACATTCCGGGCCCGCCATTATCTTTCTGCATGGTTTCCTGGAAAGTCAGCGCATGTGGGATGGCCTTATTAAAAAACTTCCCCGGGCATACCGCAAAGTAACCCTGGACCTCCCGGGGCACGGGGATTCCGAAAACTTGGGTTATGTACATAGCATGGAGGATATGGCTGAGTTGGTAAAAAGCTTGGCAGACCACCTGAAGCTTAAGCGCTTTTACCTTTGCGGACACAGCATGGGGGGGTACGTGGCGCTTGCCTTAGCCGAAAAACATCCCGACCTCGTAAGAGGCATACTCCTCCTCAATTCTACCGCACGTGCCGATAGCGCCACCCGTAAACAAAACCGTGACCGGGCCATTGCTACCGCAAAACGCAATTACAAATCCTACATCCGCCTTTCGGTACCGCTCCTGTTCAGGCCAAAGAACAGGCGCAACTTGCGCGAAGAGGTGAATAAAGCAAAAAAAGATGCCCTGCGTACCAGCAAGCAAGGGATTGTAGCTGCGCTTGAAGGGATGAAGTTACGACCCGACCGGGAAGTATTGCTCCATTTTGCACCCTACCCTATCCTTTTTGTGGGTGGAAAACACGACCCGGTTATCCCCCTGGAAGATGTGCAAGAGCAAATGAAAGCACACCGGGTAACCCCACTTTTATTGGAAAACGGGCATATGAGTTACCTGGAGGATTTTGATGCGTTACGGGCAGGCATAAAGAAATTCCTGGCTGCTGCTAAGGCGTAGTGTCTTCTTTAAATGCATTCCAACCCCTGGCTTTCAATTCAATGATCTGGTTATCGCGCGTTAACAGGTTATTGCCTTCGGCCAGGTCGGTAGCGTACCCGATCACACTCAGGTTGGGGTTGCCTTTTATTTTGTCGTGGTCTTTGACATCAAGCGTAAACAGCAGCTCATAATCCTCCCCTCCGCTTAAAGCAATGGTTGTCGTATTGAGGCTAAACTCCTCGCAAAGCTTATACACCGTTGGATCTATGGGGATCTTCTCTTCCATCAGGCGAAAGCCTACCCCGGAATGCTTACTGAGGTGTAATATCTCCGAGCTCAGGCCATCTGAGAGGTCGATCATCGCAGTGGGCCTTACCTCAAGGCCCTGCAACAACTCAATTATGTCTTTTCTGGCTTCAGGTCTCAACTGCCGCTGCAGTACGTACTCATTCCCCTGTAGCTGTGGTTGCATCTCTTTATTGCCCATAAATACGGCTTTCTCGCGCTCCAGGACCTGTAAACCCAGGTAAGCCCCTCCTACATCCCCGCTTACCACCAGCAAGTCGGTTGGTTTTGCTCCTTTCCTATGCACAATGCTTTCTTCGTCCGCTACTCCAAGGGCTGTAACGCTTAGCACCAGGCCCGAATAGGAAGAAGTGGTGTCTCCCCCTACCAGGTCTACATCATATGCCTCACAGGCCAGGCGTATCCCGGCATAGATCTCTTCAAGAAACTCCACCCCAAAACGATTGCTCACCGCCATACTCACCGTAATTTGCGTAGGCCGGGCATTCATAGCATACACATCAGAGAGATTAACCACAACCGCTTTATAGCCCAGGTGTCGTGGGGGAACATAAGTAAAATCAAAGTGTACCCCCTCCACAAGCATATCGGTAGTTATTACCGTTTGCTCGAGGTTAAAATCGAGCACGGCTGCATCGTCTCCAATGCCTACCAGGCTGCTTCCTTGACGCAAGGGAAAATCCCGGGTCAATTTTTCAATGAGGTTAAACTCTCCTATTGACTCAAGTGAGGTAAAGGCTTCTTCTTGTTGAGGGGTGTCTTGATTTGCCATGGGGCAAAAATAAGAAGGCCGGGCGGTTATCTAAGCAAAGTGAGTTTCCCGTTTTCATAGCGCACCTGGTTGCGTTGGTATACCTCATAGTGGTATTCTATCTGGTAGGTGTATACATCTTGCCGCAGCGGTTTTCCATTTACCGTCCCATCCCAGGGGTCCTCTATATCGCGGCTTTCAAAAACTTTGATCCCCCAGCGGTTGTACACCACCAGGTGAAAAGAGGTAAGCGGACAGGAATGTTGTATCTGCCAGGTTTCATTTTTTCCGTCTTTATTTGGGGTAAAGGCATTTGGGATAAAGAAAGGGCATTCGCAATTTACCTTTTGCACTACAAAGTCCTTTTGAAAAGTACCGCACTTATTGGTAATAAACAAGGCAAAGGTATCGGCCTCATAAAAAGTGCGGATCACATCTGTACTTCCGTCAAACCACTCAAAAGAATAAGGCAGGGCAGATAAGTTAATCACAGCGGAGTCCTCTCTGCAAATCGTAGTATCGAAACGTGGCGGATCTAAAAAAGGCTGTATATCTACATATACCGAATCCAGGAACAAGCCACAGGAATTGCGCGCAGAAGCCACATACCAACCGGAGCGCGTAACGGTCAGCGTTGGTCTTGTGGTGCCGTCATTCCAGTTTACCGGATACCGGGTAATGCCCGGGTCAAGTGTAACGCTGTTTACCTGGCACAAAGCCGTATCAGGTCCCAGGTCAATGTTTATGGGGAATTCTTCTTCTATAAAAATGGTATCCGTATAAGAAAAGCACTCGTTAGCAACTGTTAGATAGTGTATGCCGCCCTGGCTTACCAGGTAATTCTGAGTATTCGGGCCATTGCCCCCGTTCCACTCATACGAGAGCATACCAGGGGGGCCCGAAAGCTGGACACTGCCTCCAATGGCACAAATAACTGTATCGTTTCCCAGGCTGAAGAACGGAACCCCAACAACCTCTACAAAAATACTGTCTACCCACGACCCACAGGTATTGGTTAAACGCACCCAGTAAATGCCTGTAGTGGTAACATCCAGTATGGTATCGGTGCTTCCCCCGGTCCAGAGGTGTGCCACATCCGGGTACTGTGTTTGTAGGCGCAATACATCCCCCATGCAGATCACCGTATCCGGGCCCAGGTCTACATTATCTAAGTTATACTCTACAATAACATTTACGGAGTCGGTAAGGCTACCGCAATCGTTGGTGATGGTTACCCAGTACAGGCCCGCAGAGTCGATGTCGATGGTTTGGGTAATTTCCCCGGTACTCCACAGGTAGCTACTTCCCGGATTTTGTGCATTTAATGTAAAAATGCTACCAAAGCAAAAACGGGTTTCATTGCCCAGGATCAATTGAGGAGGACCTGTAATCAACACATGAATGGTATCGGAAACGCTGTTGCAGGCATTCACTATGTTCACGTAATATTTTCCACTTTGTGTAACCAGGAATGCTGTGTCCGAAGAGCCATCCTGCCAGCGGTAACGTGCTCCTTCAAAGTTCCCGGGGTTCAGAAGCAAGGTTCCCTCGCAAAAAATGGTATCGTTACCCAGGTCTATCTGAGGGATAGGCTGATCTACGCGCAAAGTCGCCTGATCAACCGTAGTGCCACATTCATTCGTCATGGTTACCACATACATTCCGGGCAAGGTAGCAGTTAGGGTAGGCGTAGTAGGTCCGGTGCTCCATAAGTAGGTGGTAGCCGGTATATTGGCCGGTTGCGTAACATCGAAGGTAAAGCTGCTCCCGGTACAAATGGCCGTATCTACCAAACGCCTCACCGGCTTTTTAAGCACTGTGACCACTACTGTATCACTAAAAATACCACAGGCATTGTACAGGTTTACCCAGTAGGTTCCGGAGCTTTGAACGGGTAGCCCGGCATTCCTGGAGCCCGTGCTCCAACGCACGCTATCGGCTCCCAGGGCGGAAACATCATAATACGCTATTCCGGGCTCACAAAGGATGGTATCCGGCCCAAGGTCTACCGAAATCGGGTTGTCGTATTCGATCTCAATGGTATCTCTTATCGTATCGCATTGGTTATAGGCATACAACCAATATGTTCCGGGGCCGCCTATAATGGCTGCATTTGAATCGCTGCCTGTATTCCACAAATATGTGATACTGGAGTCAAAAGGGACCCTGAGTTTAGCCCCAATGCTGTTGCTGCATATCGTGCGTTCAAGGTTTGAGAAACCAGTAGGCTTAGGTAAAAAGGTAATCTTTACGGTATCCGTGTAAATGCCACAGGCATTGGTCACCTGTACCCAGAAGGTACCGCTTGAAGACACCTTAACGATGTTTTCATTCGCCCCATTAAACCACAATACATCGTTTGGGCCACGGTCCACCCCGACATCCAGGGTATATTCTGATTCGCAAAGCACGGTATCCGGTCCCAGGTCAAGGGTTAAAGGAGAAACCGGTATTACGTGAAAGCGCTTTGTAACCGTATCACAGTTATTTCCAACCTGTACTGAATAAAAACCGGGAGTAGAGTACGAGTTATAACGCCCCGTGCCGTTGTCGCTCCATAAGTAAGTGGTAGAAGGGCCCCATATACCAGCATCGAGCATTACAAACCCTCCCTGGCAGTAAAAAATGGTATCGTCTATAAGGGGGTCAGGAGGTTCCCGGATAATGATGTTAATGGAATCATATTGCGGACCGCATCCATTGTCTACCGCCACCCAATAAGGCCCTCCCTGTGTGGGGGTAATGGTTTGGCTGGTAGCCCCATTACTCCACAGGTATGTACTACCGGGATTACCGGCATCCAGGACCTCAGGTTTATTGCTGCACATATCCCTGTCCGGCCCAAGGTTCACTACAGCAGGTCCCCCTCCAATAACGTTCACCGTATCGTAAAACACGCCGCACGCATCTGTAAAACGCAGCCAATACGTCCCCGTTGTGGATATGGATACAGACTGTGTAGTAGCCCCGGTACTCCATAGATAGGTTCCCCGGTTGGCGTTTGCCGTTAGGTTGGCCGAGCCACTTCCACATAAAACTACCGGGCCTCCCAAATCTAGGTCTGGCCCTTGGCTATACCACACGTCAATAGAATCATAAACTGACCCGCAAGCATTGGTTACCTCCACATAATACAAGCCGGAAGTGCTTACGGTAATTGAATTGGCATTAGGGCCGGCAGCAAGGTTACCCGGAGCACCCACCTCTGCCCAGCGGTACTGCCCTAAACCAGGAGGTAAAAGCAACTGTGTGGGACCTTGGGAACACAAAAACTTATCTGGCCCAAGATCGGCCGTAGCCGGGCTTTGCAGGCTCAAATTAACCTGGTCACCAAAGGTGCCGCAAGCATTGGTAATGGATACCGTATACGTACCAGGCTGGTTTACGTAGAGCTTGTTTCCACCAGGCGTACCTCCTCCCGTCCAGCTATAACTGGCGCCCGGAATATAGGGAGCGACCAACGAATCCCCCGCAGCACAAATTGGCCTGTCGGGCCCCAGGTTTACATTAAGCGGGTCATCTACCTGGATCACCACTGTATCCTGTGCCGTACCGCAAACATTGGTTACTGTTACCCAATACGTACCACTTGAGGTAACGGTAATCTGCGGGGTGGTAGCCCCTGTACTCCAGGAGTAAGTAGCATTGTTGTTTGATGCATTTAAGGTAATGCTGTTTCCCCTGCAAAAAGAAATGAATCCCCCCAGGTTAACAGTAGGCACGCAGGCAAAAGCAGGAAGGCACAAAAGCAACAAGGCTCCCATAATGTATCCCGTATACTTTTTGCCTCCTGAGTTCAAAATAGAGTTTTATTGTTTCGGTTTCATGACAAAGATAACAAGCTCAGAGAATCAAAGGCTTACGGATGAGTAAACTACCTTTTACACTACATAAATGAATGAATAGAAGTACTCGATTAAGGAATAGGCTTTCCCCCATCTTATTAGTAGCTTTGCAATGTCTATTAAAACTAATTCTAAATAATCATGTTTAGCATTTCTGATGAGGCACGTAAAAAGTTGGAGCAGCTCATTTCCGAAGAGGGGAAAGTAATGGAACAGTCCTACGTTAGAGTTGGTGTAACCAGTGGCGGATGCAGTGGTTTGTCCTACAATTTGAAACTGGATGAGCAAATGCTGGAAGATGATAAACTTTTTGAAGACAAAGGAGTGCGCATTGTAGTAGATAAGAAAAGTTTCTTTTACCTGGTTGGAACCACCCTGGAGTACAGCGGAGGCCTGAACGGCAAAGGCTTCAGTTTTAATAACCCCAATGCACAGCGCACCTGTGGATGTGGAGAAAGTTTTGCCGTATAAACAACTCTTGATAAACAATCTATGAGTACAGAAGAACAGTTATTAGAGGAGGTTACCGGATCGGAGTATAAATATGGTTTCTATACAGATATAGAGGCGGATAAAGCTCCTCCGGGCCTAAATGAGGAGATCATACGCTTTATTTCGGCCAAGAAAAATGAGCCGGAGTGGATGTTGGAATGGCGGTTGGACGCCCTACGCAAATTCGAAAAAATGAAAGAGCCCAAATGGGCCAATGTGCAATATCCCGAACCGGATTTACAAGCCATTTCTTATTATTCTGCCCCGAAACAAAAAAAGCAACTCGACAGCCTGGATGAAGTAGACCCCGAACTTTTAAAAACTTTTGAGAAGCTGGGCATTTCCCTTGATGAGCAAAAGCGCCTTACGGGTGTGGCCATGGATGTAGTGGTAGATTCCGTATCGGTGAAAACTACCTTCAAAAAGACCCTGGCTGAAAAGGGAATCATTTTTTGTGCTATATCGGAAGCCATACAGGAACATCCCGAATTGGTGAAGAAATACCTGGGCACCGTAGTACCAAAAACGGATAACTATTACGCTGCTTTAAATTCTGCCGTTTTCACAGATGGTTCGTTTTGCTACATTCCAAAAGGCGTAAAATGCCCAATGGAACTCAGCACGTATTTCCGAATAAACGAGGCGGGTACAGGCCAGTTTGAACGCACCCTGCTCATTGCAGACGAAGGCAGCTACGTAAGTTACCTCGAAGGTTGCACGGCACCTATGCGGGATGAAAATCAGTTGCATGCGGCAGTGGTGGAACTCATTGCCCTGGATGATGCCGAGATCAAATATTCCACGGTACAAAACTGGTACCCCGGTGATAAAGAAGGCAAGGGCGGGGTTTTTAACTTCGTAACCAAACGGGGTATGTGCGAACGCAACGCCAAGATCTCCTGGACACAGGTGGAAACCGGTTCTGCCGTTACCTGGAAATACCCCAGTTGCATTCTAAAAGGAGAAAACTCAATAGGGGAGTTCTACAGCGTGGCTGTAACCAATAACTTTCAGCAGGCAGATACGGGGACCAAGATGATCCACCTTGGCAAAAACACCAAAAGCACAATCATCAGCAAAGGCATTTGTGCCGGCAAAAGCAACGGGAGCTACCGCGGCCTGGTGAAAATCGGCCCCAGGGCTGAGAACGCACGGAATTTTTCGCAGTGCGACTCCCTCTTAATGGGTAGCAGTTGCGGGTCGCATACTTTCCCGTATATAGAAACCCAAAACAAATCCGCCAAAGTAGAGCACGAGGCCACTACTTCGAAAATTGGAGAAGACCAGATCTTTTACTGCAACCAGCGCGGCATTGGAGAAGAAGAGGCCATAGCACTCATTGTAAACGGGTATTGCAAAGATGTCCTCAACCAGCTTCCCATGGAATTTGCCGTGGAGGCGCAGAAGCTCTTAGCCATCAGCCTGGAAGGCAGCGTTGGATAAATCAACAAATAATAGTAATCGAGAACACGCTATGTGGCTTTGGCCTGGCATGGAAGGAAAACAGCAACTGAATGCATTGCCAGCCAGGCGTAACAAACTTTAAAGAAGATAAAACAAGAAATGTTAAAAGTTTCAAACTTACATGCCGGCATAGACGGCAATGAGATATTACAGGGCATTGACCTGGAAATAAAACCCGGTGAAGTGCACGCCATCATGGGGCCGAATGGCTCGGGAAAAAGTACGCTCTCCTCTGTAATTGCCGGACGCGAAGATTACGAAGTAACACAGGGGCACATTGATTTTGAAGGAGAAGACCTCCTGGACCTGGAAGCGGATGAGCGGGCGCATAAAGGCATTTTCTTATCCTTTCAATACCCGGTAGAGATCCCCGGGGTGACGGTAACCAACTTTTTAAAGACTGCTATTAACGAAATGCGCAAAGCCCAGGGGCTTGAAGCCATGGCCGCCAACGTTATGCTGAAGAAAATGCGCGAAAAAATGGCCCTGCTGGAAATGGATAAAGGCTTTTTAAGCCGCTCACTCAATGAGGGCTTTTCGGGTGGGGAGAAGAAGCGCAATGAGATTTTCCAGATGGCCATGCTGGAGCCTAAACTGGCCATTTTGGATGAAACCGATTCGGGGCTGGACATTGATGCCCTCCGCATTGTAGCCAATGGCGTAAATAAGCTAAAGACCTCTAAAAATGCGGTTTTGGTTATTACCCACTACCAGAGGCTCCTGGAGTATATCGTGCCGGATTACGTGCATGTATTACATAAAGGAAAGATTGTAAAGTCTGGCGATAAAAACCTGGCTTTGGAACTGGAAGAAAAGGGTTACGACTGGTTAAAGGAAGAGACCACTGTATAATTTCACTTATAGAAAATAGCTTTGGAAGCACTTAAAGATAAACTGGAATCCTCCTTCATCGTTTTTGAAAACGACCTCAACGGGCATTCAAAAAGCCATGCGCACAAAGTCCGCCAGGAGGCTTTTAAAGTTTTTGAGGAAAAGGGATTTCCCACCAAGCGGGATGAGGAATGGAAATACACCAATCTAAAGCCGATCCTGAAGCACGATTTCCGCGTGCTCAACAAAAGTGAAAATGCCGTAGACTTCAAAGATGTAAAGCGCTTCTTTATCAGCGACATCGATTCCTACAAGTTGGTTTTTGTAGATGGCGTTTTTAGTTCATGGCTAAGCGAAACCACCCACGAGCGCTTTGACGTATGCACCTTTAGCAGCATGCTTCATAAATATGACGAGGTAACAGAACAGTACTTCAATAAGGCCTTGCCGGAAAATGATTCCCTGGCAGCCATCAATACCGCTTTTGCGCGGGAAGGCGCCTTTATCCGGATCAAAAAGAACCAAACGGCCGACAAGCCAGTACAGGTGCTCTTTCTCAATACGGCTCATGAATACGAGGTGATGAATCAGCCGCGCAACCTGATCGTCATAGAGGAAAACGCTGAGGTGACGATCACCGAAAGGCACCAATCGCTAAGCGGCCGGGACGTATTTACCAATGCCGCTACCGAAGTATTTGTAGAACGGAATGCCCGTTTGCACTACTATAAGATCCAGAACGATGCACTCAATGCCTCACTGATCGACCATACGTCCATCTGCCAAAAACAAGGGAGCCAGGTGCACATCGGCACGTTTTCCTTTGGGAACAAATTCATCCGCAACAACCTCAACATCTTTCTTGAAGAAGAACATACGGAGACCTTTATGGATGGCATTACCGTGGTGAGTGACGGGCAATTGGTAGACCACCATACCCTGGCAGACCATAAAGTGCCCAATGGATACAGCAATGAAGTATACAAGGGCATCTATGATGGCAATGCCAAAGGCGTCTTTAACGGAAAGGTAATGGTACATCCTAACGCTCAGAAAACCAATGCCTTTCAGCAGAACAACAACATCCTGCTTACCGATAAAGCCTCGATAGATACCAAGCCGCAGCTCGAGATCTTCGCAGATGACGTACAATGTTCCCACGGTTGCACGATAGGACAAATCAACGAGGATGCGCTCTTTTACATGCGCGCGCGGGGCATTCCCGCCAAAGAAGCAAAAGCCCTGTTGTTGTATGCCTTTGCCAGTGAAGGCCTGAGAAACGTCAGGATACCGGAATTGCGTAAAAAGCTAAACAGGCAAATAGCGAATAAACTGTCTGTAGATTTGGACTTTGAATTGTAAAGCGCGCAGCATTGTCTATTGATCTGAAATCCATTAACGCAACTCTTGAGATCCCTCAGGAAAACAGCACCACTCCTGTAAAGCCGGAAGAAGCAAAGACCATTTACGACTTTATAACGGAAAAAGGCATTGAGCGCACGCTCGAGATCGGTTTTGCATACGGGCGCTCGGCTTCTCATATTATGGCGGCCACCGGAAAGCCTCATATTGCACTCGATCCCTTTCAGGATTACTACAAAAATCTGGGAGCAAAGAATATCGAAAAGCTCGGGTTCAAAGACCAATTGGAACTGATCCGTGATTTTTCACATAATGTACTCCCACGCTTTGTTTCGGAAAAACGCAAGTTCGACTTCATTTTCATTGACGGAGATCACAAATTTGACGGCATATTCGTTGACTTTTACTACGCTGACCTCCTGATAGATAAAGGAGGGTTCCTGCTTTTCCACGACACCTGGATGCGCAGTACGGAGCTGGTATTGCAGTTTATACGTAAAAACCGCAAAGACTATAAAGAAATTCCCCTCGCTAACCCCAATATGGTGATGATGGAGAAAATAGCTGAAGATGACCCCAGAGACGGTATGCACTTCAGGGAGTTTTACAACACCCGCACCTTGCTCAGGCATCATGCAACTATGCACATGTATGAAAACCCGAACGGCCTTTTAAGAAAGGCATGGCTGGGCGTAAAAAAAATGATTGGTAAATAAAATGGTTTCCGATAACGCATTGTTACACATTGAAAAGATCCGAGAGGATTTCCCTATTTTACATCAGAAGATCAACGGGCAACCGCTGGTTTACCTCGACAATGCGGCCAGCACCCAAAAGCCTCGGCTCGTGCTGGATGCCATAACGGATTATTATCAGACCATAAACAGCAACATCCACCGGGGAGTGCACCTTTTAAGTCAAAAAGCAACGGATGCCTATGAGCTGAGCAGGGAAAAGGTACGGGCGCATTTAAATGCGGAAAAAGCACATGAGATCATTTTCACCCGTGGGGTTACCGAAAGCATCAACTTAGTTGCCTCTTCTCTTGGCAAAGGCCTCATTAAAAAGGGAGACGAAATCCTTATTTCTGCCCTGGAACACCACAGTAATATTGTGCCCTGGCAATTCCTGTGCGCGCAAAGCGGAGCCATCCTTAAAGTTATCCCCATGAATGAAAAGGGGGAACTTCTTTTGGAGGCGTATAGGAGTTTGTTATCCGATAAAACAAAGTTTGTAGCCATTAACCACGTTTCCAATGCTTTGGGTACAGTAAACCCGGTGAAGGAAATGATTGCACAAGCTCATGACGTTGGTGCCTGGGTGCTGATAGACGGAGCTCAATCCGTGCCGCACATGCCCGTAGATGTGCAAGCGCTCGATGCCGATTTTTATACGTTCAGTGCTCATAAAATATATGGCCCAACAGGGATTGGTGCATTGTATGGCAAAGAACACCTGCTGGAGTTGCTGCCTCCCTACCAGGGGGGAGGGGAAATGATTTCAACCGTTACTTTTGAAGAAAGCACGTACGCCGGTCTGCCCCACAAGTTTGAGGCAGGCACCCCAAATATTGAAGCCGGGGTGGTGCTCGGCACAGCCATTGATTATGTACACGCGTTAGGCCTCGAAAACATTGCCGCTTATGAGCAGGAACTCCTGCGCTATGCGCATCAAAAAATGAGTGCCTTTGAGGGTATGGAGTTTTACGGTACCGCGCAACATAAGGCAAGTGTCATTTCCTTTAACTTAAAGGGCATTCATCCTTATGACGTTGGTGTTATTCTCGATAAATTGGGCATAGCCGTACGTACAGGGCATCATTGCGCACAACCTATCATGGATTTTTACAACATTCCCGGCACCATACGGGCCTCGTTTGCCTTTTACAATACCAAAGAAGAGGTGGAAATACTCCTCAAAGGTTTAGCTAAAGCCAGAGCCATGTTAAGTTAATACGAACCTGGTCCGAAAAATGCCGTTTCTAAAACTCTTTCCGCTTTTTCAGCAGTTTGTGTTTAGCCCTGGAAGGTCAGGTGCATCAGGAAAGTCATTTGGGTTTTACTATGGCCTTATCGAAGGATATGCTTGGTAATAGACGTTATGTTTGAGACTTTTGCATGCAAAGCAGCTGTATGAGCACAATTTCCAAAATACAGGAAGAGATCATAGACGAGTTTTCCCTGTTTGACGACTGGATGGGGCGTTATGAGTACTTGATCGAGTTGGGAAAATCCTTACCCTTGATCGATGAACAGTACAAAACAGAAGAAAACATCATCAAAGGATGCCAGAGCCGGGTATGGCTGCACGCAGAAAATGATGGCCAAAAGGTGATCTACACGGCAGATAGTGATGCCATACTTACTAAGGGTTTAATTGCCCTGATGATACGCGTTTTATCCCACCATACTCCCGAAGAGATCGTAAAAGCGGATATGGATTTTGTAGATAAAATAGGTTTGAAGGAACACCTTTCACCTACCCGTGCAAACGGTTTGCTGAGTATGATCAAACAAATGAAATACTATGCTTTAGCCATGCAGGCAAAATAAGTAAAAAGAAAATGAGTTGAGATGACAGATGCAGAATTACAGGCCATAGGAGAAAAAGCAGTAGATGTTTTGCGCTCCATATACGACCCTGAGATCCCGGTAGATATTTACGAACTGGGACTGGTGTATGATGTACAGGTAAGTACCGACCTGGACATTAAGATCCTGATGACCCTGACTTCGCCCAACTGCCCGGTAGCCGAAAGCCTGCCCGAAGAAGTGCGCGAAAAAGTAAAGTCGATCGATGAGGTAAACGATGTGGAAGTAGAGATCACTTTTGATCCGCCCTGGACAAAAGACATGATGAGTGAAGAGGCTAAGTTAGAACTTGGATTCTTATAGTATGGAAGGGGAAATTCGCAACAAAGTAGCCTCAAGCGGGCTGATCACCTTAAGCTTTAATGACTTTTACCCAAAAGGGGTACGCAAGGCCCTGGACCTGCAACCCTGGCTGTATGAAGGCATGATCCTGCGCGAAAAAGAATTCCGTACGCACTTGCAAAACCACGACTGGGCTCAATACAAAGGTGCCTACGTAGCCGTATACTGCGGTACGGATGCCATAATCCCGCAGTGGGCCTATATGCTGATTGGGGTGGCCCTAGAAGGCCTGGCCGAAAAGATCGTTTATGGTAGCCCGGAGCAGCTGGAAGCCCTTGTGCTGGAAGAAGTGCTGAACCAAACGGACTTCTCCCCTTATAAAGACCAGCGTGTAATACTCAAAGGGTGCAGCGATTTACCCATTCCCCCCCATGCCTACCTGGCTTTTGCGGCCCGGCTCAAACCTTTTGCCAAAAGCATTATGTTTGGTGAAGCATGCTCTACCGTGCCCATCTACAAACGCAAATAGGCGCGGTATGGATTTTAACATTATTGGTATACAGCGCAAAATAGCCCCCATGCGGGAAGCGTTGCTGCAACATAGCTTATATACCAGGCTAGACTCTCTTGATGCGTTGCGCCGGTTTATGGAAAACCATGTGTTTGCCGTTTGGGATTTTATGGTCCTCCTTAAGGCACTTCAAAACCGGCTTACCAGTACCAGTGAAGCCTGGACCCCAAGTAAAGACCCGGTAGCCCGCAGGTTGATAAACGAAATTGTGTTGTGCGAAGAGAGTGACCTCGATATCAATGGCAAGCCCAGCAGCCATTACGAAATGTACCTGGCAGGTATGAAGCAGTGTGGCGCAGATACGCGGGCTATAACCCGCTTTTTGGAATGCTTAACAAAGGGCTATGCCCTTAAAAGCGTAGTAAAGCATAACCTGGCCGAAACAGAGCCGCATATTCGGCATTTCCTGGATACAACTTTGAGCATTATTGCGAGCAACAAGGCCCATGTAATTGCCGCTGCTTTTACTTTTGGCAGGGAAGACCTTATCCCGGATCTGTTTACCCAGATCATCCGGGACCTGGATAAGAAAGTGCCGCATCAACTTACGGCTTTTGTATATTACCTGGAAAGGCACATTGAAGTAGATGCCGGTGAGCATGGACCTATGGCGTACGAGATGATCGCCCACCTTTGCGGCAATGACGAGAAAAAATGGCAGGAAGCTACGGCTGCCGCCGAAAAAGCCCTACAGGCCCGGCTCAAGCTTTGGGACGCCATAGAACATCAACTTCAGCCGGTAGTACATTAACCCTGCTCCTCCAGCAACTGCTTGGCTTTACTGATCGCCTGCTCGGTGTCCTTTTCAAGTGCATACATAAGCTCTTTTTGCCGGTTCAGGTAATCAATTTTTGCGCTGTCGGAAATGGTCTGATTGTCCGGGTTCTCAAATTGAGCCATCCAGTCCATCATGCCGTTACTGGCGGCCATAAGCAACCTATAAGACTCGTGGTAGCTCAATGTATCTTCAGGAGCGGCAGTGGTGTCTGCCTTTGCCTCTTTTAATTGATTGCGCAGCTTGGCCATGGTGTTCATCTGGGCCATAGTGCTGTCATGGCTGGCCATGATTTCCTTTTTGAGGGTATTGATTTCTTTCTGGGCCAGCTCGGCATCCGTGGGCGTGCTATCGCAGCTTGCCGTGTAAAAAGCCAAAAAAACCAAGAACAAGAATTGCCTGTAGTGCATACCTAAATTTTTGGGCAAAAATACAGCTAAGCGGGCTAAAGTTTGTCCCACAAATTTGGGTAAAATTATGGGGGGTACCGAAATTTGTATTATGAAAATCAAAAAAGCAGATTGGGTTAAACTTGCAGGCGTTGGTATTGTGTTTATCGTTGCCTTTGCTGCAGGGTACCAGATCTTAAAACCCTCAAAAAGGCTACCGGTTTATAATCCCAGTCAACTGGATAAACGCCTGGTAGATGAAGCCGTACAAAAGGTGGGACGCAACCACCGGGTTTTACCCTTTGCTCTGTTGAACCAGCAGGGAGACACCCTTACGGAAAAAGACGTTTCCGGTAAAATCCGTATTGTCGATTTCTTTTTTACCACCTGTCCGGGAATATGTAAGGATATGGCTGTACAAATGAGGCGGCTACAGGAGGAATATGCCTCGGATGAGGAAATCATACTTCTTTCGCACAGCGTAACCCCGGAGCAGGACAGCTTGCCCGTGATAAAAGCCTATGCCGAACTGCAAGGGGCAATAGAGGGTAAGTGGCACATTTTAACGGGAAGTAAAAAGCACATCTATACGCTGGCCCGCCAGTCTTATTTTGCAATCCTGGATGAAGGTGGAAGCGGTGATGAAAATGACTTCATACATACGGAAAACTTTGTGCTGGTGGATAAAAAAGGGCGCTTACGCGGCTTTTATGACGGCACTTCGGCTGAGGACATCTCCCGCTTGATAGAAGATATGGAAATACTTAAGGAGGAACAAAAAAGCCGCTCTTAAGAGCGGCTTTCCAATTAATTTCGGAGGTTCCGGTTACTCCATAATGGTGTACAGGATACCTATGTTAGCACCGAGAAAGCTGGTGTTATCCGTACTAACTCCCCCTTCATCTGTGGCGTCAAAGATCAATCCGTAACGCACACTTACGTCCAGGAATAAGCGATCACCAAGTTCATAGGCAACACCAATTCTTGGTGAAATACCAAAGTCTGACTCACTTTCTGAGCCTTCTACGGAACTTGATTTCAAGAAAATCCCTGCACCTAAACCACCGTAAAAGTCGAGCTCGTTGCCGAAATCCGTGTGATAAGCCCCTGTAAGCAATATGGGAACCAGGTTAAAACTCTCCCCATCTAAAAATTCACTATCATAAGCAAAGTTCAAAAACTCCCCTTCAATGCCCAGGTTGAAATTATCATTAAAATAATAGTCATAGGTAAGGCCACCGCCTATGCCAAAATTTGTGAATTCTCCAAAATCACCCATTGGAAAAGCCGTGCTCAAATGCACGCCAATGTTTGAGGCCTGGGCGTTTGCCTGATAGGTTACAAGACCTAGCATTGCGCTTAGTGCAAATACTAATTTTTTCATTTAGTCGAAGTGTTAAGTGTTGCCTACTCTATATGCTTTTCAGCTTCCGCATGTGGTAAAAGTACAAAGAAGCCGGTTTGTTCTACAAATACCCGGCTTTTTTATAACGCATCTAAAATGGAAAGATATGCCTTACAAAAAACCTGATCTTCCAGATTTTCCAGGAGTAATAGACCAGACATATGTGAAACCGGCATAATCAACTTCCCATATAACCTAGGGTATTGATACGCGTAGTTGGTAGGTGTCTTAAGACAGAAAATGATCGGCCATTTTTAAATGATTATTGTTCCTTAGAATCGGATAATCAATACATCAAGTGTTCCAGCTTTTTCATCTGAAACCTAATCCACTTAGGATAACATGTGTTAAGATAATAAGTCCAAAAAAGAAGGGAGGATTAAATCCTCCCTTCTTTTTTTATGTAACAACCATTTAGCTCTCATTTTTAAACTTAAAGTAGAGATAAACAGGAAGTGTCAAGTTTACAAAAGAGCACAAAACAGATGTTCTTAACAATGAATTAAAATCATCAAGTACAACTTCCTTATATTCAATCAAGTAATACAAAGAAAAGGCTCCATAAAAAGCAGCAGTTCCCAAAACAAAATGTAAAACCAGGATAATGGGAAAGAATTTCCTGTACCTATATTTTATAAGTTGATTTCTACTTGACAAATCGAGCATCACTTTAATGGTTCCTAATCAAGCTCTTTACATAAATCCAGCAATACCAGAACTAATTGCGGCTTCACCAGCGCAAATAGCCAGTGCTCCCCAACCAATGGGTCCCAATAGCCCTGCTGCAGCCACGCCTAAACAACCGATTCCACCGGAAATGCCATCACCAATCATTGCCTTTCTGAAACTAAAACTTGGTCCAGCAGCTTTGTTTAATGTTCCATGATATTGAACTAAAGCGGCATGCCCTACTCCAGAACCACCCATTTCTGCTGGAGACCAAAAATAAGCTGAATTCTTCAATACACTAAATGTCACTAATACAACATCTAACTCTGAACCTGATAATTCCACGTGTGCCTGACTTTCTAAATCATTCACAAATGATTGATAATCAGAAACTGTAGTGTACTCTTCGCTATAGCCGACAGCCTGCTCTATTAGATTTATAGCTTCTGCAGAAACGCTTTTATAAAGTTCTTCTTTCAAGGCGGGGATATTGCCATGATTCGGAAGCAATTCAAAAGTATGAACCTCTATATTTAGTTTATTAAACTCTTCTACTATATCATCAGTAAGAGAATTGCTTGAAAAATCTAAATTACTGACAACTGTTTCTAAGTATTGATTGTGAAGTGCTCCTATTTCATCTATCTGTTCTTGTGTTAAAACTCTCTCAGAAGAGAGTTTCAAATTAGCATCGGCAGAATTCTGGTTTTTTGTTTTGGAGCAAGAAAGAAATGCGATGAAAGCGATCGCATAAAAACCACCTGTTACAAGTTTACGGGAAAGGGAATTCATTATTGTAGTTATAAATTAGTTTATATCTACTCATTTCGCTTTTCGGTTTCCGCGGTTAATTATTTCTCTTGGCCAAGGAATTTACTCAACAATTCAAAGGTATAAAGTACTTTTCGATTTTCCTCTTAGTTTTTTATTTGTCTACTCCTAGTCCACTTTTCCGCTTTCAAAAAACACATGTGTATTTGGTTTTAAGATAGGTTCTACCCCCCTAAATCCAACTTCATTTTCTTTACTCTTTGTTCCAGGGTTTCGCTGGTAAGTTTTTCGCGGTTGAGGCGGTCTACCATAATGGGGAAGGAAAAAGGAGAAGGTTTAGGCATTTCGCGAATGACAATGGTTTGCTCCGCTATACGTTGCAACGCCTGGCGCAGCCGGCCTTCTTCCAGTTGAAAATCGAGTGCCTCTTCAAAGGCTTGTTGCAACAGCAAATTATCCGGCTCATACTCCTGGAATACGTTAAAGATCAACTGGGTACTGCTTTGCAGGTGCTTATCCTTTACGGCCTGGCCAGGGTAGCCCGTAAACACCAGGCCTGCTATGCTGGCAATATCGCGGAAGCGCCTGCGGGCCATCTCAACGGCATTCACGCTCTGCATGATGTCTTCGCGCAGGTCTTTTTCGGTAAAAACATCCGAGTCTATGGCTTCCTCAATAGGTATGGGAGAATCTGCCAGCAGCTCAAAACCGTAATCGTTCATGGCAATAGAGAAAGTGAGCGGCTTGAACAAAGAAATGCGATACGCCAGGAGCGTGGCAATGCCTTCATGTACCAGGCGTCCCTCAAAGGGATAAAAGAAAACGTGATACCCATCGCGGCTTTTAAACTTCTCGATCAAAAACTCGTGTCGCTGGGGAATCACAGACCGTTCTTTCTGTAGCGCCCAAAGGGGTTCAATAAGCTTTAGCTCTACGTCTGTAGCCGTACCTCTGAAAGACTCTTCCATTTTCCTGCGCAACATAGCGCCCATCTTTGCTGACAAGGGCATGCGCCCGCCTTTCCAGCTGGGGACTATACCTTTAGTGGTTCTCGCCATACGTACCTGGGCCTCCATACCCTTCACACGGATCAGCTCCAGGTTTCTCCCGGCAAACCAAAAAACATCACCGGGCTTTAAACGGGAGAAAAAGTATTCTTCTATCGTACCTAAAAAAGCCCCCCTTTGGAACTTCACCTTTATCATGGCATCACTTACAATGGTACCCATGCTCATGCGGTGCCGCTGGGCCGTTCTCCGGCTCGTTACCTTGTATATTCCCTCTTCCACTTCTACTTTGTGGAACTCGTCATAACCACTCAGGGATTTTCCCCCCTTGGTAATGAATTCCAGACACCACTGCCATTCTTCAGGAGAAATACTCTGGTAGGAGAAAGTCTGCCGCACCTCGGCCAGGAGTTTAGCCGGGTAAAAACCTTCCGATACCGCCAGGGTCACCAGGTATTGTATGAGCACATCGAAAGAGCGGACATAAGGCAAACGTTCCTCCACCAGGTTTTCCTTAATGCCCTGCCGAAGGGCTGCCGCTTCGACCAACTCAAGGGAATGCGTGGGTACAAAATATATCCGGCTCACGGCACCCGGCTGATGGCCACTGCGGCCGGCCCGTTGCATAAACCGGCCTACGCCTTTTGGCGAGCCAATCTGTATAATGCTTTCCACAGGTCTGAAATCTACCCCAAGATCCAGGCTGCTGGTGCAAACCACTGCTTTCAAAAGCCCGGTATAAAGCGCATCTTCTACCCAAAAACGCAGTTCTTTGCTGATGCTCCCGTGGTGCATCGCAATAAGCCCGGCCAGGCTGGGGTCGATATCCAATATCTTCTGATACCAGATCTCTGCCTGCGAACGGGTATTTGTGAAGATAAGAGTACTTTCACTTTGGTAGAGAATAGGCAGCACCTTCTCCAGCATTTTAATGCCGAGGTGACCTGCCCAGGGTAGAGTTTCTACTTCATCCGGCAGGATAGAGAGCACTTCGATCTTTTTGTCGATATCTGCCCGGATAATGGCTTTTTGTTCAGGTGAAAAGCCGGGGCCAAGAAGCACTTCCACCGCTTCCTCCATATTGCCGATAGTAGCCGAAATGCCCCAAACCCTCAGCATGGGATGCATTCCGCGCAAACGACTAATGCCCAGTTCAGTTTGTACCGCTCTTTTGCTGCCCATTAGTTCGTGCCACTCGTCTACAATAATGGCCCGCATGTGTTGAAAGGTTTTGGGGTACCCTTTGCTGGCCAAAAGTAAATGCAGGCTTTCCGGGGTGGTGATCAACAGGTTGGGCATGCGGCTTTTTTGCTTCTGCCGCTCTGCCGTGGAGGTATCTCCGGTACGCACTCCTGCCGTTAAGGGCAATTGCAACGCTTCGATAGCACGCTCGGCACTTTGCAGGATCTCCTTGGCCAGGGCACGGATGGGCGTTATCCAGATAATTTGCAACCCCTTATTCGCGCTTACCTCCTGCGAAAGCAAGGCCGACAACATCAAAGAATAGGTTTTTCCACTCCCCGTAGGGGCGTTTACCAGGCCACTATATCCCGCTGCATATGCCTGCCAGCTTTCCTCCTGAAAGGGGGCTACCTCCCACCCTAATTTTTTAAACCAGTCCCTCGCTTTCTGCAATGGCTTACTTGTTACATAGCGCTTATCTTGCGCCACTTATGAATAATGGATCTAACCATAAGGAACCGCGCTGGCTTTTGTTTTTATACATCATCGCCATTTGCGTTCCGTTGTTCTATAACCTCGATGCTAAAGTAATGCGCATTTGGGACGAGGCGCGCCTCGCGGTTTCCGCCTATGAAATGCAAGAGAACGGAAACTGCCTGGTAGTGCATTATGACGAGTCTCCCGATATGTGGAGTGTAAAGCCCCCTTTAATGATATGGGCACAAGTGTTGAGCATAAAGATCCTCGGATATTCCGAATTTGCCACCCGCTTTCCTTCTGCCCTGGCTGCTTTTTTTTGCTGCCTTTTCCTTCCCTGGTTCTCTGGGAAAGTATGGCGAAGTTACCTTCCCGGTATGCTGGCCGGGATAGTACTGGTGAGCATGCATGGCTATATAGGCGACCACGGGATGCGCACGGGAGATTATGATTCTATGTTAGTTTTGTTTACTACCATGCTCTGCGGCTACTATTTCCTGTACATCGAGTATGGAAAGCAAAAGTATTTATACCTCACCTTCATAAGCGTAACCCTGGCCATACTTACCAAGGGGATTGCCGGTTTGCTGATGGGGCCGGCCCTGCTCCTGTATACCCTTTACAGGAAAAAATTATGGTCCCTCTTAGTGAATCCTCATTTTTACTGTGGCCTGCTTATCGTTTTGATACTCGGTATTGGATACTATCCCTTACGTGAAGTGTACAACCCGGGCTATATAGAGGCGGTATTTCAAAACGAATTGGGAGGCCGGTACAACCAGGCGCTGGAAGGGCATGGCTGGCCCTGGCACTTCTATTTGAAAGGAATGGCAGGACAGCGCACAGAGCCCTGGTTTTTGATATTGCCTGTCGCTTTTCTGTTTGGTGTGTGGAAATCGGAAAAGCTCCTCTGCAATGTGTATTTCTTCTGCATGCTTATTATCGTGTTTTACCTGCTGGTTATTTCTGCCGGGGCCACCAAGCTCTTTTGGTACGACCTTCCGGCCTACCCTTTTATAAGCATTGTTATCGGGGGAGCAATGCACCGGTTGGCTGCCTGGTTTACCCGGAAAAACAAAGCCGGTAGTACAGTATATACACTCAAAAAATATGGGCTTTTGGGTGCCCTGCTTGCCTTCCCGTACATCACTATTGCCTTTTGGGTTAAAAATTCGGCAGAGGTATATTGGGAGGTAGAGTTTTACAGGATAGAGTATTACTTACGTGACGTAGCGGAAAAGCGCAGGCCGCAGCGTTTTGATTTTATCGCTTACGAAGGATATAGCGCCCAGATCACCTTTTATAAGAACCGGATGAAAGAGGCAGGTTTGGATGCCGACTACATAGACTGGAAAGAGCTGCATGCAGGAGACCGGGTACTTGCCGCTGAAAATGGGGTACGTACTTTCATAGAGACCCACTATACGTATAAGACCATTGACAACTGGTACAACGTATGGGTATATGAAATAACCGGGCGTACCGCAGAAGATAGTACTTCAGAAGAGGAAAACGGTCCGTAAAATCTTAACCTAGATTAAGGGCACTCTTAAATCAATGTTGCAACTTTGTTTTATTAAAAACAATAAAAACCCATCAGATATGGAAACAGCAACAACCACAACTACGGTTTGGAATATAGATCCTATGCACAGCGAAGTGCAGTTTAAAGTACGCCACCTGGTAATTTCTACCGTTACCGGCTCTTTTGAGCGGTTTGAAGGCCGCATTAATGCAGCAGGCGAAGACTTTAATGGGGCTGAGGCGTCTTTTCAGGCAAACGTACAAAGCCTCAACACCGGAGTAGCAGACCGTGACAACCACCTCCGTAGCGATGATTTTTTCTCCGCAGAGAAGCACCCTACTATCGACTTTAAAGGACAGTTTAACAAGACCGGGGGAAACCAGTATACCCTAGCCGGGCCGCTTACCATTAAAGGGAATACCCTTAACGTAACCTTACAAGCCACGTTTGGCGGCACCATGGTAGATGGTTACGGGCAAACCAAGGCCGGTTTTGAAATAACTGGTACTATAAACCGCAAAGAGTTTGGCCTTACCTGGAACCAGGTAACCGAGGCAGGTGGTGTAGTAGTTGGTGACGAAGTGAAATTAAATTTCAACGTACAATTCACTAAGGGGTAAAAACAATTTTACGGCAGAAGCAATAGAGGGTTTACCTCTATTGCTTCTCTGCAAAGGCACATGTAGTACATACATTTGAGCTTCTTCTTTTCCTGTGGAAACGTTTTCCGAACTTTAAGAACAAAGCATGCGCAGCATCAAAAAAATTCACCGGGCCGTACGTGCCGATATGGGCGAGCTCATTACTTACCGCGCTATGCCTCAGCATGGTCTTGAGCATCTGGACCCCTTTTTGTTTGTGAACCATCACGGCCCCCAGCTTTTCCCACCGAATAACCTGGGGCTCCCCTTCGGGCCACATCCGCACCGGGGTTTTGAGACCCTTACTTTTGTAGTACAGGGAAGCCTGGTACACGCAGATTCTACAGGAGTTGAAAGCAATATTGAGACCGGTGGTATCCAATGGATGACCGCAGGGCGGGGCATTGTGCATTCTGAACTGGCTTCGGAGCAATTTAAAAAAGAAGGCGGTTGGGAAGAGATCATTCAGTTGTGGCTAAACCTACCCGCACGGTTAAAAGGAGTAGCACCCAGATACACGGGGCTCCAGAAAAAAGACCTGCCCGTGGTTCAGGCAGCGGCAGGAAGAGTATCACTAATCCCTGTTTCGGGCCATTGGCTGGGGACCCCCGGAGCTGTGGGTTCGCTTGCCGGCATTGAAATGAGCCTGATCGAGTTTAAAGAAGGGGGACATTTTACATATCACATACCCAAGGAGCACAACATTTTGTTTTATGTGGTACGCGGAAAACTGCTGGTCAATGAAAAAGCAGCTGAAGGCTACGACCTGGTGGAATTCCATGGGGATAATGAGCTGCTTTCTGTTGAAGCGCAATCCGATAGCTTGCTCATCCTGGGTCATGCTCAAGCTTTTGAAGAACCTATTGTATCCTACGGGCCGTTTGTAATGAACAGTGCCGAGGAAATCCGAGAAGCTTATGCAGACTACCAGGCAGGAAAATTTGCGTAAGCGTATATTCAGCGCACGCCTCTTTTTAACTTGCTTAAAAACTCGGGGGTAATGCCGAGATATGAAGCAATGTATTTTTGAGGCACCAGCAGTTCCAGTTTTGGAAAGTAGCTTTTAAACGCCTCATACCGTTGCTCGGCACTTACGGAGAGGTTGCGCATGATCCGCTTTTGATGATGAATGAGAGCGTTGGCAAAAAGTATGCGGAAGTAGCGCTCTAAACCGGGTACTTTAAGAAGCGTGCGCTCCCATGCGTCATGCGAAAAAAGGTACACTTCACTTTCTACCACGGCTCTGATGCTGTAACCCGGTGGCTGGTGGTTTTGAAAGCCCTCCAGATCCCCGGTCCACCACATTTCCCGGCCAAATTGCAAGACGTGTTTATTGCCTTTCTCATCCATATAATACGTCATCAAACAACCCGACTGTATGAGTATAATGAAAGCTTCTCCCCTGCCTTGCTGCTGTATGTAGGTGTTTTTAGAAAGGGTTCTGAATTGCCCCGATTCGAAAAGCAGTTCTACTTCCTGTAACGGTATTCCCGCACGCTGCGCAATATGTGCAACGACATCTGCTTTTTTCAAAACCCCTTTCCTTTAAAGATTATCCCGGAAAGGTAAGGGCTTGCGCGCATTCATTTGCCTATCTTTGGGACAAATCTTTGCGCATGCCTATAGCCCCTCCTTTCAATCTCAACAGGTGGATTGAAGAAAACAGAGCCAAGTTAAAACCACCCGTAGGAAACAAAAACCTATACCCTGCCGGTGAGGATTACATTGTGATGGTAGTGGCAGGCCCTAACGCACGTAAGGACTATCACTACAACGAAACTGAAGAGCTCTTTTACCAGTTGGAAGGAGAGATCATAGTGAAGATACAGGAAAACGGGAAGGCCAGGGAAATGAAGTTAGGCCCGGGCGACATGTACCTGCACCCGGCTAAAGTACCTCACTCTCCTATTCGCAAGGAAGGAAGCATTGGGCTGGTTATTGAACGGGTTCGCCTCAACACGGATTATACAGATGGGCTGCTTTGGTTTTGCGACAACTGCAACCACAAATTGTACGAAACCTATTTTCCCCTGGAAGATATTGAGAAAGACTTTTTACCACGCTTTAAGAAGTTTTATGCTTCTGAAGAGCTCCGTACCTGCAACAACTGTGGTACTGTTATGGAAACGGACCCCAGGTTTACTTAACCTGAACTCGATATAAGACTTCAAAATGAAGCACTTTGTCACATTGAGTAAATTTTCAAGGAAAATTTGTATTCATCCCCAAACAAAGTTGGCGGATCGAAATGGGCAAGGAGAACGGGTCTCTACTTGCCTGCTGCAAGCAGGTACAATCCCCAAGTTGCTTGGGAACAGTATTTCACTCAACCCGACAATCATCTTTTACATTGAACGCACATTAAAATTAGGTGAAAACACCTGTGCTTATTGCAACACTATTTTTCTAATACCGGTGTCGCTTGTTTATGCACCGGTAGCTTAACCTCTACAGTTGTTCCTTTTGGCTGGTTGGGGTGAAAGGAAAGACTCCCACCGTGCAATAAGGCGAAGTCACGTACCAGTGAAAGGCCAATCCCGGTTCCCCGCTCTCCTGCCGTACCTTTTGAGGTAAAGCTTACCCCCATATTTAAGGACTCCATGGCTTCTTTGCTCAAGCCTACCCCCTCGTCTTTTACACTTATCAAATGAAAGTCTTTCCCTATTATATGCTCTACAACGATAAGCCCTCCACGTTCACTAAACTTAATGGCATTGTTGAGGAGATTTCCCAAAATGCTCCGTATTTGGTTCTCATCGGCATACATCAGAACAGATCCTTCGCAATTTACCTGTACACGCAGGTCTTTGGCTTTGGCTGCATGAATGATCACACTGACCACCTCATTCATTAAGGCACATAGCTCAAACTCTTCTTTTATGATCCCCTCTTCATTGAGTTGAAGCCTGCTCCATGCCAACATATTGCTCAGGTTGTTCAGGGCTTGCTCAACCTGCAAACTCAGCTGCTTGGTTATTTGCCTTGCTTCGTCAAGGCTAAGCATATCATCATCAATCAACTTTAGCAAGCCGGCAATAGAAGCAAAAGGAGCCCGAAGATCATGTCCCATAACAGATAATATGCGGGTTTTCATTGCAGACTCGGCAGAGAGCTTTTTTTCGGCACGGGCCAGCTTTTCATTTTTCTCTTTCAGTTCTTCACTCAGGTAACGCAAGCGGTTGTACGACCTTTGACGTTGCCAGAGTAAAAAAAGCGCCAGGGCCAAAACAATGGCCGAAAGCAGGCTTAAAACGAGGTAAAGTGATTTTTGATTTTTTTCGCTGGTAAGCAGGCTATTGGCTTTTTCCTGCTCTGCCTTTAAGCGTGCATTTTCCTGTTCAGCCAGATCGGCCTCATAACTGGCTCTCAGGTCCAGGAGGGCGGTTTCATCCTGGTGCTTGTTTATGCTGTCGCTGCGCCTGTCAAAGTCCTCATGCAACAGCAGCGCTTCTTTATACCTGCCCAAGTACTTAAGATTCTGAAAGGCATTTCTAAAGAAGATCCTGTCTAATTCTACATCGAAAGTGGAGGGCTTGTATGTTTTTGCCCGGTCAAAATACTGCTGTGCTTTTTCGTGTTTTCGTTGCTTGGCATAGAGCGCCCCTAAGCCCAGGTAGCCGTAGAAGGAACCGATCTCAAAACTGATCTTGTCGCTTAGCTCTATAGCTTGTTTGAAATACGCCTGCGCATGTGTATAGTCCTCCCTTTGGATGCCCACATCACCCATATTGTAATAGGCTTTTATAAGTCCGGTAATGTTCCCGGTTTCTCTATAAAGAGCCGCTCCTGCTTCCAGGTATATGGCGGCACTATCGGGCTTGTTTATTTGACTATACGCCAAAGCCAGGTTAAGCAGATTTTTGGCTAAGTTGAGCTTGTCGCCCGTACTTTCATTGATTTTTTGAGCCTCTTTATAGAACTTCAATGCCTTCTCCGGCTCGTTAAAGCTTTCCCGATAAAGCTCTCCCAGGTTATTCAGTACAATGGCTTCCCCGTGCAGAAAGCCTTGCTCCTTAAATATCTTTTGTACTTCCACAAGGCTTTCGAGGGCTTGCCCGAACTCTCCCATATTAATGAGTACGCTTGCTTCATTTACCAATATGCTACTATACGCTTTCGGCTTTATTTTTTTGGCAAGCGCTTTTGCAAGCTGGTACTGCCTTAGGGCTTCCGCATTGTGCGTTAAGGAGCTATACGCATTGCCCAGCAAGTTAAAAGCGCCCAGGTTAATGTTTTTCTGAAGCGCGCTTGTGGTGTCTGATGAAATGGACTTTTTGGCCAGCTTCATGGCTGGTTTTATATCTCCTGAAATGAAGTGCCATTCAGCTAAGCGATAATAGGCTAGGTTTATAACCGAATCGGCACACAGCGACTGGCCCTGGTCCACCAGCAACCGAAGCTTATCTAGCTGTGTCTTTTCGTAGTTTTCTGCTTCTTTTTGTCCTAAACTATCGCTTAATGCACAGAGTTCGTTACAAAGATCTTCCTGAGCATACGCTGAATGGGTTAGGCTCAAAAGAATCATTATTAATAAATAAACAATTCGTTTACTGCACATTACGGTAGTCTGTTTTTTATACTCAGCAGTAGGTAAAGCTAGTAAATATATATAACCGGTAGGAATTATCTTGCCAAAATATCGAATAATAAATTGCATTGTTGCCAGCAATGAATTGCACCAAAAGTTTAAGCCTGCATTACTCTTCTGCTGAATAGAAAAAGTAAGGCATACAACAAACCGGTGTAATACAAAGAACCGAGCGACCACCACTTCCAAAAATCTGCCGCCTGATGGGCAAAAGCGATGCTTTGAAATGAAAAATAGCTTGGAATAAAAGCACCGAGGTGCGGCCACCATGCTTCAAAAAAGTAAATTAAAGCCGGCAATATAAACAACAGGTTGTATACCTTAACGTGTGCCAACCCTTGCATCCTGTTTTGTGCAAAAGCTGCTAAAGCCAGCGTGAGAACAGGTGCGATAAAACTATACTGCAAACCTATAAGTAAGTTCTGCCACAAAGGAAAAAACAGTACTCCCCCGTAAGCCAATATGCAAAAGTTTACGATCCATGAAACCAAAAGGCCCGGCCACAACCTGCTTCCCATAAGCGTGCCTGCCTTCAGGGGCATTATACGCAGGTAATCAAATACAGCCGTTTCTTTTTCTTCCAGCAACAGGAAGCCATACAAAAACCCAAACATAGTGCCCGCCTGCAGGCAGGCCCACATTACGATTATGTCCTGGTAAGCAGCCAGGGAAGGAAAACGGGTTAGGAGCCACGGCAGTAAAAAACGGATCAGGAAAAACGCAAGAAAGGGGAAAAGCATAAGCACCCTGAAAACTGGGTCGCGCCAGGCGTTTTGCAGATCATTCTTGAGGATGCGGATTACCTTATGCATACGCTAAAGCTTTGTGGCATACATGCGTTTAATAGCCCACCTGTACATGATGCCCCCGGCAAGGATTAAATAGCCATATCCGTATGCTAGATCCGCCAAAGGAACCTCCCCGAAACTAGCCTTAAACAACAACAGGCTTCCGTAACTGGGTATTGTATAAAACCAAAATGGATCCAGTACCTCAAAAAAGGGCAAAAAAGGCAGGGCAAATAAGATGAACACCAGGGTGGAGCTCACCAGGAATTCGTTAAACCCTTTTGAAAAACTGGCTACGACAAACCCCATAAACGTAAAGAGTAAACAGCTGAGCACCGTAGAAAGGATGAAGTGAAAGTAGTTAAACCTCACTCCGTGAGCCGCCCACACCATAAACAATGCTACGAGTAGGGAGATCAACGCCAGGGCCAGGGCTTTGCTTAACACATAACGCCCTATACCGGCAGGAACTATAAGGGCGGTTTGCAAGGTATTCTGATTTCGCTCCATAAGCAGAATAATACCCCCAAATAAATAACCGGTGATAACCGGGTCATTAAAAACCAGGAGTATCAACAGCTTATGCAGGCTACCCAGGTCTTTCAACAAATAAAAGACCCCTATATATATGCCGGCTATCACCAGCGACAACACCAGCAGTTGATTGCGGTGAAGCAACAACAGGTTCCATCGAACATCGGAAATGATCCCTCCCCTCATACCAGTTTTTTTCCGGTTAGTTTTACAAAGACATCTTCCAGGGTAGCTTCCTCGCTGTGTATGGTACTGATCGTATTGCTTTGCAGGAGCTCCATGAATGCTGCATTCTGTCCTAAGCCGTCAAGGGTAAACTCGTGTTCTTTGCCCATGGCACCCACTTTTACTTTGCGCTGCCCGTAGGTAAGCTTTAAGGCAGACGGTTTTTCCAGCGCCACAATTTGCCCGTAATCCAGGAGAGCAATACGGTCGCAAAGCTGGTCGGCATCCGTCATATTGTGCGTAGTAATAAACACGGTACACCCCTTTTCTTTAAGCGCCATGATCATATCCTTGATCTTTCGTGCGTTTATGGGATCGAGCCCCGAAGTAGGCTCGTCTAAAAACAAAAGTATGGGCTCATGAATAAGTGCCCGGATGAAGTTGAGCCGCATTTTCATGCCTTTTGAGAATTCTTCTACCCGTTTGTCGGCATCCTCCAAAAGTCCTACTTGCTCCAAAAGCGCATCTATGTTTTTGCATTCCCCTTTATAAAAGCTGCTGAAAAACTTCAGGTTTTCTCTTGCCGTGAGTTTGAGGTAATGATTGGGCAATTCAAAGCTTACCCCAATGCGCTCATAGTATTCACGCCCCCATTGGCCCAAGGGCTTATCCACCACCATAATGTTACCGCTATAGCCCTTTAGCAGGCGGTACAAGATTTTTTGGGTAGTGCTTTTGCCGCTCCCCGATGGACCAAGGAAGCCGAACACTTCGCCTTTCTCTACCTCGAAGTCCAGCCCTTTTATGGTGGCTTCGGTAGCACCCGGGTAGGTAAAATCCAGTTTTTCCACTTTGATCATAAGAGTCCGTATTCTTTGAAGATAAGTTGTTTCATACGGGCAAGAGGGTAGTCGTGCACGGAAAGGTAACGCAGGGCTATCCCATCCATCAGGCAGGTGAGCTTTATACTTTCCAGCTCGGGCTCAGCATACCCAAGCGCACGGAAAATCTCGTGCATTTGCTTTTCCCAATACCCTTTGTTTTGCTCTATTGCCTTTTTCAAGCCCTCTACCACCTCTGCCTGTAAGGCAATCTGAAATGAAAATTTGCGTATCTGGGGTTGATCGGTCAGGTAGCTGAAGTTTAACTCTATGAGCTTACGCAGTTTTTGGGCCGCTGAATCGCTTTCGTCCCATGCCAGTTGCTGCGCTCCCTGCTGCTTGTAAAAATGGAAGATCCCCAGCAGCAGCTCTTGCTTGCTTTGAAAATAGTGGTAGATCAATCCTTTGGAAATGCCCGCTCTTTGCGCTACAAGGGTCATACTGGTTTGTGCATAGCCCCTTTCGGCAAATAAGGTGAAAGCAGCTTCTACAATGCTTTGCCTTGTTTTCTGTTTTAGCTGCTCATTAGCAGTTTTGGTTCTCGGAGACATTTCTATTGACTAAACGGTCAGTCAAAAATAATCAAAACTTATTAACCTCTTCAAAAGACGCCATAATTTAAGCCCGTAAAGCCTGGATGTTTTTGATGTAGAAATGCCTGCGGTCAAAGTCCAGTACGCCCTCATCGCGCAGTTCGTTGAGTGTGGTAGTTACCGTTTGGCGTGAAGTGCCAATGAGGTTGGCAATGTTCTTGTGGGTAAAGAAGTGTTCTACCTGCACGGAGTCGCCGGCCCGCCTCCCTTTTTCCGTGGCGAGTTCGTGGATAAAATCGACCAGCCTGGCACGTACGTCTTTAAAAATGAGGTTGTCAATTTTACGTTCCATTTTCTTCATACGCCAGCCCAGCCATTTGTAAATTTTAAAGCTGAACTCCTGGTCGTCCTTCATCAGTTCTTTTACCATCTCGATCTTGACGGGACACACCAGGGTACCCTTGTCCATGGCTTCGGCTATATCTGTTCTTTGTTCCTGACCCAACAGGGCCAGTTCGCCAAACATTTCCCCGCGCCCCAATATGGCCTTTACCACTTCTTCTCCGTCATCGGTATAATTGAGGATGCGCACTTTACCCGAAGCAATGAGATACATCGTGCTAGCCGGATCATCGGTAAAATAGATGTTCTCCCCTTTTTGATACTCTTTAAAATGTCCTTGTCCTCCAAAGTTACCAACCTTATGGGGGCACATTACATCGAAAAGGTTTACGTCATTAAAATACCAAAGTTCGCTCATCACTATTGTTTAAAACCAAAATCCTAACCGCACATATGTATACAGGCGCGCATGGTTGGTACTTCCCGCCAAGTTTATCTCCAGCGGCCCTAGCGGGCTTTTGTAGCTATATCCCACCGAATAACCGTCGAGCACTACATCGCTACCGAAAAGCCCGTTAAAAGTTGGCTCTAATTTACCAAGGTTTCCCTTAAGGGTAAAGAAATGATTTCTCCAAGCCTCAAAAAAGAGATCTCCCCTGGCCATCAATGCATTGCGGCCTATCAGTTCCATATACCTGTAGCCGATAAAGGGCTGGATGTAATTGATGTATTCCTTGCCCATGCTGCCCAGGTAAACTTTATACGGATCATCCAGGTTGGGGCCAATGGTTGTGGCGCCCCATAAGCGGGTAATTAAGCTGAACCTGCCGCCAAAAGAGAGTGCCTGGCTATAGCCTACGTCAACTACAGAACTCGGTTCAAAGAAACGTTGAAAGCTTCTTTGTTCAGCAATGATACGTCCTTGCGCCTGCAACTTGAAGCCTCTGCTGGGGTAATTGGCATCATCAAAAGAGTCAAAATCGACAAAACCGTAATAGTTTAAAAAGCTTTTGTTCAACCCCTCTTCCCCGGCAAAGTTCAAGTCCTGGTTGATCTCTACATTCTCAAGTTGTATCCCGCCCCCAATGGCGTAGGCATCGTACAAAGTAGACTGGATGAAAAAGTCCAGCGAATAATCCTGGTATACCCGCTGTACTACCGGTTTCCCGGCTGTATACCCCCTGAATGTAAAGCGATTGCTTCTGAATTTTGCACCCAAAGTAGGTATATACCCTCTGTCTACGAAATAGTTGAGCAAAGTGCGGGTATTGTCGCCTACGGCAAGGTCTGCACTCAGGCGGTCATTTTTAAAAAGCAGGTTGCGCTTGGTATAGTTCAGCAGAAGGGCTGTCTTGTAATCATCATTGTAGTTTAGCCCTACTCTAAACTGGGCAAGGCTGCTGTTTTCGGTAAGGTTCAGGTTGAATGCATACCCGGTGTCTGCCTCGCTAAGGGTATAGTCTACGTAGGTGAAGTGGTGCGATCCGTACAATTGGTCCATGCCCCGGTTAACACGGCCCAGGTCGCACATTTCTCCTTCTCTTATGCGCAGTTTCCCCAATACGTAATTGCGGGTATTTTCCTCCAGGCCTTTTATATTGATCTTGTGTATGTAAAACTCCTGCATGGGTAAGGCGCTCACACTTTCCGTTTGCTCAGGTATACTTTTCCCTGCCATTTCCATCAATGCGGGCAGCTGGGCAAGAGCGGCCTCTTCTCCGCGTTTTACGATCTCGTCAAAAAGCTCGAAAGTGGTAAGGCCTGCTTCGGGTATATCGGGTTTTATCAGTACGTCTGTATAGCGCAATTGCTCCTTATAATCGCTAACCCGGATAAAGGAAGAGGTTTGCTCCAATACCCGAACTACCGAGTTCAATTCATTCTTTGTATAAAGCAGGTCCTGTACGTCTACTCCTATGATGTGCTGTATGCCCTTTTCTTTCAATTGCTTCACCGGGTAGTTGTTGAGTACACCCCCGTCAACATAGAGATGGCCTTCAAAACCGTAAGGCGTAAACAAGCTGGGAAAAGCCGTGGAAGAACGCAAGGCATCTATAAGCCTTCCTTCCTCAAACACACGTAATTTCCCGGTTTCCAGATCGGTAGCTACACAAAGAAAAGGTATTGGAAAGTCGGAAAAACGCTCATACCGGTAGGCTTGCTGGCTCAACAGACTCAATTCTTTCAAGATGTACTGGCCATAATTAAGACCCACCGGCAAGCGAGGGCGCCCCTCATACACCGGGAAGTTAAGCAAGTAACGATTCTCCGTTTTGCGGTCAAAAAAACTGAGCCGGTTACGAGGTACTTCATTCGTTAACAAAGCCTGCCAGTCTACCTGGCGCAAATACGCCTCAATTTCATCTACGCTGTACCCCAAAGCATACATAGCGCCCACTATGGCACCCATGCTGGTCCCACTGATGTAGTCGACCTTAATCCCCGCTCGCTCGATAACCCGCAAAGCACCGATATGGGCCATGGCTTTGGCCCCTCCTCCACTTAACACCAAGCCTATACTTCCGCTTTTTGCGCTATCAAGGCCCGGCTGCGCCAGCATGGGGAGCAGCCCGAAAAGGAAAAACGCACAAAACAAATGCCGTCTCACTTTTTACTTTCGATTTTACTGAAGTGCCTTACCATTGTTTTTGCTTTTGCCGGGCCAATGAGTTCCGCAAGTTCGGTTTCATCGGCTTCTTTTACACGCTTTACCGATTTAAATTTGCGCAGGAGTTCTTTTATTGTAGCCGGACCTATGCCGGGAATCTCCTCCAGCTCGGAACGCATGGTGCTTTTACTCCTGCGGTTGCGGTGGTGGGTAATGCCAAAGCGGTGTGCCTCATCCCGGAGGCGCTGGATCACTTTTAAGGTCTCCGAACGCTTATCGAGGTAAAGGGGGTATTTATCCCCGGGAAAAAAGAGCTCTTCAAGCTTTTTTGCAATCCCCAATATGGCAATCTTTCCCCGCAGGTCCAGGTTTTCCAAAGCTTTCAGCGCTGCGTTCAACTGCCCTTTTCCTCCGTCTATCACGATGAGTTGGGGCAGGGGTTCCCCCTCGTTCAACAAACGGCTGTAGCGCCTGAATACTACTTCCTCCATACTGGCAAAGTCATCCGGCCCTTCTACGGTTTTGATATTGAAATGACGGTACTCCTTTTTACTTGCTTTCCCGTCTTTAAATACCACGCAGGCAGCCACCGGGTTGGTTCCCTGTATGTTGGAATTGTCGAAACACTCTATGTGCCGGGGCTCTTCCCTCAACCGCAGATCTTCTTTCATTTGCTGCATAAGCCGCTTTACATGCCGGTCAGGATCTACGATCTGGATGTTTTTCAGTTTTTCCAGACGGAAATAACGCGCATTTTTCAGGCTCAGCTCCACCAGGTGTTTTTTGTCTCCCCTTTGGGGAATACTGATCTTTGTACCGGGTATTTCCGTTTCTATGTGGTGCGAGAGGTACAGTTCTTTGCTGGTGGATTTGAACAGGGCACGGATCTCCAAAAGGGTCATTTCCAAAAGCTCTTCCGGGGTTTCGTCCAGCTTCTTCTTTAATTCTACCGTATGCGACTGCAATACCGCGCCATCAATGATTTTAAGGTAATTTACGTAGCCATACTCGGCATCGGTAATTACCGAAAACACGTCTACGTTGGTAATGTCGGGGTGTACTACGGTAGACTTTGCCTGGTAGCGTTCTACCATCTGCAGTTTTTCCTTCGTTTTTTGCGCATCTTCAAACCGTAAGGCCGTTGCATACTCCTGCATTTGCCTGCTCAGCAGGCGTTTTACCGCGTTTAAATTTCCCTTTATCAGTTCACGCGCACTCTCAACATCCGCATTGTAATCGGCTTCGCTTTGTTTCCCCTCACAGGGGCCTAAACAATTTCCAATATGGTATTCGAGGCATACCCGGAATTTGGCTTCCGCTATGTTCTCTTCGCTTAAGTTGAGTTTACAGGTACGGATATGATAAAGCTGGCGAATGAGCTCCAATACGGTTTTCATTACCTTCACAGAAGCGTAAGGGCCAAAATACTCGCTCCCGTCATCGGGCTGTGTACGTGTGGGAAAGATCCTTGGGAAACGCTCTTTCTTAATACATATCCAGGGATAGGTCTTGTCGTCTTTCAGGTTTACGTTGTACTTGGGCTGGTACTCCTTTATCAGGTTGTTTTCCAGCAGCAAGGCATCAAACTCCGTTTCCGTAACAATGGTTTTTACATGGTCAATGCGTTTTACCAGCATATAGGTGCGGGCATTGTCGTGGCCCTTCGTGAAATAGCTGCTGACACGCTTTTTCAGGTCTTTGGCCTTACCAATGTAAAGGATGTTGCCTTTCTTGTCCAGGTGCTGGTACACGCCCGGTTTGTCGGGCAATGTTTTGAGCATATGGCTGATCTTTTCTGAAGGCATCAGGCAAAGGTACTTTTTGAAAGGGGAATCCCGAAGGGGGAATGCAGGTGATTTGCCACTAAAAGAAGCATGCACTCCCTTTATCTTCGCCACATGACAACCGTAGTATGCGCGCTTTTACAAAACCAAACGGGGCACTATTTACTAGTGCAGCGTTCCAATACCATGCCTCACCCGGGGGCATGGGAGTTTCCCGGGGGTAAGGTGGAGCAGGGAGAAAGCTATGCTGAAGCATTGACCCGCGAAGTACGGGAAGAACTTCACCTCGACATACAGGTCTCCCGCAAGGGAAAGGCGGTTGCACATCGCTACAGGGAGAAATACATTAAACTGGTTCCCCTTTTCTGTCGTTTGTATAAAGGCCTGCCAAAGCTTAGCGAGCATGTTAACTTCCGTTGGGTTGAAGCTTCAGAACTCATTCGTTTTCCCGGTTTGCTGGAAGCGGATGTACGATTGTTGCGTCAAAATGGGTTTTAATCCATTATCTGAAACAGCTAGAGTTTGTGCAGTTTCTTCCGCACCAAACCGTATGCTGTATCAAAGACGATGAAATAAACTCCTGTAGGTAACCCGCTTATGTTTCCTTCATTTCTATCCTTGTTTAAAATCTTTATATCCCTGCCCAATACGTCAACGATACGTATTTCGTTAATTTTTAAACCGCCTGTTTCCCATCTTAATAGCTCACTTGCTGGATTCGGAAAAAACCTAATACGTTGATTTAGAGCTTTAGCTTCTGGATTAGAAGTGGGGTTTACTGTTATTTTATAATAAGGAGGGCCTTCTACATGACAACCAACAGAATCAGTCACAGTTAAGTAGTATTCAATAGAGCTGTCTGGCTTAGCCCAAAAAGACAAACTGGTTGAATCCCTCAATCCATGATTTGGCCGCCATACGTACTTTTTACTTCCAATACCCCCTCCTATGTTACTTCCGTTGTTCAGGTAAACAGAGTCTCCTTTATTAATTGTTCTGGAAATAAAACCAAGCCCAATGGTATATTGCGAAAAGAGTATTCGAATACTATCCCTTGAAGTACAATTATTGGCATCCGTTACGGTTAAAAAAAACTCCAGCTTTTCACCCCAGGATTCTGTCATTTCTGGATTTGATAGAGTAGTATCATTTAAAAAGTGTGAGGCATAAAAACGAAGGGCTCCTACTTGAACAGGCTCAATAGACCATGAATAAGTGTATGGGGGAACTCCATTAAACGCAGAAGGGTTCCCGCCTAAGGTTATGGTATCTCCATAACAAAGTACAATAGAAGAGTCTCCGGCATCAGCCTTACACTGTGCATGAGAGGGGATGCTCAATACACCTATCGCAAAAAGAACGAACAAAAACCTATTCTTCATATGCCTTCTATTGCCTTTCCAAATAATAATCATTGTATGAGCAGGGGATGAATATCTACCGTTAACTGGCAGGGAGACATTATATATACCTGATTGGTACTTTGAGACCTGAATATGTGACTATTTTGTAATGCAAATCATAAAATCCGGGACAAGATGGGTACCTCCGGGTATTACTTTCAAAAATACTTCAACACTTCTTCTACCATGGTCTGCTCCAGGCGGGTATGGGCTTCTTGCACGGCTTCCAACTCCCGGTGCCCGAGCCGTACGATTACCAGTTCCTTTTCGGGGATGGCGATGATGTACTGTCCCAGAATACCCCGGGAATAAAAGACGGGTGTTAGCTGATGCTGATCTACCCAAAAGCTGTGCCCGTAATAGGCACTACCTATGGGTTGAGAGGCATGGTATACGAAGGAAGAGTCTAGCAGCTGTTGCTCGCCCCAGCGGCCATAATGGGCGTAAAGCAAGCCCAGGCGGGCAAAATCGCGGGCGTTGCTGTTAAAGCAGCAATAAGTAAGTTCCATGCCATTCTTTTTGTCGAGATGCCAGCGGGCAGGCTGCCGGGCACCTATGGCCTGCCAAAGATTGCGGGAAGCAAACTCACTTACGGTTTGGTCGGTGGCCCGGGCAAGCACTAGGCCCAATAGTTGGGTTGCCCCGCTTTGATACTCGTAGGTACTGCCCGGCTCCTGTACCACAGGTACTTCGTTGAGCAGCAACTTCTCTACATCCGGCCCGTAGTAAGCGCGTGCGGTAATGTCAAATGCATTGGTATAATGCTCATTCCATTGCAAACCCGCCCGCATTGTACCTAAATGACGCAGGGTGAGCTTTTCCCGGTAAGGGCCTTCTATTTCAGGAAGGTAATCCGCTACTTTGTCGTCCCAGGAGCTTATATAGCCCTGTTCTATGGCCAACTGTACCAGCATATTAGTAATCGTTTTCGCCATAGAAAAAGAATTGGAATGCGAAGTATCGCTGTACCCCTCCCAGTATTGCTCATAGGCAATGGCTCCTCCTTTTACGACTAAAAAGGCTACGCTCTCGCTTTCTTCGAGGGTGTTATTAAGCTTTTCACTCAGTTTCTTTTCATTGTAGCCAGGTGAAATGGTCCAGGATTCGGGCTTGCGTGCAGGCACCTCGCGCGTTACAAAAAAGCGGGCATCTCCGATGCTGGCGCTCTTATATCCGTGCAGATAAGTGGCCCACACGCCCTTTACCAGGTATTGATTCCCGGTGAGAAAAAGACCTAAAACGACAAGGCCCAGGATAAGGAGAAAGACGGCTAAGAATTTCAGGAATTTCATATCAGACGTTTGTGAAAGTACTGCTACGAATATCCGAAACTGTTGGCGGGCATAAAAATGCTTTTTAGCTGATTTATGACATTTCGGGGTACAGTTTCCTGGTTTCGGCCACCGTAAGCCGGGGCAACTGCAAACAGGCTATGGGGAGTAAGGTAAAAAAGGTAAACACTGCCGTGTGGAACCAGGGATTAATAGCCTGAAGACTTTCGGGTTCCCGAAAAATATAAGGGGTTCCCAGCAAGTAATAGCTGAAATAAAAAACCCAGCCTAAAGACTCACTGGCGCGTTTGGGAAGAAGCATGTGCTCTTTCCGTACACGCCAACTAAGGAACAGCACAACAAATACAAAAACCAACATGAACCCGTAAACAGGAGTGGTAAAGTCCGTCAAATGCTCCACGCCCAGGCGCCAGGAAAACAGCAAGGTCAATGTAAACAACAGGTAGGGCCATTTCAAGTACCCCAATAGTGTTTTCCCCACGAGGTATGTAATTTTTTTCTGCACCTTTCTTTCTGCGGCCTCAATGTATTTGTGGAAACCTTCACGCCCTCCGAAAGCCCGGTGTGCGGCTAATAGAGCAGATGTAAAGGGTATGCCCGGCTGCTCTCTCTGGGCTTTCTCCACGGCCGTGGCAAAATGATCAATGAGCTCCGCTTGTACATCATAGTACTTTACCCCATTCTTACTCAGGTATTTTTTTATGGCTTCAATTTTCTCCGGACTCATGAGAGCTTTGTTTTAGGTTCCAGGATGCTTTGTACTGCGGTCACAAAGGTTTTTAATTCAGAGAGCTTATCTTCCGTAGCACGCCTGCCCTTCGCTCCCAAGCGATAATACTTGCGTACACGACCGGATACCTGCCGGTGCTCCACCTCTAAAAAGCCTTGTTGTTCCAGCTTATGTAAGGCCGGGTAGAGCGCTCCTTCCTTGATGTGCAAATGTCCCCCACTTCGTTCCCTTATGCTTTGGATCAGTTGGTAGCCATACATCTGCCCTTGCTCGGCCAAAAGCTTAAGAATGATAGGGCTTAACGTACCTTTTAATAGGGAATTGCTGTTCATTACCCCAAATATACCTAAGAATATTAGGTATGCAAAATCCTGTGCTCTGAACTTTGTTTACCTGGTAGGGTTTACCCCAGAAACTCCATCTATGAAAAAGTTCTATTTCTTACTCACCGCAGCGGCATTTGTTATGGCCTGTAAACAGGCACCTAGCGAAGAAAAAAATGAAACGAAGCATGAAAAGCAACAAGAGGTACAAGAAGAGGAAAAGGCGGTTTCCCCGTCTCTCACCCAGGTTTGGGAAACCGATGCCGTGTTGACCACCAATGAGTCTGTGCTGTATGACCCCAAGGAGCGCTTGTTCTTTGTAAGCAATATCGATGGGCAGCCCACGGATAAGGATGGCAAAGGTTTTATCTCCAAATTGGCTACAGACGGCAGCATTGTGGAAATGCAGTGGGTAAGCGACCTGGACGCTCCGAAGGGCATGGCTATTTTTAACGGAAAGCTATACGTAACCAACATTGATGAACTCGTAGAAATAGACCTGAAAAGCGGGGATATAACAGAGCGTTACCGGGTAGCCGCCGCCCTCTTTCTGAACGATGTAGCGGTAGGTGAAGAAAAAGTGTTTTTCTCAGACATGAAAACAGGACGCCTGCATCTTTTGGCTAACGGGATGGTAAAGACATTGGCCGAAAACATGGAAAACCTAAACGGGCTGGCTTATCACAACGGACACCTGTATGCTTTAAGTGATGCAGGCCTGTTGAAGGTAAGTACAGAAGATGGCTCAGCCGACATAGTGAATAGTGAAATAAACGGAGGAGACGGGCTGGTTGTGCTAGACGATGAGACTTTTATAGCCAGCCGCTGGAAGGGAGAGATCTGGTTCATAGGAAAAAGCGGAACCCGGAAATTACTCGATTCCAAAGCTGAAGAAATACAGACAGCCGATATAGGTTTTATGCCCGAAGAAAAGCTGTTGCTGGTGCCCAGGTTCTTTAGCAATAAGGTTACGGCCTACAAGCTTGCCTATTAAGCTTTTTAAGACGGTTAAGCCATCAACAGATTAGGGTCACGGGGCTTCCTCCGCGACATACAACCATTGAAACCACCTGAGGAGCGCTACATCCCTTAGTATATAGCCTTCTTCCTGGCTTTTAAGGATCATCCGGCTGCTGAGCAGGTTCGTCAAAGCCCGGTCTACGCTACTCGCAGCCCCAAGCTTGTATTTTACCAAAAAAGAGAAAGCCAGGGGTTGCTGTACGTTCTCCTCCAGGGCTAAAGCACGCAATAAATTCCATTGTAAGGAAGTAAAACGCGCTTTAAAAAACAAAAAGTGGCGGTGCCTTTGTTCCATCAAAGCTTTGATCTGCGGCTCAAGGTTTCCCTCATGAGCCAGCAACTCGGTTAAAAAAGCTACGTTTCCCTTGGTATAGCTATGGTATTCCTGCAAGCTTTCAACGGGCAAGGTGCTCTCTTCTACTTCTTTAATAGTAAGTGGAGGTACCTCCATAACGGAGAACCCATCGAAAATCGTTTCTTGCTGAGTGGCGATCAACCACTGGCAATTTCTAAGTTCCCTGATCTGCGGCAACGCCTCATCGGGGAAGTGGGATTTGCCTGATACTTCCCATTCTTCAAAATGATCTATCACAAACAGCAAGTCTTGCGACAATTGTCCCAGGGTACCGGTAAGGTGCTGATGCCAGTTTAACCACTGCGTCCAATTGCGCAATTGAATAACCGGGTTTTGCTGAAAAAACTGTTTTAGGTGGTAGTCTACTGTGGGGTGATTTCTGGCCTCCGTTTGCAAAACTTCCTGGTAATAGGTTGTAAAGGCGTCAAACGCGCGGATGCCCCTGAAGGAAAAGTAAAAACAAATACGCCTTTGCAGCAAGCGCTTTTGAAGCTGTTTGAGCAAGTGTGTTTTGCCGTTTCCGGCTTGACCATACAGCAGGATATCTTCCCGAACCGTTACCCGGTCGTACAGGCTTTGCAAAAGAGCAGTGCGCTTAAAATCAGGATACATACGCCAAAGTTAAGACATATCGCAGAAAGCGTAATGCAAAAGTATACTTACTTTTCTTCAAGGTTGCGGCACAGTACCTAAAGCCTGCCTGCGATCAGATACCCGCCTTTCTCCGAAGGTTTTCATCCCGCACCGGATCTCTATATCCCGGCTTTGGCAGCCTTGCGGTTCAGGTATCGCCGCAACACCCCTCCCCGTATGCTGTTTACTTCATACTCTGCTACGAAGGCCTGCGGATCTACTTTATCCAGTGTGCGTTGTACCTTTTTTATATCGATACGGTTTACGATGGTATGTATGATCAGGTGTTCGTGTACGGCATCTGTTTCCCCATAGGGTTTGTCGCCTTTATACACGGTAAGGCCCAGACCCGCTTCCTGGCGCAAAGCCGTTTTTACCTCGTCTGCCTTTTTCGATACGATCATTACCCCGATGAAATCTTCAAAGCCTTTGATCACAGTATCCGTAACCTTGGCCGTAACCAAATAGGTAAGAATGGAGTACATGGCGATCTCTACCGAAAGCGTAACCGCCGCCAGGATAAACAGCAAGGCATTAAAAACGAAGATCACCTGCCCTACGGGCAGGCCAAAACGCTCGTTCAGGTATACCCCTAATATCTCGGTCCCATCCAGTACGGCACCGTTGCGTATGGCAATACCAATGCCCAGGCCCAAAAACAGTCCGCCAAAAATGGCAATAAGCAGTTTGTCATCCGTTAGGGGCGTAAACGTCTCGAACTGGATAAAAAATGCGAGGCCGAGTATGCCTAGCAACGACTTATAAAAAACCCGCCTGGAAACAAACCAGTAGGCCATGGCAAGGAACGGGATACTCAGCAATACAAGCAATAAGGAGAGGTTAAGGTCAAACTTAGATGTGACCAAAAGCGCAATGCCCGTTACTCCGCCATCTAAAAAATGGTTAGGCAACAAAAAAGCTTTGAGCCCAATACTGGCCAGTACAATGGCAATCCCGACCTGGGCTATTTCGATTGCGTAGTATGTGAATTGTTTACCGAATCGCATTGAAATTATACTGAGGTAAATACGCGTATTAAGCACAACTTGTTTAGTCCGGCCATTCTTTACTGCTTACAACACCGTAAAAACATTGGCCTATGCCGCTTAACCTGCTTCGTATTCCCTTAGTACATCCAGGTATTCGCCTGCTTCTTGTAAAAGCCGCTCAGCATCTGACTCTTTAATGCTGTATTCTTTTTCTTTGGAGTGGTTTACCTCCTGGATGAACACCCCGTCTTCAAAATAATACACCCGGTCTTTAGGCGACTCCGTTTTGCCTTTTTCGTCTAGCCCATTGTCTTCAATCACCACTGAGATCAATGCCTCGTTCTCAAAATAAAACTCTTCCGTACGCTTTGATATCCCAGGATGGGGGTAGGTCTTTATCCGTACAATTTTACCGTCCTTCTTATAGTAATGGATCTTAGACCACTTCTGGCTGATCTGTGCTCTTAAACCTTCCGTATCCAATTCTACCGGAGACATTTCGCTTAGTGCATTTTCAATAGAGGTCCGTTTCTCATCTATGGAGCTCGGGGAAGCCCGGGGCTTTTCGCTGGTTTCTTCCTGTTTTTCTTCATTCAGGATGGTTCCTTTCTCTTCTGCTTGACTGTCTTTAGGTGTACTGTTGGTACAGGCTATTCCTACCAGGAGCAACAGGGCTATATATGTGGCGCTATTTTTCATATTTCTTTTTTCTCAAAAGTAAGTCAGGAAAACAAATTGTAGTACGTTACTGTCTATTTTCGTCTGGCTTAATTACCGGAGGTACCTGCACAATATGCTACTCAACAACATAAGCGATAAAAAGTGTTCCCGAAATGGACCTTATTTATGTACGTTAACCTCTTGTTATGCCCGCATTTATTAGTTATGCCGCGCATAGGAAAACGGCTTAATTTCGAAAAAAGACGATACAGCATATTTTGTAGTAATTTTGAGCATGCACAATAGCGTAATCGCTTTTGTAAATTGAATCCTTCTAAGAGCATATGAGCAATGCAAACAGCGATCCTTCCCGGCCGGTACACCTTGTCTGGCTAGTAGAAGATGATCCCATTTACCGGATGATGGAACGCAAGCTTGTACAAACAGCTTATCCGCAATCGCACATTCAGGAGTTTGAGAACGGGCAACAACCTTTAAAGAAATTGGAAGAGCCAGGTGCCCATGAAGAGCGACCAGACCTCATTTTGCTGGACTTAAATATGTCTGTAGTAAGTGGCTGGGATTTTTTAGAAAAAATACATCCTTTTACACATTCTAAACAACCTGATATTTTGGTAGTTACTTCTTCTATTGATGCTTTTGATAGAGAAAAGGCACTTTCCTATCCTACGGTAAAGGGTTTTTTAAGCAAGCCGATTAAAGCCGAAGACATCATTATTTAAGCATATTTCTACACCATCCTTCGAGCATGAAGAAAGAACAGGAAGAAAAGAGACTGGAGGCGCTAGCTGAATACAACATAATGGACACCTTTGCCGAAAGTGAGTTTGACGACATCGTAACCCTCGCTTCGGCCATTTGTGGCATGCCCATTTCCCTTATTTCTTTAGTAGACTCCGAGCGCCAGTGGTTCAAGGCAAAAGTGGGGCTGGGTGCAGAACAAACGCCACGGGAACAAGCTTTTTGTGCGCACGCCATCAACAAACCCGATGAAGTGATGGTAGTAGAAAACCCCACAGAAGACGAGCGCTTTAAGGACAATCCCCTCGTACTGGGTGATCCCAACATCCGTTTTTATGCAGGTGCTCCCCTATTAACACCGGAAGGGCATGCCCTGGGCACCCTTTGTGTAATAGACGATAAACCACGCGAACTCAGTCCGGAGCAGCTCGAAGGCCTTAGAATTCTCTCAAAAAGAGTAATGGAGCACCTTGAAAACCGGAAGGTATTGCTCTCACAAAAAAAGGAAATTAAAGAAAGTGCCAAGCTGCTTAAATACCTTACCGACAATACACCGGGGGCTCTTTTCCAGTTTGAGTTGGCCCCGGATGAAACGTCTGTTTTCTCCTTTATCAGCAAAGGCATAGAAAACCTGCACCCCGAACTAACCCCAAAAAAACTGAAGGAAAATTCCTGGGCCGGGTTCAGGATCATACACCCGGATGACCTTGAGCGCGTGCAAGCCGCAATAGAGGTATCAAAAAATGAGCTTACCCAACTGGAGCTGGAATACCGGATTGTGCTGCCCGATGGCAAGTTGCGCTGGAACAGCGCCACAGCCAGGCCGGAAAAACGCTCTAACGGTACTGTTGTCTGGTATGGCATCTTCCAGGACATTACCGAAAGTAAGGAATACCAAAAAACCCTGGAAGGAATCTCCTATTCCATTTCGCACATCATCAGGCGCCCGGTGGCCAACCTGATCGGGCTTTCGGAAATGCTGGAAAAAGAAAAGCTTACCAAAGAAAAAGCACGTGAGTACGCAGGCTACTTCAAAAATGTAACAGAAGAATTGGACGGCTTCATCAACGTGCTAAGTGAAACCTACAACGAGAAACGTTTGAAGTTCAGGTCTTGATGTGCCTCCGTACATTTCTTATTTTACACCAAAGAAACTCACTTTTGTAACGGGTTTGGTTTATACCTCAGCCACACACTTCAATTCAATCGCTATAGGGGTAGGTAAAGCGGTAATGGCAATGGTAGTTCTGCAAGGTTTTGGCTCCATTTCCTTGAAGTACTCGGCATAAATCCGGTTAAAAGCGTGGAAGTCGCGCTTCATATCTACCAGGAAAACCTGGATGTCTACCTGCTTATCCCAACCGCTGTTATGCGCCTCCAAAATGGCTTTTACATTGGCAAAAACACTGTGTACCTGTGCTTCAAAGTCAAATGCTTTGAAGTTGCCGTTATGGTCCAGTTCCAGGCCGGGCACCCCGGAATCATGCGCATCACTGCCGGCTATGCGCGGACCAACGCCGCTTAAAAACAACAAGTTGCCCACTTTACGGGCCAGGGGATATAAGCCTACGGGCTTGGGAGCCTTACTCATCTTTTTTGGATTTTGGGCTAAAATAGGCGCTTTTCGGCAATGTCGGCTCCGTGATACTTTCGTGATACAAGCCTTATACCTTTGGGTGGTAAACTTAGGTTATGAAGCGTATTTTATTGATCGAGGACGATCCGGACATCCGCAGTCTTGTGGAGCTTCACCTCCACGACCTTCAGACCGAGCCCGTTAGTGTGGGGCATGGCGCAGAGGGGTTTGAGCAGGCCAGGTCCGGGTCTTTTGACCTGATCATTCTCGACCTGATGTTGCCGGGGATGAGCGGGTTGGAAATATGCCAGAAACTGAGAGCCCTGAATGTGTATACGCCCATCCTGATGCTTACGGCAAAAGCAGAAGAGTTTGACAAGGTAATGGGGTTGGAATCCGGTGCAGATGATTACCTCACAAAACCTTTTGGCGTGCGTGAATTGACCGCACGGGTAAAGGCCATTCTAAGGAGAAGCGAATTCAAAAAGACAACACAGGCAGGCACACGACACCTTAGCCTGGGAGGGCTATTCATAGACTTTGAGAAGCACCTCGTAAAAAAAGAGGGTGAAACACTAGATCTAACGCCAAAAGAATACGACCTTCTTTGCCTGCTGGCGCAAAATGCCGGCAAGCCTTTTAGCCGTGAGCAATTGCTTTCTTCTGTGTGGGGGTACGAATTTAACGGGTATGAGCACACCGTTAACTCACATATAAACCGCCTGCGCGGAAAGCTGGAAACCGATCTTTCCAACCCCCGGTTTATTCTCACCATTTGGGGAGTAGGCTACCGCTTTAATGATGCCTTATCATGACAAGCCCTTTTAAAAGTTCACTTTTCTGGCGCCTTTCTGGCGGCTTGTTGCTCATGCTGCTCGTGCTTGGGGTTGCCTATGTGTCTATTACCGTAACCTCCGCACGAAAATACTACCAGGAAACTACCCAGAAGCTTCACGCACACGTTGCCCGGCATATGCTTCTTGAGGTAAACCCGTTTCAAAACGGAGAAGTAAACGAGGAGGCTTTGGGGAAGATCATGCATTCCATGATGGCGGTGAACCCGGCTTTGGAGGTATACCTGCTCGATGCGGAAGGCACCATTTTAAAGTACGTAGTACTGGATGAAGAAGTACGGCTTAAGAATGTAGACATTGCCCCCGTAAAACGCTTTATAGCCGAAAAGGGCCAAAGTTTTGTATTGGGCGATGACCCGCGTACCCCAGGTGCAAAGACCATTTTTTCTGCCACCGAAGTACACGAACAGGGGCGCTTTATGGGGTATGTATACATGGTATTGGCCAGTGAAAAATCCCAAAATATTGCTGAGGCCCTGCAAGGCAGCTATTTTTTAAAAATAGGTACCCGTGCTTTTTGGATCACCTTAGTGGCGGCCTTCGCGTTAGGACTGCTGCTCATCGCACTGCTCACCAAAAAACTCAGAAAGATCATATCCGGTGTTAAGCAGTTTGAAGAAGGAGATTACCACCTGCGCATCCCCGATAAGGGTAAGGGCGAGCTCAATGCCCTGGCCAGGACCTTTAACCACATGGCAGATACCATTTTGCAAAACATGGAGGATCTAAAAGAAGTGGATAGCCTGCGTAGAGACCTCATTGCCAACGTATCGCACGACCTGCGCAGTCCGCTGGCCGTAATACACGGGTATGTAGAAACTTTATTGATCAAAAACGACCGGCTGAGCAAAGACCAGCGAAAGCAATACCTGGAAATTGTATTGAAAAACAGTGACCGGCTGAGCAAGCAGGTAAGCGACCTTTTTGAACTTTCCAAATTAGAGGCAAGACAGGTTGAAGTACTTAAAGAGGCCTTTAACCTCAAAGAGCTTTTAAAAGATACGGCCCAGCAATACCAGGGCCTGGCCAAAGAAAAGGGCATACAGCTACAAACCGACCTGCCGGAAAATGCTTTGGTAAAAGCCGACATAGCGCTGGTTCAGCGTGCGCTTCAAAATTTGCTTGACAACGCTTTAAAATTCAGCTCGGGCGGAAAAGTGAAACTCCTTTTAAAACAACAAGAAGAGAAATGGCTTGTTGCAATAAGCAATACCGGGAAACCCATAGCCAGCGAAAAGCTGAATAAGGTATTTGACCGCTACTATAAAGACGCAGACAGGAGCACAGACAGCACGGGCTTGGGCCTGGCTATCGTGAAAAACATCATGGACATACACGAAAGCAAAATATGGGCGGAAAGCACACCCCAGGGCCTCACTACTTTCTGTTTTACCCTGCAGGCAGCCTGATCAGACCAGCGAGATCAATTGTATACCTTCCTGTGATATTTGCGTGATACTTCTCCCTGACTTTTGAAGGGTAATTAAAAACCTCAAAGTATGAAGAAGTTAAGTTTTATAATGTTAGCGGCAAGTATGGCCCTGGTGTCGTGCAGTAAAGAAGAAGCCGAAGAACCAGGCAGTACCAATGGAAACCTGGTGCTGAACATCAGCAATTTAGCTGCTACGGGTGAGCACGAGCGCTATGAAGGCTGGGTTATTGTAGATGGAGCACCCGTAAGTACCGGACTGTTTGAAGTAAATGAAAACGGGGAATGGTCTCAATCCTCTTTTTCCGTACCCCAGGCTACCTTAGATGCGGCCAGCATGTTTGTGTTAAGTCTGGAGCCACATCCTGACAGCGACCCTGCACCCAGTGCCATAAAGCTTGTGGGAGGCGCCTTTAATGGAAGTACAGCCACGGTAAATACCCATCACCCCGCAGCTTTGGATGCTGACCTGAACACCGCCAGTGGATCTTACATTCTGGCTACACCTACTACCAGCGACATGACGGATGAACGCAGTGGCGTATGGTTCCTGGACCTAACGGGAGGCATGCCTGCAGCCGGCTTAAACTTGCCCGCTTTGCCCGACAACTGGACCTATGAAGGCTGGGCGGTTATTGACGGCGTGCCCGTTTCTACCGGGACTTTTGACGCGGGTTCCATGGCGGATCGCTTTAACGGATTTAGCGGAAGTGATGCCGCAGGCCCTCCTTTTCCCGGTGAAGATTTTGTGCTCAACGCGCCTACCGGGCTTAGCTTTCCTACGGATCTGCGCGGGGCTACCATTGTAATTTCTATTGAACCCGTGCCCGATAATAGCCCGGCCCCATTTGCTTTTAAGCCCTTAGTACACCCCGTTTCTGCCAGCGCAGATGACCATGTAACCTTCGGCTTGAACAATCAAACAGCTACTACTTTTCCCATGGGCAGCGTGAGCCGTTAAAAAAATAGTTTGGTTGGTTGTGTTAAAAGCCCTCAGCGTTAAAAAAACGTTGGGGGTTTTTAGTTAACGTAAATAATGTTTACGTATAAAGTAGTAGGATTTTGTCATGTCGAGTGAATTTTTCGCAGAAAATTTGTATTTGTCCCCAACAATGTTGGCGGATCGAGACAGGCAGAATGACTTGTTTTCAGCCTGTCCCGCTACTGCGAGAATACATCACGCCTATGGCGTGACACTCAAACTGACGACATTTTGCTTATCCATTATTCACGCTAATTAGGGATGCCACAGTTCTGTGATCGGCTGCCTGAGTCTTTCCCCGCCAAGGGAAAAATAAAGGCTTGCCAAAGCCCCAGCCAGTAGCAGAGCCCCCAGCGTTATGAAGTTGCAAACCTCCAGCACATCCGAGAAATAAACTCCGGCAAATAGCTCACTACTTAAGATCAGAAATGGGAGGCTTGCATAAAAAAGCACTTTCACCAATTGTGCCCGCGCGATCCGCAGGTGAAACACGAGAAAATACAGCACGAAAAAGGGGATCCATAAAAACACGAAATAGGGTTTCCAGGCCACCGGAGAGAGTATGGGAATAAGGGCAAATAAAATTCCCCATTGCATAAGTTGCCCCAGGCTTATTTGCCTGGGGCATATTTTTTGCCGGAACGCATACAGGGGAAAAGCGGCTGCCAGCAAGAGGCTCCCGTAATACACTGCTTTGATCGAAGAAGGGGCTAAGCTTAAAAAATTGATCCTAAAGTCGATTCCGGTAGCCTGCTCCGAAAGCAAACGGATAAAAGCGGCCATCAGACTTTGGTTCATATGATGAGGGTCTGGCAGAGGCAGTACGCTCTTCACAAACCACGCTTCATGGTACCGGATAGCGCCTTCCAGCCCAAAGATCAATACCGTGCTGCCGGAAAACAGCAACACAAAAAACACGCTTAGCAACCCCATACGCCAGGCCCTTTTGTAAAAGAAATAAAGCAGGAGAAAAACGGTAAATACCTTAATGGCCACACTGAAACCCAGCAGCAAAGCAGCCGGGATCACTTTGCTCCTGTAAAAGAAGTATACACTGCCAAAAGCCAGTACGAGCATGTACAGGTTAATCTGCAAATGACTGCTGTTGTCCATCAAAAAGCGTAAACTGAGCAGCAATGGAATAAAGGAGAGGGGGTGAACAAAAGAAAGCTGGGTATCCTTTACTTTTTTTTGAAAAGGCAACAAAAGTGTTTTTCCTGCAAAGAGTTTTAGTGCCATCCGCATAAGCAGGAAAAGTGCCCCCCAGCTGCCCAACAGCCAAAACAAGCGCACCCCTACAGGCGATCCCTTATCCATTAAAGCAAGGGGAACGCTTACCACACTAAAAAACGGAGGCCAGGTATTGAGGTAATCGCTGTAGATGTCTTCCCCGTTAAGCACCAGGTTACCCGCATTCAGGTATCCTATAAAGTCTCCGTTGCGTTGGGCATCTTTTACGGTAATGAGTGCCAGCAATAGCAGTACTACAGGCAAAAGCCATTCTAACCCCTCTCCTGGCTTTCTTTTCTTCTCCGTGTATTCCTCCTTGTGCATTGCCCGGCAAAGTAAACAATGTTCCGGGTAGTTCCGGTACACTGTTATGAAAAGCCCCCTGCATGTAAACATGCAGGGGGCTTGCTAGTTCTTTTGATTATCCGCTTTCTCAGGCCGTCTATACTACGCCCTGATCAAGCATCGCATCGGCAACCTTTACAAAACCGGCAATGTTGGCTCCTTTCACATAATCCACATAATCTCCTTCTTTACCATATTTCACACATGCCTCATGGATCTTGATCATGATGTCTTCCAGCCTGCTTTCCACAACAGCTGCTTCCCAGTGTGAGTGTTGGGAGTTTTGTGCCATCTCAAGACCGGAAACGGCCACTCCACCTGCATTCGAAGCTTTACCCGGGGCAAACAACACCTTGGCTTTCTGAAGTTTAGCAATGGCGTCCGGTGAGGTGGGCATATTGGCCCCTTCTGCGATACACATCACCCCGTTTTTGATCAACGCCTCGGCATGCTCTCCATTCAGCTCGTTCTGGGTGGCACAGGGTAAAGCAATATCACAGGCTACCGTCCAGGGCTTGGCACCCTCGTGGTATGCACACCCGTACTTATCTGCGTATTCTTTGATCCTACCTCTTTTTACGTTCTTCAGCTCCTTAATAAAATCAAGCTTTTCTTCATCAATGCCGTCTTCATCATGAATAAAGCCGGAAGAATCGGAGGCAGTAACTACTTTACCCCCGAGCTGGGTGGCTTTTTCAATGGCATACTGCGCCACATTCCCGGAGCCGGATACGACCACGGTTTTTCCCTGGAAAGAGTCGTTTTTGGTGCCGAGCATTTCATGGGCAAAGTACACTGCGCCGTAGCCCGTAGCTTCAGGGCGTATTAACGAACCGCCCCAGTTCAGTCCTTTACCGGTTAACACGCCTGTAAATTCATTGCGCAGGCGTTTGTATTGCCCGAACATGTATCCGATCTCTCTCCCTCCAACACCAATATCTCCGGCCGGCACATCTGTATTGGCCCCGATATGACGTTGTAATTCAGTCATAAAAGATTGGCAGAACCGCATCACCTCATTATCCGATTTTCCTTTGGGGTCAAAATCAGCGCCCCCTTTTCCTCCCCCCAGGGGCAGCGTGGTAAGCGAGTTTTTGAATATCTGCTCAAACCCTAAAAACTTAAGGATGGAGAGGTTAACACTAGGGTGGAAACGCAACCCCCCTTTATAGGGCCCCAAAGCAGAGTTAAACTCTACCCGGTAACCCCGGTTTATCTGTACATTGCCTTCATCGTCTAGCCAGGGCACCCTGAACATGAGCATGCGCTCAGGCTCAGCGATGCGCTCCAATACTTTGGCTTTTTTGTATTTGGGATTTGCCTCTATAAAGGGAATCACCGTTTCGGCAACCTCCAATACGGCCTGTAAAAACTCTTCCTCGTGTGGATTTTTCGCTTTAACGCCTTCCATAAAGGCGTCTATCTGCGCTTGGTACTGTTGAGACATACTAATTCAATAAAGTATTATGGGGAGCAAATGTATAGTATTTCGCGAGTCGTATGGTTTTTCGTTTTTGCTTTGTTTAGCTAAAAAATAATCGATCTGAACACTTGGTCTTATTTCGCTTACAGCAAGGGCGCTATGCGGTTTTCAACATACTGGAGTAAAAAATCTTTGTCGCGCTGCAAACGGGTGCTTTCCTCCACATCTGCTTTCAGCTTCTCGATAAACTGCTCAACCGCTTCTTTTACATGCCGGTCTTTTTCCCTGGCCTGCATCAAAGAAACACTGCCTTCTAACAAGCTGTACAGCACATTTTTGTCGTCTTTGGCATAATACGGATTTCATCGAGACATTGTTCAAAGATATCCTGTAAGGTATAATTAAGGTTTGGTTGAAAAAGGGCATGGGATTAAATGAAAAACTACTTTTGTGGCCCAAACAAATTGAAGGCAAACCCAAATGAATATACTAGTTTTAGGTGGCGGAGGCCGCGAGCATGCCATAGCGTGGAAGATCAAACAAAGTGCACAATGCGAAGCGCTCTATGTAGCACCGGGAAATGCCGGTACCGCACAAATAGCAGAAAACATTTCTCTTGAAGTAACCGATTTTCATACGATCGGGGAGCACTGCATATCCAAAAGCATTGACTTGCTCATAGTAGGGCCCGAAGACCCTTTGGTAAAAGGCATAAAAGATCATTTCAGTGCATCTCCCGATCTGTGCCATATCGGTGTTATAGGGCCGGATGCTGCCGCCGCACAGCTGGAGGGCAGTAAGGATTTTTGTAAGCGCTTTATGCAGAAATACGAGATCCCGACTGCAGCTTATAAAACCTTTGCCCTTGATACTTTAACGGAAGGGGAAGCCTTCCTGGACACACTTTCTCCTCCTTATGTGCTCAAAGCAGATGGCCTTGCGGCAGGCAAAGGCGTACTCATTTTACACAACCTGGACGAAGCAAAAACAGAATTGCGGCATATGCTGGAAGGAAAGTTTGGGGCGGCCAGCACCCGGGTAGTGATCGAAGAGTACCTGGATGGGCAGGAGTTTTCTGTTTTTGCCCTTACGGATGGCAAGCACTACTGCCTGCTGCCGGTTGCCAAAGATTACAAGCGCATCGGGGAAGGAGATAAGGGCTTGAATACAGGAGGTATGGGCGCTGTAAGTCCCGTCCCTTTTGTGGACCAGGCCTTGATGCAGAAAGTAGAAGAGCGCATTGTTAAGCCAACCATATCGGGGATTGCAGCAGAAGGTATGGATTATAAGGGCTTCGTGTTTTTTGGCCTTACCCATGTATCCGGAGAGCCCTACGTAATAGAATACAACGTACGCATGGGTGACCCTGAAACGGAGGTGGTGATGCCCCGCATTAAAAGCGATTTACTTATTCTTCTCAAAGCCGCCTCAGAGGGAAGGCTAAACGAAGTGTCGTTGGAAAAAGATACCCGCTATGCCACTACCGTAATGGCTGTTTCAGGTGGTTACCCGGAAAAATATGAAAAGGGAAAACACATCTCCGGTTTAGAAGAAGTTAAAGACGCCCTGGTTTTTCACGCGGGTACAAAAGAGGCAGACGGCAGAGTACTTAGCAACGGGGGCAGGGTGCTGGCATGCACTGCTTATGGTGAAACCCGGCAGGAAGCACTGGAGAGGAGCTATGCAGCACTGGCTGAAGTAACCTTTGAAGGGATGTATTACCGGAAAGACATCGGTTTTGATCTCGGGGAGGAAAAAAGCTAGCGCTCTCCCGCGCGGTTGTGCTTCGCCATTTGCCCCATCCAATAAAAGAAAAACAGAAAACCCAGTACAAGGAACAAGAGGTTGGGAATATTTCCCAATACCGGTAATATTTCAAACGTCCATTCAAAGAAGTCACCAATTGCGTAAACGATATCTTTAACTTGCATCTGTGCGAATTTAGGCTGCCAAAATTATGACAAAAGAGCCATGCTAACAAGGTTATTTTATAACATAACGCTCCCCTCTTTGGTCGGGGCTTTCGTATTCGCTTCCGCCTTGGGCATTTGGTTGGCTTTTCTGTCTTCCGCACAACCTTTTTTGGAGGGATACGACTTGTTGGTTGAAGAGACCGGGTTCAGGAAACTACTGATTGCACTGAGTGTAGTGTTGAGTGCCTGGTGGTTTAATTTGCAGTTGCTTACAAACAAGTTGTTAAAGCCCAATTACTTTTCCCTGGTTGCGCTCTCGGGTTACGCTGCTCTCTTCTCTGCCCTGCAACCCACTTTGTCTTTTTGTGTTCTACTGCCCTTGTTCAGCTTTTGCTTTGGCCGGATGTTACACCTCTCACAAGCTGCAAGGCCTTATTGGCTGCTTACCGATATCGGTCTTATTATCGGGCTGGGCATGTATATAGACCCTTATATGTTGTTTTTGATGCCCATACTTTGGGTGGCGCTTATTTATTTTGGTTCTTTTAACCTGCGTACCGCAATAATCCCGCTTCTGTCTACTGTAATGGCCATTTTTTTAGTGGCTTCCATCCGGTGGTTTTTCACTGATCAGTTTTTATGGCCCTCCTCTTTTATGACGTTCAAAATTGCTCCAAACCTGGGTTTCTACCGACCCCTTGTGGTTATCCTGCCCGTATTTCTGGGGTTGCTGCTCGAAATAGTGGATATTCTTTCTTCCCTTACCAAAGGAAAAGTAAACAAACGTCAGGCAACGGGCTTCATGCTGAGCGTGCTGATCTTAGTGTTTGTACTGAATGCCTTTTCGGGAAATGGAGAGGCGCTATACCTCATCCTCTGTTTTCCCTTAGCTTTCTTTCAGGCAAACTACCTGAATTACCAGGCTAAGTGGTGGCTGCGGGACCTCGTTTTCTTAATGCCCTGGCTAAGCCTGGTGCTGTATACTTTTTTGTAAGCTTAGGCTTTCTGCTCTTCCTTTAAGAAGAGGGCTTTTAGCTCCGTAGCCTCATCCGGTTTCATTTTCCCACCCAGTATAAGCGAGAGCTGCCTCCTGCGCAAGGCGCCTTCATAACGTGCCTTTTCGATAGGTGTTTCAGGAACAATGGCCGGGACGTTGATGGGATTTCCAAGCTGGTCTACCGCTACAAAAGTGTAGATCGCCTCATTGGCCTTTGTCTTTTTCCCGGCAATGGTCTGGTCTTCAATAAATACATCTACGAAGATTTCCATGCTGCTCGTAAAAGCACGGGAAACTTTTGCTTCAAGCGTAACAATACTCCCTTGTGGAATTGGGTGGTTAAAGCTGACATTATTGACCGAGGCCGTTACCACGATACGCTTGCAGTGCCTGTGGGCAGCAATGGCAGCGGATCTATCCATCCAGCTAAGCAACTGACCACCAAACAAATTCTTTAAGTTATTGGTATCGTTAGGTAGAACGATCTCCGTCAATATGGTAAGGGATTCTTTGGGCGTTTTGGCTTTCATTGCGCACTCATGCATTTCGCGCAAAAGTAAGGCTTAATTGCGGTACACCCAGGCCGCGCTATTGATGCTTTTTTTGTATGCTTTCAAGGCTTGATCTGCTTTGGACCGGGAAGTAAAACCCGCTACAGAAACGCGATGAAAATTGGTGTTTCCCTCCGCAATGTAGGGTTCTGCGCCAAGTGCTTCGATGGTGCGTATGTATTTCAGCGCATTGGCCTTCTCCTTAAAAGAGCCTACCACAATATGGTAGGTAGATGCCTTCTTGATTGTTTTAACTTTGGCTTCAGGCATGCTGTTTTCTTCGGCAAACGGCTCCTCTATACCTTTTTCTTCAGGTGTGTCCGGTTCTTCAATCTCAAAATAAGGACTGCCTGAAACCTCCAGGACAGGTAATTCATAGGGTTCTACTGCCTCGAACTCCGTACTTGTTTCAACTTCCCGGCTCTCATAAAAGGGGAACAGGGAAGAAAAATCGCTAAAGCCATTTTGTTTTAAGGGAGTGAGGGCGGTAGTTGTATAAATGCCCAGCGCGACCAAAGGAGTGAGTATAGCAGCCCACCTTAAGAGGGGGCGAAAGCGAAGCTTTTCCCCGCGTACTTTTTTATGTGTTTCAATAACCTTATTGATGCCCTGCTCAATTGCCATTTCGCGGGGCACACTGGGCGCTCTGAAAATGCCCAGCCCGAAAGAGTGCACATCATAGTTAACCTCCAGGGAGGGATTGAACTGAAGATTTCCTTCATTGTCCATATACAAGCGGCCCACTAAAGACAGGTTCACCTGCTTTCCGCTGCGCAGTATCCGCCTCCAGGCCCTAACAGAGATGTTGATGCTTTCCAGCGCCTCATTATACCCGATCCCTTCAGTTTTGCTGATGTAATTCGCGAGTAAGCCATCATTCTGATTTACACGGGCGTTAAAGCTCAACCGCTTACCGGCCGGCCTGAACATATGGGTGCTCGGGTTCACCTCGGCCGGATGATGCCGGGTAATAAAAGCACCAAAGCTCGGCACCACTACACACTCGTGGTGAAAAAGAAGTTTACTTATATGTAAATCGATCGTGCGTTGCATCATAAAACCGGGCTTGAGCCCGAAACGGCAAATATAGTAACCCATTGTTACCAACGGGTGAAGGTAAGCTTTTCTGTACAAATGCTGCCCTTTTTTTTCAACAACACCAGGGTGGGGATTTAACGTACCCCCATCTGTTCAAATTCTCAGACAAACCCATTTTTCCAGTTTTCCATAGTCAATCTTTGATCTATGACGCAAGTCTCTCGGAATACAGGTATGTACCAGCACTCGATTAAATCTCTTTTCCTCTGCCCAGGTGGCTACTTCCGGGGAGATTGAATCACTTTCTATCACAAGAATAAGTTGATTCTCAATCTCTAATGCGGTCGATTTGGATATGCCGAAGCTTCGCAGTTCGGCCTCAACTAATAGAGGTGCTATCCATCCACCACGGTTGATCAGTTTATCTGCCTGTCCTGTGAGATACAGTTTTCCATCATGGAGAAATCCGCTGTCGCCTGTTCGGTGCCAAAGCCTACCTGCCTGCTCAAATTTATTCTTCCTAAAGGCTTCCTCATTTCGAAAGTATCGATCTAAAACATGGGCACCGGAAACGGTAATCTCACCTACCTGCCCGGGGACAACATCTACCGGATTATATTGGCCAATCTCAAGGATCCTGATGCTAATCGCCTTGTTTGGGGTCCCAACATTTAATCCATTAACCACCGTGGAATTGACCAACTCGTGTGCAGAAATGATACTAATGGGCTCGGCCTCAGTTGAACCATACACAATATTAACCCTGGCCTTGGGTAAACATGAAATCAGCTGGGCTGCTTCATCAGGATAAACAGGTGCTCCACCGGTAAAAACCTCCCTCAATTGTAAATCGGCCCGCCTTACTTTTTTCAAGAAATCAGCAATCTTTAACATGTAGAAGGGTGACGATATCACCCGTTTCACCTTATTCTTAACCAGCCAATGATATTCTTTTTCGGCTTTTAGCGTATCAGGTTTCGAGAGTTTAAAAGTTGGGATTACCGAAGTGGCCCCCACACCCAAGTTCACGAATAACACAATGGGCAACGTGATTAGATCTATATCACCTGGCTGTGGATTAATTTCCAACTTCAAGGCTTCAAATTGAGCGTTCAAGAACCGATGTGAACGATCAGCTGCCTTCGGTATTCCCGTACTTCCGGTTGTAAAGGTGATAAGTGCACTATCCGATTCATCTACTTCCGCAAGTTCAATTTCGCCTTGTCCTTTTTTTGAGAGGGATAAGAACACCGGGATTTTTCTTAGTTCTCTAAGCGCCATCCGCAAGAGACGCACTTTTGTGCCTCCAATAATTCCATTGCAGTCGGCAAGTTGTGCGCTCAACGAGAGGCGATCTAAATTGACCCAGGCATCGACAAATACCGGCGTAGCCCCAATGTGCATCAAGGCTAACACGCTTTCGTACAACTCGATACCCATGGGAATAAAGGTGAATACACGATCCCCTTTGGCTATTCCCATCGATTGGAAATATGCCGCTCGCCCATAAACCCCTTGCTGTAGCTCAGTATAAGTCACACGTCTCCACCCATCAATAATGGCCACCAAACCAGGGTGGTTTGCTGCGGCTTCATGAAAGTGGCGCGTTACGTTCATAGTCCATATTTACAGTGATTTGGAGTATAATCGATAGACCGATCGAACCTCTCCTTTATGTCGTTTGGAGATACGCACCGATGGATTGTCAACCTGCATCAATGCATGAATGGCATGGGTATACCCAAGTTCCTGAGCGATTTTCTCCGTATAATCCATTAAGAAATTGGCAATCCCTTTTACGGGTGTTCCACGCCGTTTAGCAAGGGATTTAATGATATATTCTTTGCCTTCGGGATCCAACAGATTGGGTAGACAAAAATTGATCCCGTGAATAGTACCCCCGGAATCTTCAATTATAGAAATGATCCTGGGGTCGATGTGGGGGAGTACGGGAAGGTAGAGCTCCACAAACTCTCCCGGTGAAATTGGAGAATAGTACAGGTTTTGATCGAACGCTTCAATACAAAAGGAACCGATCTTCATCAGTTCTTCTTCAGCCGAGTTTGCATGGAAGCTTCTTACCAGATAGCCATTATTGAGATATCTCCTTTCGAAATGGCTAATAATATCTGCGTTGGCGAAGAGACAGTCCGCTTGCTGACTGATGTACTCTGACTCCACCTCGAATCCATAATTTTCGAATTGAGTGGCGTAATGCAATGGGGTATCAACATCCGAAAAGAAAGCTGGTTTAGACCTGGATGTACAAAAGCGATAGGAATACCACGTGCTGCCGTTCATCGGGCCAATCACCTTTAACTTGCCCATCGTTTTTAATCGATCACACGCCCAATTCAGCAAGGCTGCACTCACTTTCTCGTCATCTATACAAGCCCATCCGCCTAACACACCAATAGAATCTTCCAGATATGGATTACAATACACCGCTACCCGTCCTACGCAGTTTTCATTTACAACAGCTAGTGCACAAGATTCCAGATGCTGCGTTGGAACATCACCTGCATGCCGGCAATCTCGAAATCGCCGGTCGGTACCTCCAACCTCCACTACACTAATTATTTGATCCATAGCCATATAATTACGTTTGCAGTTAATGGTATTGTAAGGTTATCCCAACCACTATGACCGAATGCTTCTACAATGGTGGTGCTTACCGCTATCAAAAGTATGAGTCCGACCAAGCCGAATGACCAAGATTCCATCGTGAAATAAAACACACCGGTGAGAATAAGTAAGGCCAGTAACAAAAACGCTCCGGAACCACCGAAGCTTTTTTGATGACCTAAGGTGGTGTACTTTCGAATGGGTTTGTTCTTTCCCACCATGGCCGCAAACGGATCACTGATTGCCAAGATTAAAAGCGGCGCGTAGTAGTAGGTGAGATCATCGTAATAATCCGTAAGACAGTAGCATAAGAACACGGCAACCGGAAAGAGTTTACTACCGTGGGTTTTCCGACCTACCTTGTGAATCGACTGTAAAAAGCCCCAGCGATCACCGGCAAAAAGAAGGAGCAGGAAACTTGCAGACAGAAGCCCAACCAATAACAGGTCGTTAACGAAAAAGGGAAAGCTAAGTGCCAGGATCCCCGAAACAGCATGTGTGATTTTTCTCGTGACCTCTCCTTCCACTTTTTTGAAATGATAAAGCCATTCGGAAAAACAGAATAGCGCGAGGTATATCCCTGCAAGTATGGTGGTATTGAGGAGAGGGGTATTCATTTGAGCATTTGAATCTTAAAATCCCGATAGAAGAAACCCATGTCAATATGGGCAATCTCACCGCCAAACGCATGAATTCTTGAATCGGCATCTGATAAGCTCCGTTTAATCATCAGATTCCAATAGGCAAATCTGGCATCAGGAGCTGCTTTCGAAATGATTCCATGTGCTACCTTGTCAAAGGTGTCCTCATCAAAGTACTCAAAAATATTTGACAAGTTGAATGCATGAACCTCTTCTGCAGCTACCAGGTGAATGGGGCCTTCAAATAATGTTAAGTTTTGAATATTCGATTTGATTTTATCGAAATTTTCAGGCCTGGCATAGTGTGGCAGACTCTTGCTGAATTGTCCCGTGAAGATGAACTCAAGATAAGGATTCGACTGGCAGGCGGTTGACTGAAGGTGATGTTCAGCCCGGTTGAAGATAAACTCTCCAACGTGTTCGGTCACATATCTAAGAAATGCGGGATCCCGGCCAAACCGTCCCATGATGAAACGACTAAAGAAGAACTTGAATACAAGTCTCCATCGCCAGGTGTTCCAACGCTTGTGGTAGAATTCCCTTTGCTCAGAAGCGGACTTTTGGCGCAACAACTCGTCCAGTGTTTTCTTTTTGTGGACGAGAGGAAGGACGTAAGTGCGAAAGAGCTTGAAATACTTTTCGAATTTCCCCGAGCTGATAAGTCCATTCTGTATCCATTGAAATTTCTCATCCCAATAAAGCCGGGTGTTTGGCTCTAGTTGTGGTCTTATACGGCGCCAGTACTCTAACCTGGACTTCGAGTGGCGAAAGCCAAGGAACTCAAGAAATTCTGGATAAGTAAGCGACTGAAAGGCAGCTTTTTTAAGCTCGGTGACCTTGATTTGAACAACATTTAAGTCCACCGCAATTACTTTGGACGGATCTCCTGTGAGTAGGGAAAAGCTGTTGTCTCCTCCTGATGCAATAGAAATGACGGTTTCACCTTTTTTAATTTTGAGCGCGTGAAGCAACAAATCAGCGTCTTCCCAACAATTTGCATACCGCAGGTAATCGTGACGAATATGGGCTAACTGCTCGCTCATTTTCGAGTGATTTGTATTTGTCCTGTGCTTCCGTCCATCCAGATCTCATCTCCCGAAGATACACTTCTAAGGAGCCCATCTACTCCAACAATACACGGAATGCCCATCTCGCGACTAACGATAGCTGAGTGAGAGAGAAGGCTGCCTCGTTCCACAATAATGGCACTTGCAGATGGAAAAAGGGTCACCCACCCCGGATCAGTACTTGTAGTAATAAGGATGTCACCACCCAACGATGCAATTTCTTCTTGTGAATAAACTACTCTTGCTTTTCCTCGAACCTGCCCTGGACAGCACCCGATTCCTCGTAGTTGATCTTGCGGATCCTCGAGTTTTTCTGTGCTGAATATTCGTGCGTCCGAGAAATCATTTCCGTAAGTAGAAAAGCGCTCCGATGGAGCTTTTTGCCGGGCAAATTCCGAGAACTCTTGCTTACGTTTGGCGGCACGGGTTTTAAGATTCTCCCCTTCGCGGTAGTTTTTAATTTCAGATAGTTCGAGGTAGAAAATGTCTCGGGCATCGTCCAGCACACCAGTGTTCTCCCAAGCTAAGCCCAGATGTGTAAACATTCTTCTCACCATACCGAATCCACGTGTGCGCTCGAAGCGGAGGTTTTCGCGGGCACTTACGTGAGCACGTGCTTGCTTGAGCAAAAGCTTATACTTGAAAATTTTGGAACGCTTGCCTTTAAGGGCTATCCGCATTTTCTCTTCGGCTTGATAGCGCAATTTTTCATTGGTGTGACTGTTTAATCGTTCATTAGTCACGTTGTTTTTTATGTAGGCTCGAAGAACTTCTATAAACAGGGTTGGATCCTGGGAATAAGAGATCGTTTCGAGTTTCAACTCTCCAACACATCGTTCTCCGAATTTGATGATGTACGCATTGATGGGTTGAAATATGTGCTCGAACTCTTCGGCTTGCAGGGAATCCCATATTTCAGTAGAGTTCTTCTGTTCAAACAAGGTCTTTACCGACTTATTCTCTCTTATTAAGGACGCCAACCGCAGGGTCTCATGAATAGGCTCTACCGAGATGATATCTTCACTACCGCACAGCAGGTCGTTATGGATGTTCGTTGCTTCAGGCAGTTTTGCCTCGCAGAATTTCTTGAGTAAGCCAAACCATATCATCGAAAAGAAGTCGTTAATGAGCGGGGCCTTCCATTTTGAAAGTAGCGTCTGTTCAAATTGATTATACCTATTGATGATCTCCGAAGACGGCATCGCATCGAAGTCTAATTTGGCATACTCTGCCATGGTTTTGTCGAGGTGAGCCTGAAATCTCCTACGTCTGCCTGGAAGGGAGAATTGCAGCACAATCATCCTGAATACCATCCACAAAATGCGAAGTCGGGCCGTGTTTTTGCCAACCTGGTAGTCATCCTTGAGCTCAAATCGTTCCTTAACGCCCATCATATTCTCCATGAACTCAGCGTTGAGCGCATAGCCGGGAATCATAGCCAGCATTTTGTACCAGCTTAACAAGTTGTAATAAACTCGTCCGCGAACAAGACCGAGCGTGTTGGCAAAAACATCTTTGTGCTTCTGAATCTGGCTTCTGGTTACCCCCATCAAACTCAGTAGTTGCCGATAGGCCTGATCGTACATCACGCTTATAAAACTGTAGGTAAGTGGGGTGGTAATTCCGGGATAGGATTCGACAATGTTACTGTTGTCCCAAAGGGTGTATTCCCCTTCGGAACTCAATGTGGTTATAGGACGTGTTTGCAAGAGAAACAGCCGGTTGTTTACAAAGGCAAACTCTATGTCTTGTGGAGCACCCGTGAGCTTTTCCAGTCGATACAGAATGTCGCGGATTTGCTCAAGTTGTGACGTGTTGAGGGTAGGCGCCAATGACTGTTTATTACTCAAAGACTCGTAAACCAACATGGAACCATTATATATCAGTGCTTCCTTCTTATCATTAATTGTGCTACTCCACGAACCTGAGAATACAAATTGATCTCCGGTAATTCTCCCGGAAACAAGTCCTTCTCCCAATCCGAATACCGCGTTCACCAAACATTCATTCTTCGCACCATTCAGAGGGTTCGCCCCGAAAGCAACGCCCGAAACTTCGGAGGGAATCATTTCCTGAATAATTATTGAGATGGAATCCACACCGGTCAATCCATGCGTCCGGACGTATTCGTTTACACGGTCTGATTCCAGGGAATCATGAACCTCCTGAATGGCGTTCCAAAGTTGATCCTCTGTTACATAGAGTCTGGTCTCGAAAAGTCCGGCGAAAGATTGATGCGAACCGTCTTCGACACTGGCAGATGAACGAACAGCGTAGTGTTGAACATCGCCTATCCATTGATCATCCAGGTAGCAGAGGATCTGCACCATTCGCTCCTCTTCATTCAGCTTCTTAAGTTGAGAGAAGCAGGCAGGACTGATTACCCAAAACTTCGGGACGTTGAAGTTATTGGATGCGAGCAGCCGCAGGTTCCTGGCTTTTCCTCCTGATTGTACCTCGTCCATCAGATCCAGGAGTTAATCATTGGGAGAGCACCAAGGAAGGCATACATCAAGATAGTCCAGGCCACGGCAGAATACTCCATCGGTTTGATCAACTTACTTGATGGTCTCACTAAGAAGATCCAACCGCTCATTGAGCACAGCATAAAGGTGATAATAAAGATGGGTACGGCAAGTCGGTCATCGTCCGCATAGTTTGCAGCTAAAATGGCAAGGATCATGGTTGCAAGCATAGAGGTCAGCCAGACGATAACGCCTGACTTTGTGCCGAAATACTTTGTGTAACTCATTACACCTTCCTCCTCTTTTTCTGGCGTTCTGAGTTTTCTTCCAAACTCCAAAACCAATCCATTGCTGTAAGAAACGGCAAAGAACCAAAGCAGTCCAACATGTGGGCCAATACCCCCCAAGCGCCAATCAAGCCCACTTGCATATAGATCGATGAGTGGAATGATCAGCATGTGAGAAAAGATGTAGATCATGTGATGTTCCCTCATCCATTTTGGTCGAAAGAATTCAACTCGCATAAGTAAGAGATAGGCCATTACAGCGGCATATAGGAGAAACATGGCCGGTTGGAGGGCCAGAAGAACCGCAATTTGCGTAATGACTACAATCCAACCAATTCTTCCTAATTCCTTTAGAGATACAAGTCCTCTCGGAACCGGGAGGTATTTTCTGTGAAGCATGTCATCTTTGTGATCTTTGAATTCATCGAAGATTCTCACCAACAGGAAAAGAGTTACGGTGATAAAGACCCCTATAGCGTAATCGGTCCAATTGATGAACTTATCACTATTTCGGCAAGAGATGGAATAGCTCACCGCTGAAAATGTAAAAGCCATAATCATAATGCCATGTCCAAATACGGGAAAGCGTTCTTTCTGGTATTGCCATAGACGTTTAATCAGGCTAGAGTTATTAGAAACGCTCATCTTATTTTCTGCCAAGATTTTCGTGTGCCGTGGTGAAGTGATCTTCAGCGAGAGCGGCGGCAATCGATAATTCACCTGCCAGTGCAGTGGCACAGCAAATTTCTGCAAGTTGATTCGCCTTCCCGGGACCGTATGAATCCAATATCTCCAAGCATTCTCTTTGCGTGGGAAGGTGTGTCCCTCCGCCCACCGTTCCTACGATAAGCGATGGCAAAGTAAGACTGGCATACAAATCACCATTCGGCAAGGCCTCCATTCGGGTGATTCCAATGGAAGATTCAGAGATACACGCAACGTCCTGTCCGCATGCAATGAACAGTGCAGTCAACCCATTGGCTACGTGTCCTTGTGCGCCAATCGCTCCGCTTTGAGTAACTGCCAGGGTTGACGATCTCCAGTACTTTACCATATTCGCCGTTGAGCTTTTGAGCACATTTTGAACAATCTCTTTTGGAATCGTTACTTCTGAGGTCACTTTTCTACCTCTACCATTGGTGAACGAAAGCGCTGTAGCTTTCTTATCACCTGAGTAGTTGCTTTCGATATACCAAACATCAATCTTAACCGGTGAGTGGTCTAAAATCCAATGGCAAATACGATCGGTACAAATGGTAACCATGTTTTGTCCGGCGGCATCTCCTGTATAATATTCAAAAGTAAGAATAGCGCTGTTCCCTTCAATATTTGGTCGAACCGAGCGGAGCTTGGCAAATCGGCTTGCCGAAGCGGTGATCTCTTGGAACACTGGAAGATTTTCCACAGCCCAATCAGAGAATTCTTCTGCTTCAAGGACAGATTCAAATCCGAAGAACGGACTTCTTTGAACGCCTTCTTTCAAGCAATGGGAGGTTACCCCCCCTGATAGAGATACCGCTTTTATTCCACGACTGTAAGAGGCTACGAGCGCACCTTCAGTTGTGGCGAGTGGAACTCTAAATTCTCCCTTGGCGTATTTGCCATTTACTTTAAGCGGACCGGTAATGCCAACCGGAACTTGTGCCATTCCAATATAGTTTTCAATATTACCGCTTACTTGTTCAGCTGTAGGGGTAGGCATTTGCCCAGCAAGGTTTGGCCATTTATCGGTATGCCCAGCAGGGTTATTTGACATAGGTTTAGCTTATTTAAGAGCTTGCACTTGGTAATGCAATCTCGGGTTTATTGGCAGCACTAATCTAATAAAACTAATTTCTGTTTCAGATTTAAATAAATGTAGGTGGTGTTTAAAGCTAACTCTATTCCAAGAAAAGCCCGATGTATTTGCAGATGCCGTATTTCATGCCGTGACGCTTATTGTCTACAAGCGTTTGCCGTATATCCTTAGAATTGAATACCCGACATCAAGAATTTTAGCCTGGGTCCAGCTTTCCCATTTTCCGATGATCTCTGCATCAATGCTCAAGATATGCGCAATATCTTCCCGGAAGGGCTTTTTATCCACCCGCCCCTTGCCAAGATGCTCTCCAACAGTTTGCGGATTTCGGGGGTCATTTTTTAGGTTTAGGTTTATCCGCTATTAGTTGGATAGTTGTAAAGATCACACGCAAGCACAAGGCCTTGTTTTTGACATCCCCGCAGCTTTTCTTCTCTCGTAAACGAAGCTCGATACACCAAACTGCACCCTACGCCCGGACTAAGATTTAATTATAGTATTTTGGTCATACCGCAAAAAGAACCCGCTTGAACCCTGATCTCATTTATCAACTTGCTCTGAAAAACACCCCTGGCATCGGTACTATTGGCGCCAAACTGCTTATAGCACATCGCGGCGGTGCCAGGGCGGTATTTGAGACCCCTAAGAAAGAGCTGATGCGCATTCCGGGGATAGGCCCTAGGTCTGTACATAAGATCCATCATAAAGAAGCGCTCCGGCTTGCAGAAAAAGAACTGGAATTTGCTTACCACGCAGGCATTAAAGCCTTTTCCTATCTGGATGAAGGATATCCCAACAGGTTAAAAAGCTGTGAGGATGGGCCGGTGGTACTTTTTCAGAAGGGAAACCTCAACCTCAATGCACAGCGGGTTATTGCTTTAGTAGGCTCCCGCAAGGCCACCTCCTACGGCTTAGCATTTTGTGAACGTTTTGTGGCGGCATTAAAAGCGCTGGAAGTTGTAGTTATAAGCGGGCTCGCATATGGCATAGATATTTGTGCCCATAAGGAGGCGCTTAAAAACAATATTCCCACAGCTGCTGTTCTTGCTCATGGCCTGGACAGGATCTACCCCAGCCTACACACAAAAATTGCCCGCCAAATGCTCCAAGAAGGAGGCGCACTGCTTACAGAATACCCATCAGGCACAAACCCCGACCGGGAGAATTTTCCATCGCGGAACCGCATTGTAGCAGGCATTTGCGATGCCGTAGTTATAGTAGAAGCTGCCAGGAAAGGCGGAGCGCTTATTACCGCCGAAATTGCAAATTCATACAACCGGGATGTTTTTGCCGTACCGGGGAGGCTTGGCGACACCTATTCCGAGGGCTGTAACCTCCTTATAAAAACGCATAAAGCCACGATCATTACTACTGTAAAAGATCTTGAATATTTATTGGGCTGGACAAAAAAAGATATGGATGTTAAACAACCTCAACTCTTCGAGCACTTAACCCGGCACGAGCAACTGTTGGTCGATTGTTTAAGCGGCACCTCCGGGCAGCCCTTAGCTCTTGACCGCCTTTGTGCAATAGCCAAGTTACCGATTGGCAAGGTATTGAGTACCCTGCTAAATCTCGAGTTAAAGGGAATAGTAAAAAACCTCCCCGGGAAAATGTATACTTTGGCGCCCAGGTAAATATGCACACGCGACCACAAAAAACAGATATAAGAACACTGGCTGCACGCATTTGGGGCACCATGGCTTTTTTAGTGCTTGTAGTGGTCGCTGCCTCCTACTTCATTTTCCAAAGCGAACTTCAAAACTACATAGAAAAAGAGCAAAGCAAATCCGAGAAAAATCTCTCTCTCATTGAGCAATCTTTAAAGGAAGAAGTGGAACTGGTAACCCAGGACCTGGAGTTTTTTAGCCGTAACCCGGCTTATGCCGACTACCTGGACCAAACCGAGATCCAAAATGATTTTGTGGTGAGAAAAACCTTGCAGGCGTACGGGGAGATAAGAGGCACCTATCACGCTGTCAAACTCATAGACCTGAGAGGAAAAGAACAATTCTCATTAGATTTCACTGGCCTGTCAAAAGGAAAAGACAGCCTGTATACTCTACCTCCAAGTCAAATGCAAGCCCTGGAACAGCTTCGGGCACGGGACATATTCATCAGCCCTATACAATTGTACAAGCAAGGAGAGGAAGTATTGATCCCACCCAGGCCCTCGGCCACATTCGTTACCCCGATTTTTAGAAAAGGTAAAAAGCTAGGGTATCTTTTTTTGTTTTTTGATTTCACCAAAGTATTGAGCAAACTGAAAAACCTGGAAGATAAAACGGATACCCGTTTTTTAATGACGGACAGAGATGGGCAATGGTTAAAGGGACCTGATGTATACGACAACTTCAGCCATATTCTGACACCGGGGCAGGCAAAAAATGCACAACAAGTTTACCCGGAGATATGGCAAAAAGAGGAGTCATTAAACGAAGCCTATCTAAATGCAAACAAGGGTTTATTAGGCTTTAAACACATTGCCTTAAGCAGTTACATTCTCAATATAAACAGGCGTACATTTGAAGATAAAGGGTACTATCTTATTGCGTTAGTCCCCAAAAAAGCCCTGGTGAAAGAAGCGCGTAGCCTTCTACTCCTCTTACTTGTATATGCCGGTCTGGTGCTACTGATCGTGCTGCCCGCTTTCACACTTCTTTTTATTCGCATACGCAAATCGCAATCCCTACTTGCCCGCCAAAGCAAAAGCCTCGCCGAACAAAACCTTGAACTTTCGCAAAGCAAACAAAAGCTGGAAGACAGCTTAAAAGCCATTGAAGGGGCTACAAAAGAGCGTGAAGGCTACCTAAAAAAACTTGAGAAAAGTGAGCAGGACCTCCAACTTGCACAAAAAATTGCGCAATTAACGTATTACAGCAGGGATATTGCGCACGAAGTAACCGAGTGGAGCAAGAATATGGCAGAGGTATTTAAATTGGACGAAAAAAATGTATCCGTTCAAGGGCCCAGGCTAAAAAAACTGATCCATCCGGAAGATTACCTCAAGTATCAAAGAAAATGGAATGAGGCCATCAGAGAAAGAAAAGCCTTTTCTATGGTTTACCGCATCTATAGCCAGTCAGGAGGAGTAGAGTATCTACAAGACACCGCCCAACCGGTTGTTATAAACAACCGGACCAGGTATATGCAGGGGACCATTCAAAACATTACAGAAAGGTACAAAAACGAGCAGGCCTTGAGGGAAGCCAAAGAAAAGGCAGAGTCTGCAGCACAGGCAAAATCTGATTTTTTGGCGACCATGAGCCACGAAATACGCACACCGCTCAATGCAGTATTAGGCATGGCCAACCTATTAAAGATAACCCCTTTAAATGACCGGCAAAGGGACTTTGTACAAACCATAGAGGCTAGTGGTGACACGTTGTTATCCGTAATCAACGACATTTTGGATTTTTCCAAAATTGAATCCGGCCGTATGTCTTTTGAAGAGGAGTGGTTTGAAGTAAATCAGTTATTGGAGGAATCCCTGCAGGTAGTAGCCATTGGGGCAGAAAGCAAAAAACTTCGCGTTTTTTATGAGCTGGACCGCGACCTGCCTGAGCAAATAAAGGGAGATGAAGCACGCATCAGGCAGTGCCTGATCAACTTCCTGAACAATGCTGTGAAGTTTACGCAAAAAGGCCATATCCTGATCAAAGCAAGTGTTGTAAAGGAAGCAACGAACAGGGTAACCCTGCGCTTTACCGTTCAGGATACCGGCATTGGCATTCCGGAAAAAAAGCAACAAGACGTTTTTAATGCATTTGAACAGGCCGACAATAGTACTTCGCGCATTTACGGAGGTACCGGCCTTGGCTTATCTATTACCAAGAGAATGGTAACGGCCATGGGTGGTGAAATTGGCGTTGAAAGCAAGGAGGGGAAAGGTTCTTCCTTTTTTATAGAGCTTGACTTTGCCTCAAAACCACCTTCAAGACCCCCGCTAAGCATTAAACCCCTTTCCTTAATTGCTGAACAGGGAGAAGAAGCCAAAGCCCTGCGCTCGCTTTTGGTGACCGCCAACATTCCCCATCAATTTATCAGCTTTCAGGGCAAGCAGGCATTAGCCGTACTTCCAGAACATACTATTGTTTTATTGTTGAGTACATCTGCTTCACGCCATGAGATGGCAAACCTTGCCACTGCATTGGCTAAGGACCATGAAGTTCATTTGATCAGCAACGTGCACAGGAAATCACCTGCCCTCGCGAAAGTGAACATTATAAACCGACCTGTGAAGTTAAGCAGGCTAAGAAGCATTACTTATCCCCTGCCCAAAGCAGAAAAGGAAAATATGCCCCTGGCACACACCAGTAAAGATCTTAAGATACTGGTGGCAGAGGATAACCCGGTAAATCAAAAACTTATTTTGCTCATCTTTCAGCAATTGGGATACCAGGTAGATATGGCAAAAAACGGGCTGGAAGCCATTTCCAAATGTGAAGAAAAGACATACGACCTGGTATTTATGGACATTCAAATGCCGGAAATGGACGGCATTGAAGCAACGGCATACATTCGCAACAGCCGCAAAATAAAAGTCCAGCCCATTATAATTGCATTAACAGCCAATGCCATGCAGGGGCAAAAAGAAGTGTACCTTAAAGCGGGCATGGACGATTATATTGCCAAGCCGGTAGATTTTGATGAATTGACCGCTCTGATAGAGAAACACGGGAAAACGGAATAGCGTACCTGCCTTAAATGAGTGCAAGAGACCATACCGAAAAACTTACCGTGATCATTGCTACTTTAAATGAGGAATTTCATTTAACACAACTTCTTGAAGCCATACGCTCGGCCTATCCCGCACTTCCTGTTGCAGTAGCAGACGGGGGCAGTGTTGACCATACGGCATCGGTAGCAGCCCGCTACCGGGCTACTTTTATTTCCTGCCCTAAAACAGGGAGAGCCGCCCAATTCAATTTTGCAGCTGCGCAGGCCACTACACCCTACCTTTTATTTCTTCACGCCGATTCACTTCCTCCGGCCGATTTTGCAGACCTCCTGGAAAAAGCTTGCGCAGAAGGCATTGAAGCTGCCTGTTTCAGACTTCGCTTTGATCATACACACTGGTTCTTAAAGGCAAATGCCTGGTTCACCCGCTTTAAAAGCCCTTTTTTCAGGTTTGGAGACCAGGGCTTATGGCTAAGCCGCTCTTTGTTTTTTATGGCCGGAGCATATAACGAAAAACTACACTTACTTGAAGACCAGGAAGTGGTATGGCGCATTACCCGCTTTTCTTCTCTCTCTGTGCTGCCTTATCCTATGCAAACCTCTGCCCGGAGGTACTTGCGCGAAGGGATATATCGCCTTCAGTTTCTTTTTTTTCTTATCTGGCTTAGGTATTACCTTGGCGCTTCGCAAGAGGAGCTTTTGCGGTTTTACCATCAGCACATTTCTTCTTAGCGAGTTACACTGTTTAAGTTCGATTAAGCCCTGCTCATAAAGCGTTTTACTCGATCTGGCAGGTGATCCATCCATCGAGCTTACACTCATAAAAAGCATTATATGGCCCGGAAGGAATGTCTTCTTCTCATCTTCATCAAAAACCCGCACCCGGGAAAAGTAAAAACCCGTTTAGGAAAAAGTATTGGCCACACGGCAGCAGTGGCGGTATACAAAAAACTACTCGCGCGCACCCGCCAGGCAGCCCTGGAGGTAGACTGTACGCGTTACCTGTACTATGGGGATTACATAAACCCGGAAGATGAATGGCCGGGGTCCAGCTTTGAAAAACGCCTCCAGGTAAAAGGAGATTTGGGAGATCGCATGCGGCATGCTTTTGCGTCCGGTTTTGAGGAGGGCTACGAGCGGATACTTATTATCGGCAGCGATTGTCCGGAAATGAATGCGCCCTTGATCGAACAAGCTTTTGAAACACTTAAAGAAAAAGAAGTAGTACTTGGGCCAGCCCTGGACGGAGGATACTACCTCTTGGGCATGAACCGGTACCACAACCTGTTTGATGACGTTGCCTGGAGTACGGATACAGTATTTGAAACTACCTTGCAGAAAATTAAAAGATCAGGAGCCTCATTTGATACAATGCCTCAAATGAGCGATCTTGATACCATAGAAGACCTTAAAAAATACCCTGAATTACAATGATGCACCAATTAGAGGAAGCTGCTGCTTATTTGCGTAACCGTGGATTTAGAGCCCCGGATGTAGGAATAGTACTGGGTACAGGCCTTGCGCGCTTTATCGATAAAATGGACGTGCACTTCACCATTCCCTATAAAAACATCCCCCATTTCCCGGTTGCCACTATGGAGTTTCATGCAGGTAACCTGCTTTTTGGTACCGTGGGTGAGAAGAAGGTGGTGGCCATGCAAGGCCGTTTTCACTTTTATGAAGGCTATTCCATGAAGGAGATCACCTTCCCGATCCGGGTGATGAAGCTACTGGGTATAAAAAAGCTCCTGCTCAGCAACGCTGCCGGGGGAGTAAACCTCGATTTTAAAAAGGGAAGCCTGGTATTGATCGAAGATCATATTAACCTGCAGCCGGAAAACCCACTCACCGGGCCTAATTTTGAAAACCTGGGCCCCCGTTTCCCGGATATGAGCAGGCCTTATGACAAAGAAATAGGAAAACAACTCAAAAGAATTGCACAGGAAGAAGGGGTACCGTTACATGAGGGCGTATACGCAGCCGTAGCAGGACCAAACCTTGAAACCCGTGCAGAATACAGGTACCTGAAAACCATCGGGACAGATGTAGTGGGCATGAGTACCGTACCGGAGGTAATTGTAGCCAACCATATGGCTCTGCCATGCGCTGCCGTATCTGTAATTACCGATGAGTGCGACCCCGATAACCTGCAAGCCGTAAATGTTGAAGAGATCATAGAAATTGCGGGAAAGGCAGACAAAAACCTGGGTCATATTTTTGCCCGTTTAATTAAAGAAATGCTTTAAAAACCACCCCTACAAAGCAGAACCCGGTACTGCATAACGGCCAGCGGAGCAGGTAGGGAATATCACTTGAGCCTGCAAAAGGCAGTAGAGCTCACCTTAGGCTTCTATGTAAGAATAGTGTTTTCTTTATATCAAAAGGCGGAAGATTAAGGGGGGTCATACACCTTAGGCAAGTGCTGCCGCTTTGCCATTCACCTGCACACCACATAAAAATATGTAGTAAATTGCCTACTTTGCAGGAGCGAATATACTTGTTTTGACCAACCCAAAATTCTTATGGCGCCCCTTTGGCCTGGCACTGCTTGCTTTCTTACTGACTGCCAGCATCAGCCTTTTCTTTTTTTTCGACTACCAAAAAGTGCAAAAGCGTATTTATTACCAACGGCTCACCGACCGGGCCGAAAGCGTAGGTAAGGAGTGTACGGAAAAAGTACAGGGGGCACTCAGGGACCTGCAAAACCTCAAAAGCCGGATAGAAGTAACCAACGGTCAGTTTTTTAAGCACTGGGCATATGATGCCTCCCTGATCCTGGATCAGAACGAAGCTTTCCTTTTTGTAGAATACATCGACAGCAGTCTGGTTATTCGGAAAGTACATCCACTTGAAGGAAATGAGCCCGCGGTAGGCCTGGACATCTCTGCTTACGGAGAGCGCACGAAAGACTGGCTTAAAGCCGGAAGAGATACCCTGACCAATGTAACCGGGTGGCTCACCCTTTCTCAGGGAGGGCAGGCTTTTTTGGTAGATGCCCCCCTGCATTATCAGAATACCTTTAAAGGCAGCATTACCGGAGGGCTCAATTTCAACACCTCTTTTAAGCAACTTTTAGGCAACCAATATTCCGATTATGCTTTTGAGTTCACCGATCATAACGGGCAGGTTTTCTATACATATAACCAGCCCGACACCACAGCCTTTACAAAGGAGCAGATAAGTGAAACCGAGATCCCATTGGGTATTGCGTTAGGTAAAAGTTGGTTTATGAAGGCCATGCCTGCCCACCCAAACCCGAGTTATTTTAATGCAAGCCGCTTATACGCAGCATTGGGATTTGCCTTAAGCATCAGCCTTATTATGGCGCTTTTTGTGTATTACTTCCTGGCGCAACGCTGGCAGGCCCGGCATATACAGCTGATAAACAAAGAGCAACGGGTGCTGAATGAGCAATTGATGCTCGAAAAACAAAAAGCCCTGAAAGCCAGTGAAGCAAAGTCTGCCTTCCTGGCCAATATGAGTCATGAGATACGCACCCCGTTAAATGCGCTTATTGGGTTTATAGAACTGCTAAAACAAGAGGGGGTGGCTGCCGCCCAGGAAGAGTACCTCAGGTTAATGCATTTTTCCTCAAAAAATCTATTGGGCCTGGTCAACGACATTCTCGATTTTGAGCAAATCGAATCCGGGAAAATGGCCTTGAAGGAAGAAGCATTTATGCCCGCAGAGCTGCTTCGGGAAGCCCTGGAATTGTACCGCCCGGATATAGCAAAGAAAAACCTGTTGTTAAACACCGAGCACAAAGGAGGCCCGTTTCGAAAAGTGACGGGCGACAGCGGGAAGTACCTGCAAATCATTACGAACGTATTGCGCAACGCAATAAAATTTACCGAATCGGGCAGTATAACCGTGCGTTACCACGAAATCGTAAATGAGCCTATGGTAAGGGTGCATATCGAGATAGAAGATACCGGCATTGGCATCGATCCCGGAGCACAGGATCGTATTTTTGAACGCTTTGAGCAGGGTGACGAAGGGCTTACCAAACGCTATGAGGGCAGCGGCCTTGGCTTAACCATCAGCAAGCAGTTAACAAGCCTTATGGGCGCGCAATTGAAATTGGTAAGCAGTTCAAAAAACGGAAGTGCATTCAGCATTGACTTTTCCTTTGAACCGGTTACACCCTCAGGAGAAATGCCTGTAAGCCCCGAAAAAAACAGGCCCTCCATTGCCCAGGCCAGGGTTTTAATCGTGGAAGACAACCTGCTTAACGTTACTATTTTAGACCTGATCCTGAAAAAATGGGGTATTGAAGCCGTTAAGGCAGAAAACGGGCAAAAAGCCATGCAGCTTTTCAGTACCGGGCACTTCGACCTGATCCTTATGGACCTTCATATGCCCGTAATCGATGGCTTTAGCGCTACGGAAGAAATTCGTTCTGTAAACAGCCATGTGCTCATCTTTGGTTGTACGGCCAACGTGACCCCGGAAGCGGAAGCACGGGCCTTTGAAGTAGGCATGAATGAATACCTCACCAAGCCCATCGATAAAAACAAGTTAGGGGCATTGTTAGAAAAGTATTTTGAAATGCCTTAACATTTCTTAACAGTTTCAAATACAATTTTATAGCACCTTTGACCTAAAATAATGTGCTTACTTATGCGTACTTCGCTTCTATTGGTTGCTTTTGGTTTATTCACTCTATCGGCCTCCGCCCAAAAATTCTTCGGTAAAGCTGTCTATCATTCTGCAATGAGCCTGGATATAGAGTTGGATAGCAACACCGTAAATCAAGGCCAGCAGGCCCAGGTACAAAAAATGCTGCGGGAGGCTATGCAAAATGATCATGAATTGCTCTTTGATCGACATACCTCATTGTATAAAGAGGTAGAAAACCTCGAAAAAGACGGCCATATGGGGATGAAGCTCCTCGGCTCCTTTACAGGGAGTGGCGGGCAGCTTTACAAAGACAGCAAAAGCCTTGAAAGCCTGCGCCAAACCGAATTCTTTGGAAAGCTATTCCTCATTGAGGATACACTGGAAAAACTGGATTGGCAACTCGTAAACGAAAGCAAGCAGATTGGCACCTATACCTGCTACAAAGCCACAGCATTGCGCAAAACCCTGGAGCGTAGCTTCAGTACTGGCGAAGAAGGGGAGGAAATGGCTGATGACACCGTAGAAGTGACCATTACCGCCTGGTATACCCCGCAGATTCCCGTTAGCACCGGACCGGATAGTTACTTTGGCCTGCCCGGCCTGATCCTCGAAGTGAATGACGGAAGCATGCAGATGTTGTGCACCAAACTAGTGCTCAATCCTAAAGAAGAAGTAAAGATCAAAAAGCCCGAACAAGGAGAACGGGTTACGCATGCAGAGTACCGAAAAATTATGGATGAGAAGCTACGGCAAATGCAACAGATGTACGGAGGAGAACGCAGGGGTAGCGGCAAGGGAAGCGTAAAAATAAAAATGCGCTAAGTACACCCCCCTATTTCAATACGGCATGAAAAGCCTTCTTTCCTTTCTTTTTCTCCTCTTCGGAGGCACTGCTTTTGCGCAAAGTCTTGTGGTAAAAGGAGTGCTGCAAGACCCCCAGGGAAATCCTTTGGAGATGGCGAATGTGCTGTTGCTCAACGCTACCGATAACAGCATGAGTACTTATGGATTTACCGATGAGACCGGCCGGTTTAAAATAAAAGCGGACGCAGGCAAAAGCTATGTGCTTCGCTGTAGCTACCTGGGCCTTGAGACCCTGGATACTGCCTTTAACACCCGGGAAGGAGAAGAGGTAAATATGGGTGTAATTACCCTGGCACAACAGGATATTACCCTGGCAGAAGCGGAAGTAGTAGAAGAAATGCCTATATCTGTAGTGGGCGACACGATTATTTATAAGGCGGAGGCCTTTACCACGGGAGAGGAACGCAAACTGGAAGATGTATTGGAGCAATTGCCCGGTTTTGAGGTAGATGAGAACGGAGAAGTAAAAGTACAGGGCAAAACCGTGGAAAAAGTTATGGTGGAAGGTCAGGATTTTTTCGATGGCGACACCAAACTGGCCACCAAGAACATTCCCGCATCTGCAGTAGATAAGGTACAGGTTTTGCGCGATTACAACGATGTAAACCCCTTACGCGGGGTTGATAATGACGACCGTATTGCGTTGAACATAAAGTTAAAAGACGGCAAGAAAAACATTCTCTTTGGAGATGTTTCGGCCCAGGGCGGGTTAGATGAACGTTACCTCACACACGCCAATATCTTTTACTATACCCCAAAAGCCAGTTATAACCTTATCGGGGACCTCAACAACATTGGCCTACCCGCTTTTACCCGACAGGATTATTTTCGTTTCTCCGGGGGGTTCAGAAGTTTAAACAGCCGCTCGGGCAGCAACCTTAACGTGGCTGGCGATGACCTTGGCGGAGCCATGATCCAGAACAGCCGTGCCAATGAGATCACTTCGCGCTTCGGTGCCTTAAACTTTAACCTGAACCCCTCCAAGGCCTGGACCTTCGGTGGTTTTCTCCTTGCCAACCAGTCGCGAACCCTCTTAAATTCCGAAGTGTTTCGCAGTTATCTCACTCCCGGCTTGCCTTCAGACAGCATCCGGGAAACGCTCACTACCCGCAGCGACCAAAGAAATACCGCTCTTATGGGTAAGCTTACTGCTGCTTATGCGCCCAATAATGCCCTGCACATAGATTATGATGGCACCTTTAAAGTGAATGACCTGGAAGACAATAATTTCAGGAGTTCAAGCTTTTCAGGCTTGAGCAACCTTCTGGAAGAGCATACCAGTCAACGCCCGGTAGAAACGCGTCATAGCTTTCGGGCGTTTTACGAAAGCAACCCCAACCACATTTCCTCTGCGGAGGGGCAATTCCTGTATAAGTACCAGGACCCGCGCTACGATCTCAGCAGCAATCAACGCCCTTTCTTTTTATTGCCCCTCACCGATACCAATCAATATGAATTGCTTCAAACACGCGCCATCACCACACAAAAAACAGACCTGAACCTCAACCACTATTTTGTGCTCAACAACACCAATCACATTAATGTGCTGGCTGGTACAAGCATTACCCGGCAGGCTTTTGAAAGCAATATGGACCAGCTGTACCAGGGGCAGGTAATTAACGCTATTGACGACCCTGATTACCAAAACGATGTAGATTATCGTTTGGAGGATTATTTCATCGGGTTGCGGTATAAGACCAAGTTAGGCAAGCTCATCCTGAGTCCCGGCGTCAACGCACATCGTTATGTATACGACCTCCGCGAAGATGGAAGCGCCTTTGGGCAGCCTTTGTTTGAAGAATACTTTCTGCTGCCTGAGCTATTTGCCAAATACGATTTCCGCAAAACCGAGTCGCTAACGCTTACCTACAATATGCAGGCACAGTTCACGGATGTGAACAACTTTATTCCGGGCATCATTCTAAACGGGTACAATAGCCTTTTCAGGGGAAATACGGAGATCCAAAATAGCCTGGCCCACAACTTTAACCTGGGATACTACAACTTCAACATGTTTAACTTCACCAATATTTTTGCGGGGATTGTATACAACCGCAGCATAGATGCCCTCGTAACGGCCTCGGACTTTAACAGCCCGGTGCTTCGCGTCTTAACCCCTATCAATACAGAGGGCATAAATGAAGTAGCCAGTATGTACGGAAGTTTTGAAAAGCGTTTTACCAAATGGAAATTTGCTTTGAGCACCAACTTAAGCTATTCCAACACCAACACTTTAATACAGGGTCGCCCGAACGTAAACAACAGCCTTGTGCAGGTATACGACCTTTCCATGGAAACCAATTTTAAAAAGGCACCTAATGCAGAGGTTGGTTTTCGCTACATCAACAACCAATACGATGGAGGCAATGTGCAAAACACCTTTGTAACCAATCGCCCTTATGTAAATGTGGAGGTTCCCTTCTTAAAAAGCTTTTTGTTTACCGCAGAGTACGCGTTTAACAATTACCAAAACAACGGGCAAACCACCAATAACTTCGACTTTTTAACGGCCAACCTATACTACCGGCAAGAAGATAGCCCCTGGGAGTTTAGCCTGAACGGGATGAACCTCCTTAACACAGGTATCCTGCGTGAGGACGCGTTTAACGAAAACCTCATCAGCACCTCCGTATATTACGTAATGCCCCGTTATGTTCTGCTGGGCGTAAAGTATGAGTTATAGAAAGCGTGCGTTTAGCGTTTTTTCTCCATGGGCTTTTGGTTGTCTTCACGGAGGGATTCAAAAATGCTCGTTTAAATTGTTCTTGAAACAAAAACCCCTTTATTTGATTTACCACTTGTCTTCACAGAGGTCATGCCATGCAGTGAAGTAAGCACTAAAACGACTCAACCGGAGGGAGGAGCTTCCCCGTTAGGTCCGAAGCGGATCAGGTACTTTTTTCTTGTTGCTGTTTTGTAATAAAAACAATATGCGTTTCCCGTGCAGTCTATGGCAAATGAGCCAGGGGCAAGCGGGTATACGCTTGCATTCGTTTTCCAAAGTATATTTCCTTCCAGGTTACGCGCTTCCAGGCTTCCGGAGTATATTGAAAAGAAACGGTCTTCATGGATCACAGAATTCGTCCCGGGCACGAAGGCGTTAAAGTCCGAAGCGGTAAAAGAGGCGTTCACCAGGTACCGCTCTGTGCCGGAACCTATATAAATTCCCTTCTTAAACCCCATGGCTAAATAGGGCGTTCCTTCGCAAGCGGCCTTAGGGTACGCATCCCGGTGCATTAACCTTCCCTCCATATCGAGTTGTGTCAGTTCGTCCGAAGTACAAAACCAAAGCCTTCCTTGCCCTCTCTCAAAAAAAGTATGTTCCCCTGAAGCTTCCATATAGGTAGAGTAGCCTGTATACACCTTATGGGCTTGTATGGCTCCGCTTAACGTAGTTTTGTAGAAATGCAATACGCCTGCGCTTTCATTTTTACGTATGGTATCCCGGAAAAAGCCATTTGCATCCATTACCGGGTATTGTTTTACAGTGTCTTTGTCCAGCAAGCCGAAATAGAGGTGCTCCCCATATACCACGGGTAAACTCCTTGAGTACAATCCTTCAAGCTCAAAACCACCGAGAGAATAACCGTTCTCATCATAGCGCGTAACAAGGGTTTTGTTGACGCTGTGCATAACGGATAGCTCTACATTATCGGCAAAGAGGTATGCTGCACTGCAGTCTTTTTGCTTTCCCACATACACCCAACCGGTAATGAAGTCAGGGCCTTCTACGTAGTCCGTATGGCTGCTAGTACTTAGCGTCAGGAAAGTATTATCCGGCAGCACCCTGATATCGCGGGAAGTAGTAGGCACTACGTTTAACTGCACCAAATCAGGGTCGTAAATATAAAAGCTATCCCTGTGCCAAAAGCCGAGGTTCCCATTAGGAAAAGGGTAAAGGCCATAGGCATCATCATGGATCTCCAGCACCACGCCGGTATACTTTTCGGGGATAGGTTTTTGATTGCAATTGGTAACCTGAGGGGCCTGGGTAGTTTTTTTGCAGGCCCAAAGACTCAGAGCGGAAAGGAAAACGATGAAAAAACGCATATGCATTAGAAACAGGTCTTAGGAAGTAAAGATAATTAATCCAGTTTTTCCTGCAGCTTCTTCATGGTTTTCCTGGGCGATTTGCCCTCGTACAGGATCTTATATACGGCATTGGCAATGTGCATCTTAATGTCGTAGTTTTTGCGCACCGCACGGATCAGGTTAGCGGCATAATACCCCTCTGCCACCATGTTCATTTCGAGCATGGCCGAACGTATGGTGTAGCCTTTCCCGATCATATTCCCGAAAGTGCGGTTGCGGCTAAACTGTGAATAAGCCGTAACCAGCAGGTCGCCCAGGTAAGCACTGTCGTTAATGTCGCGTTTTATAGGGTGCACCGCCTTCATAAACTTCTTCATTTCACGAATGGCGTTGCTTACCAATACTGCCTGGAAGTTATCGCCATAGCCCAGCCCATGACAAATCCCCGAGGCAAGTGCATAAATGTTCTTCAATACCGCTGCGTATTCCGTACCGTAAATGTCATCGCTGATGCTTGTTTTGATGTAATCGCAATTCATACGATCAGCAAGTTTGCGTGCCATACCTTCATCAGCCGAAGCTATAGTGAGGTAAGAGAGGCGCTCCAGCGCTACTTCTTCTGCGTGGCAAGGGCCCGTAATCACCCCTATCTGGTCTAAGGGGATCTTGTAGTGCTCGTGAAAAAATTCTCCAACAATGGTGTTCTCGTCCGGCACTATTCCCTTAATCGCACTAAAAACCAATTTATCGGAGATGTCTGTGTTAAGGTTTTCCAGGGCCTTTTTTAAAAAGGCGGAGGGAATGGCAAAGATGAGTGTATCAGCTTCTTTTACTATGTGGTCCAGGTCGGTAGAGATGTCAATATTCTCTGTGAGCAACTCCACGGAACTTAAATATTGAGGATTTTGGTGGTACTTTTTAATGTGCATCACGTTTTCCTCTCCCCTCATCCACCAACCTACGTAGTCGTTGTTTTCGGTGAGGATCTTAACGATGGCCGTAGCCCAGCTTCCTCCGCCAATTACGGCTATGTGGTGTATTTCTTTTTGCTTGGTCTCGCTCATATGTTCGGTTCTTCCTTATAAAAAAGGGCTGCAAAAAAAAGCAATCTTTTAAAACTGCACGGGCACCCGCCTGGTTTTGCCTTCGCGGAGGTATTCCAGCTCTGCCTGGTCGCCTTTTTTAAACTGACCCAGGGCCTTCATATAGCTCATCATATCTACCACTTTTACCTTGCCTAAATGGGTAACTACATCCCCTGCCTGCAAACCGGCTTTTGCCGCTGGTTTTCCTTCCGTTACCCCATCTATCTTCATTCCGGTGCCTTCAAAAAGATAATCCGGCATTACGCCCAAGGTCACACTGAAGCGAGGCACGGCTCCTTCCTCTGCTTTGGTTTTCGTAAAAGCCAGGTCGGGGATGGTATCTGCCGCAGCTATAACGCCCAGCATATAACGCAATACCATAGCTATCCCTTCTGCATTGATCTTATCTGCATCATCACTGGGTTTGTGGTAATCGCCATGTGTGCCCGTAAAAAAGTGCAGCACGGGAACCCCCTGGTTGTAAAAACTGGTATGGTCACTCGGGCCGGTACCGCTTGCCGTGGTTTTTACTTTAAGTCCACAGGCGTTCTTTATCTTTATGCTCTCCTTCCAAAAAGGGGAAGTGCCCACCCCGCTTATGGCAAGCGTGCTGTCTTCCATACGGCCGATCATATCCATATTGAGCATATAACTTACCTCGTCCATATTCAACAGACGCTGCCTGGCAAAATAAGCCGATCCTAAGAGGCCTTCCTCTTCTGCTGAAAAGGCAATAAATACAAAATTATGGTTAGGGAAGTCTGTTGCATGCTGGTTGAAGTAGCGCACTAGGGCTAAAAGACCTGCTGTGCCGCTGGCATTGTCATCTGCTCCATTGTGAATGGCGGGCTCCCCTTTTTTAGCATAAAGCGAACTGGATCCACCATACCCCAGGTGGTCGTAATGCGCCCCAATAATTACGGTATTCCGGGCTTTCCGGTTAATGGTTCCCACCACGTTAAAGGCAGTAACGACCTGTTCTTTCTGCTCTACCCGCAGCCTTACTTCCCGTTCCCCGGTCAATTGCCTGGCCAGTGCCGTATTTTGGATAAACAATACGGGAATACCGCTAGTGCGGATTTTTTTGTACTCCGGGGAAAGATCATTCGCCTGACCTTCAATGTTTACGAGCAATACGGCGGTGGCCCCTTTTTCCCTGGCCAATGCGATCCGCTCGCCTAGGTCGTGGTATTTCAGGTACTCGCTATGCGGGTGGACCCCGTCAGGTGAGCCAATGTCCATCACCACTATGCCTTTTTTCGCTACTTTTTTCTTTTTATAATCATCGCGCCCGAGCTCTGGGGCCACGATCCCATATTGTACGTATATGGTTTTTCCTTCAATCTCTCCGTTTGCACTGTACCGGGTAGGAAAAAAATCGAATAGAAGCCGTTGGCCTTGTGCTTCTACTTGCAGGAAAGTAGTTGGCTGCACTTTGACATTAACAGGCATCTGGAAATCCTGCCTGAAACCACCCAGCCCATCCATAGGTTGGAGACCGTGGCTTTGAAATACTTGTTGAATGTAGGTAGCGGCTTTTTCCGCACCTGCCGTACCCGGCTTTCTTCCCTCCAGTTCATCAGAAGCCAGGTAATTGATATCCTTTTGGATCTGCCCCGTTGTAACTGGCTCCAGGGGTAAACAGTTTACCTGTGCCTGTGCGGCAAATACACAGAGGATCAGTATATAAGGGAGTATCTTTTTCATACGTAACAATTAAAGGGGCAAAGATAGGGTTTGATGGGCCTTTCGTATATAGACAAAAATAGCCCGGTGTATACACCGGGCTATTTCACCACCAATTAAGGAAAGAGCTTATTTATGCTTAAGTACTTTACGTACGGCACGTAAGTCTCCCGCCTGTATGCTCAAGGAATAAACACCCGAAGGCAGGTCGCTCAAATCAATGCTCGCTTTATAACTGCCGTTAATGTTCTCCGCGTGGAAGCGTTTCACTTCTTTTCCTGAGAAATCAAGCAACCTGATCATTGCACTTTGTGCACCTGCCGCTTCAAAGCTCAGGTGTACAGATTTGTCGGTCGGGTTAGGGAAAAGTTCCAGAGAGCGGCTCAGGGCATTTTCCTCAAGACCTATGCCTTGTATCACCACCTGTTGTACCAGTGTATCTGTTTCGCCACACTTGGTAAACACCACAAGCTCTACATCATATGTACCGTTTGCTGTGTATTGATGTTGTGGACTAACGCCCGTACCTACGTTACCGTCTCCAAAGTCCCACTCGTAATCCGTAATGCCGCTGGCGCTTGCCGAAGCGTCAAAATCTACAGTGGCGTCATTGAGCGTAACGGAAGTAATGGCTGAGGTAAAGCTCGCTGTAGGGGCTCCGCCAAAGCTTACTTCTATAGAGTCCAGGTTTCCTATACACGCCCCGGATACTACCCAGTCAAAGAAATAGTAAATGCGGGTAGATGGGAAGTTTGAGGTTCCGACAGAGCTATCAATAGACACCAGGTTATCCAGTACATACGGGAAATCAGCACCCGTAGTAGAGCGGAACATACTACCCGAACCGGTAAGGTAGCTCAGGTTGATGAAATACCTGCCCGGGGCAAGCACTATCCCTACGGGTACCTGGAACTCCCCGGCACTTGGTAAGTCATATGCTACATCCTGGATCAAGGTGGCTTTGGAAACATCTATGTCTTCATTATTAATGGAGTCCGGTTCCCATATACGTATCCTACCCCCACGGGCACCATCACTCTTCATGGTTACAGAATCCAGTACCAACGGCTTTAATACGGTAAACATCATACCATTGGAGAAGTTGCCAAAACCTTGAGCGGCTATACTCGTCAGCGGGCCTACGTGACGCCCCTGTGGTCCGTCCAGGCTAACGTCAGCTGCATAAAAAGTAGTATCCGTAAAAATGGTATCGGTAATCAGCGTGTCGTTCTGATGGTATACATAGCCCTTATCGTTTATCCACACAAACAAGTCCTCAGTAGTAGTTCCATACAGGGTATCTATCTGGGGAGCACACAACAAAGTATCGCCTAAGAGTGTGGGCAGGGTGGCTATGTTACAGGTGTAATCCGTACACAGGTTAAGCGGCCCGAACCAGGCACTTACATCGCCTACGGCACAGCTATCGCGCACATAAAAGTCATAACAGGTAGCTTCCGTCAAGCTACTCACCGTAAACGGTTTTGTGGTAGTTCCCAGGAGGGTACCTGCTCCGGGCACAAAGCCTTCAGGCCCATATTGTACCTGCCAGGCTGTGGCATCTCCCGTAACCCAATCGAGCTCTACCGCATTGGTAAGTATGTTTATAGCCATCAGGGAATCCGGAGCAAAGCAGGTAGCCGCGATATACTCATCTGCTCCCATGTCTACCACGGTAGAGCCGGCCAAAGGTCGGGTATCTCCGTCTATATCCACGAGAATGTTCACGGCATTATCCCCTACTCCGTCTGCGATAGGACGCTCCATATGCAAGTCTGAAGTCACATCAAGGAAGTCCGGATCGCCTTCGATAGAATTGGCATTCCGTGTATTGTCAGCCGTTACCCAGTCAGCGAGGGTTGCATAATCGGTCCCGTCAATATCGATCGGGTACTCGGCAACCGTATCACTGCTGTAATACAGATTGTAATCAATATCCACCGCAGTAAGGCTGCCTAAAGGATCATCACTTAAGAAAGCTTCAGAAGCACGGCCGTAGAAGATGTTGTTTCTAATGCTCATCCTATCGTGCTGATCAATGTCAATGGCCGGCTCGCCCACCAGGGAGTTGTGGAAAATATTTACATCGGTTACATCCACAATGTCTGCCGCATGGTCTCCTCCGGCAATGATCATATTATTGGATATTTCGGAACGTACTGCCGGGTTATTGGTGTTGTTCCCGTCATTGATGTTGATGCCCTCGTCCGATGCAATGATCGTATTGCGGGTAAGCACAAAGTTGATCACATCGTCCATATCTATTGCGAAAGAGGAAGAGGCATCGCCTATATTGCGAATGGTATTGCCCTCGATGTGAATGCTGTCCATTTCATTGATGTCGATACCTGTTTCGTCAAATGACTCAATTATGGTATTGGTAATACGCAATCCAAGTTTATCAAAGCCTGAACCTGAACCATCTACCACAATTCCTTTTTCTCCACCGGTGAAATGACAACTGTCGATGGTAAGGTATGAGGCATTGTCTCCAGTGCTGTTGTCGTTTACCAGGCTGTTACTGGCAACCAAACCTGCCACATCTCCGCTGGTCGTATTGGGCATATCAAAGTGGCAATTGATGAAGTTGTTGTGGTCTGCATCGTGCGTAAGCAATACACCCCAGGCATCAGCGGTTTTCGTATTCTGTATAGTCACATCTCTAAAAGTGATGTAATCTGTACTATCCAGCAGAATGGTGGCCTGGTTGCCCAATACTTCCTCTCCGGTAGAAGAAATGATCGTGGAACTTACCGAGGCCCCTACAAACCGAATGGTATTGGTAGCCGAAGCACCCGAAATAGCGCCAAATATATGTGCTCCGCTGTAGGTGCCGGCCGCTATGTTAAAGGTTACCGGTCCGCTTATGCCACATTGTGACAGTGCCAACGCCGCAATTCTTACGGAAGAATAGTTGGTTCCCCCGGATGGCAGGGTAGCATCAATGGTATACGTACCATTAAGCGGGTTGCCACATTCAATTACAAAGCTAAATGGTCCTGCCCACTCACTTTGGTTGGGAGCACAATTATTCCGCACATAAAAGTCATAGGTTAAACCACCTGTGAGCCCTGTTAAGGTAGTGGTGTTCGTTGTGGTGGATACGGTGGTTCCATTGCCTAAAACAAAATCCAACTCTCCCCATTCTACTTCATAGGCTGTACCTATCCCATCCCAAATAAGATCTGCTGAGGTGCTTGTGGTACCTGTCACATCCAGGCCAGTAGGCTTGGGACAGGCTATGGCCATATACTCATCAGCCCCAATATCAGGGGTAGTAAGGCTGCGGATATCCCCATCGTAGTCATCGGTAAGGCCGATAACCGGGATGCCTGCATTATCGGCCAGGTAGCCTTGTACATGTAAATCTGTTGCACTTACAAATTCGGGATCTCCCGCTACACTGTTCTGGTCCCAATCGCTTTGGGAGGCCTGCCAGTCTGCAAGATTATAACGCGTGCTCCCGTCCACAATTACAGGGATGTAGGTAGCCGGGAAGTTATCCGAGCGCAACGGGAAATACAAATTGTAATCTACTTCGTTGGTAGCTGCAGGAGGCGTACCTCCGGAATAGGTGAGGCCCTCTCCTTTGGGTGCGCACAGGATGTTGTTTAGTACCCGCATGTCGTCTACGGAAGAAAGATAGAGGTTATCGGATTCATCTGAGTATAGTGTGTTGTGTACTACATCCGTATGGTGTACTTCGAATAAAAACAGCGACCAGTTATTGGTAGAGTGTATGATGTTGTTGCTGATACGCGAATTGCCGTTCAGGGTTACGTTCGCATCGTCGTTCCCCGTAAAGATGGAGAAAGTAGCTACAGTACCCAGGTTACGGATGTAGTTGCCTGATACATCAAAGTTCGAAACATCATCCATATCAATAGCATACCTGCCCACGGAAGCGACAATAGAATCGTTTAAGATGTGTATGTCATTCACATTCTGTATGGATAAGCTCACTTCATCAAAGCCCGTAAACACGCAGTTTTCGATGGTCAGGCCGGAAGTGAGGTTCACATTGTCATCATTCCCTACAAAAAGAATATTAAACTCTCCTCCGTCAAACACAGAGTTGCGCACCACCAGGTCACTTGCGTTCGTACCGTTTGCACCGGTAGAAACAGAAGTTATGTCATCTCCCGCAAAAATGTTTGCCGCGTCATTATCGGAATTGGGCAAAAGGAAAAGGCAACTGTCAATTGTATTGTGATCCGCTGCCCCGGTCAGGAAAATACCAATAGCTTCATCACTGCCCTTGGTGTTTTGGATCGTGAGGTTTTTAAACGTAATGTAATCCGCCCCATCCAAAGCTATGGTTGCATTACTGGTTGAACCGTCATGCACAATATTGGTGGTGAGGGGATCCGTACCTATAAACGTAACGGTATTGCTTGCATCAGCACCTTCAACTTCAAATATGGTTACTGTTTCATTGTAAGTGCCTGGGGCGATCTCAAACACGACCGAGCTTGAGATCCCACAGTCGTTGAGTACTTGTACGGCACTATCCAGAGTAGGGAAGTTGGTGGGGCCGGCCGGGCCGCCAATCGTATATGTACCACTTAAAACACTGGTACACTTGGTGGTGAAGGTAAAAGGCCCTATCCAAGTTCCATTGGGAAAACTGGTACAGGAATCCTGGATGTAAAAGTCGTAAGACGTATTAGGGGTAAGCCCATTGAAGGGAAAGGGGTTACTGGCGTTTTTTACTAAGGTTCCTGTTCCCGAACCCTGAGTAAACCCGCTGGGGCCCCACTCCAGGTTTGTGGTGCCTGTACCGCTAATCCAGGAACCTATAGCCGATGTAGAAGTAATCCCGGATATATTTACATCGTAGGGCACAGGGCAGGTCTGCGCTTCACGTACTTCAAAATCATCAATAGCCATATCTCCGGTACGTCCCGTTCCTTTTCTTCCTATAACAGAGATAGAAATCGTATCTGAAGCTAAAGGATAGGGCGCTAAGTTGATCACTTGCTGCCTGAACAGGTCTGCACTGGCCGTTTGTTGCTCCCCGGAAATAAGCCCTACTTCCGTATAGGTGTTTACTCCATCTGAAATTTCAATATAAAGATCCCCGGTAGTTTCTCCATACATATGGTAGTAAAAAGCAACTTCAGGCGTATTAAGGGCAGAAACGTCCAGGCTGGGTACAATAAAAGCAGCTTGCGCTCCCGAGCCTCCCTCGGAAGATTCCGTAAACATATAATTTCCCCCAATGGTACGGTCATCATCAGGGCCCGTATTAGTAGTAGGGGTGGTGCCGCTTCTCACACGCCAGATGAATTCATTAGTAACATTAGGATTTCTGTCCCAACACACACTTATTGAGTCGTTCGTACCGGCTGTCCAGTTATCAAAATTTTCAAAAAGAGGGGCAATAAACACATCGCAGGGCGTGAGATACCCTCCGGGGCCGGCAAACTGGCTTACGCCATCCACAGCACCACAATCAGCCTGTACATAAAAATCATAGCCGGTATTAAAAGGAAGGCCGGTTATAGTATAAAAGGTATCTGTGATACCGGTTATTTGGGTACCCCCGCTTAAGCCATAGCCATCGGGGCCATAATCCAGGGTATAGGAATTTGCCGGAGAGAGCACGCTCCACGAAACGGTTACGCTGTCTCCATCCCCCGAAGTTACAATGTTAAGCGGAGACGCACAGTTTGGTGGAACCCTTACCTGTACGTTATCTACAAATACTTCGCGGGTACTACTTCCGGCACTGGTGCTGGACTCTACTAAAAAGCCGAATTTTACCAGGCCTGAATATGCGCTAAGGTCTACCACATACTGGCTTCCCGTATTCGAGGGCTCACTTCCGGCACCTAAGCTGAGCAGGCTGTTTACATTCGACCAGGTATCTCCTCCATCTGTAGAGATGACTACTTTCAACGAGTCATCTGCGTCAAAGGTTTCAGGTGCGGTTCCACCTGAAGAGGTCAAAGCGGCATCAAATTCCAGTTGGAAATTGTTACCTGTCCCCAGGTCAATCAGAGGTGTAATGAGCCAATCGTCCAATACCCCACTAAAGGAGAAGATCACCATATTGGCGGACTCCCCGGCACCCGTAATGTTGGCAAAATCATCAGAGGTCCAGCCTGCACTGGTAAAAGACACAAAATTTGTCGGGTTGCCAATCACTCCGGCCCGTTCTTCCCAGCCAAAGGGTACAAAGTCGTTTCCTTCAAAATCTTCCAGCCAGGCGGGTTGTATAGCAGTAATAGTGCCCGGTAAAAATATGGTATCGCTGGTTGTTCCGGCACACTCATTCCAGAGGTATACATCATAGGCGGTATAAGGGCTCAGGCCCGTAATTGTATAGGGAGGAGCAGTTACCACTGTAGCCGTGGCCGTAGCCTGGTTAAACCCTGCAGGGCCCCACACTAAAGCAAAAGAAGCACCTCCGTTAGCGGTCCAGTTTACATCAAAGCTAGTAGTGGTTATGGTGGAGGCAAATGCCGCAGAAGGTTGAGGGCATGCGCCTACCTGCCTCAACTGTACGTTATCTATAAACAGGTCTGCAGACCCACCACTAACGGATGATTCTGAATAAAAACCCACCTTCACCAAACCAGAGTAGGCTGTTAAAGGCAGGGTATAATGTACGCCCGAATTGGCGGCTATTGTGCTGTTTTCATCTATAGTAAGCAGGGCATCCGAGCGGTTCCACGTGGCACCGTTATCCAAAGAGATTACTACATGTATGGTGTCATCTGTGGCCAATACGCCTAGTACGTTGGCGCCACTTCTGGTTACAGAAGCATCAAACTCCAATGCCAGGTTATTCCCGGCAGGCAAATAGATCGAGTGTGAAATGAGCCACTCTTCGTTGCTTGAACCCGAAATAAGTTCATTAGCTGCCTCGTCCACCCCCCGGTTAGAGAACTCATCTTGCGTCCATCCTGCGGATGTGGTACTTGTAAAACTGGTAGGGTTGTCAATAACCCCTTGTGCTTCTCCCCACCCTAGGGGCAAAAAGCTACCTGAAAAATCTTCTTTCGAGCCTTCTCCCATCGCGGTAAGCACACTAACCGGCCCGGCCAAGGCGCTGGGCGTACTCCCGGTACAGGACTCGCTCACGTAAAAATCATAGTCTGCGTACGCATCAAGCCCCGTTACTACCACAAAGGTATCTGTGATACCGGTAAGCGTTTGGCCTGAACCCTGGGCAAAACCATCCAGGCCGTACTCTACAGTAAAGCTGCTTCCTGAAGCAGCTTCATTCCATACTAAAGTAACTTCGCTGGAAGTGAAATCATTTGAAGCAAAGTCAGTTGGCGGGAAGCAAACCCCGGCTGGCACGAATGTAAATTCATAATAGTCATTGTCGGCTGTAGTAGCCGCATTGGCACTTATGGTTAGGTTTGAACCCACATCAACTCCCAAAGAAGAAGTGGCCTGTACGCCAACGGTTGCAGAAAGGCCATTGGAATTGGTTGACTGAAGGTCTACTATATAGATTTTATTGGATGTTTCTTCCAATACTACAGCCGAATACACCCTGGAATTGCCATTCAACTCAAATCCGGCATACCGCACCCACAGTTGCCGGTTAGGAGCGGTGCCGAAAACTTTCATATCTATATCGTCCGCAGTACTTAATGGGGGGGAGGTAGTAAAGGCATCCCAAAAGAAAGCGATGCTGCTATCGGGCAGGGACGCTGAAGGAAGAGCGGCATTGTCTCCTGGAATTATGGTAGTAGCCGTGTCAAAGGTGAGCACCCCGTTTAAGCTTACCTGAAAATAGCTTACGGGATTGCCGTAAAAGTCAAACGGAAAAGGAAGGGGCTCCGGGGAGGTCCATTCGTTGGCGCCCTGTCCGCCTGGAGAAATCTCGGTCCAACCCGTACTGGAGGTGTAACTATCCGTATTCAGCCCCCCGGGGTTACCAGCGTCTTCAAAATAAGACACCGCATACCCTTGAGCATTAAGGGTAAGTATGGGCAAGCCAATAAGGAAAATGCATAAAAGCTTTTTCATTTTATAGTGTTTAGGATTAGAAATAGTTTCTGCTCGGCAGAAATATAAAGTGTACGAATATACCTATAAGGAGAGGCTTACTTAATCTTCATCTTTTTTTTCGACTTGCGCAATTAGTCAACGGGTTATCCTGCTATTTTACCGGAAGACTGAACGTTTAATCATTCAAGACCTTAAAATCAGGGCAGTTCTTTTTTTTCTTAAATAGAATTCTATTTTATTAATATAAAGATGTATACACTACCTCTATATAGGCGTTAAGAACTCTTACCTCACCTCGTGCCGTGCATAAAGGCAAGGTGTTATTTTTACCAAAATTTACAGGGCTTGAGTACCTTTAAAAAACTTGCCGGGCAAACGGCCCTATATGGGTTGAGCAGTATTGTCGGGCGTTTCCTTACTTTTTTTCTTACCCCCTTGCATACGGCCGTGCTCAGCCAAAGCGACTATGGGGTAAACACCGATCTTTATTCTATTATAGCCTTTATGATGGTGGTGCTCACCTTTGGTATGGAAACGACCTTTTTCAGGTACTACCAAAGGCGCAAGGACGAAGCTGAGGGAAGACAAGTGCTAAACCACACCTTGTTTCCTGTTATTGGTTTTTCTCTGCTGTTCCTGTTCTTGCTCTTGCTTTTTTTACCGCAGGTGGCCAGCGCCTTAAAATATTCCGAACACCCTGAATACCCGGTATACGCTTTTGCCATAGTAATGCTGGATGCCCTATGCGCGGTGCCGTTTGCCAAGCTACGGGCCGAAAACAGGGGCATTCGCTTCGTAAGCGTCCGCATGACGCAAATCGGGCTATTCTTTCTACTCAACTACTTTTTCTTTAAGGCCTGCCCCTGGCTATTGGAGAAAGGCATAGCCACTCCACTCATTGAACGCATATACTACCCGGAGTTGGGCGTAGCTTATGTTTTTATAGCCAACCTGATAGGCAGTGGAGTCATGTTTTTGCTTTTGCTCCCTGAAATGAAGCATTTTAAACCCATTGTAGACTGGTCGGTAGAAAAACGCTACTTGGGTTATGCCGCTCCCCTGGTAGTAGCAGGTTTAGCTGGTATTGCCAATGAAATGGCCGACCGGCAATTTCTAAAGTACCTGCTGCCCGGTACCGAAAAAGAAAACTTTGCCGAAATTGGCATCTATGGGGCTAATTATAAGATTGCCACTTTCATGATGATGTTTATACAGGCCTTTCGCTTTGCCGCGGAGCCCTTCTTTTTCAGCCAGGCAAAAGCCAAAGATCAAAGGCAAACCTATGCCCATATCCTTAAGTATTTCACCCTCTTCCAGGTGCTCATTTTTGTAGGTCTGGTAGGCTTTATCGATGTGGTGAAGATCTTTATTGATGAGAAGTACTGGAGCGGCCTTTACCTGGCCCCTATTCTCATTTTCGCCAATTTACTTGTGGGCATAAACCTAAACCTGAACATTTGGTACAAACTGGAAGATAAAACCCGCTTTGGGGCCTTCATCACCTTCTTTGGCTTGTTCTTTACGGTGGTGCTCAACCTGCTGCTTATTCCCTACTATGGCATTTTGGGTGCGGCCCTGGCCACAGTTGTAAGTTATGCCGCCATGACCGCCTATTCCTATTACCTCAATCAAAAGCATTACCGCAGCCCCTATCAAACCGGCCGCATTCTGTTTTACCTGGTTTCCGGTATAGTACTGGCTTATGTATGTTATGTTCATTTAAGGGAGCAATACCTCATCAACGGGCTTATTTTTGCATGCTTTGCCCTTGGGCTTTACCTTTTAGAACGAAAAGAAATCAAACGTTTTTTATCTCCTTCTTCATGAAAGTATCGATCATCAATCAATCGGGCTTTGCATTGCCCGAATACAAAACGGAAGGTGCGGCCGGTATGGACCTGCAAGCCGTTCTGGAACAACCCCTTACCCTTAAACCACTTGAACGCAGCCTGATAAAAACCGGGCTTTTCATAGCCCTCCCTGTCGGGTATGAAGCGCAGGTGCGCCCACGTTCAGGCCTGGCATATAAGCAGGGACTTACCGTGCTTAACAGCCCGGGCACTATAGATGCCGATTACAGGGGCGAAGTAGGGGTAATACTGGTAAATCTGTCTAACGAGCCCCGCACTATTGCACATGGCGAACGCATTGCGCAATTGGTTATAGCCCGGCACGAATCAGTGGAATGGGAGACGGTAGAAGTACTGGAAGACACTTCCCGCGGAAGCGGTGGCTTTGGCAGCACCGGGAAAAACTAAGCCTGTACATAAGTATTGTGCGCAACCCTTTAATATCCCACACATCCCGCTACATTTGCAATTTGTATAAAAGACTACAAAAACGCTTTGAAACAACTATAAATGAAGATCATAGTACCCATGGCCGGCCGCGGTAGCCGGCTTCGCCCACATACACTCACTATTCCCAAGCCGCTTATTCCCATTGCCGGCAAGCCTATTGTGCAGCGCCTTGTAGAAGATATTGTGAAAGTTTGCGGGCAGGCAGTAGATGAAATTGCCTTTATTATAGGCGATTTTGGCCCGGAAACCGAAGAACAGCTCAAAGCTATTGCCGAAGGCCTGGGGGCCAAGGGGTCCATTTATCATCAGGAAGAACCCTTGGGGACTGCGCACGCGATCTTATGCGCTAAGCCCTCCTTAACGGGTAACTTAGTAGTGGCTTTTGCAGATACGCTTTTCCGCGCCGATTTCGCCCTAGATAACAAAAGTGATGGCGTAATCTGGACCAAACGGGTCGAAAACCCTTCTGCTTTCGGTGTGGTGAAAAAGAATGCGCAAGGCCACATTACAGACTTTGTAGAAAAGCCTGCAACATTTGTGTCTGATGAGGCTATTATTGGCATTTACTATTTTAAAGACGGGGACAATTTACGTGATGAACTGCAGTACCTGATCGACCACAACATCACCGATCGCGGAGAATACCAGATCACCGATGCTTTGGAGAACATGAAAAACAAAGGGCTAAAGCTTACTTCTGGCACGGTAAATGAGTGGATGGACTGCGGCAATAAGAATGTGACCGTGGAAACAAACGGTAAGATACTCGGGTTCATTGATGGAGATGAAGCACTGGTGAGTACTGAAGCGATCATTGAAAATTCAGAAGTTATTCCCCCTTGCTTTATCGGTGCCGGAGCCGTAATCCGCAATAGTACAGTTGGCCCTAACGTTAGTGTAGGGAAAAACACAGAGGTAAGCGGTAGTACCATAGACAATACCCTTATACAAGAAAACAGCAAGGTGCTGAATGCCCGTCTCACCAACTCGATGATCGGCAATAAAGCACATTATGATGGCAATTTTACAAGCATTAGCATTGGCGATTACAGCGTATTGGAATAAAAAGTTCTTTTTAACAGCTCTATTGCTCTTTGGTCTTATCCTGGCTGCACAACCTGTAGATGAGCAGGAAAATCCATTTGCTGAAGTAAAACTTGACGGGAATAAAGCCCTGGCTTTTAATGAAATGTTTTTCCAGGCCGAAAAGCAGAAAAACCTGGGCAACCTGCGTGAAGCCGAAACCCTGTACAGGGAACTTTACCTGCTCAACACAACCAATGCCACCGTGTGTTTTGAGCTGGCACAGATCTATTTAACCAGTGAACAAGCCAGTGATGCCCTGTTCTATGCCGAGCGGGCGCATAAGCTAAAACCCCAAAACAAGTGGTTTACCTTGCTTCTGGCCAATGTATACCGCAGCCTGGGCGAAAGCAAGAAAGAGGTCAAGACCTTTAAAAAGCTCATAGAGCAAGACCCGCTACGTGTAAGCTATTACTATGAACTGGCGCTTGCCTACCTCAATGATGATGATCCCGAAAAAGCTTTGGAAACCCTTGACAAAACGGAAGAGATCATAGGCATAAATGAAGATGTTGTCAATCAAAAAAAGCAGATCCATTTGCAAATGGGAAATGTAATGGGCGCTGTTGAAGAAGTGAAGAAGCTCATTGAGACCTACCCACGCAAATTGGATTATTATGGCACTTTGGCTAAGCTTTACGAGGTAAACGGTTACGAAGAAGAAGCCGTGGCCTTATACAGGCAGATGTTGGCCATCGACCCGGTTGACCCCCGCCCCCACCTGGACCTGGCGCTCTACTACCGCAAGAAAAAAAACACTTCCAAGTCTCTGTTTCACTTAAAACAGGCTATGGCCAGCCCCAATCTGGATATTGACAAAAAAGTACCTGTATTGCTGAGCTTGTTCGATGTGCCCAATGCAGATACGGTTTTGGAAAAGGAGGCGCAAAGTATCTTTAAATCTGTAGTGGAAGCCTCCCCGGAAGACCCAAAGGCATACGCGATCTATGGCGACTACCTAAGCAAAAACAGCCAGGGAGCCGCAGCCCTGGAAGCGTATAAAAAAGCCATTTCACTGGAAGGAGGGGGCCGTTTTCAGATATGGGAACAAATACTACTCATCCAGATACAACTGCAGAAGTATGACAGCCTGGCCGTATATGGCCCAAAAGCCGTTGATCTTTTCCCCAACCAACCCCTGCCCTATTTCTTTACGGGCGCAGCGCTCAATGCTTTATCGCGCCCTGAAGAAGCCCTTACCTACCTGGAGGATGGCCTGGTATATACCCTGGGCAATGCTGCCCTAAAAGAACAGTATTATATACAGCTGGCTGATGCCTACCACCGGCTTGAACAACACCCGGAGAGCGATGAATATTTTGAAAAGGCACTGGCCCTGAATCCCAACAACGCCACTGCTTTAAACAATTATGCATATTACCTTTCGGTTAGAAAAGAAAAGCTTGACCGCGCCTTGCAGATGACGGAGAAAAGCAACGGCCTTTCACCGGATAATGCCACCTTCCTGGATACCTGGGCCTGGGTGCTTTATCAAAAAAAGAACTATGCGCTGGCCCTGGAAAAGATAGAACAGGCCCTATCCCTGGAGCCTGGCGTCAACACAGAATTATTGGAGCATTACGGCGATATTTTGTTTGCCCTCGGCCGCAATGCGGAAGCCAAAATTCAGTGGCAAAAGGCGCTGGAAGCGGGCGGGAATAAAGCGAACCTGACCAAACGCCTGAAAAAAGTTTCTTGATGAAAAGGGTGCTGCCTCTCTTCCTTTTAACGCTGCTTTTCGTGCAATGTGGCAACCGCAAAGCGCTACCCGCCGGTGCACCTTCTCCCTTAAAAACAAAGGCCCTTTTAGACAGCATTGCCCGGGCAGAGAATAAACCTGTGGTTTTACAGTTCAGGGCTTCCGCACGCCTGAGTTCACCGGCACTTAATCAAAACTTTAAGCTCGAAGTGCGTTTATTGCCAGACAGCCTTATCTGGCTCGATTTTGCAGACCCGATCTTGGGCGTAAAGGCAGCCCGTGCCGTAGTTTATCCAGACAGTGTTGCTTTTGTAAATAAGCTCAAACGAGAATACCTTACCGGAAACATTGCGGCCTTTCAGCGTACTTTCCAATTCGATTTTGATTTTTTTGACCTTCAGGCCATTCTCCTGGGCAACCTGACCCCCAGAGACCTTGAACGTTTTGAGCAATATCCCGCGATCGGCTTGTATCAGCTGGCTAATTTTGAGCAAGACCCGGAAAAGCAACAAAGTGTTTCTCCCTTACAGGAGGCGTTTGTACAGCTTTACTTCGATCCGGAAACCTTTAAACCTACCGCACAGGAACAAAACGAGCCCGTAAACGGTAAACGCTATAGTTTGCTTTATGCCGACTTCCAGCACCAGGGGGGCGTTACCTTTCCACAAAGAGTAAAGGTAGAATATGCGGCCAGTGCAGTAAGTACACTTGAATTGAACGTACAGCAGTTGCAGGTAAACAAAAGAGTTAACTTCCCTTTTTCAATTCCCTCGGGTTATGCACGTCTTAAGTAAGTTCATATTGCTTACCCTATTGTGTTCCTTTTCGCTTTCGCTTGACGCACAGCGGGACCGCAAAGGTGAGTTACAGCGTCAAAAGATCCGTCTCCTCGATGAAATAGAGCTGGCCAACCGCATACTCGGGGCTACCAAAGCCGATCAAAAAGCTACGCTGGGCAACGTACAAACCGTAGAGCGTAAGATAAAACTGCGCGAAAACCTACTGGCCACGCTGGATAAAGAAGTAGAATTGCTTAGTGAAGATATCGAAAAGCTGGAGAACGATATCGACACCCTGGAAAGAGAAGTAGAAGAGCAAAAAACGGCATACGCCAATATGATCCGCCAGGCGTACCGCAGCCGCAGCAACTACAGTCGGCTCATGTTCATTCTCTCCAGTAAGGATTTTAACCAGGCACTCAAACGCCTGGAGTACATGAAACAATATGCGGCCTTCAGGCGTAGGCAGGTAAAACTCATCGAAGAAAAACAAGCTACGCTGAATGGCAAAATACAGGAGCTAACCCGTCAAAAATTGCGGAAAGAAGCCCTGCGAGGACAAATGCAGGAGGAGCGCCAGAAGCTACAGCAAGAAAAAAAGGCACAGGAAGCAGATATTGCCAAGCTAAAGGAACGTGAACAGGAGATCGCTGCGGAATTAGCCGAAAAACAAAAACAGGCCAAAAAGGTGGAGAATGAGATACAGCGCATCATAGCAGAGGAGATCAAGAGGGCCAAGGCAAGGGCTGTCCGCAATCAAATTGAAGAAGAGGCCAGGCGGGTAGGGCTCGTTTCGGGCAAAGACTACAGCAGCCGCACCAGTAATGCGCTGTTAAAAGAACTCATCCAAAAGAAAAAAGAAGCCCTCAGGGCAGCCAATAAACCGGTTGCGGAGAGCAGTGGCCCTGTATATGACCTGACCCCGGAAGCACGCCAGTTGGCTGCCAGCTTTGCCGCAAATCGGCAAAACCTGCCCTGGCCGGTAGAACGGGGAATTGTAACCAGCCGCTTCGGCAAGCAAAGCCACCCCATTGCCAAGGGCGTGATCATCAACAATACAGGCATTGATATTACTACGGAACGCAATGCCAAAGCGCGCGCCAGTTTTGGAGGGGAGGTCAGCATTGTACGCATCCCGGGAGGTGCCTTTGCCGTGATCATCCGCCATGGCAACTACTTTACCGTATATCAAAACATTGCTGAGCTCAAGGTAAGCAACGGAGAAAAAGTAAACAATGGCCAGGAGCTCGGTACGGTTTTTTACAATGAGCAGGAACGGCGCAGCCTGTTGCACTTCGAGGTGTGGAAAGACAATAAGCCTCAGGACCCAAGCCCATGGCTGGCAAAAAAGTAAACACACCTTTTTGATTTTAACATTTACTTAAGAAATTCAAAAGCGTTTGGCTTCTTGTTTTATGTACCTTCATCCTTTAAAATTTTTGGACATGAAAAAAACACGCTTGCTTACCGCCGCTCTTTTTTTAGCCGTGGTATGTTTTGCTTTTGCCCCGGCTTTCGAAACCCTTGAAATAGGGGAAAAGGCCCCCTTGACCGAAGCAAAAATGAACGCTACGGACGGAAAAGCTTATAGCTTAAACGACCTCAAGAAAGACAACGGCTTATTGGTAGTTTTCTCCTGCAACACCTGTCCTTTTGTAATAGCCTGGGAAGACCAATACCCTAAACTCGGCAAACTCGCCAAGGAGAAAAACATCGGAATGGTATTGGTCAACAGCAATGAGGCCAAACGCAAAGGAGACGATAGCCTGGAAGCCATGAAAGAACATTACGCAAAAGCAAACTACAACACCCCATACGTGCTGGACGAAAAACACAAGCTGGCGGATGCTTTTGGCGCACGTACCACGCCCCACGTTTACCTTTTTGACGGCAATATGAAACTGGTGTACCGCGGCTCCATTAACGACATGTACGAAAGCCGCGCTAAAAAAGTAAGCAAAACCTACCTGGAAGATGCCATGGGTAACCTGGCCGCGGGAAAAGAAATTGCACCTGCTTCTACTAAGGAATATGGTTGCACGATTAAAAGAGTTTAGGAAATAAAACCTAAATCCCAACCGCAACAAATAAGCCCCTACTCGTCAAGAAAGGGGTTTATGCTTTTTGCCCTTTGCGAGGGTAGCGGGTTAGCTGAAATTAACAGATACAGGTATTGTTAATTTCTAACCTGCTTTACGCCAGGTTTTCCAGGCCTGTACGCTAGCTAATAAAAGCGCTGGCCAGACAGCAAGCATAAAACGGGAAGCATTAATCGGGCCTGTAACCATTACCACGTATAAAACCAAGCCTGTTAACGCCACTTTCCATAAGGCATGAACCTCTTTTTGAACAGCAAACCATAGTGTTCCGAGCAGAAGCATGAGTTTATTGAACAGGCTCAAGAGCAATACACTCAGAAAAAGGGGCGAAACCCCTTGTGTTATCTCAAAAAACCCCTTCCCCTCTTTTTGGTTTAACACATTCAGCAAGCTACCCAACCCCTTTACTTTGAAGAAAGTGCGAAAGTCAAAATTACCCGGGTCCAACATTCCTTTAAAGGCCCCTTTTATATGGAACGAGGCATATGAGCCGGGCTCTTCTCCTATTTGCTGCCAGGCCACATCCTGCATGATGTCTACTTTCGCCTTAAAGTCAGGAGCCTTTTGGATCTGCGCATGCGCAAAATCACTTATGCTGTCGGCATACTGCAAGCCTTTGCGGTTCACGTTAAAGTAATAGGTGTTGTAGTCCAGAAGGTTTATATAGGCGATACTGGAATAATGGGGAACACCGGTAACCCGGGCGTTGCGCCAAAACATAAGGCCCACCACTAACAAGGGCACTACTGCCGCCCGCAAAACGCCTGGCTTATAAAACAGCCAAAACAAAAGGTTTACAAAAACAAAAGGGAAAAATACCGGCTTGGTAAGTACGGCTGCACATAGCGCCAGGTGATACCCCCAAATGTACTTTCTCTCACCCCGCAGAAATCGGTGTAAAGCAAACAACATGGCCACTACGGTACTTACCAACAGCATTTCTGACATAATGCTGTTTGCGTATAAGAAATACGAAAAGCTGCTCGCCACCAGAATACCAAAAGCCTTTGCGTGGTATACTTTTCGTTCTATGAGAAGCTTGCGCAATAGGTAGAGGTTCAACAGGGAGAGGGTGTTTTGAAAAACCAGGATGCCCAACCAGGTGGTAGTAGCTCCTGTAAGCCAAAGCACCAAGGGGTATAGTGGGGGCCTTTTGCTAAGAAAAAAGGAATTGAGCGGGTCTGACAGGTCTCCGCAATACGCAAAATACCCCTGCGAAAGGCTCCGAGCCTGATTCAGGTACTCATGCGAATCTTCCAACAGGTTAGGTCCCTGTATCAAAGCGTAGATGAAATACGGGAGATGCAACAGAATGGCCCCTATCCAGAAAGGGCGTTGCGCTTTGACTGATGCGGTAGTATGCTGGGGAGGATACTTCACGATGCTTTAAAAACAGGAGCGGTTAAGCCCACCACTGGGCTCGGTTGCACATGGCGAACATACGAAAAAGCTTTGCGAATGGGATCAATGCCTTACCGCAAAGCCGACTGCTGTTCCGC
>JANQPD010000041.1 GCA_028285465.1 Owenweeksia sp. | reverse complement strand
GGCCTGTGGCTCCGGCCCAGCTTTTTACATGGGGTTCAAACCGGCTTTCCTGGTAGATCAACGAGCTGAGCAGCCGCCAATCCCAGCCTAAAGTATCCGCATATACCTGGATCAGGTCATCGTAACGGCTTATCTTTCCTCCGTTTTTACTAAAAAACGGGCTGTTTACTCTGGCTTTAAAGCTTTTCCTGTGTTTAAAGTACTTGTTGTAGGTAACCCAGTAAAAGTCGGTTTGCTTTAGCGGAAGCATCCAATCGTTTACGGCCTTATGCAATTCGGGCGAGTTTTTGCGTATCGCCCAGGCTACTCTTTGGGTAAAGCTAATAGCGGTACGCACATCGAGTTGCGGGTAGTATTCCTGGTTTATAGAGGCAATGTTTTCATCGGCTACCGTATATTTTATCTCCCCATCCGCTACCATACCCATTATTTCTTCTGTAGTATGGTCTCCCGGTACATACTCCATGTGGATCTTACCACCGATTTCATTACTCAGGCTCTCTAAGCGATCGGCATAGCTGCTGTTTTTGCGTACGTGTACGGTATCTCCAATAAGTTGTATGGGATCAGTAACCAGTGCTTTGTCAATTTTGTAACGCGGCAATTTGCGCCAGTTATCCGGCATGCGCTGCACCAAAACCTGGTGGGTGAGGTAGTGGTGCTCCGTAAAACTGACAAATTCTTTACGTCCTTCGGTAATGGTTAGCCCGTAGGCAATGATATCGGCTTCTCCGCGGTTGAGCATGTCAAACAACTCATCTATATCTGCGGCTACACTTATTTTAAGGCTTACCCCTAACTCTTCGGCCAGGGCTGTAAGCAAATCATATTCAAAACCCATGGTTCGCCCGCGATACAGAAAATACCCGGTACTGTTGTATATGGTTATCGCCTTGAGTTCACCGCTTTTTTTTATTTCCGGGAGGTCCCTCCGGATAAGAGGCAGCGTAGCAAAGTCGGGAGAGGCGTTGCCTTTGTTGCCTCCCATATGGCAAGCACTCAGGAACAATACTACGCTAAAGAGGAAATAGCAGCTTTTCATTTGATTGGTAAATAAAAGCATACGGCCAATATACAATTTGAAATATACTTCCCGTTCCTGGGTAAGGCTGTAGCCTGGTAAAAACCAATGTGTTGGCGGATATGTAGAGCAGCTTTTACCAACGGATCAGGCTACTGGCCCAGGTGAAACCACTTCCAAATGCCGCCAGGCAAAGCAAATCGCCTTCTTTTAGACGATTTTCCTGCACGGCCTCGCTCAAAGCAATGGGAATGGAAGCCGCTGTGGTATTGCCGTACTTCATGATGTTGTTGAACACTTTTTCAGGGGGAAGCCCCATTTTTTGTTGAATGTACTGGCTGATGCGGAGGTTAGCCTGGTGCGGGATCAAAAGGTCTATGTCGCTGGTTTTTAAACCTGTGGACTGAAGCGCTTCGTGTATAACCTCCTGAAAGCGGGTAACGGCATGCTTGAATACAAAATTGCCGTTCATATGGGGGTAGTAACTGAGGTCGTCAGGGTCATTTTCTGCAATAATCGCATCTACCCAGTGGGCTGTATTAGGCCCTAAGAGGGCAAGTTCTTTAGCGTGTTTTCCTTCTGCATGCAGGTGACTGGTAAGTATGCCGGTATTTTCTTTTTCGCTTCGCTGAAGCACCACCGCACCGGCACCATCTCCGAAAATTACACTTACGCCTCTTCCACGCGTGGTTTTATCAAGCCCTCCACTGTGTAATTCGCTGCCGATAACCAATATGTTTTTGTACATCCCGGTTTTTATAAACTGATCGCCTACGGAAAGCGCGTATACAAAGCCACTGCATTGATTGCGTACATCCAGGGCACCAATTTCTTTTATACCCAGGTTTTCCTGCACCTGCACACCGGGCCCCGGGAAATAATAGTCGGGAGATAAAGTGGCAAAAATGATGAAATCGATATCTCCTGGCTTCAACCCGGCATTTTGTATGGCCATACGTGCTGCCTCGGTACCCATCTTAGAGGTTGTATCGTCAGAACCTTTTGCCACCCATCGCCTTTCCTTTATGCCCGTGCGTTCCTGTATCCAGGCATCACTTGTATCCATGAGCTCCGAAAGGTCATCATTGGTTACTACATTATCCGGCACATAATGCCCGGTTCCTGTTATTTTACTTCTGTACATGCGTTCGCGTTTTTAACGAGACCAATTTACTGAATGAAAAATCAAAAGCTGGCGCGGATGCCTACACTCAAATACTGAATAAGCGAAAAAGTATATACCTGGTCAAGACCGGCACCCCCTACAAGGTCCGCCCAGGGATCAACCGTGAGCCAAATACTGATCTTCGGGTTATAAAATCTCTGACTAAAAAAGCACAGCCCGGCCTCACTATCGAGTTCTTTGGCGTTAAAACGGTAAAGGCTGTTTAGTGTACCTCTATCGCCATGGTGGGTTACCAAATTCTTGCCCCAGGGCGAATAGAAGAAATACTGGTAGGCTTCGCCCAGGTCATCCGTTACAAACTCTTCCCACGTGGCAGGCTGGCTCCTCGCTAAATCCATTTTATGGATTTTTTTCGCTCGGCCCTCAAGGTAATCGGGGTGGTACCAGTAACGCGCCTGGGTAGTGCTGCAATCTGTAGCGTCATTGTAGTACTCGGCCCAGTAGGGGTCTATGCCGCAAAAGCAACTTTGGTCCGCTACATCACAATCGGCTGTATTGTCCCTAAAGAAAATGTACTCCTGTGCGCTCATCCGCTGGCTGTTGTCGGTTGATTAATCAATTTACAGGACCGCCTTCTAAGCCCTATGGTTACTCAGAAGCTTTCTTCAATTTCCTCTAGGGGATAGCTTTACTTCCTCATCTTCCCAGCTATCATACTCTCTTTGAACTTCGTTTAAATGCTTTCGATACCGATAATTTATATCAAAATCTTCTGGAGAACCTACTTTAGAAATAAAGAGAAGTGAATCTATTTTTAACAGAGTAGCACTTTTGTTTTCAATAAAAAAGCTAAACTTATATGGATTTGTTTGATATTTTCCTATTGTGTCACCGTCTTGCGACAGTAAGAATGGAGCATTAAACTTAAACTTACCTAAATGTTCTGTAAAATCATGATAAATAGTTATTTCTGATTCTTCACTTATATATACCTCTACATAATTATTATGATCATTGATGTAATAAAAAAAACCTTTCGGGATTTCATTTTTTTTATTTTCTGAACAGGAACTGCTCGCCATAACAGCTATTAGAAAGGTTAAATACAAGATACACTTTTTCATTTCCGATTATTTAAATATTTTATACAAAGTCTTTCTCCATAATGCTTTTCCTGGGCCAGAAAAACAATATCCTATGTAATTGTGTGTATGCATGAGGATTACTTCAAAGCTATCAATCTATCCTTATCCCCAAAAATATATTTTCAGACAAGCCGTAAGCATAGCCAGGCTTTTGGAATAGCAGATCGTTTTTCGGTTTAGTCTTTTCAAATGGGTTCTTAACGTAAGGTTCTTCCGCTCTATGTAATTGATCCCTCGATGTACTGTTTTGTGAATTGCTTTCGGAATTAAGTATTTGTAGCTCGGCAGCTTATCTGTATAAATAGCTTTCGCTGAAGAAATTCTAAGCGTTTCGATCACTGCTCTCAAGGTTTTATTGGTTCGTGAGCCAACCTTAAAGTCTACTACTTCACGGGTGTCTTTTCGAATAGCATAGGCAATCCAAGTCAAACGTGTCTTTCTTCCAATATAGGTACGCAGCTCGTCCATTTCATAGCTTTTACCAAAAGATAGAGGAGGTCTAGCTATTTCTTTACTTATCTTT
>JANQPD010000098.1 GCA_028285465.1 Owenweeksia sp. | reverse complement strand
AAGCAAAATGCTGTCAGTTTGAGTGTCACGCCACAGGCGTGATGTATTCCCGCAGTAGCGGGACAGGCTGAAAACAAGTCATTTTGCCTGTCTCGATCCACCAACATTGTTGGGGACGAATACGAATTTTCTTCGAAAATTCACTCGACATGACAAAATTCTACTACTTCATACTTAAACATTATTCACGTTAAATAGCCAGTAATAGAGAAAAGGGCAACGGTTTATGTAAAAAGGCTTTTACGTAGCGATAGGCTCTTGTACTGAATAAAGGGTTTTTATGTTTTAGTAGTATCTTTCGCATTCCCGAGCCCTTGTTTTGTTGCAGCGCTTTTTGATATATGAAAAAAGCTTTCAAAAATGTTTTGGTTAACAATTGGACCGTTACCATAGTGGCCACTATGGTGGGTGTTTTTGCCGGTATATACCTCAACGAATTAAATCAGCAGCGCAAGCTGAACCATTCTACGGCACAGGCCATTAAAAAAATAAGAGAAGAAGTAGAAGGCAACCGGAAAGTGGTGGCACACGGCCATGCCTTGCTCACGCGCTTTAAAGAACCTATGCACACTTTGTTTTCTTTGTTAAACGAAGAACAGGAGCTTATTTTATCCCCTGAACAGATGAAGCACTTCCGGCAGGATTTTGACGGGGCCTTTCTTATACATGACTCTGTGCCTGTGGGAAACGGGCGTTTCCGCTACGTAGGTGAAGTAGCGGTAGACCTCGGGGCGTTGCCGGTCCAGCTTTCGCGCATTGCCTGGGATACCTTCCGGCATACGCAATTGGCTTCTGAAGTACCTTTCGATTGTTTGTACCAACTGGAACTGCTTTACAAATTTCAAAACGAAATGGGCGAGGCGCATCAGCAATGGCTAACCGCTATGGGCGTGAAGGCGCACAACGAGACACAGCTGAAAGAATTGTTCACCAAATGGGAAATACTGCTCAGCTACGAAGCCAGTTTGCTTAAATTGTACGAGGCCACCGGGGCAAACCTGCTGCAATGCGGTTGATGCCGAGAGACATTTCTGCTTTATTCTGTTGAAAGACCGTCTTTGGTTTATTGCCCTTTGATAAAGGCAATAACTGTTTGATTGAATACGGCCGGTTGCTCCACGTTTACCACGTGTCCGCAGTGGGGTATTACGGAAAGCTGTGAGGAACTGTGGTGTTCCACCAGCTTACTGATGGAAGGCAGGAACATATGGTCTTCGGCCCCCATGATGTACAGAGTAGGTACACCTGCGTCTTTGATCCGGAACAGGCGCAATAAAGGGTTCACTTCCGAAACAAGGGTAAACCACCGCTTGAATTCTTTTTGATACAGCTTTTTGGCTTCGTTGATGAAGAGGTTGCGCGATTCGCGGTGGGTTTTTTTGGGCATGATGATGAACGCAAAAAACCGGTACAGCAACAGGTAAGGGATAACGGATTTGAGCATGGCGCCCATGCGCATGAGCACCTGCCCGCGTGCGTTGAGCTTCATTACGGCTCCGCCCAGGATCATGCTTTGGGTGCGTTGCGGGAAACGCTCTGTAATTTCTCGGATGATGATCGTACCCAGGGAAATGCCGATAAAATGACTTTTTGGGATACGGAGGTGATCCAGCACGGCAATTACATCATCCCCGATGCTGTCAAAACTATAGCGCTTTAATTGTTCAAAAACCAGTCCTTTGGAGCGGCCATGTCCTCTCAGGTCAATGAGTAAAACGTTGAAATGCTTTTTGAAGTCGCGTATTTGTTTGTACCAGATCGAGCTGCTCCCTCCCGCACCGTGTACAAAAGTTACCCAGTCTGCCGCATCGGTATGCGCAAATATGGTGTGACTGAGAACTTGCTTTGGCGCTTTTTGACGAAGAGATGCTTTTTGCAAACGGATAGCTTAAGCCTTCAAAAGTAAGCTTTTGACCTTAGATGTTCCTATCGTCAAATTCTATGGGACCTTTTGCTTAACGTGCCCGCATGCGGTTTCCACGTGCTTTGTGCTCTACCTCGGCCAGCCCGAGCGCTTCCAGTAAAGGGGGCATATACATGGCAAAACGCCCGCGAAAGCCTTTTTTCAGGCCGTACCAGCCTTCCAAAGGGTTGTCAGCAGACCGTGCCCAGTGCTCTACCGTGCCGGGTTTGGTTTCCTGTTTTTCATCCTTGCTGCCCAGTTCCATCCAATCGCCATGCGCTCGGAGCATCCGGTGCAGGTCCTCAATAGCCCGTGCATCATAGTGCAAAGTGGTTTTTCCTACGGTACATACGATTATTTCGCGCTCGTCTTTTGTGTCGATGTACATTTCATACGCTGAAGTTTGCGGTGGGGTCTTCAGCTTCCAGGGATTGTCTTTGGTGCGTTTTTCCATCTTTTTATTTTGTACGGTTTATGAGCTCGGCTTCTTTCTTCAGGTCGGCTGCAAATTGCTCGAAGTTCTCATCAAAGGGCGGAATGTATTTGGCGTAAAGCGGGAACATAAGCCCCCCGATCTTTTCGTGCATATGAAAAGTGGTGCTGCCGTCCGCATTGGGTGAAAGCGTATACGTGCGCGTACCCTTGCCATCGCCCCATACCATCCGTTCTTCCGGGAGCAGCTCTTTTACTTTAAGGGTAAAGGTGCGGCTGCTGTCGAGCGTGCTTTTCAGGGTGATCTTTTCCCCTTCGGCAATCTCTCCCTCCAGGGAAAGTATAGTGCTGTTCCAGCGCGGGTAATCGGACGCCTGGGTAAGCAAGGTCCAGAGAATGGCGGCATCGGCATCGATCCGGATGCTTACGGAGGTTTCACGGCTAAAGGTCGTTTTCGTAGTGGTGGCTTTGCCATTTTGAGCCAATAGGCTTGCGGTTGTCATCATAGTCAAAAAAGAAATGAATTTTCTCATGTAATGTAGTTTTGATGTTTTGACGAACGAGCCCGGCAAAAGGATAGGGTAATGCCTATTCTTTTTCTAAATATTTTTCCATTACTTTTCTATTGTGCTCTAAATGATGCAGTTGTAGTTCTGCTGCCCCGGATTCAAACGGGTCAATCCCCTTCAATACTTCGAGGCGCAAGTCGAGCAGACGTGTTTTTTCACCTCGTTTGGCAGCTTTTATCATTTCTATTTTAGCCAGTTCTTCCTGTGCATTCTGTTTGGGGTTGAAGATGCCATTGAGCTCGGTGCATTGGTGGCAAATGCCTTTTTGGTTGATCAGGGAGCACCTATGGTCAAATACTTCGTTCATTTTACTCCGGGCCGTATGCAGGTAATACTTGATCATGGCTTCTGTTTGCGCTGTGATCTGCGCGATCTCTTTGATCTTAAAATCGTATACTTCCTTTAAGAGCAACACCAGGTGCTGCTCCAGGGGCAATGATTTCGACACACAGGTAAAGCAAAAGGCAATGTGTTCCCTGATCTCGAATTCGCCTTGTGGAGAGGTATGGCGGATCTGCATGGCTTCCTGGAAAAAAGCCTGGTTGTTCAGAGCGGCTTCTTTGCAGATGTCGGTAACATTTTCGGGCCAGCGTTTTTTGGAGCGCAGCAGGTCCCGCGCTAAATTAGAAGCAATGGCAAATACCCAGGTTTTTAGGGTAGACTCCTCTTTAAACGTTCCTATCTTTTCCAACGCGCGGAGGTAGGTGTCCTGCAGCAAGTCTTCGGTATCCTCCGTACTGGCCGTCATGCGGAGCAAATACGAGCGCAATTGCCCGCGGAAGCGTTGAAATTCCTGTTCCAGGGTATCTTTCATAAGTTTTTCCTTTTAGTCTATTTTGAGGGCGTGTTTTTCAAGTAACCCGGGTAGGCCCATCATAGAGAACCGGGCTCCTTTCAGGTAGTTGCGCTCAGGGTCGATGGAGTAGTGGAGGGCACTGCTGAAATCGGCCCCTTCCAGACGGGTGTTTTCAAAAGCTGCTCCACGCAGGTCGCATTCCCTGAAAAGCGCTTTGCTTAAATCGGCTTCTTTGAAATCTACTTCCTTTAAGCTGCAATGCTCAAAGCGTGTATTTTTTAGCGGGAGCCGGTAAAAATCTGCGAGGTCGAGGGTACAATTTGTAAAGTGCAGTTCTAACAAGAAAGTGTCCACTGTACTCAGATTGACCCCCAGCATTTTACAATGGGAAAAGGTACAGGTACGAAAAGCTGTATTTTTAAAGATAGCGTTGCTGAGGTTGCAGTGCTCAAAGCGGCATTCCCTTAACACACAATTGCCTAGGTCTGCACCTTCAAAATCACAGGACCGGAAGGTGCAGGCATCGTATTCTCCCCGCTCCAGGCGTTGGTTGTTGTATGTGATGCCTTCAAATGTGTGGTTCTCCCGGAAGTTGCTCATTCCTGTTTTTGCTTTTCAAAAGTAGATTTCCCCATTCTGTACACTGCACAATCCATAAGTTCGGGACTATTTGCCAGGTGCGGATGCTTAAAATACTTCATTTTTTGCAACCCGATTTTTTCCATAACCCGTATGGAAGGCCGGTTTATGCGCGGAGCAATACAGAGCACCTCCTGCAGGTTTAGCGCTTCAAAAGCGTATTGTAAACAGCGCCTGGCTCCCTCGGGGGCATAGCCCTTTCCCCAAAATGCTTTTCCCAGGCGCCAGCCAATGTCTACACAAGGGGTAAAATCTGCCTCAAAGTCTTTCCGACCCAACCCGATCATTCCTATGAAACGCTGATCTTCCAGGCGTTCCGTAGCAAAATAGCAATAGCCGTATTCCGCAAAGAGGTTTTGCATACGCAAGATAAAGGCCCGGCTTTCCTGGAGCTCCAGGGTTTTCTCAAAAAAGCGCATCACTTCCCGGTCTGCGTTTATGGCGTGCAGCGCTTCCAGGTCACTGTCTCTCCAGTTTCGAAAACCCAGGCGACCGGAGCGAAACAGGTAGTCCATTAAAGCGATTCAAAATAGGTAATGAGTACATGGCGCTCTTCGTCAGTAAGTTTAGCCTGGTGGTGCAGCCAGGTGTAACTGGGCAGGGGCATTTCTTCTTCTTTCACTTCTTCTGCCAGCTCTTCTATTTTGTGTGCTTTACGCTCGGGTGTGTACTGTTCCCAGTCCGAAAGGTTGAAGTGCTCCCGGCCTTCTTCCACGTGGTGCCCGATCCAAAAGGAAACCGGGGCTATATGGGCATACCAGGGCCAATGCGTGGTATTGGAATGGCAATCGTTGCACGACTTTTTCAGTATGGAAGCTACTTCCCCGGGCAGGTCTTTCCGCAGCAAAATACTGTCTTGGGGCTCTGCCGTGCTTTCGGGTAAAGCGGGAACAAATTGTATGGCAACCAGGACAAAGAGCAGCAACAGGAGGATTTTCTTTTTCATAGCGGGAATATTATTTCGCGCCACTAAAGTAGCTTAGTTTTTTGGCGTGTCAAGGCGTTGTACGATCCATTTGAGAAGAAAAGGTTCGTCTACAATCGTCCAGCTGTGGCAATTGCGTTTTCCCTGGCGATCAAACCCCTTTCCCGAAGTGGTAATGAGTTGTACATAGCCATGTCCGGCTTTTTTGAGCTTCCGGGTAAACCCTACGAGGTCATAAGAATTGATGTCGTAATAGGCCGCCCCGCGTTCGTGCAGCCACCAATCGATATCGGGTTCATGGAAAAGCAGGACGGAGGTGTTCAGGAAATAAAGGGCATTTCCCAAAGTGGTATCGGTGGCGGAGTGTACGGAGTACTTCCGGTATGCATCTAAAACCTCAGTGGGCGTTCCGCCCATTTTTTCGGGAAAGGCCTTTAGCATCCAGGTGGCTTCGAGGGCCATACCCTCTTTAAAGTAGGACTGATGAAGAAAAACGGAATTGTAAAAGCGTTCAAGATCGAGCGGGGCATCTACGGCAAATACCCCTTTGATCTCAGTGTGGTATTGGGACTTGCCCTGCGCACAGTACATGGCGTAACGCAATGCACGTGTACCACTGGCAGATATCCCTCCCACAAATATGTTTTGTTCAGGTATTTTGTGTGCCTCCACTACTTCCTGCACCATCTCATCCAGTAAAGCGGGGCCTGTATCATCGTAATAGAGCTGTGGAAAATAATTGGTGGAAACGGTGTATACCACCATGATCCCTTGTTCTAAGGCAAGCGTGGTGAGCCGGTAGGGGCTCTTGCGTGCCGTATCGGGCAAGGCACTGAAGTCGCGGATCAGCAACCCGCAGACCTCCCGGTTTTCCGGAACTAGCTTCAGGTAGCAGTTAAAAGTGGAATCTTTGGGGTTGCGGTATACGTAAGTGGCTTTTTGCGCTGGAAGTACGTACCCGCAGCAGAGTACCAGCAGGAGCATGTATTTTTTCATGGGGCTTAAAATCTCCTTCGAAACTAAGGCTCCTGGCGATTAAACCTTTTGCTTTAACACTTATTGGCTGGGATTTAACATACCAAACCTCAGGGTGTCGTGAAACTTTCCTTCAAAAAAGTACTCCTCTTTAAAGTGCCCTTCCTGGGAAAACCCCAGGCCTTTTACAATGCGTTGCGAGGGAATGTTATAGGGCAGGATCACCGCAAAGAGGCTGTGTAGTCCGATTTCCGCAAAGGCATACTGCACCAGTTGTGCAGCCCCTTCTTTGCCAAAGCCCTGGCCCCAGGCTTCTTTCATTACGGAATACCCGATCTCCCCCCGGTAGTTGTCCTGGTCGATCTCCTTGATCGTAAGCAGGGCCAGGTACTGTCCGGTTTTTTTCGAAAAGGCACACCACTGCACGGCCTTTCCCTGCTTGTGCCAGGCTTCAAAGCGTTGCCACCAGGCATCTTGCTTTGCCCGGGTATCGAGTACGGGAAGTTTCATGCGGGCGCGCACCTCTGTATCGGATAGCCCCTGGAATACAAAAGGCCTAAGGGTATCCGTAACCGGCTTTAACACAAGCCGTTCGGTTTCCAATAAGGGGGGGTGGGTTACGGCACGGGCGTTGAACGGGGGCAGCATAAGGGGTTAAGAACGGCTTAGCTTGTGAATCAGGGCGCTGTGTTGCGGGAAAGCCTGTGTTAGTGTTTCCCGCTCGGCTAATTCAAAATCGCGAAAGTCAAAACCGGGAGAAACGGTACAGCCTACCAGTGAAAAGTTGTTTTCACCAGCTACTTCAGCGCCAAACCAATACCCTGCAGGGACTACTGCCTGGGGTACTTCGCCCGCTAAGAAGTTATGTCCGAGTTTGATCAAGGTATGTTCTCCTTCCGGTGAAAGGAGGTGGAGATCGATAGGGGCACCCTGGTAAAAATGCCAGATCTCGTCTTGCGCAATGCGGTGAAAAGCAGAAAAAGCGGTAGAGGTAAGCATGAAGTAAATGCTGGTACAGCAATTTCGTTCGCCTTCATATTTCTCCGCCAAAGCAGAGGCCGGAATAACTTCTTCGCTGCGGTATACTTCTTTGTAGTAGCCCCCTTCAGGATGGGGAAGCAGACCGAGCTGCGTGACCAGGGATTGTATCTTGTCTTGCATAGCATGAATTGTGTGGCTAAAATGCCTAAACTTTTTAAAAGATCAGTTGCCAATACCCTACATCGATCCACTTTTTGAATTTGTACCCCACTTCATTGAATTGCCCGATCTTTTTAAAACCCAGCTTTTCATGCAGGCGTATACTGGCTTCATTGGGTAAGGCGATGCCCCCTATGGCGGCGTGCATCTTACGTGCCTGCAACTCGTTTAATAATGCGGTATAGAGCCGGGTACCCATACCTTGCCCATGTTCTCCGGGCTTCACGTAAACGGTGCTTTCAACGGAATACCTGTAGGCTGGCCGGGCTTTCCAGGCATGTGCATAGGCAAAGCCCGCTATTTCCCCCTGTTCCTGATAGATCAGCCAGGGTCCTTTTTCGGTAACTGTTGTTATGCGCCTGGCCATTTCCTTTGCGGGCACTCTTTTTTCTTCAAAAGTTACATGCGTATGAAGCACGTAATGGTTGTAGATGGAGGCTATGCCAGGTGCATCTGCCGCTGTGGCTTTTCTGAGCATATTGAAGGGATTGGCATTAGGAAGTCAGTGCTCCCATTTTAATTTCTTCCACCACGTCAGGGTCGAGGAGGGTGGAGGCATCTGCCGTGTGGGATACATTGCCCCTGGCTGCCTTGTACATTATGCTTTGTGCACTCTTTTCTGAAGGAGCCTCCAGGTGGCGGTCCGGGCAGTTTTCGGGGATGCTGAGCTTACCGCCTTTGAACCATTCTACAGAAGGCGTTTTAAATTCCCAGTCCAGGGTAGTATCCCAGCGTTTACACCATAAGTAATGGTCGGCTATGCCTTCCCAGAAGGCCTCGGGCTCTTCAATGCTTCTCTTGTATTCGGATAAGTATTCTTCATAAGAGTTTATACGAAATGCCATATATGTAGTTTAGGAGATTCGGAAATCTGCCTAAAACTATAAAAAAGGAGGAAGTAAAGACTAAGGGTTCAGCAGGACAAATGGGTCCGGCCTAGTTAATGGAACCCATAACCCGCTGCATAAAAGCGTTAAGGGCTTCTTTTTTGGCTTTTCCCCCTTTTATGTCTTTGGCCACGGCCATGGCTCCATACAGGTTCGAGAGCAGTTCCCCGATAACCTCCAGTTCTTCGTCTTTCATGCCTTTGGCTTCGGCAATGTGTTCCAGTAGCTCAACGGTTTCTACTACCCAATCCTCATCGTTTTCTTCTACGAATTCAACAATGTGCTTTATAAGGGGCAATCGCATAGTTCTTGTTTTGGTTGCCGCAAACTTAGTATAGTTTCCAGAAGGGAGAAGGAATATTTCGATAGTCTAAGGCTATTTAGGTGAGGCAAAAGAAGGAAACCCCCCTTTGCGTTTTGGTACGGGGGAAAATTATTTTTTACATAAACTTGTTTATATTATAAACTAGTTATACATTTGAACCAGATAAAGCAACTGTTATGGAAAAACAAATGAGTGAGCAAGAGAGCCTGCAATTGATCCGGAGTATGATCGATAGAGGCCGTCACAACTTTAAGGCCCAGAGTATTTTTTACCTCCTTTGGGGATGGGCGGTATTGGTGGCAGGCCTTACGCAATATGTTTTGCTCAGTTTTACGGATTACGAAAAACACTGGCTGGTTTGGCCGGTATTGATGGTAGCTACAGCTATTACCAGCGCCTTTATTGGGCGTAGCCAATCCAAAAAGCAGCGTTACGTAAGTTTTGTAGAGGGAAGCATCCGATACTTATGGGGTGGTTTTGTATTGTACCTGCTCATGGTATTGTTCATCAGCAAGCAGATCGGCTGGGGAAGCTCTTATATCTTGATCATTGGCCTGTACGGCCTCGCCACTTTTGTTTCGGGAGGTATTTTGCGCTTTGCTCCCCTTATTGTAGGGGGGTTGCTGAGCATACTGCTGGGTTTTGCCGGCGTTTTTGCCGGCGACTTTTTTGCACATTTTCCCAATGTATTGCTTGCGCTTTGCCTGAGTATTGTGGTAAGCTACCTGATACCCGGGTATATGCTGCGTAAAAAAGCACCGGATGCTGCCTGATCTCGACCCGCTGTTACACGCTCAGCTGAGGCTGCAGATCGTTTCCTTGTTGATGGGGGTACGCTCAGCCGAGTTTACCCATATCCTGGAGAAGACCGGGGCCAGCCGGGGAAATGTTTCCATTCAATTGAAAAAACTCAGTGAGGCAGGCTATATCAAACTCAGCAAGAGCTTTGGTGAGAGTTACCCGGTAACGACCTGCAGCATTACCGATAAAGGCCGGGCGGCTTTTGAAACATACGTAGAAGCCATTGCCCATTATTTACATATCCAAAACAAAGAAAATGAACATTAAAACACATTTAATGGGATTGCTGTGTTTTATGGCGCTACTCTCCCGTGGGCAAGAGGCCCCTTCCTCCCTCACCATTGCAGACAGCCTGCATTTTATGCTGGGCGAATGGACGGGAAAGGGTTGGATCCAACAGGGCCGTGCAGGAAGAAGTTATTTTTTCCAGGAGGAGCGCATAGAAACCCATGTAGGCGGGCAGACGATCCTGATCCTTGGAAAGGGAAGGGATACCGCTACGCAAGCCCTGGTGCACGATGCGCTGGGGGTATTGTATTACGATGCGGATAGTGCGGGCTTTTATATGCATACCTTTTCCACCGCGGGTGAAGCCAAAAAAACACCTCTGGAGTTTCTATCCTCCAGAATATTCCGGTGGCGCTTTAGTGTACCGCGCGGTACGGTTCGCTTTACGGAAGACTACAGCAAAGAAGGTTTCTGGACCAGCAAAGGAGAGTTTTCTTTTGACGGGGAAAGCTGGTTTCCCTTTTTTGAGATGCTGCTGGAAAAGACTTAAGAGGCCAATAGCCTGGCTAAAAGCGCGTATCAAGCAGAAGAGTAAGAAGAAACGGGCTGTTTTCCATGTCGCTTTTACTCCAACAGCAGTTTCTTCACTGCGATACCCTGTTCCGTATGCACCTCCACCAGGTATACCCCTTTGGGCAAATGCCGCAGGTCCAGTACTTCCTCTTGCCGGGCAAAAACCGCTACCGCCCTGCCCGATAAGCTTTTTACTTTAACCTCTTTCACTGCAATGCCTTTGGCGGTTTCCAAAGTGAACAATCCCCTACCTGGGTTGGGGTAAAGGTTGATCCGATTATTAAGCGGGTACTCTTTTAAAGAAATAGGTACGTTAAAACTTAACATAACGGTATCAGTATAACGATCAGACTTCCCACAACCGGGCTTGATCGTATCACGAGAATACATAAGTAAGGTTTTACTTCCCGGACTAATGACTATATTTTTCTCAACTAATGTATCATAAGGAAGAATCCGAGTGAGAGGCCCACAAGGTAAAAAGAATACGTCCATTCGTACCGTATCATTTAATTGCTGGTAATGGATAGAAGAAATAGCTCTATGTGTAGGATATTGAATTCCGTGAGGCCAATCTGCATCAAACAATCTACCTTCTATATAGGTGCTTAGGGTTTGCCCGGTGTAACTTATGTGCGCAGAATCAATAGATTGTGCAGAAGCAGAAAAAATGCCAAAAGCAAAGAGCGCAAATACGAGCTGTTTCATGGTTCAGGCTTTTACTCCAACAGCAGTTTTTTCACCGCAATGCCCTGCTCCGTATGTACTTCCACCAGGTACACCCCTTTGGGCAAATGCCGCAAGTCCAGCACTTCCTTTGGCCGGGCAAAAACAGCTACCGCCCTGCCCGACAGGCTTTTTACGTTAATCCCCTTTACTGCAATGCCTTTGGCGGTTTCTAAAGTGAACAAACCGCTTCCAGGGTTGGGGAAAAGTCTAATTTGTGTGTTAATAGAATTTTCTTCCAGGGAAAGCGGGACATAAAAAGGGAAGAACTTGGTTACCCCCGTATCCCCTGACCAGGAACAATTTGGCCTTAAGGAATCTATGGAGTGCATGACCAGGGTTTTCGTTCCTGGACTTAGTACCATGCTTTTTTCAATTAGGGTATCGTAAGGAAGAATTTGAATAACTACTCCACAAGGATAAAAATAGATATCCATAATGATCGTATCGTTTTGTTGGCGGTAATGAACAGAAGAAATTGCTCTATGTGTAGGATATTGAATTCCATGAGGCCAATCTGAGTCAAACAATTCACCTTCAATATAAGTACTTAGGGTTTGCCCACTATAACTTAGATGTACAGAATCCAAAGACTGGCTAAAGGCAAACAAGGAGTAAAGAGAAAAATAAGTAAATACGAGTTGTTTCATGGATACGGCTTTTACTCCAACACCAGTTTTTTCACCGCGATGCCCTGTTCCGTATGCACCTCCACCAGGTACACCCCTTTGGGCAAATGCCGCAGGTCCAGTACTTCTTCCTGCCGGGCAAAAACCCCTACCGCCTTGCCCGATAAACTTTTTACGCTAAGCTGTTTCACTTCAATACCTTTGGCAGTTTCCAAAGTGAACAATCCCCTACCCGGATTGGGGTAGAGTTTAATTTGAGTATTGAGAGCGTGCTCCTCTATGGAAATAGGTACGTTAAAACTCAGCATAGCCGTATCCACATAACGGTCGGATTTTGAACAACCCGGTTTGACCGTATCGCGGGCATAAATAAGCAAGGTCTTAAGTCCTGCATTTAAAGGTAGGGATTTCTCAACCAGCGTATCATAAGGAATGATTTGAATAGCCCCTCCGCAAGGCAAAAAGAATACGTCCATTCGCACCGTATCATTAGACTGCTGGTAATGAATAGAGGTAATAGCCAGATTCGAAGAAGTCCCAGGCCTATTTGACCAATCTGGATCAGCCAATAATCCTTTGATGTAGGTACTCAGTATCTGTCCGCTATAGCCTGCATGCGCAGAATCAATAGACTGAGCATAAGAAGAAAGAATACAAAAAGAAAAAAAAGCAAATAGGAGCTGTTTCATGGATACGGCTTTTACTCCAACACCAGTTTTTTCACCGCGATGCCCTGCTTCGTATGCACCTCCACCAGGTATACCCCTTTGGGCAAATGCCGCAGGTCCAGCACTTCTTCTTGCCGGGCAAAAACCCCTACCGCCCTGCCCGACAGGCTTTTTACGTTGACCGCTTTCACTGCAATGCCCTTAGCAGCTTCTATGGTAAACAATCCTTTACCCGGGTTGGGGTAAAGACCAATCTGGGTGTTGATGAGGTTTTCTTCCAGGGAAAGCGGGACATAGAAAGGGAAGAACTTGGTTACCCCCGTATCCCCTGACCAGGAACAATTTGGCCTTAAGGAATCTATAGAGTGCATGACCAGCGTTTTTGCCCCTGGGTTAAGTACTATACTTTTTTCAATTAATGTATCATAAGGTAAAAACTGTTGTACAACTCCACAAGGATAAAAATACAGATCCATAATCACCGTATCGTTTTGTTGACGGTAATGAACGGAAGAAATAGCCTTATTGGTTGGCCTTGAAACACCATGTGGCCAGTCGGGATCAGCTAACTGCCCTTCTATATAGGTACTTAATATCTGGTTACCATAACCTACATGGACAGAGTCCAAAGACTGGCTAAAAGCAAATAGCGAGTAAAGGAAGGAACAAATAAATACGAGCTGTTTCATAACTTACAATTTAGAAAAATTTTGGGAAGCGGCCACCTGTCCGTCACAGACCAGCAGTACGGTATAATTGCCGGGGGCAAGCTGGCCCAGGGAGAGGGTGATCTGCCCGGTTTGGGTATCCAGGATATAGTTGTGCTGCAGGGTAGGTTGTGCTGTGGGAAAGACCATCAGGTAGGCCGAAGTAGCTTCTTCGGCATCGTATACTACGGTGAGGCTGCCGCTTGTAGGGTTAGGCAAAAGGCTTTTCAAGGCATAAGGATTTACCAACACCCGCATGTCGTCATAATCCTTAAACAGGTCGGCCTCGGCTATTACTTCCAATCGGTATGTTGTACTTAAGGCCGGGGAAAGGGTGGGGCTTTTGCCGCTATAGATCAGGCTGTCCTTTGCGTTGTACCAGTTGTAGGTAGCTGCTTCGTTAATGTCTGCTGCCTGTACACTTACCGACTGCCCCTGTTCCAGCAAATGGTCCGGTCCCGCATCCGCCCGGAAGGGGCTGCGTTCTTCTCTGGTTACCTTGAAGTGCATGGCGCCCAGTAATGTGTTGCCCGTATCGGCCCTATGTTGGCTGATGTGGTAGTGGAAGGTATTCTTCTCCTGCATCTCCTGGCTTAAAAAAGAAAAACCTACGTAGATCATATCGCGGTAGCCCGGGGGGAACACCAAGCCGTTGAGCCGGGCATGAGGGCTGCTTACCCGCAAAAGGTATTCCCCGGCTATTTCTACCCCGTCATGGTTTTGAAAGGGAAACTGCTGCATCAGGTCCCAAAGCGGAGGGTTTACCCGTATGGTGACTTCCGCTGCTTCGGTAAGCGCCTGCCCCGAAAGGTTTTCCGGTACATCCAGGTGGATGTTGATGGTTTCTTCCGGCCCGTCTGCTACCGCATTGCCCACCAGCATACGGATGCCGTAGGGATAGGTTATGCCCTGGTGTACGTACTTTTTCTTTCCGGCCCGGGCATCGACCACTGTAAGGTTGCGCATGGCGATCTTGTTGTTGTAATACACATCATGAGCCAGCATACCGGGGTATACGGTAATGGGATCGGCAGCGGATTCAATGCGGGCCAACAGGCAGGTGCCCCATTGGGCTTCGCCCACTGTGGGGGTAATGGTCCACCGGATCTCTAAAATAGTATCGCCTCCCGCGGCCAGTACAGGGAGGGGCATATCGGTGATCAGGCCACCTAGGGTGGGATCACTGCCGTTCCAGTTCTGTGGCCAGGAAGCGTTGGAGGAAGCCTTGCTCCAATACAATGTAAGGCGCTCGTTGCCTGTAGAGGCCGCACAGCCTTTGTTGCGCACCTTTACGTATACCCAGGCCGGGCGCTGGGTGTGGTATTCAGGGCTTTGGTGTACGGGGTTAATATAGCCATCGGCCGCCTCCCGCACCCAGATGTCGGGGCTGTTGTCAAAATAATAGCCAAAGGGATAGGTCCCAGGATAGCCGAAATCGTTGTCGCGGTCTTTCATATAAAGGTCTGCCCCGGGCGTATGCATGGCTTCGGCTACCTCCACCGCTTTGAGGGTGTTTACCCGCCCGTAACCCATGCGCAGGGAATGGCCGGGGCGGTTGGGATCGTGGTTATAATCAAAGCCCCCGGTTTTATCGGCCGTACTTTTTAAGACGTTCCCGATCTCCTCATTATCCAGGCAGGGGTTTACCGAAAGCATCAGCCCGGCTACCCCGGCTACCAGGGGCGAGGAAAGGGAAGAACCGGTTTGTACCACATAAGGGCCATGGCCTACAGGATCCATTACGGGTAATTGATGGCCGGGCGCAGCCAGGTCCAGCTTAGGGCCGGTATGGGTTTGCTGGCTTACATCCGAGCTATTACTGTTGGCCACGCTAAACACAAGGGGATGGTTGGCGGGAAATACCACTGGTCTATCTGTTCCAAACTGGTAATTCCCAGAGCCAGCTACTATAAAGCAATTGTAATTTTTGTGCACAGATTCAATCGCTGCACTAATAGCGTTAAAGTTTGAGGGGATACCAAGAGATATATTAATGATGTCGGCCCCGTTTTTCGCGGCATATTCAATGGCATCATCCAGAACGGTGCTTACCGCGTGCTGCCCATTATCATCAATAACTTTCACGATCATTACCCGGTTGCCGGCCGTATCGCCCCAGCCCCCGGCTATAGCCGCCACGCCTATATGATTGTTCGTGCGGCCCGCGATAATGCCCGCCACGGAAGTACCATGAGGGCCTAAAGGATCATCATTTACATTATTGTTGTTGTCCGCAAAATTCCAGCCGCGCCAGTCGTCTATAAAGCCGTTGCCGTCATCGTCCAGCCCGTTGCCGGTGGTAGGGTCGTTGGGGTCGGCCCAGGCGTCTTCGCCCGTATTGTACCAAATGCTGCTGTTGGCGGTGGTGCCCGTGGCCTGGGCAAAATCTTCGTGGAACCATTCTACGCCTTTATCGATCACGGCAACCACCACAGCATTGCTCCCGGTGGTCTTGTTCCAGGCTTTGTCTGTTTCGGTAGCGGGAATGCTCCACTGGTAATAGGTTTGGGTAAGGGGGTCAAAATAAGCGCTGTCGTTAGGGCTCAGCAGCCATTTGATGGGTGTGGCTACTTCCACTGCTTCTACAATGGCAAGGTCTTGCAACTGATTACAGAAGGCGATCAGGTCCAGGTACTGCGCATTTGTAATGCTGAAGTCGCACCAGCGGGTTTCGGCCTGGCGGAGCAGCTGCATGCCGTATGTGGTTTCCAAAAACTGAAAAGCAGTAGTGGGGTCCGCCCCGGGAGCTAGTTTAAGGGTGAGCTCGGTAGAAGCGACTTCTACCAGTTCCTGCTCAATGGGGTCGAGCAGGTACCAGTGGTCGGCCAGTTGGTAGTAGGGCAGCTGGTTGAGGTAGGCGGGTTCTACACCTGAAATATTTTGCGCAAACGCATTGATCCCCAGGAACAAAAAGAGCAGGCCTATGGTTTTTTTCATAGTTTTTAGCGTTAAGATTCGAGGTAAAACTATAAAAAAAGTACGCAAAGAAAAGAGACAAAATGAGGACGGTTTATTTTACGGGTATGTTTTATTTCTTTTTGTAGTAAATGCTACAAAAAGGAAGTAGATATAATTTTTTAAAATGTTATTTTTTAGGTAGTTGTGATCTATTGCAGAGGAAGTATATGGTTTAGTAAACGAAAAACTATATGCGTATAATCTGGGGGTGATTTAATACAGATTTTTGGGTGCATAGGGTATTTCCAGGAAAGAAAAGAACTCAAATACGTGTTTTCCCGGTATTCCAGTGGTACTTTGGTGTGCAGTATGCTACCCATTCCCAGCCAAGAGGTAAGGCAAACCGGTTTTTTTCTCCCGTTCACCGGGTACTTTATTCGGCTAATCCGGATCTGTATCTTTCCAGGTGTAGTGCGCCCTTTGCCTGCACCAAAGTAGGATACTTTTCAGAAAAGCACCTTTGGTAGTATGGCCTCTCGTAAGGAAATAATAATGTGAAGTATGGGTTTATTTAGTAAGTTAGGCAGCTTATAAGGGTAAACTTAGCGTGGAAAGCTTCACCATCATCATAACACTTACCGCTGTATTGATCTTTTACGGTGTGGTGGAATACGTCAGGCATCAAAGACACCTGCAATCCATTCCGGTCCGTATCCATGTAAACGGTACCCGGGGAAAATCGAGCGTTACCCGTTTGATAGGGGCGGGCTTAAGGGCCGGAGGCTATACTACTATTACCAAGGTTACCGGCACATTTCCGCGTATGATCCTTAATGACGGCACAGAGGTAGCTGTACCGCGCAAAGAAAAAGCCAATATCCTGGAGCAATTGGCGATTGTAAAATATTGCGCACAACAAAAGGCAGATGTGTTGTTGATCGAGTGTATGGCTTTGCAACCGGTTTACCAAAGGATCACGGAACACCAGATGATCAAAGCGACCCACGGGGTGCTGACCAATATCCGTATGGATCATTTGGATGTTATGGGGCCACGCCTGGAAAATGTGGCGGAGGCCCTTTCTTTAACCATTCCCAAAAGAGCAAAACTCTTTACAGCCGAAGACCGTCTCACCGGCTTTTTAGAGAAGAAAAGCAAAAAACTAAAAACGGAAATGATCACCGCTCAAAAAGACACAGTGGACCCGAAAGATATGGAGGGCTTCACCTATTTTGAGCACCCGGAGAACGTAGCGCTGGCTTTAGCCTTGTGCAGCAGCTTAAAGATCGACCGGACCCTGGCCCTGGAAGCTATGAAAAAAACCTTACCGGACGAAGGGGCACTGCGCAGGTACAGGTACATTTACCAGGATAAGCACGTCCATTTTTATAATGCCCTCGCGGCTAACGACCCCGAATCATCCATGATGATATGGAACAATATCCGGGAAATGGAGGGCGAAGAAAAGCAGTACGTGATCCTGCTCAATGCCCGTAAAGACCGCAAAGAGCGTTCGGAGCAACTGGTCCACAGTTCTTCAAAACTGAAATTTGACTTACTCGTGCTAAGCGGGGAAAATGTAGATTTGGTCAGGGCTATGGCCTTGAAGAAAAGCATTCCGGGGAATAAGATCATAACGGTTGGGCAAAAGGAACCGGAGCAACAGGCCGCAGCTATTTTCCCGCATATCCGCAAAGATGCGGTTATGGTTGCCTTTGGCAATATGGGAGCCGGAGGGGCAGAGTTGAGCAAATATTTCGAAGAAAATCACCAAACACAATGATAGAGTTAGCCGTAACCATAGGGATCATCCTTTCCCTGTTTTTTATTGAAGCTTTTGGCATGGCTGCCGGAGGCATTATCGTGCCGGGCTATGTGGCCTTACAACTAGGTACTCCAGACCGTCTGATCGGACTGGTGGTAATTGCCTTTGCAACTTTTTTAACGATCAAATTTGTTGGCCGCTTTACCTTTCTCTTCGGACGTAGACAAATGGTGGTCTCTTTGCTAATCGGCACCATTTATGCCATAATATCCCATCATTTTTTGTTTTTTAACACGGCAGAAAATACCGTTGAGTTTTCCGCGGTAGGTTGGGTAGTGCCGGGGCTTATCGCGCACTGGTCAGTCAAACAAGGCTTTGTGAAAACCCTGGCTATGCTGGCTATTATATCCGTATTGGTGAGGCTGGTAGTGATTATAGTATATAATGGGAATACCATTCCTGAGCTTTATTAAGATGAAAGACATTTCCATAAGGTCAACACTCGTTTTAAGTATACTGGGCTTGCTTTCGGTAGGTCTAATGTTACTGGTAGAGCGTACTAAAAAAGAAAGGGAACAGCCGCATTATGAAGAAAAGATAGCGGCATCCCGCCTGATGCAGGAAAGCATTGACTACCTCCGGGAAAAACACTTCAAAGATGAGATCGCCATAGACAACATCAACGACCCTAACGATACCCGCATTATCGGCACCCGTTTTTCAGCCATTACCTCCGGCAGGGGTTCGCTACCGGTAAAGCTCAGTACGGTAAACCCCAATTTTGCCGCGATGGTCGTAACCTTGTTCAAGGAGGCCGGCTTAAAAAAGGGAGATCATATTGCCATTGGTGCTACGGGCTCGTTCCCGGCTTTAAACATTGCCGTAAGTGCGGCAGCCGAAGTGATGGAACTGGAGGTGAGCTTTATAGCCTCGGCTACTTCTTCTTCCTGGGGCGCTAATGACCCGGCCTATACGTATCTTGACATCCACGGTAGCCTGAATGAGGGAAAGCTGTTGAAGCATCGCATCCTGGCCTCTTCGATCGGGGCCAACCAGGATATAGGCATGACCCTTAGCCCCGAAGGGCGGGATATGGCACGGGCAGCCGTTATACGCAATAGGCTACGGTTGATAAATGGCAAATCATTGAGCGAGAATATTGAGGAAAGGCTAAAGCTTTTTAAAGCACGAGAAGAGGAAACCAACCAACGGGTCAAGCTTTATGTAAACATAGGAGGGGGAGTAGCCAGCCTGGGAAGCAATCTCAATTCAGAAAAATTACCCTCTGGGCTTTTAAAGGATGTAAAACTGAGTTCTTTTCCCGATAAGCGGGGGGTGATGTTCCGCATGGCTTCTCAAAAAGTTTCCCTGGTCAATTTACGTAATATCCAACGCCTGATGGATGACTACGGCCTGCCAAGAGATCCGGTTCCCCTTCCTGCGGTAGGTGAAGGAGAGTTGTTTATGGCCTTAAAGTATGACCTGCGATATGTATTCGGAGCGGCAGGGATCTTAATAGCCCTTATAGTTGGGGTTATTTTATTTGACAAAAGGCAGAATGCCCTGGGTAATGAAATTGTATACACAGAAAATCAAGCTTAATGCCATGCGGTGTATTTTAATTTGCAGTTTGATCCTGTCATCACTGACCGGTTTCAGCCAAAAAAAGAAGGAGCTTACTCCCAGGAAAAGTATCGGGAAGGTAACCCTTAAGGGAAAAAAAGAGTATACCTATTATGCACTTTCGGAGAAAGCCCGCACGGAATACCGCGTAAAGGGCCCGGGTAAGTTGTACCTCAATTTCAGGGTAAGGCTGGAAAATGACAACTTCAATTCAGCGCCTTTTAAAGTAAAGTATACCGAGTCTTCCAATAACGTGAGGATACTGGAGATCCCGGGTTTATTGAGCAGCAACCTCAAGTTTACCAGCAAGTCCCTGGCGGGAAATCCTACCAAAGTACATCGGGAGGTGATCCACTTGCCTCCGGGAGAACATAAACTGAGGTTTTATAAATACCGCACCGATCAAAAAGTGCATATGCGGGCTTTTTACCAAAAAGACCCTGCACCCAAATGGAGAGACCTGCAACCTGAACAGGCCATAGAGAAAAAAGAGGTGCGGTTTGTAAAGTCGGGCAAAAGCCAGTTGTATTACCGCATTTCCAAAAAAACGGACTTTGATTTTACATTGCGTGATACCGCCCGCTTAAGGATCATTGTGCGGCCTGAGTTTACCTACAGGATGCTCAATGAGACCCTCTTAAAAATAAAAGTGGAAAACCTGACCACAGGTAAATCGGCAACCTATAAAATTAATTCCTTCCGATCCAGTTCCCTTGAATTTGTACAGGATAAAAAACATACCCCGGGAAGGTCGCGCATATTTTACCTCAACCTGCCAAAGCCTGAAAATAAGGCCGACCGTTATGTGGTACGTTTAGTAAGCGGGGCCAAGGGAGCCGTTATGCGCTTGTCTATAGATGAAAACTTGAGAAAATGAAAGGATTGAGCCTGGCTTTGGCCCTATTGCTATCTACTGCGGTGTTCAGCCAGGAATGGGCAGAAGATGAATTGTTTGGTGACGGAAGGGTATGGTACAGCGCCTACCTCTACAAAAAGCTGAACTACCGTTGGTCGGTCGATGTTTTTGCCCTTACTGCCATGCGTTCCTTTGAACATAACTTTTGGTTAGGGCAGGTTAACCTTGGTGCCAATTACCGCATAAATCGCTTCTGGACGTTTTCTTTTGGGTATGGGCATGCCGTTTATCCTTACAGTGACTGGTGGGAAGATCGCTATGAACAGGACCCCAATTTTTTGAATACCATCGGCTTCAGCGTGCTAAACCTAAGCATAAGGCGGGATAACAACATAGGCAAATGGCTGCGTTTAAGTAACCGGTTTACCATACAATACTATATCCCCCGCTTTGAAAAATACCAGATCAGACCCCAGTACAACGTACGGCTCAGTTACCGTAAAAGCAACCTGCCGCTCCGCTTACGCCCTTTTGTACAAGGTGCTCTTTACTATTACTACAATGGAGTGGAGGTTGATTATTACGATGAAGACTTCAATGTTGTGGAAACCGAAGCGCCCAATGGCCTGCACCGCTTCCGGGTAAGGGCAGGGCTTAATTTCCGGCCGTTCAAAAAGGTGAAGTCTTTGTATATGGTCCTATACTACGGCCTTAACAAAGAGTTTAACCTCGAAGGTTTCGGCAATGAGCTTAACTTTTTACGCCCTTCCGAAGACGGCGAACGCTTTTTTACCACCTACCGTTTTAACAACTACACCATTTACGGTGTGCAGTTCAACTATTTTCTTTAGTCTTTTCTTTTCCCTTTTCGCTCAAGGCGCCAAATTTGCGCTTCATGGTTTTAATGTGGTCTACTTTGCGGAAACGTAAAGCACTCCAGTCGGCATCGATGGAAACCTGGCGTACGGGCTCCAGCTCGTATTGCCCCATAACCTGCCAGCCCGTATCGCGGTTAAAGTCGCAGGTATAGTTCTTAGAAGAGCCTTTGGGGTAACACATCCACAATACGGCATCGCCTTCCAGCTTGGGCGCTATTTGCGGAATTAGAGCGTCAATTTGTTGTTTTTTCGTAACGAAAGCCAGTACAAAGCCGGTGCTTTGGATCTGCTCTGGTTTGGTGATAATCTCAGTTTCGTCTTTCACTGAAGCCAGGTTTTCTTCAAAGCTTTCGGGGTGGTGGAGCACCAGGATCGGGGAATGCCCTTTGAAGTTAAGTTTTTTGAAAGTTGCGTCCATTGTCTCGATTGTGTTTTAATCAAAAGCCTCAAATTAGGCAATATTAGTGTATTTAGGAAACAAAAAAGCCACCCATACGGGTGGCTTTGGCTCTGCAAGTAAAACAGAACCTAGGGTTTTCGTTTAGTCAAAATCAAAGGCCTTTTCATCATGTAGCATCGTATCTACGCCTCTCATACGGGTAAGGTGCCCGATTTTGCCACCCCCGGTAAACAGGGAACTGATGAAGTACACGGCCAAGGTACCGATTATGGAGAAGGTAATGGTTACCAATAAGCTGGTAAGCTGCGGAACCATTTGGAAGGCATTGCCGTAAAACAAACCTGCCGCTCCATTTACCTTAGGGTTGGCAAACAGGCCGGTAGCCAGGGTACCCCATATCCCAACCAGGCCATGAATGCCAAAAGCATCCAGGGTATCATCGTAGCGGAACAAGGGCTTGACATAGTTTACCCCGTAATATCCGATGATGCCCGAGCTGAGCCCGATGATCAAGGCTCCGGAAACATCTACATAACCGGAGGCCGGGGTTATGCCCACCAAAGCGGAAACCACACCTGAAGTAAGCCCGAGTATGGTGGGTTTTTTTGTTTTGATCCACTCTACCAGCAGCCACCCCAGTCCACCCAAACAAGCGGCAACATTGGTAACCAAAAAGGCATTTACGGCTACGGCATTGGCGGCCAGTTCGCTTCCGGCATTAAACCCGAACCAGCCAAACCACAAGAGGGCAGCCCCCAGGATGGTCAGTTTTATAGAAGATGCTTTGGCGGCTGTTTTGGCATACCCTCTCTTACCCAGTACCATAGCCATTACCAGGCCGGCTACGCCTGCATTGACATGTATCACCGTGCCACCGGCAAAGTCCAGTTCACCTCCGTTACTAAGAAAACCATCGCCCCATATCCAATAAACCAGGGGGCAGTACACCAGGATGACCCACAGGAAAGAAAAGAGCAGCCAGGTGCCAAATTTCATGCGCTCTATAACAGAGCCGCTGATTATAGCTACGGCTATGGCTGCAAATACACCCTGGAAGGCAACAAAAAGCAATTTGGGAATGGTTCCTTCCACATCGTGCATGCCGATGTTGTTCAGCAACCACTCAGGCTGACCTATAATGGGGTTGCTGCTTTCGCCAAAGGCAATGCTATAGCCTACCAGTATCCAGGCCAGGGTGGCCATACACATGGCGGCATAACTCATCCCTACTGTGTTGATCACACTTCTCCTGGAAGATAAGCCTCCGTAAAAAAAGGAGAGCCCTGCAGGGGTCATTAGAAAAACCATGGCCGTTGCCATCAACATCCAGGCTGTATCTGCTGCATTAAAATCCATATTAATTTATATTTAGTTACACATACATCTGCTTGCAAAGCGTTTTGCCAACTTGCGTGAATTTTCAAAGAAAATCCGTACTTGCCTGCGGCACGCAAGTCGAAAGGGGCACAACCAATGGGCTTTGGCCTGCCCACTGACGGGCGTGTATATCCTCGAAAGCTGCTTTCGGGGTACTCAATCTGATATCAATTGGCTATACCGTACGCACGTTTGTTCATACTATTTTGAATAAAGCAGTTCCCTGTACTTGGGTAAGGGCCACAAGTCGTCATCTACCAAAAGCTCAAGTTTATCTACCTGGTACCTGATGGAGTCGAGGTAAGGTTTCACTTCATCGCAATAAGCGGTGGCTTTTGCTTTGATATCTTCGGTCTTATTGATCTGCTTTCGGGCTTCGATCATGGCCTCTTTGTCTGCAATAATGCGGGATACCCTTTCCGAGATCTCTTTGATGAGGTTGATCTGCTCCTGCGCCACTTTTTTGTAATCGCTCTCTTCCAGGGCGTCTTTTAGTGCTTTTACATTTTCGATGAGCGTGTTTTGGTATTTCACTGCGGCCGGCACAATATGGTTGCCGGCCAGGTCACCGAGTACCCTGGATTCGATCTGTATGCGCATTTGGTATTTTTCCAGTTGGATGTGGTGGCGGGCCTGGGATTCAACGCGGTTCATAATGCCGTTCTTTTCAAAGAGTTCCAGGGCCGGATCAGTCACGTAAAAATCCAGCGCATAAGGGGTGGTCTTTACATTCTTCAGCCCCCTGGCCTCGGCTATCTTTATCCATTCATCGCTGTAGCCATCCCCTTCAAAACGTATGTTTTTGGAAGACTTGATGTATTCTTTTAGAATGCTGAACATAGCTTCTTCTTTTCTAACCCCGAATTCCAGCATAACATCCACGGCATTTTTAAAGTCTTTCAATTGCTGGGCCACTGCGGTATTGAGCACGGTCATAGGCTCTGCACAGTTGGCAGACGAACCAACGGCACGCAATTCGAATTTATTCCCGGTAAAGGCGAAGGGAGAAGTCCGGTTCCGGTCGGTATTGTCCAGGCGGATCTCGGGCACTTTTTCCACTACATTCAGCCTTTGGTTTGATTTCTTATCATCAGATTGGCTGTTGGTCAGGAACTTCATCTCTTCCAGGTCGTTGAGAAGCCCGGTGAGCTGGGAGCCGATAAAAACCGATATGATGGCCGGGGGTGCTTCGTTAGCGCCCAGGCGGTGGTCGTTGCCGGCCGAAGCAATGGAGGCTCTTACGAGGTCCCCGTAGGTATCCATAGCCTTGATGGTATTGATAAAGAAAGTAAGGAACTGCAAATTACTTTCGGGGGTTTCTCCGGGGCTCAGCAGGTTTTTGCCGGTATCGGTAGCCAGTGACCAGTTGTTGTGCTTGCCGGAGCCATTGATCTCGGCAAAGGGCTTCTCATGCAGCAATACCCTGAAGTGATGCCTCCGCGCTACTTTATCCATCACGTCCATCAACAGAGAATTGTGGTCAACCGAAAGGTTGCACTCTTCAAAAACCGGTGCCAGTTCATACTGTCCCGGGGCTACCTCATTGTGGCGGGTTTTTACCGGAATGCCCAGGAGGTAACATTCGTGCTCCAACTCCTGCATAAAATTAAGCACTCTTTCGGGTATGGAACCGAAGTAATGGTCGTCCAACTGCTGTCCCTTGGCCGGAGATTGCCCGATCAGTGCTCTTCCGGTTAACACCAGGTCGGGGCGCGCATCAAAAAGGGCACTGTCTACCAGAAAATATTCTTGCTCCCACCCGAGGGTAGCGTTTACTTTGTTCACATTCGGGTCGAAATAACGGCATATTTCTACAGCGGCCCGGTCTACTGCCTGGAGCGCCCTCAGCAAGGGGGTCTTATAGTCAAGGGCTTCCCCGGTATAGGCTACAAAAATGGTTGGGATACAGAGCGTTCGGCCAATGATAAAGGCGTGAGAGGTAGGGTCCCAGGCGGTGTAACCCCTCGCTTCGAAGGTATTGCGTATACCTCCGTTGGGGAAACTGGAAGCATCGGGTTCTTGCTGGATCAGCAGTTTGCCTTCAAACTTTTCAATGGTCCCTCCTTTGTGGTCCGGCTCAAAAAAGGCATCGTGTTTTTCAGCTGTCCCTCCGGTAAGGGGCTGGAACCAATGTGTATAATGCGTTACATTTTTCGACATGGCCCATAATTTCATAGCGGTAGCAATTTGGTCTGCTACGGGTTCGCTGATCTTCGCTCCTTGGTTCACCGCCTGAAGAACCTCTTTGTATGCTTCAGGAGTGAGGTAATTCTTCATGGTGTCCATATTGAACACGTTGGCGCCAAAGCAGTCAGAAACCTGACCACTTACGTGTGCCGGATCTGTTTTTTTGCGATTGAGCACATGGTTTAGTGCATTGAATCTGGTAGAAGCCATAGGTACTAGTTTTTATGTTAAAAAAAATCAATAAACCCCCTCCGCTCTTATGTAGAAACGATTTAAATCTCTGTTTTAGAGGAGTTTATGTAAGTTGTGAAATTTTGCCGGGACTAAACGGGAGTTATATTTCCCCGCCAAAGGCAGGTCCCCGGGCAGAATATCTTTTTATCATGTATTTATTGTTACGCGCACTGTAAATAATATCAGCCGTTCCCGCTTTTTTTACGAAACGCAAGGTGTGTTCATATTGATCGGTCCCTTTCCTGAGCCAATCGGGTAGTTCCTCGCTTGACTTTAAGCCGTATTTTTTCACCGACTCCCGGGCCTTTTCTTCCAGTTTTTCTTCCGCTGTTTTCCCCTTAACCAGTTTTCCCAGCTCAGAAAGCATTAAGGATACCATAGTTTCTTCTATGGCAGCGCTGATCGACTGCCCGATGAGGTCCATCTTAGCGATTTGCTCTATGCGGTCTATGTGCTTATCAATTTCTTCATCCGTAAGCACCAGGTCCAGCATGCCGCTGTAAAACAGCATGCTCACGAGGATGATGTCCTGGATATCCGGGATGTCGTCACTGAAGACCAATGCACGGATCCTGGACTTCACTTCTTGTATTTCAGAATTCCCCACTAAGGGGTACTTGCGAGAAGAAAAAACCCAAAGGACCTTTTTGTCTTCAATTTTTAGCACGCCCTTCCGGATAAGGGAGTTCAGGATCATGTTCTTGTACCCATCGGATTTCTCCGTGAGTTTTTCGATCCAGTACTTAATGCTTTGCCCCGTATTGTGGAGTTGCAACTCATTGAAGGCGATATCCAAAACCTCGTTGCCGGTAGGCTCCGTTTTGTCGATGATGATCTTTTCAAGATCCGTATCGATGCGGTTCTCCTTGGCGAGGTCCATCAATATAGCGCCTGAAAGTGCTACCTTAAAGGATTTGTAATTGGTAGCCTGTATGTTGCCCTGCGTTTCGCTCACCGCCAGCAGGTACAACTCTTCAGGTACTGTCAGGAAATTTTCCATTTGTTATTGTTTTTTTGATTGATCACGACCCTTACCTCCTTACCCGTGCTGGAGAAGATGCTCAAAAGAGCCTTCCCTTCCTTAACGGGTAAAATCAGCTAAGAGTAGTACGTTTTGATAAAAGAGCTGATCCTTACCCATTCGCAGCAATGGCTTCTTCGCGGCTTTCGTAAATCGTAAAAAGCGAGGTAAACCCGGAAATGGAAAACACTTCCTGGATCATGCTTTGCATGTTGCACAGGATTATTTTTCCTCCGTTTGCTTTGGTCTTTTTGAGGTAAACCAGGAATACCCGCAGACCCGAGCTGCTGATGTAATCCATCCCGGCACAGTCGATGAGGATATTCTGCTCACCGGAGCTAAGCAAGGCATCCAGCTCTTTGTCCAACTCAGCATAATTAGTGGTATCTAACCTGCCGTCAATGCTCACGATCATCAGATCGGACTCTTTTTGTTTTGAGATTTCCATATGTAATTGAATTTAAATTTGCTTTAACATTAAAAATTGATTGGTATTTCCTTCTCTTTGGTAGTTCACTATGTCCATAAATTGTTTGATGAAGAAGACACCTAAACCTCCGACCTTCCGCTCTTCTACATCGGCATCCAGGTCGGGTGCTTTCACTTCTTCCAAAGGGTTAAAGGCTTTGCCTTCGTCTTCCAGGAGTATGCTTACATTTTTGTCTTTTTCATACTTAAAGGTTATGCGCACCGGGTATTTGCCTTCTTCTTCAAAAGCGTAGAAAATAATATTGGTGAGGGCTTCTTCCAGGCAAAGGTTCAGGTTCATGAGTACCGGTAGCTCCAGGCCCCATTCTTCGCCAAGGCGTTCCAGCGTTTGGTTAACCGTTTCCAGTTCTTCCAGCTTGTTGCGTATTTCTATTTTAACCATGTCCACTTTATACGTGTGTTAGTTGAGCGCTATGGCCATCATGGTGATGTCATCGGATTGAGGAGCTCCCTTGGTAAACTGACTTAAGTCCATAGAGACCTTGGCAATCATTTCCCGGGCGGTAAGCGTTTGCGCGTTGGCCAGTATTTTTTCCAGGCGGGCTTCCATGTAAAAGTCACCTTTATCGTTGAGGGCTTCCGTAACACCGTCTGTAAACAGGAACAGGCGCTCTCCTTTCTCTAACCGTACTTCGGCTTCATGGTAGGTAATGCCGTCCATCACCCCAATTACAATATCCCCGGTAGATTCCAGCGCGATCACTTTTCCATCCTTGTTTATGATGTAAGGCGGGTTATGGCCGGCATTGCTGTACGTCATCTTGCCTGTTTCCAGGTTTAAAATACCATAAAAAGCGGTTACGAACATACTCTCTACGTTGTCCTTTCCCAATAAGTTGTTGGTATAATCCATACAAGCTCCTGGCGAAAGCCCCCTAAGCGCAGTAGCGCGCATTATGGTATGGCTTACGGCCATGTAAATCGCAGAGGGAATGCCTTTGTCCGAAACGTCTGCTACAATGAAGCCAAGATGGTCTTCATCTACCATAAAGAAGTCGTAAAAATCGCCCCCTACCATTTTGGCGGCATTCATGATCGCAAACAACTCAAAGCGCGATCTCCCGGGCTGCAAGTCAAAAATATTGGACAGGATCGACTGCTGTATCTTACGGGCTATATCCAAGTCGTTTTGAATGGCGATCAACTGATCGTGTTCTTTCTGGGCTTTGCGGATGAAATTGATCTGTTCAATGGCTTTTTCAATGGTATGCTCCAGGTCGGTAAAGTCAATGGGCTTTGTGGCAAAATCAAAAGCTCCGCCATTCATGGCTGCCCGTATGTTGTCCATATCGCCATACGCAGATACCATAATGGTTTTCAAAGACGGGTTTTTCAACTCATTGAGTTTTGTCAGTAGGGTCAAGCCATCCATTTCCGGCATATTGATGTCACAAAGTATGATGTCTATATCCGGGTGTTCGACCAGCTTCGAAAGGGCTTGCAAACCGTTATGGGCAAAATAAAATTCGTACAGTCCTTTTCTGATCTTAGACCGGAACTTCTGGCGTATCAATATTTCCAGATCCTGTTCATCATCAACACTGAGGATCTTTATGGGGGTAGGTTGCTGCATCTTGAGTTTTCTTATTACGTATTTACTTTTATTTTAAAGGAATGCTGATGTTAAAGCGGGTATAGCTACCGGGTTTGCTTTCTACCGAAAGGGAACCCTGATGTGCCTTTTCCACAATTTCTTTGGTAATATACAATCCCAGCCCGGTACCTTTACTTTCGGGTTTAGTAGTGAAAAAGGGCTCGAACATACTGGCTTTTACTTCTTCCGGTATTCCGGGGCCATTGTCTTCAATGCTTATTTCTACTTTTTCTCCCTGCAGTCGGGTAGAGATGATGACCTGGGGTTTGTATTCATCCGTTGCCGCCTGAGCGTGTTCCCAAACGGCATAAAAGGCGTTGTTGGTGATGTTTAAAACCGCACGGCTCAGCTCTCCGGGATAAGCCAGTACGTCTCCAACTTCCTCATCAAAGTTTTTTGTGATGCTTACATTAAAGCCAGGCACGTTTACACGCATTGCGTGGTAGGAGAAATCGGTGTAGCGCGCGATCATTTCATTTAATTGCACCGCACTTTTTTCTTGCTTTTTGTTGCGGGAGTAGGCAAGCATGCCTTTTACAATGGTGTCTGCCCGTTTTCCATGTTCTTCAATCTTCTTTAAATTTTGCGCTACGAGTGAAACCAGGCTGTCGAGGTCATCCACTTCATCTTCAGACAGTTTTTCCTTCACTCCGTCCTGCCATTCCTGTAGTTCTTCCAATAACTCTACAGACATAGAAGAAAAGTTCAGAATGAAATTCATCGGGTTTTGGATCTCGTGCATGATGCCCGCGTTAAGTAACCCCAGTGAAGCCATCTTCTCCAGTTCGAGTACCTTGTTTTTGAGTTTTTGTACCTCCGTGTTTGCGGTTGGGCTTAAGTTTTCCATCAGGTTAGTTTTTCTTTAATCTTGGCAGCACAATGGTGAAAACGGTTTCCTTTTCAATCTCCGAATGTACGGATATGGTTCCCCGGTGCAAATAGATGATCTCCCTTACCAGGTATAAGCCTACGCCTGAGCCTTTAGCCGTGGGCTTGGTCGTGAAAAAAGGATCGAATATCTGCTCCACCTCTTTTTCGGGGATGCCTTTTCCATTGTCTCTTACTTTAAGGATAACTTCATCCTCCGTACATTCCAGTTCTCCCATTACAAAACCCCCTAGATAGCTGTGTTTTTCACTAAAGGAAGCTACAGATTGCACGGCATTGTCGAACAGCTCATAAAGGGCTTTAGACAGTTCTTCCGTAATAACGCTGGCTTCAAATTCAGTGCCTTTGCATTTCAGATCCACCTCTATTCCATACTCGCTGATCTCCCGGTCAAAATTGTTTTTGATGCGTTTTACGATCTGGGTGATCAGTTCGGCAAGATTTGTTTGTGTAAACCTGCCGGTTCGGTCTTTTAACAGTTCTTCCATTCCTTTTACGATCCGTACTGTATTGCTGCCATGGTCCTTTATTTTGCCGAGGTTCATTTGCAGCATGTTGCTTATATCCATTACTTCTGCAAAGTTTTCCCGGGAGATGGTTTCCTTTTCTTCCTCAAGTACCTCTTTAAGGTCATCGGCCAGGTCACCGGAGAGCGAAGAGAAGTTATTGATGTAATTCAGGGGGTTGATGATACGGTCCACGATCCCCTTGGTCATTTGCCCTACGGAGGCCAGTTTTTCCTGGCGGATAAGTTCTTCCTGCGTATTTTTAAGGTCAGTAAGGGCAAAAGACAATTCTTCGGATTTTTTCTGGATCTCGTCTCTTTGTTCGCGTATTTCCGAAGTTCTTTTCCGTACGGTATTTTCCAGCTTCTCTTTTTCTTTAACCAGGCTCCTGAGGCGCCACTGTACGATCAGCCATATGGAATACGCCAGTACCACTATGTAAACCAGGATCATATACCACTTGAGATACCAGGGGAAAAGCAGCTCAAAACTGAACTGAGCGGTATCGGAAATATTGCCGTAGATGTCTTTCGACTTCACGTAAAACGTATACCTGCCGGGCGCCAGCTTTTGGTATTCCTTTTCATGGGCAATGCTCCAGTCGCTCCATTTGTTGTCGTGGCCCTTTAGAAAAAAGCTGTACTCCGCTTCGCTTTCGGCATTGTAGCCGGTAGACGAAAAGCGGAAGGCAATGTTGCGGTAATTGTAGCTCAGGGTGTTGCTGAGTTGGTCACCCGGTCCGAAGCCTCCGAAAAGGATGCTGTCGCCATTGAGCCGGATCTCCGATATTTTTACACGGGCTTCGTTATAGAGTGTATGAGTGAGGCCGGCATCAAAACGGATAAGCCCGGAGGGGCCGCCAAACCACATCAGGCCGGCAGTATCCGGATAAATGGAGCGGCAAATGAAGTCTCCAAAAGGTCCGAAGGATTGTTTTTGATAGCGCCAGCGACCGTTCTCTTCTATAAAGTGCGACAGCCCGGTTTCATCGCCCCGTGTCATCCACATGGAATTGCCCTGCCCGGAGCTGATCATGCCTGGCCAGTCGAGCGACCCGTTGGATGAATCTGCTTTGATCTCGTATTTTTCAAATTGCCCCGATTGGTAATTGTAAGCGCTCAACCCCCGGGTGGTGCCCACAATGATTTGATCTTCAAAATAATAAAACTGGTTGCCCAGTAAATCGGGTAGGTTCTGTTGTTCTCCCAGAACCTGAAGCTTTTCTGTGGGTATATTGTACTGCGCCAACTGCCCGTTCAGAGTGGCTATCCACAAATTGCCTTTATTATCAGGGAGCAGGGCGGTAACCTCACCCAATTCCTCAAACATAGCACGTTGTTCTTTTACTTCTCCGGTTTCTGATAAACGGATCTCGCTAAATCCGTCCAGGGTACCGGCATAAAAGTACAGGGGGCGGTCGGCCGGGGCAGCCAGGCATAACGCAAAGCTGCTGGTCAACGGCTTTACCCCTGAGTGGTCTATCTTATAGATCCCTTCGCTGGTGGCGGCCAGCAAATTGTTTTGGTAGGTTAAAAATTGCCAGCATGCCGTTTCAATACCTTCAATGGGTATAAACTGTTTGGACTTACCCTTAAGGGTATATATCCCCTGGTAGGTACCCACCAAGAGCTTTCCCTTATTCCGGGTAATAGAAACCACACCGGATTTAAGGCCATTGTCCCGGTTGTAAAAGGTCCATGGCCAGGGATAAGCTACCAGGCTGATCCCGTTGTTAAGCGCAACCCAAATCCGGTTTCCCTTATCGCGGTGCAATTTGTTGACGTAGTCGTTTTGCAGGCCATGACTGCGGTTTACCCAGGTAACTACCTCGCCTTTCTTGTTAATAAAAAGCACTCCGTTCCGCAAAGTGCCTATTGCGATCAGTTCGGCATTTACTTGTAAAAGGTCGCTTATTTTGGCTTCGGTGAGCAAAGCATTCAAAGAAGCCTCAAAAGGGGTCACTTCTTCTGCTGTAAGTTGCATCAATCCATGGTTCGCAGTGCCCAGCAAAAACTCTTTTGATCCCGTTTGCAATACATCGGTTACCTCAAGTTCAGGGTTAATATACTCCATGGGCAGCAGGCTGTAATCACTTGAACGCAGCAGGTAATACGTGTTTTCCTCGCCTCTGATAAGAAAGTCATCGCCCATTGAAAAGGCAGCGGTCAGCCCCTGGGGAAGAGTGATCACGTCTATGGTTTTCTGATCATACACCAGCACTTTATCGCGGGAAAAGAAAAAGCTTTTGCCCTTAGCACTGATGATCTCGCTGATCTCACCAAAGTGCGCTCCGGTTTTTACCGGCAAAAGCGCGCGCAGGTCCTCGTAAAAAAGGCTCCCGTTTTCTGAGGTCTTGATAATGCCGATCTCGTTGAGGCCACCTACCAGGACCTCTCCGTGAGCGTTGGGTTCAACGCAGGTTACCCTGGAAATATCGGGTGTTAACACAAGGTTCCAATCTTCTCCGTTGTAGACCAGTACACCTGCAAAATTGGCTACATAAATATTGCCGGCCCGGTCTTCGGCAATGTCGAAATTCTGGGTGTGGCCTTTGTAATCAGCAGGAGAAAAATTCCGGGTAAAGGGGATGCCGGTATTGTTCCGGGCCATTGTGCTGTGAAAGCAAAACAACACCATTAGAACATACATCGTCCGCATCCTGGGTAATATGTCTTTGAGCCCTATCATCATCCGTATTTTACCGAATTAATATGTGTGTTTAGGTCGTAAATAAGGTGATGAAGGCAGTCATCCTCTTCTACAAAAGCCCACGCTGCTTTTTTGTGAGCCGCTATGCTTTTTTTGTTTTTCCTGGAGATAGATGTATAAAAATAGTCAAAGCGGTCTCTCGTATTTTCTACGAGCCTGTCCAGCATGAGTTTGGCCAGTACAGACCCCTGGTATTCTGTATCCACAACCACCTGCACCCCAACGGCTACGTTAGCCTGGTGTGGTATTATGCCTTTTGTTTTAAGGTCTTCAGCCTTTTCGAACTGTTCGAGCAACACACCTTCTTTTACTACGCTGTTTATCGTATAATACGATATGAGCCGACCCTGAAAAAAACCGACTACCGTATCCTTTTGCCGGGCCATCTTCATAAAAATAGCGGGGGTAAAATGTCCTCCCGACAAAAAGCCGCTGGCGAGGTCTTTTACATTTTCCCGCTGCCATTTGCGGTTGAAATCCGCCAGGGCTTCGGCCTCCTTTAAGGAAGAAGGCGTTTTGAGCAAAACCTCGCGGGAACCAGCACCTTTCAGCGCTAACGGGTATAGCTTAGCTGTCATAACTGCGGAGTAGAGCATTGTGCAATGTTTTTCTCGCATAAGGCGAATTGAAAAGAAGATTCCACCAATATTTTCAGGGTTGAAAAAAGGCGCAGGCCTGTTTCGCCAAAGGGGGCAAAAAGCGGGAGCTCCGTGCAGGCCAGCAAAACACTGTCGCAACCCTTCGAACGGAAATGATCCAGGCATTCTACCACAAACCCCGACATCTCATTATACCCCTTTCCATAAATCACCTTCCCGAATAAAAGGGCATTCAGTTTTTCCTGGGCAGGAGCATCTATAACTTCATACGCTACATTGATCCTGTCTAATTCTTTTTGGTATATATCTTTCCCAATGGTTGTTTTAGTGCCCAGGATACCGATCTTCTCCACTGTCGAATCCGCAATTTTTTTGGCGGTTTCCTCCTGGATGGCGAGAATGGGCACCTTTGAAAAAGCGCGTAATTCGTCAATGAGATAGTGTACTGTATTGCAGGGTATGGCAATCACATCAACATGATCGTGGATCTTAGCTATTTCGGCTTGCATCAATTCGAACAGGCGACTGCTATCTTGAAGGTGAGGCAGAAACTCCTTGACGTTAACGCTGTTGATCATGATGGCCGGATATTCTACGGGTTCGTTTCGTTGCGCGTGCCTGATGAACTCGCTATAAAATACTTCTGAAGACAATACCGATAGCCCTCCTATAACGCCAACCTTTTTCATTTTATGCTGCGGTTTTTAGTGTTGTGATACTCATTTTACAGTGTATAAATGGCTTTGAGCATGAAGTTTATGCGTTTCTGAGGTATTTCAGCCGTATAGCCCACGCCATCTGCAGTTCTCATGCCCGGATCGGAATATTCCAGGTCGAGCATATTGTTGCAGCCCAATTGAAGGTGGAAGCCCTTCAACAGGTTTTCAATCCTAATGCTTGCATTGAGCAAGAAGAATGCTTCGAAATCACCGTGCGGATTAGCGGAAACCGAAGTTCCTTCCCCTGAAGGCCGTACCCCTACATAATTCGCCCGGAGGTTGATGTTTAACCGGTTAAAGTAGCGTGCATTAACACCAGCATTCGCACGATGTGAAGCAATATCTCCTACGCGTTCCTCTTCGTCACTCAGTTCGCCCTCAACAATTTTTGTGTTTCGAGGATCACAATAGGTATAATTGAAATAAAACCTGTAGTTGTTCTTCGTCCAGTTTAAATTGGCCTGAACGCCTTGGATCTGTAACTGTCCAATAGCCTGGTTTTGCGAGGTAGTACCGCCTTGGTAAGGCACATTTACTGAAAAAACGCTACCGGAATAGTTTGACCTGTAGTACACCACCTCTCCAAAAAGAGTAGGGGAGAATCTATAGCCGAGAGAAAGGTCGATATTGTCCACTTCTTCCGGTGGAAGAGTAGGGTTGGTAAGATCACGTACCCCTGGGGCGGTTGAGAATTTTGTCCAGTTAGAAGCATTTTGGAAGGCAGTAGCATAAATGGCTTTCACTACAAAGTTTCTAGGGTAAGCAATTAAGCCCAAACGCGGATTGACAATGCTTCCGTAGCCACCGGTGGCGCGAATGCGGTTGTAGTCATATCTACTTCCTGCAATAATATTCAACCATGAGCTGGCTTTATAGGTGGCTTGCGCATAAACCCCGATTTCTGATATTTTAAAGGTATTGCCTCCGGGCGGTGAGCCACCCAATACCGCACCTACTTCTGAAACGGCATCGAGAGTATCCGCACGGTTGGTCACGGATTCCGGATAAATACCAGCGATATAGTTTCCTTGAACCAAACTGTTCCGATACTCCGCACCTATTACGATGTCCAATCGATCGTTTGGGATATAGTTGAATTTTAATTCGTTACGTGTTTGCTGCGAATATTGATAAAGCTGTATGGAAAGCCATGACGGTTGGGTGGAGTCCAAAAGGGCTTGCACACCCAATCCTCCATTGTCATAATTACTAATAGAGGTAATACCGGTTTCATCATCATATGCGGTAACCCTATATTGCAACTTATTCTGAACAAACAGCTTGTCTTTAATCAATTCTTTGCTGTAGTCTCCATACAGGAAGTACTGTACAGGAACCAATTGCAAACCATTTCCTACCGTACCCACATATCGGTCGGTTCTGTAATTAGTCGCTCCATTGTATACTTTCCAGTATTGACCTCCCAAGGTAAAATTGGAGAAGCGAATTTTTCCGTTGAAATAGACGTTATCCGTAAGGTTATTGTACGTTACGGGTTGTCCGTTTATGTTTCTGCCCAAAGCAGCCTGATCACCATTGCGCGCAAAAGCTATAGCCTGATTGTTTGCCACGGCAGAAGAATCGCCATTTCCATCTACAACGATGTTGTAAAAATTATTGAAGTTGGGATGCGTGATATAGGTGCCAAGGTCGGCATTACTGATGTCCAGAAGGTTGTTGTAATTCGTTTGATTGTAGTCATCAGGAGAATAGTTGTGCTCTTCAAAACCGGATAAGTCCCTGAGTTCGGAGCTGTAGCGCCTGGCCGTAAAAGACATCGCTACGTTTTCTGTTTTCCCAGATGCATACACATCGAAGTAACTGGTGTTGTAGGTTCCATAACCCGTCTCTGCGTGCACATTTATGGGTTTGTCTCCACCGGCCGGATCTTTGGTGATGATGTTGATTACCCCCACAAAGGCGTTTGGACCATAAATGGTTGAGGCCGGGCCGTAAATTACCTCTACCTGCTGTATGTTAGAGAGCGGATACTGCGCTCCAAGGTAGAATACGTTATTCCACAGATCGTTATCCTCTACACCATCCACTAGTAAAAGCGTTCGGTCTGCATTAGTTGCCCGATATCCCCTTTGATAAACATTGGAGTAAAAAAGTCCGTATAAACGAGAAATGTCAAAACCGGGCAGGTCGCTGAACAGCGCTTCTATATCGGCATACCCGCGGTCCCTGATCTGTTCTTCCGTAATTACGACTACGGTGCCGGGGGTAAGTTTAATGTCTTCTGCCTTTTTGGATACCGAGGTTACAAATATGGACGTGTTTTTGCGCTGAAGCTTCTGTATGGCTTCTGCAAAGCGGGGAGGATCAAACAAACCGGCCTGGTAGTCGGGGTTTATGTCGAGTAAGGCGCTCACGTTTGCATAGGCATCTTCTACGCTATCCAGAGCAAAATTAGACAAGGCCAATAAGCGCAGCGCCACAACTTTTTGTTGTGCATTGGCACTGGACTTTAAACAGGGCGTAAGCAGTTCAAATACCTGCTCAAAATTTCCCGTTTCAAATTTCCGCTGAGCCGCACTCAATTGCAGGTCATCGCATTCCTGCGCAACAGCACTGTACTGAAGAAATGCAATGGTTAAAGCAGCTAATGACTTAAGCAGTTTCATCTTTTAATCCTGTTTAAGTGATTGATATTCTACGGATGGGTCTACAAAGGCTGCCCATTCTTCCCTGGTAAAATCCCGGGCTACCTTTTTGCTGACTAATTTTGCCAGCCTTTCCGGGTCTATGGTAGTGATCCGGAGCAACCTGTCGGCCCCCGCAGAGATCACTTTTTTAGTATGAGGCACAATGCCAATGCTGTACCCCCACGCATCGTGCTTTTCGATAATAATGGATTCAAGAGAAGGCTTGTTGAGGTTCCATAAACGCACGGTCCGGTCATAACTAACCGATAGCAACAGGTCTTCATCATAGGCCAGTCCGTTTACCTGGGAAAGATGACCGATCAATTCTTTGATACCGGTTTCATCGTAGACAAATATTTTTCCACTGGCGGTTCCGGCCGCTATTCTGCGCTTACTGTCTACCGCAAGGCAGGTGATGTTTGCAATGCTGAACCGGCAATGAAATGTGGCTTGGGTATTTGAACCCGGGCTAAAAGAGAAAACGCTTCCCTGCTTATCTGCGAAGTACAGTTTTTCGCTTTTTTTATCAAAGAGCAATTGCTCAATGTCGTTGGAGTGGCTATACACCTGGGAAACCGAAGAGCCCCGCGTACGCAGGTCAAAACCAATAAGGCTGGAACCGGAAGGAAACACCAGCACATGCTCGTTTATGAAGGCAAGAGACGGCAGCCTGTTGTCTGAGAGGGCCAGGTCGCCACCGGGCTTCGAAAAGGGAGCCTGGAACAGGGTGGCTTTTCCCGCTGCACTAACTGCTACAAGCGTGGCGCCATCCGGGCTAAAAAGCACCTTTCTGAAATCGTGTTCGGGCGCATCCATGAGCACTTTAGGTTGCAATGTAGAAAGGTCACCTTCCCATAAAATTACCTCCCCGCTTTGGCTTACCGAGACCAATTTAAGGGGGTTCTTTCCGGCATCCGGCACGATGGCGATGTCTCGTATAAAACCCTTATGGGCACTGAGGGCATTTTCTTCTGCCGATGACATTTTAAGTGCCTGGAACAGTTCAGACTGGTACAGGTCGCCTTTGTTTTTGCGGGTGAATCGCCACGCGGCCAACGCCAACATGGAAGCAAGAGAATCATTGCCGGTGTTTTTCTGATTGATAGACCGTGCGGATAATGACTGTCCGAGAGCCAGCAGGCGTAAACGGGTAGCATTTTTTTCGGCTGCTTCGGCTGCTTCTTTCTGTTCAACGGCAATTTTTCTTTGCTTTTCGGCATCATCCAGGGCATTGATCGCCCGGGTTTTGGCCCGGTCGGCAATTTGTTTTTGCTGAATGGCCTCATCTTGCTTTTGCTCGGCTATTCCCCTTTGCTCCAGGGCAATGGTTTTTTGACTTTCGGTAATCAGCTTTTGTTGCTGGGCAATTTCCTCCAACTGTTCGCTGATGCGCTTTTGCACGATGGCCTCTTTTTGCTTTGTGGCCGACTCTTCGATCTTCTGGCTCATGCGCGTGTTCTCAAACCTCACTTCTTCAAGCGCGCGGCTATCTTTGAGATACAAATAGGCCAGGGCCAGCAGAAGAACCAATCCCACACCTAACAATCCATATAATCCCTTTACCTTCATGCTTCCAACGGGAGTTTTAAGTGAATATAATTGTAGCCTGATATACGCTGATGCTCAAAATGCGCGGCTAGCTTTTGGACCAATACCAGTCCCAGCTTTTCAGGCGAAGTGGTCACGACGGCTTCAGTTTCCAAAGGAGCATCCATGTCGTCAATGGTGGCTTTGTCGTTTACTTCCAGGTAGATAAATTCATCATCGGTATGTGTCCGGAAAGTGATGTCGCCCTTACTTTCCCTGGCATGATCGGTTAAGAAAGTGAAAAGCTCCTCGGAGAGAAGTTCTATTTTAAGAGAAACAGCAGCTGGTAATCCCTTTTTCTTGCTTACTACCTGAACCCAGGCCATGAGGTCGCGCAAACCGGAGGCTTGGCGGCCTAAACGGATCTTTTCGGGTTTCTTCCTGAGCAATAGGAGGGAGGCACTCATCAGGATGGCCACCATGCCGCCAATAGCTATACCATTGGTAAAGAATACGTTAACCTCCGGAGGGAAAAGCTCAGGGAAGATCAAGCCCATAGAAGAGAGCAGGCCGGCTGCCAGCGAAACACTTACGATCAGGCTGGTTTTATAATTGGAAGCTTCCTGGTTGATGAGTTGCATGCCTACATTGAGCAGCATACTCATAAAAAGAATATTTGCACCCCCTAAAACAGGGTCGGGGATGTAGGCCACGAAATATGCCACCTTTGGGAAAAATGCAATCAATAAAAGAATGCCCGCGGCATAGTATCCAACCCTGCGCGAAGCAACCCCTGTAATTTCAATGGCCGCGATATTCCCGGAATAAGTAGTATTGGGAACCGTGCCGGCCAGCCCGGCCAGGATATTGCTCAAGCCGTCTGAGTTTAGGCAGCCCTGCACACTTTGGTAATCCACTTTCTGAAAATCGGGTTGGGACACTTTCTGAACGGAAATCGCATCCCCTATGCTTTCTATGGAACTGGCAAAAGTGGCCATCATAAAGATAGCCAGAAGCGAAAGTGTTTGAGCGGAAAAATCGAAGTATAAACCGGGCCATTCGCCTCGCGGCAGGCCTACCCACTTTTGATTGGCCAAAGGCGCAAAGTCCATGTAATTGGAAAGGAGGGAAAGGACAACACCCGACCCGATCCCGATCAGGATGCTCCATATCCTGAGTTTAGGTTTTTTGGAGAGCGCCACCATCAGGGTAATCAGCAGGGTAAGCCCCCCGATGATCAGACGTTGCGGAGAGCAATAGTCCGTTGAACCAGGCGTGCCGGTCCACAATTCCATCATGATTGGAAGCAGCGAAATGCTGATGATCATAATAACAATGCCACCTACCATGGGGGTGATTATTTTTCTGAGAAAGCGGTAGAAATAAGAGACCATAAACTCGATGGGAGCAGAAGCTATGCTGAGCACGGCTACCAATGCCCAGCCTTTTAGCTCAACCGTAGTGGCAATGGCTCCCCAATAAGCGCCACTGGAACCCATAAAAAGGAGGTAGCCTGAACCTATTTTACCAAAGCGCCTTACCTGGATAAAGGAAGAAACGGCCGTGATAATAGTAGTGGCGAAAATGATGTATTCCGTTTGCTCGATGCTGGTTCCGGTAGACCGGCATATAATGACCGGCATAAGCACAGAGCCCCCAAATACCAATATGATGTGTTGAAGACCGAGCAGTGTGGATCTCCAAAAGCCCGGATCATCATCCAGCTTATACAGCAGCTTATTTGAAGATTGATGCATCACCATCAGATGTACTGTTTTTTGATCATTTGTGCTACAGACTCATCCATCTGATCTTTCCTTCTGATCTCATCAAAAAGCGCCAGCAAGTCGTTTACACGGATGTGTTTTTTGTCGCTTTCCTTCAAGTCGTACGCGATCTTGCCGTTGTGCAACATCAGTATCCTGTTGCCCAGGTTTACGGCTTGCTGCATGGAGTGGGTTACCATTAAGGTGGTTAACCGGTCTTTTTCTACGATCTGTTTGGTCAGTTCGATTACCCTGGCTGCGGTCTTGGGGTCAAGGGCAGCGGTATGCTCGTCCAGCAAGAGCAGCTGAGGCTTTATCCAGGTGGCCATGAGCAGTGTCAGGGCCTGCCGCTGGCCGCCCGACAGCTTTCCTATGGGGTTATCCAGCCGCCCTTCCAGGTCCATATTTAGTTGGCGGACCGGCTCGGTGAATTGCGCCCTTTTTTTTACCGACAAGGCAGAGGAGAGGCCTCTTTTCATTCCTCTCCGGGCAGCCAGTGCAATATTTTCAGCAATGCTCATATCCGGGGCGGTACCACTAAAGGGGTTTTGGAAAACCCGGCCGATATACCGGGCCCTTTTGTGCTCCGGCATTTTAGTGAGATCTGTGTTATGGAGTGTGATCTGGCCCCGGTCGATAGGAAAAGCACCGGCCACCGCATTGAGCATGGTTGACTTACCGGAGCCGTTGGTACCTAAAACGCACACAAAATCACCCGGGTTTATGGTTACGGATACTCCCCTCAAAGCCCTGACTTCGTTTGCCGAACCAGGGTTAAATGTCTTATAGACCCCCTCAATCTTCAGCATACTCCAGTTTTTTGAGTTTCTTACGGTTTTCCAGGCGGGTCAATAAACCGGGTAGTATCAGCGCAATGAACACAAAAACGGCTGTGATCAGCTTAAGGTCGTTGGGATTCATGCCCCATTGCAAGGCAATAGCCACCAATAGACGAAACAATACGGAGCCCATTACCGCTCCAAAGATCAGGAAGCCTACACTTTTGGTGTTTATAAGCGCTTCCCCGATAATGACGCTCGCTAACCCCCATACCACCATGCCAATGCCCATTTGTACATCGGCAAATCCCTGGAATTGAGCCAGAAGGCTTCCGGATAATGCAATTAAGCCGTTGCTTAAGGCGATGCAAAAGATCATATACGCCTTGGTATTTGCACCCAGGGCCCTGATCATCTGTGCATTGTTTCCGGCAGCCCGCATAGCCACGCCAAGGTTGGTTTTGAAGAAGGCATTCAGCAAGGTTCCCGTTAAAGCGGTAAACAGAAGTATAAAGCCAAGAATAAAGAGGTCTTTCTGCGGCACAAGCCAACCTAGAATGTTGACTTCTTCTCCTGCAGCAGCGTAGCGCTCAAAGTGGCTGATCACCGTTGGTTCCGACAATAAGGGAATGTTGCTTTTTCCCATAACGTGCAGGTTCACGGAATAAAGGGCAGTCATAACCAGTATGCCCGAGAGCAGGCCGTTCAATTTGAAAACGGCATGTAAGATACCGGTTACCAATCCGGCCAGGCACCCGCCAAAAAAGGCGATCAGGGTGGCCAGAGCCGGACTGTAGCCTTTAATGATCAGGGCGGCAGCTATGGCTGCTCCAAAGGTGACCGAACCTTCGGTAGTGAGGTCAGGAAAGTGAAAGATCTTAAAGGTGATGAATACCCCCAGGGCCAGCAAGGCCAGTATCAATCCTACGGTTATGGAGCCTATGAGTATCGACATTACGCCAGTGGGTTTTTAAATTCGTCAATTGCCCCGACCCAGCAGGCTCCACGCCCAAAACCACTTTCGCCAATGCCGTTATGCTGCCGGTTGTCATCCAGTAAATGAAGTACATTCATAAGTTTACTGTCTTCCACCAGGCTCTTAACCACTTTACGGAGATCGGGGTTGTGCTTGGGCATGGGGCGAAAGCCAAAGACAGCCGAATGAAAATGGCCCTCCAGGCCTGTATCTCCAATAGGTCTTGTATAAGGCGCCAGGCTTTCGGCATCTTTGTGGATGATCCCGCTGGTAAGCGTAAGGCAACCTGCATGAGCCGGCTCAGTAGTGAAATATACCTCCTCCCGGATCTCCGGAAAGGAGAAAGGGGTATTGCGGTGCGGATCATGAACGGGCGAAACATTGAGGCCACAACCGGTCAGGCCCGTAGTTTCGGCCAGCATAACTATACCTACAGCTTTGGTTTCCTGTGTGTGAAACGCGGTTTGTACAAGCTCGGAAAGCGAGATGGAAAGAGCCGGTTTCTTGGCTTCAAAAGTTAAAAAGGTGCCGAAAGTTCCTTCCAGTACTATGCTGTAGAGTGAAACTACCTGCGGTATGAGCTGGTGTGTCCGCTGCATGTAATCCGCACTTTTGGTGCCATCCGTGGGCATGTAAAAAGCCGTATCGCCCACGGCTATATATTCACCGAAGCGGGATTGGCACGCTTCAAAATTTTCTCCGATGGCGCCCAGGCCAATCGCATATTTTTCAGCGGGGAAAGCAATTGTTTCGGCATCATGCGCGCGATATCCCCCTGTATATAAGAGCGAAGGCTTGCCCTGCGTCTTTAAGGAAAGATGTTTCTCCTTCTGGTCCAGCAGGCGGAAGACGCCTGAAGTGGTTTCAATTTCCTTGTTTTTTGCGGAGGGCTCACCCTCAATAACCGAAGGCTGCTCGTTTGAGAATAAGTGCTTTAGCCCGGCCAATTCAATTACTTCGTTGATGTAACCCGACAATTCAACAAAACCCAGGTAGCCGCCAACCGCCTTGAGCTCCTTATAATGTTTTATCAGGATCCTAATGCCGGCACTGCTGAGAAAGGCAACCTCTTTAAAATTTAAGATGAGCTGGTAATGACCGGCTTTCATCTGTGCTTGTAACTCATCTTCCAGGGTGCGCGCACCAAAAGCATCCAGGCGTCCTGACAAGATCAGCTCATGCTGTTCCTCTCGTATGCGTATCTCAATGTTTAGTGCCTCCTGCATGCTCACTCAATGGTTTTGTCGATCTGTTGGCTTACCTTCACAGGCAGTACAATTCCCAGTCTTTTCCTGGCAGTCCCATTCATCCATACCTCGGTTTTTTCCACCAATTTAAACGGGATCTGGCCAGGCGATTCCCCGTTAATGATCCGGGCAGCAAGGTGCATGGCATCTTTTCCATTCTGGTAATAATTGCGGGCAAAAGCCATAAAGGCACCGTCCTCTACCTGCTTTGACATAAAAGTGAAATAGGGGATGCTGCTCTGGTTCACTTCTTTTAAAATACCGGAGTAGGAGGTTGCGGTAAGGTTATCGGTGATCTGGCAAATCGCATCAATGTCTTTGGCCAGCAAGGCCAGGGTGGCATCGCTTATTTCCCCGGCTGTACTTATTGGAATGGCAACCAGTTCGATACCCGCAGTTTTAGCTGCTTTTTCGAGATGCATTTTAGAGGCTACCGAATTGGCTTCAGCCGGGTTAAAGAGGCTGCCTATCGCTTTGCAGTCCGGGATGATCTCTTTAATGGTACTTATCGCCCCCGAAAAATCGGCTAGCACAGAGATGCCGGTGATGTTTGAAGGGTGGTCTTCACAGCTTTTACCCAGCCCGGCATAAACCGGGTCGGCAACCGTACAGAAAACAACGGGGCGATCCTTTATTTTATGTGCTACCGCCTGCGAGGTAGGCGTGCAGGCCGAGATGATGAGGTCGTAGGATTTGGCGATGATGTTGTCTACGATATTACTGACTACGGGCATGTCGCTTTGCGCATTGTAAACATCTACGTCTACCATTTCCGTCCAGCCCAGTTCTTCTATTACATCGCGTACACCCTTTTCCGTGTCTTCAACCGGGGACGAGTTGGAGAAGCCGATAAAGGCAATTTTTACTTGTTGAACAGGTTTGCGAAGCGTGTTGGCCTGTCTTATTTCCCTGATGTACTCCGGAATATGTAATCCATACCGCTCTATAGCTTCTTCATGGAAATCCGCTTGTATTCTTTTCCCACTTGTAAAGGGGATGTTTTCAGGACTTTTTCCATTTATAACCTCAAGAGCTATACCCGCGGCTTGCTTTCCCGTTTCGTAAAAATCTTTTGACAATACGAGGCTCGCTCCGTCTTTAACCTGGGGGAGGTCGAAGCCAAAATAGGGCAGGTTCGCTTTGTCGGCAGCCTGGATAATGCTGGAATAACTCGAGGCGGATAAGTTGTCCAGCACCTGGCAAACCGCGTCTAAAGACTTACTGCATAGCACTGCTGCTGCATCGGGCACTTCACTTTGTGTATTCACAGGAACACTGATGAGTGCAAAGCCTTCTTTCCGTGCCGCTTTCTCCATATTTTCCTTGGCAAATACGGAGTTTACCTCTGCCGGATTGTACAAAGTACCCAGCGTTTGTGCTTTTGGCATCATTTTCCTGATCAAGGCCATCATTTCTTTATGAGGAGCCAGATCGGTTATGCCGGTTACATTGGGAAGGTGTGTTTTTTCAGTTTCACCCAGGCCTGCTGCAATGCCATCCACGACAGCGGTAAAAACCAAAGGTGTTTTTCTGATCTTTTGGGAAACGGCTTGTATAGTGGGGGTGCAGGCCGTAAAAATCAGGTCGTGGTCCGCGTTGCCCAGGGTGTTTACAATGTTGTTTAAGGTAGCTATATCGCCCTGTGCGTTATATAGGTCCAGGGTGTAGTCCGTATCTTTTTGATAGCCTGTTTGCGCCAGGCCATCCTGTATGCCCTTTTCTATGCGTTCCAAAGTGGACGCATTAATAAAACTTACAAATGCAATTCTCTTTAAATCAGAAGGTTGATTTAATAATGATTTGTTTTTATGAGAAATGCGTTTATCCAGGTTAGAAAACAACAGGATAGAGCAAGCGGCTACAAAGAGAACAAACGATTTTAAGAAATTAGAAGCCAGCCCCGACATAGAATTTACCTGTTCAAATTCCTGGTTAAACACCTGTTTCATAGGAGAAACGGGTGCGAAAGTAAGGTTTCAAACAAGGAGAAAGAGTGCCTTTAGCTCTATCTTTTATTTATGTCTACAACATGTCAACGCTTTGCCGGTGTGTAGAAATTGAGGCTTTACAACTTGTTGTAAAAAACTATTTTTAAAACACTGTAAGTAAAATACTTAAGTGCAAAAAAGCTGAAATAAAGGGGGTATTATTCCACTTTAAGGGAAAAAATGGCTTCTTCAGAAAACTCATTACCATCCGGATCGGATATTTCAATGTCAATTAAGAAGTCATCAACCGAAAGATCTGCCGCTTCAACCGTACCCTTAAAGAGGTAAATGGTGTTGGAACTGCTACTCAGGTCAATATCTGCGATGTGCATGATAGCACCACCGCTGCGCTCTTTAAAAATAAGGCTCATGCTATAGAGATTTGACGAACTGCTGTTGTATTCGTCTTGTACCACTACGGAAAACTGTACGGTATCGGCTTGGGTTGTATCTGAAGAATAAATGACGGAAGCCGATTGGGTATGGCTAACGTATTCTGGCGCACCTTTTAACGTGAAGTTTAGCGTTTGAGCTGTATTCTCCTGGTTGAGGAATAAAAAGCGGGTGTTGGATTCAAAACCAGTGAGCTCCGCTTTGATCTCATTTTCAAGGAGAGGTACTTTTTCCAGGATGTAATATCCTGTTTCGTCAGAGGAGGTATTGATGCTCTTGGTGCTCTCATCCAAGGTGTAGGTAGCGCTTACCTGAACTCCTTCCAGTACTCTTCCATTGTTGTCGAGCACAAAACCGGAGATGTTTCCTTCGTTAGGGCCGAATATGTTTTCCTCGCAGCCGGAGATGAGCATCCCGGCAAGGAGTACGATGGCCATATATCTTATTGTTGTTGCTTTCATGACACTTGCTTTAAAACACTTTGCGTACACCTCTGATGTTTAGGTTTTTGTCTTCTGATTTAAGACGCCTTTCCAGTCTTCTGTACTCTTCTGTGGATTTGTGCAGCACCTCGTTTCTCAGGGGATCCATGTACACCGTTATATAGATTACGGTTTCCAGGTAGTTTTTTTCTTTAACAAAGCCGCCAAAAAAGAGGTTTAAGATCGGGATGCGTCTCAATACGGGAATGCCGCTTCTTCCATCCGCTTCATCTGCCTGGATTAGTCCGCCAATGATAAGGGTTTCGCCATTCTCCATAGTAACCTGCGTATTGATGGCATTGGTGAGTGTATTGATGGAAGGGTTGTTTTCGTCTACCAGGAAAACCGAACTGTTCCCGTCAATAGTGAGCTTCACGTTGCCGTTGTTCATGATCAAAGGGGTTACGTCCAGTTTAATGCCGGCATCAATGTTTTGCAGGTTCGTGGTAATGCCGTTGATGCTGGCGGTTTCCAGTTGAACGTATCTGCGCTCGGTGATGTCGATCGTGGCCTTTTCGTTGTTGGTGGTCACAATATGCGGGTTGGTCACTACGTTGGCATAATTTTTTGCTACCAAAGCCCTCAGGTTTACTTTAAACTCAGGAGTTAGCTGACCTAGAAAGCTGTAGGTAAATCCTCCGGCCCCGGCCTGCGGATTATACTGCCCGTCAGAAATACGCCCGGCCTGCCCGGAAGTGACGTCAAAATCCCAATTGAATTGCTCCCCGTGGTTGTACTCTACGATCAGCAACTCAATGCTAACCCTGCGGGGCAGGTCATCCACTATCCTGAATTTGGTTATAGCATCTTTGATATCCGCCAGGGTGCCCTTTAGCAATAGTGCATTTTGGTTTTCCAGTTCGTAAATGGTTGCCTTAATGCCTAGGTTCGAGGCCTGGCTTTTAACGGTTTTATAATCCAGGTTTCGTGGGCTGTAGGTATAGATGATCGTTTGATCCTTTACTATCGCTTCGGCATTATCGCCGTATATGATGTAGCGGCCCTGCTCTTTTACCGCCAGCATCCCGTTTTGGTACGCAATCTCATCTACGAGGTAATTAATGGAAAAGCTCTCAATATCCACGTTTGTATTGATGTCTACATTGCCCACGTAGGTGAAGCTGATACCGGCATCATTGGAAATGTCATCGAAGAGTTCCCGGATGTTCCGGTTTTTCATTTTCACACGGTACAAGCCACTATGGTGTTTCAGCAGGTGCCTGCCGGAATGGAACCAACCCGCTATGGTAGAATCGAGGTTGTGCCAGAAGGCATGGTGGTGCTTCACGGAATCCGGGTGATGGTGAAAAACACCGGGCCACTGCATGTGGTGCCCGAAAATGGTGAAACTGCCGGCATCATTTGACGGGTCAGCTAAAACAGTCTGCGCACTGTCTTTGGGCACGCCTGTGGAATCGGCTGTTTGTGCGGATAGGTGGCCTGTTGCTGAACACGAGAGGATCAGCGTAAAACCGAGTGGTTTAAGGATATGAGTGAACTGCATTCTGTTGGGATCAATTTTTGACGGTTCCGTCCGGCATGGTTGTGTTTTTCAAAGTGGCTGCATCAAAGTTAGGAAGAGTTATGTAGACGGGCATATTATCCGATTGGGAGAACATTTGGTTGATGTGGAATACCCTTATTACCTCATCAACGGTCCAAACCTCATTGTATCCGGCTTCGGTAGCACCTCCCACCAATTGCCGAACCCCCAATTGATTTTTCAACAAGAACTTATCCTGGGACGAAAGATAGGTGCCTTTATTGTGTTTAAGAAGGATATTGTTCCCCCAATTCAATGTAGCTGAGCCCACATTATCCCCATTGGAAACGGTATAGACAGAGTCAAGTACAAACTGTGCCTGACTTCTGTTTTTATTACCCCAAGACGGAACCAAGTTACTCCCTCCTAGATTTGGGGAACTCACGTTCATGTCTATGTAATAGTCTGATATAGCACTTTTTAAAACAATCTTATCATTGAGTTTTACCTGTTTCCCTTTCAGGCTTTGCATTTGCGAGGCATTTGCCGGCAATACCTGCCAGTAAGAGTTGGATGCTGATTTCTTAATGGTACCGGTTAAGCCTTCGGAGCTTTCGGCAAAAATACCCAGTTCCCAATTGGTGGCGCGGTGCTTTAGGCGGATGTAATCCCCGTAATGTACGGCTTTGCTCACGTGGTAGCCATGGTTTTGGATTTGTGGGGCACCATCCGCCATAGTATAATTCACGATCAACTTGCTAAAATCAGGGTGGGTGGCATCGATATCTTTACGGTGCCATTCCGTAAGGTCACTGGCTGCTACCAGGGTATTCCAGATCCGCAGATCGTAGAGATAACCCTTGTAGAAATCACTGCGCACCAGCGTTCCGTCATACACATCCTTAGAGGTGTGGTCGTGCTTTTCTACGGGCAAACCGGCGCCTATATAGCTGCTGGCATTGGTCATCCAGGATTCTGTTTGCGGGAATAAATCCTTTTTGTCCTCTGCAAAGAAAGATTTTACGTTTACGTTCTTTTGCCCTTTGCTTTCCCCGTTAATGAACAGTTCTACTTTAAAATTCGGCATACCCGGAGTGATGTGGAAAGCCATGTTGTGCTCTTCCAGTTGTTCCAGGGTATAGTTCCAGGTCACTTTCTCCCGCACTTCTACCACGTCTACATATTGCTTGTCTACAAACTTGGCAATATGCCCTACCGACTGATCCGTAGTCTTTTGTCGCACCGTCCGATAAATCCTGAAACTCACTTTTTGGTCTTCTTCTCTTACGATTTGATAACCCACTGCTGCCTTAATATTTCCACCTGAACTGCTGTATTGCTTCCCTTGCTGGAAGAGTACCTCTTTTGCAGTGTTTTTAGCGCCTGGCATTACGTTGAGTTCCAGGGTAAAAGGCGGGCTGTTTTTTACAGGGGCATAGTTTATCGGAGCATTGCTGGCATTCCAGCTACCATCAATGAGGTTCCAGTCTTTATTAAAGTAGGCATTAAAGGCATAAGTAGCCTTGTCTAAAGACATGTCTTTCACCTGCAGCTTTAAGTGCTCAAAATTGGTATCCAGTGGGGTGATCACATATTTATTTTTGGATGCAGACAGTTCTTTTTGCGTGAGCACCTTATCCCAAATCCGGGTATTGATCATATTGCCATTCAAATGCTTCCGGCCACCGTAATCATCAACACCTAAATTCAAGCTGCTCTTGTCAATAACGATGTTGTCCTGAGCAACACTATAGGTATTCTTCAGGTTACCATCTTCATAAAACTTCACCTGACCCTTACCAAAGGTCACTGCCAGGTGATGGTAACCCCCGGAAATATTTGCCGGTGTAAAGCTGCCCACATTGTGGTTTTGATTTTTTCTATTGCGGTACCAGAAGTGAATATCCCTTGAGTTCTTCATCGGGTGGAAGAAAAAGCCCTCCCGCTTATTCACCAATACTGCATAATCATTCCAGTTTGCCGTACCACTCTTGGCCCAGGTCTCAATGGTTAGTTCTTTGTCAAACTGAATACTCGGACCATGCGGAAAGCGTTTCGGACTCAGGTTGCTAAAGTTTTCTCGGGAACTCAGCTTATGCCAGTTTGATACAATACCCGGAAAGGCTTTATTTTCCGCTACCTGACCACTGCCTGCATCAAACGGCAGATACACTACAAGGTCTTCATAATTTGGATGGTCCAGCGTAGCAGGTTTGTCCTTCCACTCTTTGATCACCTTGGCGGATAAAGCCCCGCGCCATATTCTCACCTCATCGATGAGCCCCGTAAAGAAATCGGTAGGTGCATCCTGTGAATAGCCAATAAAAATGCGGTCCTGCCAGTTGAAATCAGACGCTGCTTTGCTTCCCGAAGCTACCAATACGCCATCTATATAGAGGCGTTGCCCGGAACCTCCTACTACATGTGCCACATGATGCCATTGATTGTTGGCAAGGCTTAAACCAGATGATTGAATGACTTCCTCATGCCATACACGGGCGTAGACATTACCATCCTTAAGGTAAATATGGCGGTCATGTCCTTTATTGACCTCTTTATCTTCACCCTGAACGGAGAACAGGCCTACGTTGCCGTTACTGGTTTTGAACCAGAACTCATGGGTAATATTGGTTTCGGGCTCATCCAACATGATCTCAAGGCGATCATTCCCTTTAAAATAGGCAGAGTAGCTTTTTTTAGCCTCTGGATTATAGTCCAGGAAGGTGTTGCCGTTCATAGGAAGCTCTACATAGTCGTCCTGCCCGTCAAATTCCAGCATGGTCTGCGGCCTGCTAAACGTGCCTTTTAGGTTGGCATTGGTAAGGTTAGCTCCGGTGAAGTTGGTAAAATCTATAGTCGAACCGCTCAGGTTTACACCGGTGAGGTTAGCATTGGTAAAGTTAACCCCGGCCAAATTGGTATTTTCAAAGTTGGTTCCTATAAAGCGAAGGTCGGTACCTACGAGCATAGCAGAGTGAAAATCGGTATGTCCGGTAAATCTGGATTGGTAGAAAAGCGTACCTGATAAATTTGCTTCCTGGAAATTAACCGTATCAAACTCACAGAAGTAAAAACGTGCATTGCTCAAATCCGCTTCTTTAAAGTCGGTTTTATGGAACTTAACTCCATAAAAGGTAGCATTCTTAAGGTTGGTGCCTATAAACTTGGTACCATGTAAATCACAATTGCCATAAACAAAAACACTATCCATGTAGGCATTATTGCTAAAGTCTATACCGTACAGGTTGGTATTAACAAAAGTAGAATGGGTGAACTTAGTATTCTTGTCTATGGTGCCAAGGCTCAAATCCGTATTGTTAAACAAAGTTTTACGGAAATTAACGGAACTAATATCTGACTTATGTGCCAGTACAGAAGTCCATACGTTTTCAGAAAAATCAGCCTCGTCCATTTGGGTTCCGGCAAGGCTTACATTAGTTAGGTGTACGTTCTTGGCAGTGGTCTGGTCGAGGGTTACTTTCCCAAGATCTGCACCGGTAATGCTGCTTCCACTAATGTTTGCCCGGGTCAAATTGACATTAACCAGGGTAGAGTTGTTATCAATGGTTAAGTTCTGGAGGTTGGCATTACCCGTAAAGTCTAAATCCTGAAGCACAGTCTGGCTAAAATGCGATTGGCTAAAGGACGTATTCTCATCAATGGTTATTGAATCCAGGTTACAATTATCAAAGCTTATAGACTCAAATTGGCTATTGTTGATTTGAGAACCTCCTTTTATGGTAATATAGCTAAACGTGTTATTTGAGAAAATCGAACTCTCTATATCTGCCTGGTCTAACAGTATATGTTGTAGTGTGGCATTCGTTACCGTGAGTTTGTTAATAGAAGGTTTAGCAAAATTTAGATATTGCCAGTTGGGTTGGGTAAGAGTAGTATTAGAGATGGATATACCATCAATATCCAGCGATTTAACCGTCATACTCTTGAGCTGGCTATCCTCAATCTTCACTTTATCCAGGCTGGTGTTATTGGTAAAGCTCAAGGTTTGAGCAGTAGAAACATTCATGAACTGGGTACCATCCAGCTTAGTATTGTTAAAATAAAGCTTATTGATGTTTACCTTGCTAAAGGTCGCACCTGCAAGGTCACTGCGCTTAAAGGTACTGTTCTCAAATTTGCCTCCTTGAAACTGTACGGCTGCTAGAGATTTTTTATCAAAAGTTACATTGTTGTAATTGGTATTGGTACACACCTGCCCGGAGTGGATGTGATCCACATCACAGTTCTCTACTATAATGGCGGGGGGTGGCGGTTTAGGCACTTCTTTTTTGGGAGCCGGCAAGCTTGGGCCTTTCACGCTTACGTGCACGTCAAAATATTTGTCCCCCAGGTTTACGGTCCAGTAGCAACATTTTTCCCAGCTACAGCCACCATGACAGCAGAAATGGTAATGACAATGCAATTTCCAGAGGTGGTAGGTGTGTTTACCCAAACCGTAATGCCCTTTTACCCCTATGGTAGCCGAGGGCTCGTGGAAATACACGATGCCGTAGAGATCAGTAAGCCTCACTATACCTACGTTGAGGAGTGTGGTATGCAAGTCTACCACCAGCTTACCCTGGCTACGGTTGTAATCGATGCTAGCGTATCCCAGTTCTTTGTGCCAATGCCCGAATATGGGTAGGTTGATGTCGATATAGGCATCTACCTTACCATCCAGGACAAAAAGTACCCAGTGGGAACCGCTTCTCTGTAGTTCTACCGAAAAAGAAGAGCTTCCGAAGTGCGGCAGGGAGCCGTTTGCATTGAAGGAAATATACTTTTTACCGTTTTGATCCTGGTATTTGAATTCTGCTTCTTCCAATTGGATGTTGAATACGCGGAAGGCTTCGTAGCCATCAAAATAGGTGATCTTGCTGGGGGTGCCCTGGATGGTGATGTCTATTTCCGAACCGAAACCGGGTACCCAGGCATGGGCGGAACCGCTCCAGGAAGTAGCGGTAACATCTATGCTCATATCGGCAAAGGTCATCGACTCAAAACCAATATAGGCATCTCCGTGGAAATAGTCTAACGTGTATTTGCCGTTGTTTTTGGTGGCCTGAAAGTCTACATTGAACTGGGCTATTTCCAGGTTGATGGCCGCAGTAGCCGCCAGTTGATCAGGGGAGAAGGTAAAGTCCATGGCTACCAGGTCATGGCCCAGTACGGCTGCTGAACCAGCCAGTTCTCCGGCTCCTTCGTCGTAGCTGATGTTTACCGAACCGGTACAGCTAACCAGGTCCGGCCCCCCGCCCGGGTTGGGTACGTGGAAGTTGGCGTAGAACTCAAAGTGCTTGTCGTCTATATCCAGGTCGATGGTACCCAGTTGCATACCCACCAGCACACAGTTGCCTGATCCGGAGATCTCTACCCCCGTCCAGGTGCTTACGTTCACGCCGCCTCCATAGCCCATCAGTTCTATGGTAGGGATTTGCTGAGTAACGGCATCTACTTTTTTGATCACGGTGGTTTTTGGTGGGGTTTTGATGCCATAGCTGAATTCCGTATCGTAGGCCAGCTTACCTTTTGGCAGGTCTATAGAGCAGTAGGAACGCTGCAAGGTGATCATATTGAAGAGCTTGCCTTCGGTAGAGCCGGAGATCACACCCGAGGAGCTAACATCCAGTTCACCGTGCAGTACGTACACATGGTTCATGCCCTCAGGAGCAAAATCACCGAATATTTTTACGGTAAACACCTTGCTGGAATCGTAGATGGCTCCGCCAGGGTTGTACAGGGCAAAGCCGCTTTCTCCCAGGGGGATCATGGCCCCGGTCAATACAAACTGACCTCCGAAATCCCCGTCACTTTTCACATAGCCGGAAAAGTCAAGGGCACCCACGTCCGGTATATCTGCTTTACCGCTGATGTCGATTTCCCATACACTACCGGATTTGGAAAAGGCAAAATCGAGGTTGGGCATGGAAAAGCTGCCCAATTTAAAGCTCGGGGTATGGAAATCCAGTTCATCGATATCTATTCCCTGGGGACTTACTTTGAGTCCCTGGACATTTACACTGGAACCGAGCAGTTCCATGCTGCCGCTGAAGAGGATGCCGTCATTGATCGCTTCAAAATCCGTTACGGTCATTTTAAAACCGGTGGGCAAAAGGTTGGGGAGAGAGCCATAGTCAATGGTCATCTGGGAGAAGTCTACCCCGTCTTGGAGGCTTATATAGATGTTATCTGCCGTGGCATAGCCGTTGGATTCCGGTATGGCAAACTTGGCGGAGAATTTCGCCTTATCGGTCTGGTTTTCGGTTTGCAGTATGATGAGGTCAAAGTCTTTGTATTTGATCTCGGCCTTTTCCAGGTTAAAGGTACCACCGGAAAAGCCACTGCTGTAATTGTAGTCGAAATCATCGATGGCAAATTGCACGTCATCACTCAGGTTTACATCTACACTTACCTTCACATCGGTAGAAGTGATCAGGCCCTTGGTAACCGTGCAGCTCACACCCTTAATAGAAATACTCTGTCCGCTGAAGCCCACACTTTCCAGGGAGAACTTACCTTTTACGAATTTGGCATCGTTTACACTGGCCTGGCCCAAATTCGCGGGAAGTTGTATTTGAGCGGAAAGGTCAACCTCGGAAAGGTTAAACGATAGCGAGGTAATGCTTACGCTGGCCCCGCCAAAAGTGATGGGCTTTTGCTCCTGGTAGGTAAAGGTACCCCCGGAGAAATTGCCACTGTTCAGGTTAATGTCCAATCCGGCTACGCTGATGGTGCCCAATTGATCGGGTAGAGTAGCCGTTCCGTCCAGCTCTACTTTATTGTCGTCTATGGTGGCACTGATCTGCTCTATACCTACTCCACCATAGGTGATAGGGCTGGTGGCACTCAAGGTTCCGGATTTCAGGGCTCCGCTATGGGGATCGAGCACAATGGTGTCTACTGTAAGGGTGCCTACATTGCTGGGCAGCAGGAGACTTCCGGAAATGGTAATGTCGCCTTGGCCCCAGTCAAAACCAAGGTCGGCAATGGTTACCTGTAGTTTGCCAAAGGTTTGGGTGCCGGAATAATCTACCGCGCCACCGGTAATCACGCCGGAGGTGTTTACGGTGAGGCCGGTCACTTTTAAGTTCCCCAGTTTATCATTCTGGATGTTTCCCCACAGACTGAGGTCGGAACTTTGGTACATGGCGCTGTCCAGGTTTACGATAATGCCTTTGTAATGAATGCTTACGCCTTCTACGTCAACTTCACCTATGGCGACATTAAAGTTGTGGTCTATGGATACATCGGATACGGTTACCGTAGCGAGGCTGTCGGGCAACACCATTTGGGCGGAGGCGGTAAGCACACTGTTCTCAAAACTGATGCCGTAGGGCGTAATCTGGCTGCCGTTAAAAGAGATGGGGTCTCCGCTGTACGTTAACGACCCCCCGTTGAAATTGCCCTGGGAGTCGATAGACATACCGGC
>JANQPD010000014.1 GCA_028285465.1 Owenweeksia sp. | reverse complement strand
TACGGCCACTGCATAAAAGGCAACGCCACAAATAAGCCAAACCAGGAACTGCAGAAGGGCTACTCCGCCAATACCTATTATTTTCCCGAGCATTAGCTGGAAAGGACGCACACTGCTGATCATTACCTCCACGATGCGGCTTGTTTTTTCTTCGATCACCCCCCGCATTACCTGCGCTCCGTACAGGAAAACAAAAATGTAAATGAGAAAGCCGCTCACATAACCGATGCCCATTTTTACCAGGGTCGCGCTTTCCTGCGTAGTGTTTTCTTCGAGGTTTACGGTTTTAAGGTCTACCCGGCTACGGGTGCGGGCAATAACTTCCGGGTCCACGCCCTGGGCGCGAAGCTTTTCTTTCTGGATATTTTTTTCCAGTATACCTTCTATGTCCGATTGCACTTTAAGGCTCACGTCTCCCCGGGCGTACAGGCGGGTATTCCGCCCGCTGAAATCCGGGTCTATCACATCACCTCCGGGCACAAAGAGAAAAGCATAGTGTGCGCTCCCTTTGAAAAATGCCAGCCCTTTTTCGAGGTTAAATTCCCGAGGGGGTAGGTAATTGAAGGTTACTTCTCCCTTGCCGGCTTCCATGTTCATTAAAGCTCCGTGATCCAATACCACCACTACTTTTTCATCGCCCGGCAGGGTAGCCAGGTAGGCTGGTAAAAACATAAGGGCCGCCAGGAAAAGGGGGCCGAGTAAGGTCATAAGCAGGAAGGTTTTTTTGCGCACACGGGTGCTGAACTCACGTTTTATGATCAACCACAGTTTATGCATGCTCTCCCACTTTTTGAATGAATATGTCGTTGAGGCTGGGCACTTCCTCGGAAAAGAAATGTACCTGCCCATACCGGGTCAGTTGCTGTAGCAGGTGGTTTGGGGCACCATTTTTGAGTTGCAGGCGCAGCTTTGTGCTGCCATTGCGCTTTTCTACGCTAAGCACCTCTGCACCGGGAAGCTGTTCAAAAGAAGCGGCTCCCAGTAGTTCTGCCCGGAAAATATTGCGCTTGTAGGTATCCTTTACTTCGTGCAGTTTGCCCTTAAGGATTACGTTGGCTTTATGGATCAGGGCGATCTCTTCACAGATCTCTTCTACCGATTCCATGCGGTGGGTAGAAAAAATTACCGTGGCGCCATTGCGGGCAAGGCGTTTTATTTCGCTTTTGATGAGGTTGGTATTGATGGGGTCAAAGCCGGTAAAGGGCTCATCGAAGATCAGCAGGCGCGGATTGTGGAGTACGGTACTCACAAACTGTACTTTCTGTGCCATACCCTTGCTCAGGGCTTCGATTTTTTTGTCCCACCAAAGGCCCATGTCCATACGCTCAAACCATTCTTTGATGCGACCTTTGGCTTCTTCTTTACGCAGGCCTTTTAATTGGGCGAGGTAAAGCAATTGCTCGCCTACTTTCATTTTGGGATACAGGCCACGTTCTTCGGGTAAATAACCGATCTCCGTTATGTGACCGGGCGCCAAAGGGACCTGATCGAACAGCACGGTGCCCCTATCGGGTGCCGTAATTTGGTTGATGATGCGGATAAGGGAGGTTTTGCCGGCCCCGTTGGGGCCTAGTAAACCGTATATGCTTCCCTCGGGGATATCCAGGGAAATGCGGTTCAGGGCTACGTGCGTATCGTAAGTTTTGCTTACTTCCTGTACGGACAATAAGGCCATGGGTAAATTTTGGGTGAAAATAAGAAATGGGAGAGTAAAAAGTTACTTGCCAAATGCCTTTACCACACAAAAAAAGCCCCGTTTCGGGGCTTCAGGAAATGAAGTTTATCTCCTTCTCTTATCAGTTAAACATTTCTTTTACACGGTCAAAGAAAGACTTTTCACCCCGTCCGGGCTTGGGTGAAAAAGCAGGATCTTCGCGGAGTTTTTCGAATAGCGCTTTTTGTTCGGCATTGATGCTTTGCGGGGTCCAGACGTTGATGTGTACCAATAAATCGCCCGTACCATAACCTTCTACGCTGGGGATGCCTTTGTTGCGCAGGCGTAGGATCTTACCGCTTTGTACGCCCGGGTCAAGGCTTATGCGGGCTTTCCCGCTTACGGTGGGGACTTCTATTTTGGTACCCAACACGGCATCGGGAACACTGATGTAGAGGTCATAATGGAGGTTGTTGCCATCGCGCTTCAATTCGGCATGTTCCTGCTCCTCGATCACGACTATGAGGTCTCCGTTTACCCCGTCCATAGGGCCGGCATTGCCCTTGCCTGAAACTTTAAGTTGCATGCCTTCAACCACCCCGGCCGGTATTTTTATGGATACCGTTTCCTCTTTGCGGGTCATGCCCATTTCATCGGTACCACTGGGCTTTTTGTCAATGGTTTTTCCGAGGCCATTGCAGGTGGGGCAGGCTGAAGAGGAGCGCATTTGTCCCAGGATGGTATTGGTTACGCGCGAAACCTGTCCGCTGCCCCCGCAGGTATTACAGGTCTTAAACGTTACCCCATCTGCCGGTACCTGGCGTTTTATTTTAATTTTCTTTTCTACGCCTTTGGCTATTTCTTCCAGGCTGAGTTTTACCCGCACACGCAGGTTGCTGCCTTTGAATACGCGCTGTCCGCCACGGCCTTGCCCGCCAAAGCCGCCAAAACCTCCTCCGCCTCCAAAGGCTCCGCCAAAGATGTCGCCAAACTGGCTGAAGATGTCTTCCATATTCATGCCGCCGCCAAAGCCTCCCTGACCAGCACCTCCGCCCATTCCGGCATGCCCGAATTGGTCATACCGCTGTTTTTTTTCAGGTGTGCTGAGCACTTCGTACGCTTCGGCTGCCTCTTTAAACTTGGCTTCGGCCTCTTTGTCATCCGGGTTTTTATCCGGGTGGTATTTAATGGCCAGCTTTCGGTATGCCTTTTTTATTTCTTCGGCAGAAGCACTTTTGCTAACGCCCAAAACGTCATAATAATCTCTCTTTGCCATGCGTTGCTTATTCTCCAACCACTACCTTGGCGTAGCGGATGATTTTATTTCCTAATTGATAGCCTTTTTCGATCTGGTCTACCACCTTGCCTTTTAGTTTTTTGTCCGGTGCAGGGATGCGGGTAATGGCTTCCATGGTTTCAACGTCAAATGCTTTTCCCGCTGCATTCTCCATGGGTTTCAGCCCTTTATTCTTCAAGGTGTTCTCAAACTTGTTGTAAATGAGTTTTACGCCTTCGGCCGCTTCTCCTTCCAGGTTTTTAAGGGCCCGTTCAAAATCATCCAATACGGGAAGCAGGGCAATCATAAGCTCCTGGTTGGCGGTACTAAAAAGCTCCAGGCGCTCTTTGGCCGTGCGCTTGCGGTGGTTTTCAAACTCGGCAAACAAACGCAGGTTCTGATCCTTCAGAGAGGCTAACTCTTCTTCTAACTTTGTTTGTGTATCTGCTACGTTTGTCTCTTCTTCCGCCTCTTGCGCTTCGGCTGCTTTGCTATCGGCCGCTTCCGTAGCCTTTGTTTCTGTTTCTTCGGGCGCTACGGCTTCCTCCTGGTTTAAGGGTTCGTTTACTTCGGTTTCTATGTGTTTATCGCTCATTTTCCTCTTACTGTTTACGCTATATTTGGCTTTCGCCAAAAAGCAAAAGCCTTGCCAGCGGCAGGTATGTGCCAGCTTGACACAAAAAAGCCAACATATTTCAAATATGTTGGCCTGGTTTGTCAGTAGGCGGTTAAAATGCCCTATTTTTTCATTTTTTCTAAAATGCGGCCCAATGCGTTGCCATCTACGTTTGTGGCGATGATGGTTCCCTCGGCATCCAGCAAGAAAGTGGCGGGAATGCTGTTTACATTGTACATCTGGGCGGCCTTTGATTTCCAGTACTTCAACTCACTCACATGATTGGGCCAGCTCAGTTTGTCTTTTGCAATGGCGTTTACCCAATCGGTTTTGTTGCGGTCCAGTGAAACGCTGTATACGGTGAATCCTTCGCCATTTGTAAAGCGTTCATCCTTATATTTTTCATATGTTTTTACCAGAGCAGGATTGGCATTGCGGCAGGGACGGCACCAGGAAGCCCAAAAATCCACCAGCACTACTTTCCCCTTGAGGCTGCTGAGTTTTATTTCCTTGCCTTCAGGGCTGTTAAAAGCGAGTTCGGGCGCTTTATCGCCGATGTTTAGCATTTTCGCCTGGCCGCGCCCGGATAGGGCGTAATCCTCCACAAAGCTCAGGCCGATGAGGCTGGCTGCTGCGATGGCAATAATCAATAGGGGTTTATTTCTGAATTTCATTTACTAGGGTTTTACGCGTCTAATCTAACAATTTCTGCTCCAACCGCCCGCAGGCGCTGGTCAATGTTTTCATAGCCCCGGTCAATCTGTTCTATGTTGTGAATGGTGCTAACTCCTTCTGCGCTTAAGGCGGCGATCAACAGGGATACGCCTGCGCGGATATCGGGGCTGGTCATGGTAGTGGCTTTGAGCGGACTTTTGTGATCCATGCCGATCACCGTAGCCCGGTGCGGGTCGCAGAGGATGATCTGTGCGCCCATGTCGATCAGCTTATCCACGAAAAACAGGCGGCTTTCAAACATTTTCTGGTGGATAAGCACACTGCCGCACGCCTGTGTGGCCGTTACCAGGGCTATGCTAAGCAGGTCGGGAGTAAAGCCCGGCCAGGGAGCATCGGCTATGGTAAGGATGCTGCCGTCTATATAGCTCTCTATTTCGTACGAGT
>JANQPD010000091.1 GCA_028285465.1 Owenweeksia sp. | reverse complement strand
AACAAGCTTGCTCGATGATCTGCATTTTAAGTGCAATTTCTTAGTACGCGGGTCTGATTTGTTTCCTTCGAGCGTGGCGCAGCTTTTCCTGGCTGAGCTTTTAGAAGAAAAGACATTTAAAAATGCGGTTTTTTTTCATCACGCTCTTGTCAAAGAGAAGGATGGGCATAAATTCAGTAAAACAAATAGTGCCCCTCCGGTAAAGGCGTGGCGGCAAAAACCCAATGGAAAGATTCGGGTATTTTTCGCAATCAGCGCCTGGTTAAAACTCGAGGAACCAGTGGGGAGTATGGAAGAGCTGGTTTCTGTAATGTCCGAAGACAGACTGCTGGCCCTCGATTTGACCGCTAAAATGGATTGTTTTGAATGAAATATTATTAAATGGTTAAGTTGATGTTGGGCTAAAGGCAATTAACTAAATTTCCGACCGATAAATCTTCGGCCATGAAAAAACTTTATGTAGTAAGACACGCTAAATCATCCTGGAAGCATGAAGGAGTGTCGGATATGGATAGGCCCCTGAAAGGCAGTGGGATACGTGATGCACACGGTACGGCAGAGATGTTAAGTGGCCAGGGGGATGTCCCTGATTTTATTGTTTCAAGCCCGGCAACGCGTGCCTTACATACCGCGTTGATCTTTGCAAAAAACCTTAACTACGCTTACAGCGACATACACATCAGGGAAGAAATTTATCATGCCAACACAAAAACCCTGTTTGGCCTTGTGCGCGGGCTAGACGATGCACATGCAAGTGTCATGATCTTTGGGCACAACCCTACGCTTACCGATTTTGTGAATAAATGCATAAATCACCGCATCGACAATGTGCCTACTACCGGTGTTGCCTGTCTTAGTTTTGCCGTAGATCGTTGGACAGATATTGACAAGAAAGCTGAACTGGTCTTTTTTGATTACCCGAAAAGAAGAAAAGCGAAGTGACAAATAGAAGAATGAACACTATTGTAGCCCGGGACCTTAGCTGGCTGCAATTCAATGAGCGTGTGTTACAAGAAGCACAGGATGAGTTGAATCCTCTTATTGAGCGGCTGCGTTTTCTGGGCATCTACAGCAGCAATATGGATGAGTTTTTCAGGGTACGCTATGCCAGCATCAAGCGCTTAAGCCAGATCAGCAATAAGGCCGAGAAGCGGCTGGGAGGCTATACGCCTACAGAACTGCTGGGTCTTATTTCTGCCAAAGTGATGGAGATGATGACCCTCTCTCAGAAAATCAATGACCAATTGATGCAGGAGTTGGAGACACAGGACATTGCTTTTGTGGACGAAACAAACCTAACCATGGGCCAGCAGGATTTTGTGCGCAAATTTTTTGTAGAGAAGGTAAGCCCTGCAGTGTTTACGCTGATCTTGCGTGATAAAGAGGATGTCCCGGAGTTAAGGGACAAATCTATTTACCTGGCCATAAAGTTTACCCGTAAAGATGCCCCGGAAGAACCCCAGTATTCGCTTATTGAAGTCCCTTCTGATCTCGTAGGCCGTTTCGTGGAGTTGCCACGTTATGGCCGCCAGTATATGATGTACCTGGAAGACCTGATCCGGTTTAACCTCAACTACATATTCTTCATTTTTGATTTTGACAGCATAGAGGCGCATACGGTAAAGATCACACGTGATGCAGAACTGGACCTGGATGATGATGTTTCCAAGGGGTTTTTGGAAAAAATGGAAAAATCCATCCAGAACCGCAGGGTGGGGGACCCGGTACGCTTTGTATACGATAAGGAGATCCCGAAAGATGTGTTGCAATTCCTGATTGACCGGCTGGACCTGGATAGCTACGATAGCCTGATCCCCGGAGGACGGCACCACAATAAGAAAGACTACATTAAATTTCCGAATATAGGAGACCGTAAATTGCAGTTTGAGGAATTGACCCCGATGAATCATCCCGATCTGGATATGGACCGCAGCATCCTCAATGTGATCAACCAAAAAGATGTGCTTCTGTTTCTGCCCTATCACAGCTTTTCTTATCTGATCCGGATGTTGCGAGAAGCCGCCATTGACCCTGATGTTACCAGCATTCAAATTACATTATACCGGTTGGCTAATAAATCGCGGATCATCAGTGCGCTTACAAATGCCGCCAAAAATGGCAAGCAGGTAACGGTGTTGATCGAATTGCGTGCCCGTTTTGACGAAGAAGCCAATATAAAGTGGACGCAGGAACTACAGACAGAGGGGGTGCAGGTGATCTTTGGAGTGCCCGGGCTGAAAGTGCATAGCAAAATATTTCTGATTACCCGGCAAGAGGGCAATAAATTGGTAAAATATGCCAGTATAGGCACGGGGAACTTTAACGAGTCTACAGCAAAACTGTATACGGACTATCATTTGCTTACGTCCCGAAAGGAGATTACCCGCGAAGTAGAAAAAGTATTCCGCTTCCTGCAAAAGAACTATCAGATACATAAGTTCAAACACCTAGTGGTGTCTCCCCACTACACCCGTAAGTATTTTATCAAATTGATCGAGAATGAAATTGAATTTGCCAAAAAAGGGGTAGAAGCAGCCATAAGCTTAAAGCTCAATAGCCTCAATGACATCAAGTTGATCGAAAAGCTTTATGAAGCCAGCAGTTATGGGGTAAAGATCAAACTCATCATACGCGGTATTTGCAGCCTTGTACCCGGTGTTAAAGGCTTGAGTGAGAATATCGAAGCGATAAGTATACTGGACCGGTTTCTCGAACACTCGCGCATTATGTATTTTGCCAATGGCGGGGACGCCAAATACTTCATTTCATCTGCCGACTGGATGCCGCGTAACCTCGACTACCGGGTGGAAGTTGGGGTACCTATTTACGACGAACGCATAAAACGGCAACTGCGTGACCATTTTGATGTTCTCTGGAAAGACAATGTGAAGTCTCGCTGGCATAACGCTGAGCGGAGCAACGAATACCGGGTTATCAAGGGGCCACACATCCGCTCGCAATACGCACTGCATGAGTATGCAAAAAAGCAACTGAAGCGCGGCAAGTAAACAATTGTAGTATTTTAGGCGCATAAGCTAAAGTCCATTTTATGAAAGTGCACAAATTAGCGGGGATTGATATCGGGTCAAACTCAGTAAGGTTGTTGGTTTCAAATGTTATTGTAGACAAAAAAATCACGCTGTTTAAAAAGTCTTCGCTCACCCGCCTCCCCATACGATTGGGCGCGGATAGTTTTGAGAAAGGAAAAATTGGCTCTAAGAACGTAAAGCGGCTTATTACAGGTATGCAAGCGTATGCCCGTATTATGGAGGTGCATGGTGTAGAGCACTACAGGGCTTGTGCAACCAGTGCTTTACGCGAGGCCAGGAATGGAGAAGAGGTAGTGGCAAAAGTGCTCCGGGAAACCGGAGTGCAAATTGAATTGATAAACGGCAAGGAAGAAGCCAGGATGATCTTCAATTCGGATATGATCGTAAATCTCCAAGACCAGGAAGACTCCTTTCTATACATTGATGTGGGCGGAGGTAGCACGGAACTCACACTCTTTTACAAGCACGACATCATAGCCAGCCGGTCTTTTAAGATTGGCACTATTCGTCTGCTTAAAGGTATGGTGAAAAAGGAACACTGGGATGAGATGAAAAAATGGATCAAGGAGAAAACCCAAGGCATGGAGGATATCCTGATGGTGGGTTCCGGGGGTAACATAAACCGCACGTTTAAAATGAGCGATAAGAAGGAAGGGCACCCGCTAAGCATAAACTACCTGGAAAACACGTATAATATGTTGAGCAAGTTTACACCTGAAGAACGAATGGTTAAATTCGATCTTAACCCGGATAGAGCAGATGTGATTACACACGCGTTGCGCATTTATACCAGTGCCATGAACTGGGCGCAAAGTGAACGCATGCTGGTGCCTAAAAAGGGCCTGGCAGATGGAATCGTGCGTTACTTATACCGGTCTCACCATCAATAACATTAGAAAACCAATCAATTACTAAAGACTATTGAAATATTGTATCCATAATTTAAAGCAATATTATTTTTGTTGCTCAAACAAAACGAAGAACAATGTCTGTAGTACGCGCAAACGATCAGGATTTTAAAGCGTTTATTGAAGGGGATAAGCCCGTTGTAGTAAAATATTATGCGGATTGGTGTGGGAACTGCCGCTTGTTTTCTCCCAAGTTCAAAAGGGTAAGCAACGAAGAAGAAATGGAAGGGGTTGTTTTCCTGGAAGTAAATGCAGAAGAAAACCCCGAGGCGCGCAAGGCCGCGCATGTAGACAACCTGCCTTACCTGGCTGTATTTGACAATGGGGCTTTGGTAGAGGGCAGCGCCAGTAGTAAAGAGGAGTATTTAAGAAGCTTGCTCGAAAAGGTAAAAAACTAATAAAAAAAGTCCCGGGTTTCCCGGGGCTTACTTTTTTCTACCTCAGTTGGACCTGCGCGTTCCCATACTTTGAAACGAAAGTTCTCATAGACCGGTATTAACGTACTGTCTGTTTCTACATATTGCTCCAAGGCAGGGTAGGACAGGTCTATGCTTTCAATGAGGTAGGCTACGCTAAAATCATCCAGGTCTTTCTTAAAGGAGGGTTGATTTGCCTCAGGTTCAGTAGCTACACAACTTTGCCCGGTGTAGTAGGCCAGTGCTCTAGGCTTGGCAAAAAGCACCACGTCTTTATCCGGGATATCATCGAGCCAGTTGTATAAGGCCATGGCCTCGGGCAATTGAGGACTGGCATAAGGTACTTTTTCCAACTTTTTAATGGTCTTAAACTCCGGCCAGTAGCTGAGCACCAATAAGGTGAAGATAAAAATGCCTGTTGTCCTGTTTGTGATCCAGTTGAGCCTAACCAAACCGGTTCCCTTACTTATCCAGATGAAAAAAAGAGGGAGCAGCGGAAGCAAAAAGCGAAATCCCCCCGTAAAGGGATATATAAAAAGCACGCCCAGGTAAGCCAACCCGGCCAGTGTATAAAAGCTGGGTTTTTGCCTTACTGAGCTTAAGAATCCCAGCAACAGCAATCCCAGCATAGCTTTTTGTAAAACAAGCAAAAGTATTTGCCAGCGGTTGTTTCCATACAATACCCAGATCGTTTCAAAACCTTCGAGGTATGTCTCGAAATTGGCATTCAGGGTTTCCAAAAAGCCGGCCCCTTCCGTAAAAAGAAGGCTGTATCCATGTTCCTCTCCGGGATAATAACCGCTGGTGAAATTTAGCAATGCCCCGCTTCCTGCAGAAACCAAACTAAATAAAAGCAATTTGTAGTCAGGTTGGCGTTTTACCAGTTGTACAACAAAAGTAAAAACGGCCATTAGGGGCAATACCCAACCTATACTCCGGGTAGCTATACATAAACCTGCCAGTAGCCCAGCCAGAATGAAGTGCAGGTTTTTCCTGGCTTGCTGAACCATAAAAATGCCGGCCAGGAAAAAGGCAGAAAAAGGAATGTCACTCAGTATCTCACTCTTTTGTTGCAGCAGGAAAGGGTGGTACAAGAGTAGAAAAAGAGTAGCCAGGGCCCATGGGCGCTTGATCCCTCCCTGGAGCAATAAAAAATAGGCAAACAGGCCAAAAACAAGGCAGCAGGCAGTAATGAAGTACTGGGCGGTAAGAATGGAAACGTCACCTTTTTCGTTGGCCAGTAAGCTAAGCAGGAGAGGGAAACCAGGCGGGTATACTTTTGGGCCTATACGGGCGAAATTGGGGTTAAATACATAGCTGCTTTGCTCTATGGGTTGTTCTAACGCAAAATTTTTAGCCTCTTGCAGGTATTGGGCAAAGTCGTCTCCCCAATCGTGGTAAGGGCGGATGTTAATAAAAAACAGACCGGAAGCGATCAATAAAGGCCACAACCAGTCTGTATATCTCAATTTTATGTAATCTGAAGCTGACCGCATTGAGCGGTCTAAAATAAGCCAAGCAATTTACAAGACAGCAAGGGCTGCCTCGTAGTTAGGCTCGTGTGCAATATCGTCTACCTGTTCACTGTGTATTACTTTACCTTCTTCGTCAACTACCACTACTGCTCTTGACATCAGGCCTTCCATGTTTCCGTTGACCATATCTACTTTGTAGTTTTCGCTGAAGCGGTTGTTCTTATATTCACTCAAGGCAAGTACGCCTTCCAGACCTTCGGCAGCACAGAAGCGTTTGTGCGCAAAAGGCAGGTCTTTACTGATGTTAAGCACCACTGCATTGTCTTTATTTGCGGCTGTTTCGTTAAACTTGCGTACCGAAGTAGCGCAGACGGAAGTATCAATGCTCGGAAAAATGTTTAACACTACCTTTTTACCTTTAAAGTCGGATAACTTCACTTCCTTGAAGTCGCTGGAAACAAGTGCAAAGTCTGGAGCCTCGGCTCCTTTTGCAGGAATATCACCTGCCGTACGTACGGGAGTTCCTCCCAATCCAATTTCTGCCATAATGTTGTATTGTTTAAACGGTAAAACTATAAAGAAGGCTGTGTGTTCACAGCCTAAATTTATTTGCTCTTAAACACAGTCAATACTAGGTACTAGCTATATTCGTGGCCTTTTGAAGAACACAAAATGACGCACTCCTTTGATGTACTTATAGCCGGAGCCGGTCCTGCCGGGACTACAGCAGCTATGGGTCTTGAAAAAAGCGGTTTAAGGGTAGCACTACTGGATAAGCATACCTTTCCACGCGATAAGATTTGCGGAGATTTTGTGGCCATTAAAGGCCTACGTGAGACCTTTGACCTTAGGCCCGAGCTTAAGGATCATTTTGCGCACTACCCTAAAAAAGTAGTCAACACAAGTACGCACGTATATGTGGATAAATACAACCCCCTTCGGGCAGATTGGGTAACACGCTCGTATACAATAAAACGAATAGACCTCGACAATGAACTGCTGGTGCAGGTCAAAGAAGCTGGAAAAACGGAAGTTTTCGAAGGACATGGCATTAAGCGCATTGAACAAACGGCAGGAGGATATAATATAGAAAGCAGCAAAGGGTTGCGCTTCACGGCAAAGGTGCTTATCGGGGCGGATGGTGCGCACTCAGCAGTGGCAAAACAGTTGGCTGGGTACAAGGTAGACCGGAAGCACTACGGAGGTTCGGTACGGGCCTATTTTTCGGGAGTGGAAAACATAGATACGGCTGTGAATGAGGTGTATATGCATAAACACGTTGTACCGGGCTATTTCTGGCTTTTTCCCGTTTCGGAGAATGAGGCTAACGTAGGTTTAGGTATGCACTCCATGCACATTACGGCTAACAAAGTCGACTTAAAGAAGCTCTTTCATAATTTCATAGAAAGTCACCCCGTGTTGAAAAAGAAACTGGGTAATGCTCAGATGGAAGGTAAATTGGAAGGGTTTGGGCTTCCGTTTTACTCTAAGCGCTTTACCCTTTCCGGGGAGGGAATGATGCTGTGCGGAGATGCGGGTAGCATGATTGATCCAAGCACTGGCGAGGGAATCTTACCTGCCATACATAGCGGAAAGATAGCAGCCCGAAAAGCCATTGAGGCTTTCGAAAAAAACGACTTTTCGGCCACCTTCTTCAAAAGCTACGAAGACGCGGTACATGAAAAGTTTTGGCCGGAAATGAAGCGAAAAGCGTGGTTGGTAAATCACTTTGCGCATCGCTACCAGTTTATAAAATTAGGGGGGTATCTCTGCCACCATGTACCTTTCATTAAGCGGCGGTTGCAAAAGCTGATGTGATTTAATCCGCGACTAAGCCGAGCAGCTTTTTGAACTGAACATAAATTGGCTCAAGCTTTTGAAAAAGCTTGTTTTCAAACCGGAACCTTTTCAATCTTTTCAGCATCTGCGGGTTTTTTCCTTTATGCCTTTCAAAGAGCTGTTTTCCTAAAGCATATAATTCAAGGTCGTGTTTTAGTATATCCTTCAGTTTCTCAAGCTCATCTTTTGTAGGGTTTGGGTGCACTTGTCTTGTTAACCCCTTATTCCGCTTTATGTAGTATTTCACTTTCCAGCCCAGGAACTTTGCCAAAAAAAGTACCGATAGGTCAAACTCTTCCGTTATGCCCACAAATGCAAAGTGCTTTTGCAGGTTCTCCTTGGCCTTTTTTAAAGTTTCTTCCTCTTTCCCTTCGATCCTGGCTGCCCCGGCAACAAACCGCGTTTGAAAATTGTAGCCATAGTTTGAGTAGGCAAAGTCGATCAGGTTGTTTACTTCTTCAGGCAGGTTGGGTACTTTCTCAGGAAAGTCTTTTGCATAGTGGTAGCTCGAGACCACCTGGTCAATGGGGTTTCTCAAAAAGGTGAAGTACCGTGCTTCCCGCTGTGAAAATTTATGGTAGCCAAACCGAAAGTGCCCCATGACAACCTTCAATTCGGGCCGGTCTTCAAAACCTTCCGTTAATTGGTAAGGGTAGTACACCAGTTCCAGTTCTCTTTCATCTTTGTAGCGCCTTCTTACCAACCCCTGCAGGCTCATTCCGGCAGTTTTTGGAATATGCATGATGTAATAGACCGGGTTTTCCTTCATCTTGCTAAATGTAACAGATTAACGGAACTTGACGATTATAAACAGGTGTTAAAGCAGACCATGACTCTTGGGGTAAATGTGAAGTTTTTATGTAAACCCTTCGCCTGTACACTTATAAGCGGAATAAGTGAATTAAAAAAGCCACCTTATATTAAGTAAGGTGGCTTTTTATGACTTCTATCTTCCGGACAACTTATTTGTTATTGTCGTCTACTTCTTCATATTCTACATCGGTTACGTCATCGGCTGCAGAAGCATCGGGACCCGCTTCATCGTTGCCCGCTTCGGCACCACCCTGGGCGGCTCCTTCCTGTTGGGCTTTATACATTTCCTCAGAAGCATTTTTCCAGGCTTCATTGATCTTTTCCATGGCGGAGTCAATGTTTGCCAGGTCTTTGCTTTCATGTGCCCTTTTCAGGTCTTCCAGAGCAGACTCAATAGGTGCTTTTTTATCGGCACTTAGCTTATCACCGAATTCACTCAGTTGTTTTTCCGTTTGGAAAATCATGCTGTCGGCACCGTTCACTTTATCTGCCATTTCGCGCGCCTGCTTGTCTGCATCGGCATTGGCCTCTGCTTCCTGCTTCATTTTTTCGATCTCATCCTTGCTCAGGCCACTGGATGCTTCAATACGGATACTTTGCTCTTTGCCGGTGGCTTTATCCTTAGCAGATACATTCAGAATACCGTTGGCATCAATATCAAAAGTAACCTCAATCTGTGGTACACCACGGGGAGCCGGAGGTATATCCGACAAATGGAACCTGCCTATAGTTTTATTTCCGCTGGCCATAGAGCGTTCTCCCTGTAGAACATGGATTTCTACGGAAGGCTGGTTGTCGCTGGCTGTACTGAACGTTTCTGATTTTTTAGTAGGGATGGTAGTATTGGCTTCAATGAGCTTGGTAAACACGCCACCCATTGTTTCAATCCCTAAAGAAAGAGGGGTTACGTCAAGAAGCAATACATCTTTCACATCTCCTGCCAGTACCCCCCCTTGAATAGCGGCACCTAAGGCTACTACTTCATCAGGGTTTACTCCTTTGCTGGGTTCCTTGCCGAAGAAGCTCTTCACAGCTTCCTGGATGGCGGGGATACGGGTACTTCCACCTACCAAAATTACCTGGTCAATATCAGATTTGTCCAGACCTGCCTGATCCAAGGCAGTACGGCAAGGCTCAATAGTTCTTTTTATAAGGCTATCGGCCAACTGCTCAAATTTACTACGGCTCAGGGTACGCACCAGGTGTTTTGGTCCGCTGGCTGTAGCCGTAATATACGGAAGGTTGATCTCGGTGGAGGTAGAAGAAGAAAGTTCAATCTTTGCTTTTTCAGCAGCTTCTTTCAAGCGCTGTAATGCCATGGGATCTTTCGTAAGATCCATGTCTTCTTCTTTTTTGAACTCTTCGGCCAGCCAATCGATGATCACCTGGTCGAAGTCATCTCCTCCAAGGTGGGTGTCACCGTCTGTAGAGCGTACTTCAAAAACTCCGTCTCCCAGTTCAAGGATGGATACATCATGTGTACCTCCACCACAGTCAAACACTACGATTTTTTGCTCGGTAGTTTTTTTGTCGATCCCGTAAGCAAGAGAGGCAGCGGTGGGCTCGTTGATGATCCTGCGTACCTTTAACCCGGCAATTTCCCCTGCTTCTTTTGTAGCCTGACGCTGCGAGTCATTAAAATAGGCAGGTACGGTAATTACCGCTTCAGTTACTTCCTGTCCCAGGTAATCTTCAGCCGTTTTTTTCATTTTTTGAAGCACCATAGCCGAAAGCTCCTGTGGTGTATACAAACGCCCGTCAATATCTACACGTGGGGTATCGTTTTCGCCCTTAACAATTTTATAGGCTACCCGATTGGCTTCTTTTTCTACTTCACTATAAGAAGATCCCATAAAGCGCTTAATGGAAGCAATCGTTTTCGTAGGATTTGTAATTGCCTGGCGCTTGGCCGGGTCTCCAACTTTACGCTCACCTCCTTCTACGAAGGCGATGATAGAAGGAGTTGTTCTTTTTCCTTCGCTATTTGGAATAACTACAGGCTCGTTACCTTCCATTACGGCCACGCACGAGTTGGTAGTTCCCAAATCAATACCAATTATTTTACTCATTATGCTGGAATTTAGTTGTCATTTGATTTTATACGCATGCAAAATGACAAGCATTGTGCCAGTAGCCTAAAAGCGCAAAATCCTGCCAATGCTGGCAGGATTTTGCGCTTTTAAAAGTGTCAGCCTTTATAAGAGCTGTCTATATGTCATTATTACTGAGTGTAAGGTTGCTCACCATTACTGCTGTTTGCTATAAAGTCGCAGATCACGGTATCCCCTGTGGCAGCCTTGATAATTGCGAAACGCAAGGCACAGAGCGGATCGCTTTTGGCCAAAGTGGTATAATTGGAAGACGTCAGGACAATGGAGTCAATTTGTGCACTGGTCCTGGAAGAAAATATGCCAATGCCGTTTTCTATGTTCGTGAATTCGGGGCGGCTTTGAATGATGCTCGTTGTGGGCACATTGAGCTCTACGTAGGTGTCTAGGGTGCGGTCGGCCACCGTTACTTTGAACTTCAACCGCCTGAAGAAACGGACTACGTTGTCGTTTTCTTCAATGTTGTTTGCAATATCGGCGTACAGGGTGTTAAAGCGGTATTCGTACCGGTTATTCCTTTCTTCGCTTATGATCTTACCAAATTCTTTAACAAAGAACTTCTGCGTTTTTTCGCGGGTAGTTAGATCTAGCTCGGTATAATGAAACTCGTAAAAACCTTCCGCTGAATAGCCGGTATTAGCTTCCCACTCGAAAAAATCACCGTTGAAGGTGGGAGGCTGGGGGCTATTGGGGATTCTTCTGGGTGTTCGTATATCCAAGACATCTTCTTCTCCGGCACCTGAAGTATTCTCCGCAAGGATGATACCTGTAGTGCTCCTTACTATGGGTTCAATACCCTCGCGTTCGATCCGGACCTCATAGGAGTTCCTGGGATTTATAGAAAAAGAACCATCCGTACGGTAAATGCGGTAAGCATTTTGGGTAAAAGGTCCATTGTCATTTCGCTGGCGCGCATTCTCATCCCTGATCAAAGGAACACGGGCTACCTCTACATTGCTTGCATCGTATTCAATTAATTCTGCAGTGAGGCTGGCGTAATAGAGGGAGTCGGGTTGGTCAAATGAAGCGCTGGCCGGCATGGTGCCTAACCAACCTCTTTCAATACGTACCCATTGGGTATCCAGCTTTGGATCGAGTAAGCCATATACAACGGCTATCTCCTCGTAATCCGCATTGATATCCAATTCGTTATCGCAAGAGGCCAAAAGGCCAAGCAGGCCTCCTGAAAGGAGTGAAAGGGAAATGAATTTACGCATAAAGTTGTAAAACGGAATAGGGTGCAAAGAAAAACTAAAAATTGTGTATTTGTTATTCATTTTAGAGAGAATAACTGTTCCACGCCTACTCCGTTCACACCGGGGGTGCACAAAACGGTATCGCCATCCGCCTTGGGCCGGGCAAAATTCAAGGCGCATATTTCATTACTGGATAAGAGCAAGGCTTTATCTTCCGAGTTAAGAAAGACGGGGTAAAGAGAAGCCTTTGTTCTAGAGGCAAAAATGCCTACGCCGTTTTCTACATTGGTGTATGCCCGGATGCCAAAATCATTTTCCTGATTTTTTTCTATAAACTTCATATATGTGTCTAACGTACCATCTATAGCGGTAACGCCTACCTCCATTTCTTCTAAGAAGCGTACCACCCGGTGGTTTATTGCAATGTGGTCGAGTAGCGCTTTCTTGAGTTCTGCAAGGCGCACTACTTTGCTATGTTTTTTGACCAGGGGAAGAGACAGGGGAAAGCTTTTGTGCTTCTCTTCAAGGGTTACCGTATCAATCTCTTTGTAGTGCTGCCGGATATAGGGTTGAAAGGTGAAAGCGGAAGAGCGCTCCCAGGCAATCATACTTTTGAAATAGGGCAAGCCGCCTACTATTAACGGGTTGTCGCCTACCGGATCGGTGATATCGATTAAACCTGGGCTTCCTCCGGGCAATTCATCTTCTGCATGTATTATCCTGGTTTCTGCCCGTAAATGGGGAATGTTGGCTGCGGGCAATACTTCTACAACACAGGTTTTGCCGGGGAGGGCTTTCCAGAGGCCGTCTGTTCGGTAAACCCTGAAATCATCTGCGTTAAAAATCCCATCGCTTAGCGTTTTGCTGGTTTTGTCTTCCAAAAGCCGGCAGCGAGAGAGTGTATCCCGGCCATCTAATAAATACAAATAGGCGGTGAGGTTCGCATAGTAAATCGAGTCAGCGTTGCGCGCGGAAAGATATGCGCTGGATTGCCCTAAATATCCCCGCCCGATCCTAACCCATTGTGTATCCAGTGTCGGGTCGATTAACCCGTAGATCACCCCCATTTCTTTATAGGGTGCATTTGGCTCTAAAGAATTGGTGCACGAAAAAACGAACAAGGCCATCAGGCCCCCGCAAAGGGTATTTTTCAACTTCTGCATACTGAAATGAATAGACTTCTTTTAACCGCTGTGGTTGCATTGTTTTACACAAAATGTAAAGCGCAATGAAATTTCGTAGGTTTGAAGCCTTTCATTATTTCGTTTACCATGTCTACAGCAAAGTCTGATTTTAAAAGGGTTACCACCAATTCTGTGCAAGAAATGAAGCGCAGTGGGGAGAAAATATCTATGCTTACTTCCTACGATTTTACCCTGGCCCGGATTGTCGATAAAGCAGGGATAGACGTAATACTGGTAGGCGACTCGGCCAGCAACGTGATGGCCGGGCACGAAACTACCTTACCGATTACGTTGGACCAGATGATCTACCACGCCAGTAGTGTGGTACGTGCTGTGGAGCGCGCATTAGTAGTGGTAGACCTGCCTTTTGGTTCTTACCAGGGAAACTCAAAAGAGGCTTTGAACTCGGCGATTAAGATCATGAAAGAAAGCGGGGCACATGCGGTTAAATTGGAAGGAGGAATAGAGGTCATCACCAGCGTGGAGCGTATTCTTACAGCGGGGATACCCGTAATGGGACATTTGGGACTTACTCCGCAAAGCATTTATAAGTTCGGGACATATACCGTAAGGGCCAAGGAGGAAGCTGAAGCGGAAAAGCTGCTCAGTGACGCCAGGGAGCTTGAGCGGGCGGGTTGCTTCGCCCTGGTTCTGGAGAAAATCCCGGCTCATTTAGCCAAGCGTGTTGCGGAGAGCCTGAGTATTCCCGTTATTGGCATCGGGGCCGGTGCCGATGTGGATGGGCAGGTACTGGTATTGCATGATATGCTGGGTATGACACACGAGTTCAACCCTCGCTTTTTGAGGCGATACCTGAATTTGTACGAAGATATATTGGGAGCGGTGGAATCGTATGTGACCGATGTAAAAACACTGGACTTTCCCAATCAAAAGGAGCAGTACTAAATTGAAGAAGGCCTCGGAGCGTATTTTATTTGAAGACAACCACCTGCTTATTGTAAACAAACTGGCGGGTGAACTGGTGCAGGGAGATCATACGAGAGATACCCCTCTTCTTGAAAAGGTGAGGGATTACATCCGGCATGCGTACAACAAGCCGGGTAATGTGTTTACAGGCTTGGTACACCGCCTGGACAGACCTACTTCCGGTTTGGTAGTTTTTGCAAAAACGTCAAAGGCATTGGGCAGAATGAACGCCATTTTTGAAAAGCGGGAGGTAAACAAAACGTATTGGGCAATAGTGAAAAATACCCCTCCCGCAGCCGAAGGGCGCCTCGAACACTGGCTACGGAAGGATCAGCAGAAGAACAAAAGCTTCACAGTTTCCCCCGATGTTCCCGGAGCCAAAAAAGCGGTGTTGACCTATAAGGTGAAAGGGCAGTCGGAAAGCTTTTTTTTACTGGAAATCCTATTGGAAACAGGACGTCATCACCAAATCAGGGCGCAGTTGGCGGCAATAGGGTGCCCGATAAGAGGAGATCTGAAATACGGCTATCCCAGAAGTAATGACGATGCAAGCATTAATCTTCACGCGAGAAGTGTTAGCTTCGTGCATCCGGTAAGTAAAGCTACGGTATCTGTTGAGGCCCCTATGCTTACAGACAAAATCTGGAAATATCTGACACCATGATCCTACTGAAGTTTTTATTGGAGATAGTAGTTTTTCTTTTGCTCTTCGTGATCTTCAGGCAGGCGGTGATTAAGTCGTTCCCTGTTAAATCCATTGGCATGCCCTTAAGCGATCAGTCCAGGGTGGCCCTGCAGCGCTTCAGGAATCGCTACATCCTGCTTTTTATTCTTTTCAGTACACTCTTTACTGCAGTGGTCTGGTGGTTGCTCTTTCGCTTGCTCGTAGGGTTTCAAACCCGCAATGGCGCATTGGTACTTATCGTGGATAACATGGCCCTGCTTCTGCCTTCGCTGATCATAGGTTTGTTGCTGGGTACTTTTATTGGGCGTTGGGCTAACCACAAACTACAGAGAGATGGCCTGAGTTTTTTCTTTGAGGGTTATACGGACGAACTTGAAGGCTTTAACTGGTTAAGGCTTTCAAAGTGGTTGGTCGCTGTGAGTCTGGTTTTTGCTCTATTCCTGATTATCGGACAGTTTCACTACCGACTAAAAATTAAGGAAGGGCAATTGTATATTAAAACCAGTGTGTTTGAACCGGAGAAGAGCTTTACACTAAACCGGGTGAGCATACACCCGGATTCAAATAGCCGGAACAATTTTGTTATTTACACCCCGGCAGATACGCTGTATACCAACAACTTTGGCGGAGACAAGAAGGCATTTGTCCAGGCCATAAAAAAAGCAGGCCGGACTGAATAAATTCAATCCGGCCTGCCAACCAACTCACCTATGAAAATTTTAGCTGATTTCAATCATTTTGACGGGTTGGGGCTTAGCTTCCTCTTTTTTGGGAAGGCTTACGTTCAATATCCCGTTTTCATATTTGGCCGAGATAGACTCTCCGTCTACGAGGTTCTCGCCTAATACAAAAGAACGACTAAAACTACGTGCCCGAAACTCCCTACGGGTGTAGCGTTCGTTGCTTTCTTCTTCTTCGTTTTTCACTTCAGCAGAAATTGTAAGGCGGTCGTTGTCCAACTCTACTTTGAAATTGTCCTTCTCAAAGCCAGGAGCTTCCAGGGATAAGTTAAAACCCTCATTACTTTCTTTGATGTTCACGGAAGGTAAAGTGGATTCAGCATGATCGAAAGCATTCCACGTACCAAAACCATCGTTGAAAAAATTATCCAGCAATCCATTAAATGAATTCCTTGATGTGTTGTTTCTTTTTATTAGTGTCATGGTCTTTATGTTTAAAATTATACTGCCCCCAGGACAACTAAAGTGCCAATGCCAAATACGGGCTAAAAATCCTGTTAAAGCTGTTAAAAAGTCATTAAAGACTTTGTTTATAGGACATTATGTCTTCGCGCATCAAGAACAATTGCCAAATTTTCAGGTTAAGCACACAAAACCACACTTTATGAAACGTTACATTGCAATAGCTCTGCTTTTTTTTGCAGGCAGCTGTAAAACAGTTCCGCTGACCGGAAGAAAACAACTCAACCTGATTCCCAGCGACCAGGTACAGAGTATGAGCTATGCCCAGTATGATCAGGTACTGGAAGAAATGCCGCTTAGCAATAATGCTACCTGGACAAAATATGTGAAAAACAGCGGGCTGCGTATAAAAGATGCAGCCGAAGAATATCTGCGCCAAAACGATCTCAGTGAACTTGTAGAAGGCTATTCATGGGAGTTTAATCTTTTAAAAGAGGACAATACCGTAAATGCGTGGTGTATGCCCGGGGGCAAAGTTGCCTTTTATACGGGAATTATGCCCATATGTGCGGATGAGGCAGGTACGGCGGTTGTAATGGGACATGAAATTGCGCATGCCATTGCGCGCCATGGCAATGAGCGTATGTCGCAAGGCTTGGCCACACAATTGGGAGGAGTAGCTTTAGCTGTAGCCGTGAATGAGAAACCACAAGAAACGCAGGCTCTTTTTATGACGGCATATGGGCTGGCTTCACAAGTAGGCGTAATTTTACCATATAGCCGCACACACGAAAGCGAAGCGGATCGGATAGGGCTCATATTTATGGCAATGGCAGGCTATGATCCCAGGGAAGCTCCGAAGTTTTGGGAGCGTATGGCAGCCCGTTCCGGGAATGCGGCGCCTCCCGAATTTTTAAGCACACATCCCAGTAACGCCACCCGGGTCAAGAACCTGAATAAGTGGATGCATGAAGCCATGAAGTATTACAAGCCCGAGATGTGATATCTTGCAGGGCTAAACCAGGCCCTTTTTGAAACTTAAAGACTTTTCCAAGCTTTACTTTGTCTTGCTCTTCCTCCACGTGGTAACGCTTTACCGCCCGGAAGACAAAGATGTCCTCTTCCTCATTAGCAAACCTTTGCTCATGTTCAGTTTGCTAGCCTATTTTGTACACAGGGTAGGTGGTTTGCCACTTAAGGGTAAGCTGGTGTATGTGTTGGCTTTGTTGCTTTCTCTACTGGGAGATGTATTGTTAATGCTTGAAGATGCCGAAAGTTATTTTCTTCCCGGTGTAGGCGCTTTTTTGCTTGCTCAATTAAGCTACGCTTTTTTCTTTTTCAGCAATACAAGAGGTTTTAACTGGCGCAGTGTTGTGCTTGCTTTTGTACCTACAGTGGCAGGCTTTTACCTGTTGAATGTGGTGTTGCAACTTCCTTCAGGTTTACAGGTCCCGGTAAACCTCTACGGAGTGGCCCTGTCTGCCATGCTGCTTGCCGCCGTAAACTATGGTACACGCCATGGAAGAAGAGCGTTATTTATTAACCTCGGGGCTATAAGTTTTGTGATTTCCGATATGCTCCTGGCCTACGGGAAGTTTGGCACAGGCAGCAAGTACATCAACATTGCGGTAATGATCACTTATGCCATTGCCCAGTTTTTGCTGGCTACCTCGGTTATTGCCATAACCGAAAAAGAGTATTATCAGGTTCAAAGCGGATCCACATCAAAAACCAATTGAAGCTTATGTTGTGCTTCGTGTTGAAAATAATGCTCCGTAAGCGCACGCAGGGTATGCTTCGCTTTATGCGGAGAGATACCGCCCTCCATTTTTAACCAGATTTCCATGATGTAAAAATTTCGAAGACGGGGTACGAGCGGGAATTCCGGTCCCAAAATGCGTTCTCCAAAGCGTTGCCTTAGGCGTTTACCCAAAGCTTTGCTTTCTTCCAGCAACACCTCGCGCTTCCTGTGCTTTAAGGTAATCCGGAGTAAACGGTAATAGGGAGGGTATTTGTAGTTTTTGCGTTCATACACTTCTTCCTCAAACATAGCGGTATAATTGTTCTCCATTACCTTTCTTATGGTATGGTGATAGGGATTGCTTGTTTGAATCAGTACTTTGCCCCGGGTCCCTTTCCTGCCCGCTCTGCCGGCCACCTGGGCCATGAGCTGAAAGGCGCGTTCATGTGCTCTGAAATCAGGGAAGTTAAGAAGGGTGTCTGCATTCATAATGCCAACCAGAGATACGTTTTCAAAATCCAGGCCTTTGGTTACCATCTGGGTACCTACTAACACATCTATTTCTCCATCCTCAAAATCACTTATGAGGTTTTCATACGCATATTTTTTGCGGGTAGTGTCGAGGTCCATTCGCTTTACGCGTATGCCGGGAAGCATAAGGCTGAGGTCTTCTTCCAGTTTTTCCGTACCAAAGCCGAGCGGCTTTAATTCTATACTCCCGCAGGCCGGGCATTTTGGAGGTACCTGGCGGGTAAAGCCGCAGTAATGGCAACGCAACAGGTCTATATGCTTGTGGTACGTTAGGCTGATGTCACAATTTTTGCATTGGTTTACGGTGCCGCAATTCCGGCATTGGATCATGCTGTTGAATCCCCTGCGGTTTTGGAAAAGGATGACCTGCTTTCCGCCTTTTACAGTTCCTTCTATTTCTTCCAGGAGCGTTTCGCTAAAGTGCCCGCGCATTTTTTTCTTGCGGTGAGCCTCTTTCAGGTCAATACACTGTATTTCGGGAAGGGGCAAATCACCAAAACGCTTGTTGAGCAAAACGTGGCCGTATTTGCCTTGCTTGGCATTAAAATAGGTTTCAAAAGCAGGGGTAGCGGAACCGAGCAATACTTTTGCCTTGTGCAACTGACCGAGCACAATGGCTGTATCGCGTGCGTGATAACGTGGTGCAGGGTCGTATTGCTTAAAGCTACTTTCGTGTTCTTCGTCTACGATGATTAGGCCTAAGGCACCAAAAGGCAGGAACAAACTGCTCCGGGCACCTACGATTAATTTAGGCGATGTCGCGTTCTGTCGTAGATCCATCCAGGCTTCTACCCGCTCACGGTCGCTAAAGCGAGAGTGGTAAACCAGGACCGCTTCTCCAAAGTAGTGGCGCAGGCGTTTGATTAGCTGTGTGGTCAGTGCAATTTCAGGTACCAGGTAAAGCACCTGCTTTTTAGCCTTTAGTTGCTCCGCGATCAGCTTTACATAGATCTCCGTTTTGCCCGAAGAGGTGACCCCGTGCAACAGACAAGCGGACTTACTTTCGAAGCTTTGTTTTACTTGATCAAAAGCCTGTTCCTGTTCGTTGCTTAAGGGCTTAAGGTTTTTGGCGCTTTCCACACCCGATTGCTTGGTGATTTCCTTTTCATAGAACAGCTCAAAAACTCCCTTTTCTTCCAGGCTTTTTAAAGCGGATTCTCCCGCTTCACTTTGCTTGAGCAGGCGCGAGGCTAAAAATTCAGGGGTTTCCGCTAAACTCCCGCCCATCTTGAAATACGTGAGCAAAAGGTTGGCTTGTTTGGGTGCACGGTGCAGGCTGGCAAAGATTTCGTTTAGGGCAACATCCGAGATACCCGTTTTTAACCTGGCATAACGTCTCTTTTTGGGCGTGTACCCGGTTTTGAGTTCTTCCTCCAAAAGGATGTAGTGCTTGCCCAGTAAGTTTTGAATGATGCGCAGCGGGTTTTTTACCTCTGTGATATCCGCAATCTCCTTTATGCTAAGCCCATCCTGGCTTTGTAAAGCCTCGATAATCAGGTATTCATGATCGGTAAGCTCCTCGTCAATTACTTTCTTCAGCCGGTTGGGGACTACACGGGTTTCACTTTCCAACTTCAGGCCTGCCGGTAAGGCTGCGGTCATTACTTCTCCTTTGGTGCAGAGGTAGTACTCGCTGATCCAGCTCCAAAGCTTAAGCTGTGTTTCGCTTACAATAGGCTTTTGGTCCTCTACTTCTAATATGGGCTTAGGCGTAAAGCCCTCAGGTGCCTGATCTACAATACGAGCTACCAAAGCGGTATAGAGCTTGCGCTTGCCAAACTGCACGACCACACGCTTTCCTACAGCCACCTCATTTTGTAAAGGCAAAGGGATACCATAAGTGAAATTTTGAGGAAGCGCCAGCGGGAGAATGACTTCAGCAAATTGCGTCATGTAGACAAAGGTAGGAAGGAGAGGTTACTTTTTTTTCTTGGTTCCTTCGTACAGGTCATACCGCAAAAGATAACTCTCCAGTTTACCATTGTAGAGTCTTATTTTCCTACCGGGGCGTAGCCCTATGTGTTTAATGCCCTCTGCACTGGAAGTGAATACATAAGCGGTATATCCTGCCCAATGTTGCTTCAAGGCATCCCCTATTCTCTTGTACAACTCAGGAATATTGGCTTCAATCTTTATCCCGTAAGGAGGGTTAAACAGTAAAGTACCCCTTCGACCTGCAGCTTCGGGGCGGTCGCTTTTAAAGAAATCCGCTTGCTTCAGGCTGATTTGCTCCTCCATAAGTGCATTGCTTACATTTTGTTCTGCCTTGCGCAATACAGAAGGGAGTTTATCGAACCCCATTATCGGGTAGTGAAAGCTTTTTTCTTTTTCCAGTGCTTTATCAAAGATCAATTCAAAAAGCGCTTTATCAAAGTTTTTCCAATGCTTAAAGCAAAAGTTTTTGCGGAATACACAGGGCGGCACATTATAGGCAAGCAAAGCCGCTTCAATGGGAAAAGTACCGGAGCCACACATAGGGTCAATAAAAGGAGAATGTTTGTCCCAGTCTGTAAGCTGTATAATGCCTGCGGCCAATACTTCACTTATAGGGGCGCGGTCTACGGCATTCCGGTAGCCCCGCTTGTGTAGGGAGTCGCCCGAACTATCCAGGCTTACCCAAACTTTTTCCTTTTGGATGTACAGGTTAATACGGATGTCCGGTTCACGGGTACTCACCGAAGGACGCTTTCCGATGCGTTCACGAAAACGGTCTGCAATGGCATCCTTGGCCAATTGAGCAACGAAGAGGCTGTTTCTGAAAAAGCTTTCTTTGACCGTAGTATCTATTAAAATGGTTTTGCCTACATCAAAATGTTCTTCCCAGGCAATGGCCTTCATTTTGTTGTAGAGGTCGTCCTGGCTACGCACTTTAAATCCAGTAAGCGGTACCAAGATCCGTACGGCGGTACGCAGCCAAAGGTTTGCCTTGTACAGAAAACCCATATCGCCTTTAAAACTCACCCCACGCACTACCGGTTTAACTTCTTGCGCGCCCAGGGTGCGTAGTTCCTTTGCCAAAACCTCTTCCAGGCCATAGAGTGTTTTGGCCAGCATTGTGAAATTCGGATTACTCAAAGCGGGAAAAATTCAATGTCTGCATGCACCTTAGTGTACTTTTTTTTGAGCGCCTGGCTAAAGATAGCTTCTGTTTCTACCGTATCGTTTTGCTGAAGATCCAGGTAAAGTGTATCAACCCAGGTTTGCGTATCACTCAAAAGGCTCACCTTGGCGCCCAGGGCTTCCACAGGTTGATCGGTGGTAAGGTGCATACGCACGGCATACACCTCCTCATTTCCCAGGGATAAGCTATACACCTCTTTCGATACAAGGTTTCTGTCCTTAGGTTCTGGTGGGCTAGAGCAGCCAGTAAAGGCCAGGCTTGCCAACACAAATAAACGTGCTATTTTCATGCGCATAATTTTTAGCCAAATAAGCGGGGCAAAGGTAGGCAAAGCCGCTGCCCTTTTTCCAACTCTTTGTTACATGACGCATCTTCATACAATCGATTGGATCGTAGTAGTGTTTTTTCTCACGCTCTTTGTATTCATAGGCATACGCTTTCGCGGGAAAGCAGGAAGCAGCCTGAGTGATTTTTTTCTTGGCGGAAGGAATCTGCCCTGGTATATAGCCGGGGTGAGTATGGTGGCAACCACTTTCGCGGCAGATACGCCTTTATGGGTTACTGAAAAAATAGCCCAACACGGCATATCGGGCAACTGGTTATGGTGGAACATGCTGATTGGGGGCATGCTGACCACCTTCTTTTTTGCCCGGTTGTGGCGCAGGGCTGAGATCATTACCGAGTTGGAGCTTTTAGAGATCCGCTACAGCGGTGTGGTGGCCCGCGTGCTTCGGGGTGTAAAAGCGGTGTATTTGGGCTTGTTTCTCAATGTGGTGATCATTGGTTGGGTAAACGTGGCCCTGATATCTATTATAGAGGTGTTCTTTGAAGTGCCGTACCAAACGGCTTTCTGGGTGGTGGCCGGAGCGATGGTATTGGTTGCCGGGTACAGTTCTGTTGCGGGTTTACTGGGGATTGCCATCACCGATTTCGTACAATTTATTATTGCCATGGCCGGATGCATCATCCTGGCTGTAATTGTGCTTAATGCCCCGGAGGTAGGAGGCATTGCAGGGCTCAAGGCTAAATTGCCTGCTTGGCGCCTGGGCTTTTTTCCTCAGATAGGGGGAGGAAGTGATCTTTTAACCGGCACGTTTTCGCTTACTGCCGGTGCTTTTTTTTCATATATCGTCCTTCAATGGTGGGCGAGTTGGTACCCGGGCAACGAACCCGGAGGGGGAGGCTATATTTCGCAACGTATGATGAGCGCCAGAACCGAAAAAGATGCGGTGTACTCGAGCCTTTTTTTCCAGATCGCGCATTATGGCTTGCGCCCCTGGCCCTGGATCATTGTAGGGCTTTGTGCCTTGATCCTTTACCCGGACCTGCCCCTTGAAGAAAGCAAAAAAGGCTTTGTGATGGTGATGCGCGATTTTTTGCCGGTCGGACTAAAGGGCTTGCTGTTGGTAGGATTTCTATCTGCTTATATGAGTACTATTTCCACACAACTCAACTGGGGGGCTAGCTATTTAACAAATGACCTGTACAAGCGCTTTGTAAGACCTGAGACAGGTTTTGAAAACTCCGGGAAAGCCCAAAAGCATTATGTAAAGGCGGGCAGGGTTTTAACGGTAGTGATTATGCTGATTGGGTTAGGGGTAACCACCCAGATCACTATGATTGACAAAGCGGCCCAGTTTCTTATTGCCAGTGGAGCCGGTTTGGGAATGGTGCTTATTTTACGTTGGTATTGGTGGCGCATTAATGCCTGGAGCGAATTAGTTGCCACTTTAGCACCTTTTGCGGGCCTGGCTATAGGTACATACCTACTGCCTGATGTAATGCCTTCAGGTTTTACTGCTCAAAACGGACCTTTTATTTTCACAGTGCTGTTTACAAGCATAGCCTGGATGATCGCAACATTTGCTACCAAACCAACGGAAGGCGAAGTACTTCAACATTTTTATGAACGGGTAAAGCCGAGCGGTTTTTGGAGTAGGTTTAAGCAGCCCTCTGCAAAAAAAGATACCCTACCTTATTTATTCATGGCCTGGCTTTTTGGAGTACTGTTTGTCTACAGCATACTCTTTGGTATGGGGTATCTTATTTTTATGGAATGGGACAAGCTGGTCCTTTGGACTATACTGGGTATCCTTGGCTTTATAGGAATGCGTTGGGGTATGAGAAGAGGAGGGCTGATCTAGATTAATAACAACACTTCAATGCAGGTGTTCAAAAATGGCTTCACGTTTGTTTAATGCCCGTACCTTCAGCGTACTACCCGATTTGATCGTTGAGCCATGTTAAAGCTTCTTCTTCAGAGGTAAACAGCTTTGTTGGCCGGTTCTGGGAAGCCAAACTCAGCAAAAAGTTACCGATCATCTTTTGAAAAAAGGAATGCGCAATCATGGCAATGGGTACATCAGGAATGTGTTGTTTGTAGTAACGCGTCAGTTCTGCTGATATGTAGTGATGCGGCATCTCGGCTACAATGCCTGTAAGTTTATCGCCTACTTTTTTAAGGGTATTCTCTACATTTTCTTTGGCGTGGTCAAGCGTCTCTTTACCCTTAAACCCCTGATGGGGATGAACAAATAAAATGTTAGAATCTTCATTGAACGACAAGCACATGGTAGTAGTTTCCCATATCAAACCATCCTCCTTAATTCCGGACACGGCAGTTTTATTTATCCTTATTCTTGTCTTGAAAATCAAGGCTTTTCACACCTAGGGCTTTTAAAACCTGCTTGGTACGGATCTTTACCGCTTCTTTGGCCCCGGTTACTACTTTTTTAGCCAAAGGTTCATCGGGCCTGGAAATAAACTTGCTGTCTCTATACTTAAAGCCTTCACCAATCTCCGTATAGAAATAAGTATAGAAGGATTTGCGTGTTTCTCCTTCGGGAACGTCAATCTTGGAATATCCATGCGGGGAGTTGTCGTCCGTATAGAAAATAACCGCGCGGTTGTGCTTAGGGGCTACCCGTTGGTGCATTACCTTCATTTCCTTGTCCCACAGTTCCAGGTGACCACCGTATTCCTCTTTCCAGTGTTTGTTCAGGTAGATCAGAAGGTTTACCCTGCGCCATAAACCGGCCTCGGGATTCATGTTTACATCTACGTGCACGTCTACGTATGAACCATTGGCGCCCTGGTGTACACCGGAGCCCAGGCTGTCTCTCGTAGTACGCAGGTTTTCCACTCCGGTGATGCGGGTCATCCATGCGGCAAATTCAGTACTGCCCACTACCTCACGTACCTGGCTAAATGCTGGGTGCCAGCGTTCAAAATGGTAGTCTTCCGCTTTATTCTCGTTGAGGCTCTTCCGCTTTACATTCAGCGAATCTATGCTGGGGAAGTGCTCATATAGTTGATCTGCGATTTCCTGGTCTAAGAAGTCATCTAAAACCAGGTGTTTACAAGGGATGGCCGTACCAAACGAGTTGTGAAGCTTTTCTTGCGCTTCCGCAGAAGTATAAGTGGGGTTTATCAATTGCATATCGTCTAAAATAGGGTAGGCACTAAAGCCGGATAGCACAAAGATACACTTCTAAGCTTCCCGGCAAGCAAGGGCTTTTGTGCGCGTTAAGTTAAAGGAGTATATGAGGTCGGCAAACCTTGGTTTTAAGCAATAAACGGTGCAGTACTAGTTGCGTAACATCTTATAAAATAGGCCGGGCCATACGGTGTGAAAGGGAACAGCTAATAGCTCTTTCTTTCCGATATATGTGTGGAATTTTTTGTTTTTTATGGCGTGTAAAAGCTTTTCTGCAAACACTGCGGCAGGCATTCCGTTTTCCTGGGCTTTGCTGTTCTTGTTCATCTTGCTTCCATCTCCTTTCAGGGAGTTTATCGTTACATCGGTATTTATAAAGCCGGGACTTACTACCTGCACTACAATGGGGGTGTTGTGCAGCTCTTCCTTAAGGCTTTCGTAATACAGCTTCAAGGCCGCTTTGGAAGCTGAATAAGCCGCTAGTTTTGCCTGCCCGAAGTTGGCGGCTATGCTCCCTATAGCTATGATCTGCCCTTTTCCTGCTTCCAACATTTTGGGGAGTAATGCCTTGCTGAGCTTAATGTTACCAAAAAAGTTGATGGCCATGATTTTTTCTTCCACCTCAGGGGTTGTCTCCAAAGCCAGGCTATATTGACCAATCCCCCCATTATTGATCAGCAAGTCAATGCCTCTAAAAAGGAGCCATGCATCGCTTACCCAGCTTTCTGCCTGTTCGTGCTTTTCCAGGTCGAGCGGCAGGATCTTAATCTTTTCCGGTTGGGCGCAACTCTGCTTCACGCGTTTGAGTTCTTCTTCTCTGCGCGCGGATAAGATCAGTTGGGCGCCCTTTTGCGAAAGTGCCTTTGCCGTAGCTTCGCCTATGCCAGAGGAAGCTCCTGTAATCCAAATGGTTTTGCCTGAAAAATGCTCCATGTAATTTTTGCCCATCGGGCTATTGTGAGTTTGTGTTTTACGCTTATATTTGCAGCCCCAAATTTAGAAGAGCCACGCATTAAAGATATTATAAGATGAAAAGAACTTTTCAACCCTCGAACAGAAAAAGAAAAAACAAACACGGTTTTCGTGAGCGTATGAGTACGGCCAACGGGAGAAAAGTGGTGGCTGCCCGCAGAGCCAGGGGTAGAAAAAGACTTACGGTGTCTGACGAAATGGGTCATAAATAAGATGTCTCTTTGTTCATAATAATTGAAAAGGTGTTGTCGTTGGCAACACCTTTTTTTTTGATAGGTTTTTACTTTTGCTAATTCCGCTTAAAGCGGATCCCAAAACCCTTATACAATGCCAAAAGATACTTCTCTAAAATCTGTTTTAATTATCGGTAGTGGGCCCATAGTAATCGGCCAGGCCTGTGAGTTTGATTACTCTGGTTCGCAGGCTGCCCGTTCGTTAAGGGAAGAAGGTATAGAAGTTACTTTGATCAATAGCAACCCGGCTACCATCATGACGGATAAGGTAGTCGCGGATAACATTTATCTACTTCCACTCGAGGTAGAGTCTATTGAGAAGATTCTCTCCGAGCACAAAATTGATGCGGTACTCCCTACAATGGGTGGACAAACAGCCCTCAATCTTTGTATTGAAGCAGATAAAATGGGCATTTGGGAAGAGCATGGGGTGCGTATTATCGGGGTAGACATTGAAGCGATCAACATTACAGAAGACCGCGAGGAGTTTCGCCTTTTAATGGATAAGATCGGAGTGCCCGTGGCACCTGCGCAAACCGCTACTTCTTTTTTGAAAGGGAAAGAGATTGCGCAGAAATTTGGCTTTCCTTTATGTATACGCCCCTCCTATACACTGGGCGGATCAGGTGCGAGTTTTGTTTGGACCAAAGAAGAATTCGAACCCCTGCTTTCACGTGGATTGGAGGCTTCTCCTATCCACGAAGTAATGATCGATAAAGCCTTGCTGGGCTGGAAGGAATACGAATTGGAGCTGTTACGCGATGCCAATGATAATGTGATCATCATTTGTTCCATAGAGAACATGGACCCTATGGGCATTCACACCGGCGATTCCATCACGGTAGCTCCGGCCATGACGCTTTCGGATACAACGTACCAGAAAATGCGCGATATGGCCATCCACATGATGCGCTCTATCGGCACTTTTGCAGGCGGGTGCAACGTGCAGTTTGCGGTTAGTGATGATGAAAAGGAGGAGATCATTGCCATTGAGATTAACCCAAGGGTTTCGCGCTCTTCCGCTTTGGCCTCAAAGGCTACAGGTTACCCCATTGCCAAAATTGCGGCTAAGCTGGCTATTGGGTATCATTTGGATGAGCTTTTTAACCAGATTACCAAAACCACTACGGCCTATTTTGAACCTACCCTGGATTACGTTATCGTAAAGATCCCGCGCTGGAATTTCGACAAGTTTGAAGGAGCGGATCGCACGCTGGGTTTGCAGATGAAGTCGGTTGGGGAAGTGATGGGTATTGGCCGCAGTTTCCAGGAGGCTTTGCACAAAGCTGCTCAATCTTTAGAAGTGAAACGCAACGGCCTGGGGGCAGATGGAAAAGGGTATACAGACCAGGATAAAGTCCTGGATATGTTAAAGCACGCCAGTTGGAACCGGGTGTTTGTGATCTACGATGCCATACAACTGGGTATTCCCTTAAGGCGCATACAGGAGATCACGCGCATTGATATGTGGTTCTTAAAGGAAATTGAAGAGCTCGCCTTGTTGCAGCAAAACATTGAGAGTTACACCCTCGATAGCATTCCTCGTGAATTATTGCTGGAAGCCAAGAAAAAAGGCTTTGCCGATCGTCAGATCGCGCACATGATCGGCAAGCTGGAAAGCGAAGTACATACCAAACGCCTGGAGTATGGCATTAAACGGGTGTGGAAGCTGGTGGATACCTGTGCGGCAGAGTTTCCTGCCCAGACCCCTTATTACTATAGTACTTTTGAGGCCGAACTGGAAACGAGTAACGGAGAACGTTATTCGATGAATGAGAGCGAACGTTCTGACAAGCCTAAGATTATTGTTTTGGGTAGCGGGCCCAACCGGATCGGCCAGGGCATTGAGTTTGATTATTGCTGTGTGCACGGAGTGCTTTCTGCCAAGGAAGAGGGGTACGAAACCATTATGATCAACTGTAACCCTGAGACCGTTTCCACGGATTTTGATACGGCTGACAAACTTTATTTTGAACCGGTTTTCTGGGAGCATATCTATGATATCATCCTGCATGAAAAGCCGGAAGGAGTGATCGTACAATTAGGTGGACAAACCGCTTTGAAACTTGCCGAAAAGCTGGACCGGTTTAATGTGCCTATTGTAGGTACCAGTTACGATGCATTGGATCTGGCGGAGGATCGGGGTCGTTTTTCAGAGCTTTTAAAAGCCAATAACATACCTTACCCGCGCTTTGGAGTAATTACCAATGCAGAAGAGGCACGTCGCCTTGCAGATGAGTTGGGCTTTCCTATACTGGTGCGGCCTTCATATGTGTTAGGAGGGCAGGGGATGAAAATCGTGATCAACCAGGACGAACTGGAGCATCATGTAGTGGAGCTTTTTAAAAGCATTCCAGGCAACCGCGTGCTTTTGGATCATTATCTCGATGGAGCGATAGAAGCAGAAGCCGATGCCATTTGTGACGGAGAAAACGTATACATCCTGGGTATTATGGAGCATATAGAGCCTTGTGGTATCCATTCGGGTGACAGCAATGCCACGCTCCCTCCTTTTAATTTAGGAGACCTTGTGATGCAGCAGATTAAGGATCATACCAAAAAGATAGCACTGGCCCTTAAAACAAAAGGTTTGATCAATATTCAGTTTGCAGTAAAAGACGATATGGTGTACATTATTGAAGCAAACCCAAGGGCTTCCAGGACCGTTCCCTTTATTGCGAAAGCCTATGACGAACCTTACGTGAACTATGCCACCAAAGTAATGTTAGGTAGAAAGAAGGTCACAGACTTTAATTTTAACCCCAGGAAGGAAGGGTGGGCAATAAAGCAACCGGTGTTTTCGTTCAACAAGTTTCCAAACGTGAACAAAAACCTGGGGCCTGAAATGAAGTCTACCGGGGAGAAGATTTACTTTATAAAGGATTTGCGCGATCCTGTATTTAAAAAAATATACTCAGAGCGCAATTTATATCTGAGCAAATAGTAGTGAGATGTTGATGAGATTTGTCATATTCGGATTGGTATTTTACCTGGTCTATTTTTTTATCCGTACCCTTTTTGTGAAGCCTTTCCGCGAGGGGTATGCACAAAGCCAGCAGGGAAGAGGGGGACAGCGATGGAAAAACCCCTTTCAGAAGGAGGGAGAGGTTACTATTATAGCCAACCCCAAAAACCGGAAGATAAAGGACGAGGGAGTAGGGGATTATGTAGACTACGAAGAAGTTAAAGAATAGCACACACATAAAGACCAAGAAAGGCTTTGGGCGTTTAGTTTCAAGGCCTTTCTTAGTTTTACATCTATGGCGAAAAAACTCCTGACCGTAATTGGTGCACGTCCGCAGTTCATCAAAGCCTCCGCCTTGAGTGCGGCTGTAGCTGAAGATGCACGCTTTGTAGAGGTAATGGTGCATACCGGGCAGCATTTTAATGCGGCAATGAGCGAGGTTTTTTTCTCGGAATTAAATATACCTCCTCCTCAATACAATTTGGGCATCCATAGTCTTCCACATGGGGCCATGACCGGGCGCATGTTAGAAGCTTTGGAGCATATCATGCGGCAGGAAAAGCCTGATGTGGTAGTGCTGTATGGAGATACAAATAGCACACTGGCGGGGGCATTGGCCGCTTCCAAATTGAATATTGAGGTGGCGCATATAGAAGCAGGGTTGAGAAGTTACAACTGGACTATGCCTGAAGAGCAAAACCGGGTGTTAACGGACCGTTTAAGCCATTACCTTTTCGTACCGGCAAAAAATGCAGCGGCTAATTTGCTGAAGGAAGGCATTTCTGAACAAACGGCTGAGGTGGTTGAAGTAGGAGACATCATGTACGAGGTATTCTTACGCCATTTTGAAAAAGCAAAGAGAGAGGCAGACTGGCTGCAAGAAAGCGAATTGGTTTCACAGGGGTATGTGCTGGCTAGTATACACCGGCAGGAAAATGTCGATAACACCGAACGCCTGAAGAGCATTTTCGCAGCCTTGGATGATGTACATGACAATATACCCGTATTGTGCCCTATGCATCCCCGTACTTCCAAGGCCTTAAAGCGCCTTGGTATTTCTACTAAGATTAAAGTCGTAGAACCTTTGTCGTATCTCGGTATGTTGTCCGCTTTGTTGCATGCTAAGGCAGTAGTTACAGATAGTGGAGGCTTACAGAAGGAAGCGTACTACGCCCAAAAACCTTGCTTTACATTACGCAATGAAACGGAGTGGACGGAGCTAGTCGAACTCAACGCTAATTTTTTAGTGAAAGACACGGCTGAACTTCCTGCTCTACTGCTCCCTCGTTTTTTAGATCAGATCAACGCAGATTTTTCAAAACAGCCTTATGGAAATGGAAAGAGTGCAAGGAGCATTTTAAATGCACTCTTATAAACAGGCTTTTATTGCTTTAGAATTTTTTTCTGGATTCGTTCTTTTCCTGATGAAAGCTCTATGAGGTAAATTCCTTTTGGCAGCATTTTCATATTTATGATAAGCTTTTCCGATCTCATAGTTTTGGTAACGATCCTCTTTCCTGTCAGGCTAAACAGATTTACCCGTATCTCCTCCTTGAATTGTGTACGTTTTTGAAGGAATAGTTTCTGTGCAACAGGATTTGGGAATAGAGAAATGTCCCCGGCTATAGTGCTTTCTGCGATGCTAATGGTCTCAGGGTTTAATGTCTTGCAGATAGAGTCAAGGCCTCCGCAGCTGTCAACAATGCTCAGGCAGACGGTGTAATTCCCGGGAGTAGTATAAATCTTCAGGGGGTTTGTGTTTGCTGAGGTAGAACCATCACCAAAGTCCCACAACTGACTTATATGGTTCACACTGGTGTTGGTGAATTGCACGCCTAAAGGAATATTAGGCATTTGTATTTGGGTGAAGGAGGCGCTTCCGGTAGCTCCGCATACGTATACGGCTAAGCAAGTCGTATCACTGTTGCAATTATTTTGAGCCACCAGGCATACGTTATACATACCTGAATTCGTGAAGTAATTGGTAGGGTCGCTTGTTGTGGATTGATTTCCATCTCCAAAATCCCAGTGATAACTACTGGCACCTGTAGATTGATTTGTGAAGTTGACTATATTGCCGGATATGGAGTAGGAGAAAGCAGCATGTACCGGGTCTAAGCAGATGTCGATGGAATCACAAAAGACAAAAGCATTACAGCTGTCTGCTATAGTATGGCACACATAATAGGTGCCCGATGAGGAATAGGTGTGTTGTACAGGGATGCCTGTATTTTTCGTTACCGTTACAAAGCCATCTCCAAAGTCCCATGTGGAGATTAAGTTTGTATCGCTGGAGCTCGCTAAAAAACTTCCGGTAAATGTACTTACTGATGCCGTAAAACCTGGATCAAGTGTATCGGTACACAAGGGAATGTTTTTGCAATAGCTTTTGCTGTAGCAGGAGTCGGTGACGGTAAGACACACTTGTACCTGACCGCTTTGGTTGTAGGTGTAAACAAAACTATTCTGACTGGATACGGGAATCCCATCTACCGTCCAGCTAAAGGTATGGGCCGACATATTGGAGGAATCACTAAAGGTGATTTGGGTGCCATTTTGCGTATACGTAAAAAATGCCGAGGCGGTATCCGGGCAAACGGTCACACTATCGCCATAAATGCGGTGTTTACAGTAGTTGTCATAAGCGGTAAGCGTTACCCAATATTTTCCAGGTGCCGCATACCGGTGGCTGGGTGTAAAAAGAGTAGAAGAGTTTCCATCTCCGAATTCCCACAAATAGGATGAAATTGCCCCTACGGTTTTATTGGTAAAGTGTACGTTGAAATAACTGGTCGAATCCAAAAACCTAGCCTCTGTAACCGTATCCAGCGCGCAGCCACTTTCATCCAGGTTATAAAAGGCATTTATCCGGATGTTTTGCATAATACAAGTATTTCCGGAAGGCCAAAACACCCACAGTGAGTCAATAAGGGTATCCTGATTCAAGCCAAAATGCAAAGAAAAATCGTCTTGTGAAGGGTATCCACTGGAAGTGCTGACCACCCGTGTTTGTTTACCTAAGGCAGATTTGATTACCATACGCGCGCCAATGGCACTTCTATTGCTGGTAGAGCCTTTGAGTGTAAAATTGACAAACCCATTTGTGCTGCCATCGTTCAAGTAAATGCTTAAACCTGTATTGTAACGCCCTGCAGCAATAATATCAACAGCTCCGTCCCGGTTAAAGTCAATACCTGAAACGCCCAGGGTTTGATCCAGATCGGTATATTGTACACCACTGGTGATCTTTGTGAAAGTACTATCTCCGTTGTTGCGAAATAAATGATTGTTCCGGGGCCACATATTACCGTTTTGACCAACAAAAAGATCTAAAAGCCCGTCATTATCAAAATCGGCCCAGGTAGACCCAAGCGAATTATGCTGATCGTTTACAATGTCGCCCGTGAGCACCTGTGTAAAAGAACCGTCTCCATTATTGATGTGGAGTTCGTTTTTCTCTCCGTGTACGTTAGACACAAAAACATCCTGGTACCCGTCATTGTTGAAGTCTCCCCAGCTGCTTCCGATGGAGTTATTTGAGATGTTGGTTAGTTGAGAACTATCGTTTTCTATAAAATGGCCATTGCCCTTGTTTATGATTAACTCATTCTGAAAGTTCATCCTGTTTGCCACATAGAGATCTAGATCGTTGTCATTATCAATATCAACCCAGGTAGTATTAGAACTTGGAGCAGCCTGTGCAGCGATAGCCCCTGTATCAATCCTGCTAAAAGAAAAATTTCCATGATTCTTATAAAGCCAGTTTGTAAAGGAGCCGTTTGTAGTGCTAATCCTGGATAAAAAAAGGTCAACCAGTCCATCATTGTCATAATCGCCCCAAACGGCTCCGCGTGCTTTGATGTTATCGGTAACCAGGCTTCCGGTGGTGATCCGGGTAAAAGTACCATCTCCGTTGTTCTCAAAGAAGTAATTGATAGCCCCTCCGTCTATCTTAGGCCAGAATACATCTAGGTCGCAATCGTTGTCCACATCGGCCCACGAAGAACTTAAAGCCGTACTTCCAATGTTGGAGACTATATTCTTTGTGTTGTCAAACTGAAACGTAAGCGAGTCTGTTTGTGTAAACATACCATCGGGGCCGTTTACGCCAATGATCAGGTCTATAAGGTAGTCGTTGTTGTAGTCAATAGGTGTCGCCACAAACACATCACCGGTGAGTGCGTTGATGTCGGTGTTGTTTAGTTTGGTAAAGGTTTGTGCGCTTAGGGAACAGATGGAGGAAAAAGAGAGGAGGCACAATACTCTTTTAAGTAGCGTAAGCGTATTCATGATCAAGGCATTACAGATTAAGGACAAAGATACATATTAGACTACGAGATTTATGGGGTAGTTTCACATATTTGCAGCAGTAAAAGGGTCGTTGGTTCAGCTTGCTTTTCGGTTTTGTGTACTCTTACCTTACGGCAACTTAACCTTGCAATAAATCTCTATGCTATATTTTTTAAACACTTTGATAACCTGACAAATTATGACTAGTTCATTGAAAAGGCTTGCGAAAAGAATTGCCTCTTCATCTGGTTTGTGGATGGCTTGGGATTATTATGATCGCAACCGTAAGCTTAAATTGATGAAACAAAGAGGAGACCGCTCGATTGTCAATTTTGATATGCAATCAAAAAAGACCAGTGATCAGATATTTATTTTAGGTGGCGGTTATTCTATAAACCATGTTACCGAGCTCCAATGGAAAATGATCAAAGCTCATGATAGTTTTGGATTTAACACCTGGTGCTTTCATCCTCACGTACCTACTTACTATGGCTTAGAAACACCTCCTGATTTAGTTTTATCAAAAAAAATCATAGACAAATTCAATCAAAAAAAGAGTCTATATGCCGATACTACGTTGTTTATTCAATATCAACATTTTATAAAATCAGCCGTTTCTTATGAAGGTCATTTTGAACTACCTAAGGAACAGGTGTATTACTTTGCTCCCTATACCATTCATACTACTAATAAATACCTGCTGAGAAAGGCAATAATAGCTTGTTTGGATGATGAAAACGCGAACCTTGGTGATATCATACACTATGCGGGTAGTTTGTCCTATGTAATAATGATGTGTTATCTGATGGGGTATAAAGAAATAGTTTTATTGGGAATAGATTTGAGCAATCCACACTATTGGTTTATGAAGGACAGCCACGACGAAAGCATTAATGACCTGGCTCAATTTATCAAAGCCCGTTCAGAGGAGACAGGAAGATCTAAAAAAGGGGGAAGTCATATGACCATAGATAGGAGGGTTACATCGCTTTATGGTTCATTACCAATTGATGAATACCTTAAAATCCTAAAAGAGGAGTTGAAAAAAAGAGGGGTGACTTTATTTATAGGGAGTAAAGAGTCTAAACTATATCCACTTCTCCCATACTATGAATTCTCTAACCCTGCCAAGCCTTTTATTACCCAGTAACGGAACCGTACAAGCATAAGTCCTTTCCCAAAATTGCCCTGAATAGAAAAATATAAAAACAACACGATCGTACCGAGGGTTTTGCCCCCTTCACTTAACCATTTTTTTAATAAAGCCCCTTTTCCTTGAAGCGTTAATCGAGTGCGCTCATGAGCACCCACTCCAAGGGCAAGGCCTCTTATGTATTTAATTTCCAACCGGTTGGGAGGGATGATATGATCTACAATAACATCTGGTGCATAAAATGCTCTAAAGCCGTGTTTCTTAGCTCTTAAAACCATTTCTTTTTCATCACCACCTTGCAAGTTTTGAGCTCTTCTTCCCAAATCCGTGTTAAATAAACCACTTTTCTCAAATACTTCTCTTCTAAAGGCCATGTTGGCCCCCGTTGGAAATTTCATTTGCGCATATTCCAATACCGAGTCTCCCTTGTCTAAAGCTACTACCAAGGGCAGAAGATAAGAAGTCATCCATTTAGGTTCTATACCATTTTCATAGATGGGGTAAATCCGCCCTCCGACCATATGCGCTTCGGGATATTCTGCTAAGAACACCAAAAGATTATGGCAATAGTTTGGCCTGACAAAAGCATCATCATCCAGAAAAGCGAGGAACTTGCCTTCAGATTCTCTTATACCACGATTTCGAGCATAAGTATGCCCTTGGTTAAGTTCTTTATAATACCGAATATGAGTTGACTGATTATTTGAAATAAAATCATGAACTATATTTTCAGTATCGTCAGGACTATTGTTGTTCACTAAAATTACCTCATACCTGGACTTATCAATATCCTCTTGATCAACAAGTGCTTGCAGGTTTCGCAAGATGTACTTCTCGCGGTTGTAGGTGCAAACAATAATAGATAAGGTAATTTGACCTAGCCTATTTGTCATTGGGATTCCCCTGTTTTTTAAGAGTATTTCTGAGACCCAAAAGGATTAGAAATAAAATACTTCCAAATAAAAGAATACTAGAAAACAAATCGATTTTTTGGCCCATAAAATAAGTTTTAGGAATAAACCTAAATTCGATTTCATGTACTCCCTGAGGGACTTTTAAGCCCCGTAATAAATAGTTTACTCTAATGTGCTCAGCTTCTTCTCCATCAATAAATGCATGCCATTCCTGCCCGGGTGCTTTATAATAAATCTCGGAAAAAACGGCTAAGGCCTCGGGACTAGAGACCGATGCCTTGTATTTTAGATGTTTAGGATCGTAGTGAGTTAAACTTATCTCATTAATTGTTCCCGAGTCAATAGCAGAAGTTAGAGTAGCAATATATTCGTCAAATTCTCTTTCATCTATGAAGGCCTCGTTCAACGGATCAAAATTATTCATCCCGTCCATTTCCGCACGGGGGCCATCAACAGGTGTTACCTTTTTTACAAACCACGCATTTCCACATGCATTTGGATTCAATTGAGCTTGCTCAATGCCTTTCTGGTTTCTGCTAATAATCCATTTGGCGTTTAGCATGTTGTAACAAGCTAAATTGTTTCTGGAGAGCTGGTTCTCTATGAGATCTTGATAGCGAACTAATTTAGCTCCGTGATAACCCCCTATTGATTTATGATGATATGAAGTATAACTATCAGAAGTAAGTCCTGCGGTCGAATTGAATACACGATAATGAAGGTCATCATCATTTAAAATGATTTGATCGGCAGGAGAAGGAATTGATTCGGCCAATAGATTTTTCTCCGTAACAAATTCTTCGGCTCCCAGTTGATCACGATCAAATGGGATCAGATCAATACAAACAATGAACAACAATAACCCCAGAAAGACAGGTTTTTTTATCTTCTGGTTGACGTACAACCATACGACACCAAATGTAGCCAAGACGAATAACAAACTTTTAAAGGCAGATGACCTTAAAAGTGAAGCCCGGTCACCAAGGATCATATCTTCTGAAAAGCCCTGTTCTATGAAGCGCGCATCTCTAACACTGGATAAATCAAATAAGGAGGGGCCTATTAAACCAATAAAAAGTGCAAGCCCTCCTGTTATATACAAGCTAAATAATAATTTTTTCTTTACTTCTTTCTGATTATTTGCATTCATAGCCTCCTTTAAACCTAATACTGCACTTAACGGGACCAGAAAGAATACGATCACCAAAGCCATGCTAGGAACTCTAAACTTATTATAAAGAGGCAGGTAATCAAATAAAATTCTATTAAATGCTTCAAAGTGCAACCCCCACGCCATAAATATGGATAGTACCGTAGCTGCTATGATCCAAGAACGTGTAGGGCCTTTTATGATAAGTAGGCCCAAAACAAATAAAAAGACCATGCCAGCTCCCACATAATATGCGCCATTTACAAGACTTTGGTCTCCCCAATATAAAATACTCCCTGAGTATTGATTGGCGGTTTGTTGAGCTTGTGTCTTGCCCATACCCTGTTGCCTGAAAATACCTTGTAGCCTTTCGTATGTTTCTGTTCCTTCATATGACTCTTTTGCTCCTCCTCCAGTAAGGAATGGGATAAACAGATTTAAAGTCTCCGCTTTACCCATAGACCATGCCATTGCATATTCCCAGGTTAATCCCTCCTTTTCTGAAGACCCGGTTTCACTCTTCTCTACAAGCCTGGTATTGGCACCTCTTATAGTCTCCTTAGTATAAGACATTGTAGTCCACAAATGCCCGAAATTTGGGGCAGCGCCTAATATCGCGGCACCCAGGATTATAACAGACCGTTTTAAAAAGAGGGTCAATCTTTTCTTTTTAATAAAATCAACTAGGTAAACGATACCGATACATAATATAATCAATAAAGTGTAAAAAGTTATCTGAAAGTGATTTGATAGTATGGAAAGGCCAAAACCAATGGCTGTAAAACTAAAACCACTTTTCCATGCTCCCCGGTAAGTCAATACAATACCTATGATTATGATCGGTATATACGCTGCCGTTCTTACTTTGGAAACATGTCCTGCGGCAAATGAAATAATAAAGAAGGCGGAAAAAGCAAAGGCTAATGCACCCATAATGCTAAGCCAAGGATCAATACTATAACTACGCCCCATTAAAAAGAAGGCAATTACTAATATCGGGAAAACATATAACCAGCTTGATTTGCCAAAAACACTTGAAAAGAAAACATGAATTTTGCTTAGCCAGTTATTGGGGTACCGGGTAGAAAGTTGAAAAGTAGGCATTCCACTAAACATAGCATCGGTCCATAGTGGTTCTTCGCCCGTTTTTTCCCTGTAGTCTTTTATTTGTTTGTTTTTAGCATATCCAAGCATAATGTCATCTTGCGCGATAACCTTACCTTGTAAGATGGGAGAGAAATAGGTGTAAACTACAACTAAACCAACCAATACCGGAAGTATCCAGCTATAGAAAAAAGACTTTGGGCTAAAGGTATGCGACATGCTGTTTTTGTTAGTGGAGCAATAGTACTAATTATTTGAACTCCATTCGACCAACAAAACTACTAAGACCTTTCGGAAGCATTAAATTATAAAAATATTCATGTTGCATTTTTAAAAATGGATACTTTCGCCCAGTATGAGCAAAAATCAAAGATATCCGGATTTCGTTATCGGGGGAGCCCCTAAGAGTGGCACCAGCTCACTGTATTTTTGGCTGGCTGAACATCCAGATGTTTGTGGGTCCAAGCTCAAAGAGACCTTTTTTTTCGTAGATAAAATTAGCCGTTTTAATAACAGGCGCAATTTTAAAGAACATGGCCTGGAAGCCTATGGCCATTTTTTTGAAAGTTGTGATAAGAACCATTTAGCCTTTGAAGCTACGGCTCACTACCTGTACGAAAATACAGCTCGGGAACAGTTAAACTTATTGCCGACTAAACCTAAAATCATTTTTATACTGAGAGAGCCAGCAGCTCAAGTATATAGCCACTATAGAATGATTAAGTTTAGAACAAAAACCTTTAAGGGTTCTTTTGAGCAGTATCTCCAGAGGTCAAATGCCACTTATCAAGTGGAATATGCCTACTATCTAAAAACTTGGTTGGAGACTTTTGGAAAAGAAAGGGTTAAGGTTCTGGTTTTTGAAGATTTAATGGAGGGCAAGGAAAAAGTGGTAAAAGAGGTTTGTGAATTTTTAGGCATAGATGGCCAGTTTTACGAGGGCTTTGATTTTCAGCATCGCAATGAGACGGTCGCTATTAAATCAGGCTGGCTGCACCAAACGGGACTGAGGTTTCAACCATTGATTCCACATAAGCTCCAAAAGGTATTACTTCCCTTCTATCTTAGGCTTAATAGCGGGATGCTTCCTTCAAGAAATGACAAAGACACTGAATTGTTAGGCTCTTTAAAACCACTATCTCAAAGAATAAAGGGAGAATTACAGGAATTACTTCCGGAACTTGACCTTTCTTATTGGAGTGAGAAGTGATGGTAGGGAAGATCGGCAAGCAGAGCATTGTAAGTTTCATTAGTTCCTATGCAGGGATGGCCTTAGGAATGGTGAACAGGATATTCCTATTCCCAATAATATTCAGTGAGAAAAATGAATACTGGGGCTTATTGGAGTTGTTTGTGGCAATGGCTACTGTAATAGGAAGCTTTGGACATTTTGGCATGCCGGCAGTTCTTCGTAGGTTCTTACCAGGCTTGACAAATGGAAGAGGAAATGTTCTTGGTTTTACGTTGATGCTTAGTATTATAGGTTGTTTTTTGTTGTTGCTGGCTCTTTTTTTTGGCAAGACGCTGGTAATAGACTGGTTTACTTCACCAAATGATCGCAACCTGTTTTCGAGCTACTATAATCTGCTGCTACTTCTGGTAGCAGTAATGGTATTTTTCGATTATTTTTCATCCATATTTATTTCTCATTCAAGATCGCACTTACCAATTTTTTTAAACAATGTTATTTTTCGAATTGGAGTGTTTCTGGTAATAATGGTAGGATATGTTTTTTCGCTCTCATTGGAGAGATTCCTTTATATGTATGTGAGCCTTTATCTACTTAACTTGGCGATAGCGCTTATTTACCTTTGGAAAAGGAATATGCTTGGATTCGGCTGGCCTGTTTTTAATTTGTCAAATTATAAGGAATATACTCAGTTTGGATTGTTTTCAATATTAGCAGGAGCATCGGGTTGGATTATCAATTATTTGGATGCATTATTCGTATCTAAGTACATTGGTCTTCAAATGCTTCCTGTCCTTGTGATTGCTAAGAATGTAATAAGCTTGATTCACGTTCCGGCTAGGGCTGTTATAACTGCTGCTACGCCATTTATTTCTAAGGCATGGCTGGTAAATGATGTGCCAGCTATTGACTTGGTGTATAAAAAAACGGCGATAACGGAAATTGTTATTGGAGGTATTTTATTCTTGGGGATTTGGATAAATATTGATTTTATTGTTTCCTTGATTCCTGATAAAGATGATTCTTTCACCTTAGCCAAATATGTGGTTTTAATTTTGGGCATTAGTAGGTTGATTGACTTGGCTACAGGAGCGAATGGTGTGATAATTGGAAATTCGCGGCATTATCGTTTTTCCTTGTATGCTAATATAGGCTTGGTTGTAATAGTGATTTTATTGAATGTCGTGTTAGTGCCAGTATATGGGATAATAGGGGCCGCTATAGCCCTGGGGTCTTCAGTTGCCCTTAGCAATTCTGTAATGATCTACTTCCTCTGGCGGGTAGAAAGAATCCAGCCATTTACAAAAACACATCTTGTGGTTCTTGTTTTTTTTATAAGCGTATTTGGTCTTTTAGGTACTCCATTTAACATAGGTATTTGGAAGGACTTGATTCTTAGAAACCTCCTGTTTCTTATCATGGTTGGAGTTTTCATGTTTTATGTAAGGCCAGTAGATGAGATTAACAATTTACTAAAGGGGATACTACGGATATTTAATGTGAGTAAGAAGGAATGACTTTAGCTCGCTTTACCTTCGACCTTGCTGGCACTTTAAAAAGAGTATACTGAAAAAAGCTTTCAAAATATGGAAGAATGGGGCGCGTTTTGTGCAAGGTTTGTTTGGTGTAAATAAAAAGAATATGAATGAATATTCTGTTAATGTATTGGGTAAGAATATCTGAGTTAGAAATGAATTGTGTATTTACTTATAGCTTCAATTTTTACGAAAGAGAGACTTTAAGAATTTGTATAGAATCTAGTTATAGGGTTATGCCATTAAAAAACACGTATGTTATCATTGTGAGTTAATATTATTTAAGGCTAGGGCCTCGATACCCCTTTTAAAGATTGGTATTTTGACCTGGTATACTGATGCACTTTATGCCAAAGTATTTGACTAAAGTCATGAGGGAAATGGTGCGAATTTTGTAGAGAATGCACTTGGGTTTTTGAGTTTTGTTCACCAGAGCCAAGAGAATAGACTGCCGGGAAAACGAAAGTTTTATTAGATGTGCTTTGATAAAAAATATATAAATACCGATAATATGTTTAGAGATTTATGAGGGGCAAAAGGAAGTGATAATATTGTGCGTATTACACAAGGTTTTAAAGATTATCATAAGGAAAAATTTGAAGCATTATGAGGTGTATTTATTTGGATTTTTTGATGAAAAGTATAAACTTGTAGAATGTAAAGATTGCCACTTATTTACATATAAAAGTAACTTTGGAGCATTGCAGAAAATTAAAGAAGATGCTACGATTTTTAAATAAAAATGTATGAAAATACTTTTTTTAACAGATTCATTATCTCTACCTAGGGAAGAGAATGGACAAGTTGTCAAATATGAAGAAACTTATTTGAGTATTCTACGGAAAGAGTTTCCTGAAATGTTGATTGTTGATAGTGCTATTGGAGGGGCTACTATTTGGGACTTGTTTCGCCAAATCTTTTACTACAAGTATTTTGAGCCGGATTTGGTTATTATACAATGTGGCATTGTTGATTGTGCGCCAAGGGCCTTTACAGAATTTGAAAAAAAAATATTAAATAGGCTAGGGATAAGAGCAAAAGGCCTAACAAGTTTTCTAAGGCGCTATAGAGGATTAAAACGCACTTCTCGAGTAAAGTTTGAAAAAACCGCTATAAAAATAAAAAATGAATTTAGTAATATTCCTGTATATGCCATTGGTATATTACCGGCATCATTAGAGTATGAGAAAAAGGTTCCTGGTATTGAAAACAGCATTGCTATTTACAATCAGATATTAAAAGGTCATTTCCATTTTATAGAGAGTTGTGGTTTTCCTATGGAGGGGATACTCAATGATCACCATCACTTAAATAAATATGGACATGAGGTTATTGCAGATAATATCAGGTCAGTTTTGATAAAAATAAAAGATTCAAGGTGAGAGCAATAACAAATACTCTAATTTGTGATAAACCAAAATACAGGCTTCGTGACCTCCCCCCGATAGATAGGACAATTTAAGACTAGAGAATCCAGGGCGATGACCTCCTCCCATATTTAGGTACTGACCACAATTAGAGAATCTGAGCTATTTTAATTCATTTCAATGAACTATGTGGTCGAAACCCGTTATAATCTGCCCTCCAAATATCGAATTTTTCCTGTGCATCCTCCAAGGAGAAAAACCAATTTGTATTGAGGCATTCATCCCTGAAGGAGCCATTAAAACTCTCAATAAAGGGATTGTCGGTAGGCTTTCCGGGCCTTGAGAAATCCAGTTCCACCTTATTTTCATAAGCTCATTTATCCAATACTTTGCTGATAAATTCGCTGCCATTGTCCACTTTTATGCGTGCTGGCAATAATTTATCATCAGCAGTAAAGTTCTCCATTATGGCTACCACGTTACTTCCTTTAAGTGACTTTCCTGCATGAATAGCTAAACATTTTCGACTAAAATTATCCACTACAGTTAAGGCACGGAAACGGCTGCCATTGTCCAATTGATCCGACACGAAATTCATGCTCCAACATTTATGTAAACTAGAGGCGGAACCCTTAAGAGGCTTTCTAAGAGCTTGCAGAACGGTTTCTTTTATGACGCTTAGAGCGAAGGTTAAGCCCTTCCTCACAGTAAACTCTATACATCCGTTTGTGATTATCTTTAAAACCCTCTCTGCGTAATATTATGTATATACGCCCAAAGTCATAACGAATACATATATTGCTTCGCAGGGAGGGTTGATTTTTCTTTTGATGCTAAAAAACTAAAGAATAGGGAGCATTCCTGTTCTTTGTATATAATTAAGGATATAAAGAAAGTAGAAAGGTTTACTTCAATGAATGTTCGGTCGGTAAGGCCTGGAAATGGAATGCATCCAAAACATTTTGAGCAAGTGATTGAGCATGGTGTAGCAACAAGGGCACTCCGTTGCGGGACTCCGCTTACCAGAGATATGGTGAAAATGGTTAAATAGTGTAATTTTGTTGTGACATAGAGTACCTTATCTTATTTCCTGCTTCATGAGATCAACTAAAAATTCTTACCGAGAATCATGTCTTAATTACTTCTCTGCATTTGTTTTAGTCTTTTCAGCTTTGACATCATACGCTCAAGAGTATGATATAGTGTATTTTGGAGATAAGGCTGGATTGAATTTTTCCACGAATCCTCCTACTGTGATTACAAACAGTCAAATGGTGGCGCCAGAAGCTTGTTCTACTATTTCTGATAGTAATGGGAATTTGCTCTTTTACACAAATGGTCAAACTGTCTGGAACAGAAATCATGCTATCATGATGAATGGAACCGGGTTGTCAGGGGGTGCGAGTTCTATGGAAACACTTATTTTACCCAAGCCGGGTAGCACTACGCTCTACTACATAATAACAGTTGATGAAGTAGGAGGCTCAGGAGGTATGCGCTATTCTATTGTAGATATAACCTTGGCAGGTGGAAATGGAGCAGTTGTTGCATCATCAAAAAATACCCTTCTCAGAACCCCAACTACTGAAAAATTAACAGCAATAAAAAGGTGTGATGGTAACTTTTGGGTACTAAGCCATGGATGGAATTCCAATACTTTTTATGCTGATGTTCTCGATGCTTCTGGTTTTTCATCGACAGTTACCTCAAATATAGGTACCATTCATCAAAATGGAACTGGACCTAATGGCAATGGTGTTAACGCTGTAGGGAAGATGGTTTTTTCAGAACAAGGGGATAGGATTGCTTTGGCAATACGCAACATGAATGTCTTTGAAGTTTATGATTTTGATATTGCTACTGGAGTTGTTTCCAATCCAATAACGCTTTCTTCGCCCTCCTACAATACAGCCTATGGTGTAGCCTTTTCTCCTGATGGGTCTAAACTATATGGGACGGTTATTTTATCAGGGAGGTTGTATCAATTTGATCTTCAAGCAGGGAATCAAGCTCAGATTGCGTCATCGGGCACGCTCGTGGGAACCTTTTCAGATTTGGCTGGAGGTGTTTTTTTAGGAAGGGATGGCAAGTTGTATATCTCCAATATGATCGGTCAACTCAATGGGAAACTAAATATGGGGATGGTGAATGCTCCCAATAATCCGGCAGTTAGTTGTGGCTTTTCTGCTTCAGGCATTAACTTGGGAGGCAAGAAGTGCCTGGTGGGAGTACCCAACTTTCCAATAATTCCGAGTGGTTTAGGTATTTCTGTTACCCCACCTTTGAGGAATCAGACAATTTGTAGAGGTGATACTCTTTTGCTAAGCCCAATAGCTTCAAACCCTGCTCTTCAATATCAATGGAGCGGAGGAATTCAGGCAAATACAAAAGATATTTTGGTCTCTCCATCTGTTACTACCAGCTATTACCTCGAATCTTCGGACGGGACTTGTTCCCAATTGGATACCGTAACGGTAAATGTGTTTTCAGGTGATAACCTATTCCCACCCGATACTTCAAGTTGTCAACCAGTAACGCTGCTCCTTAATGGTAATTATCAAAACATTTTTTGGAATGGGCAACCTGGAAATAGTAATCACATCGTTGACAGCTCAAAAGTAGTTGTAGTATCAGCAACGCACGTTCAAACGGGATGTGTCGTAGAAGACACAATAGATGTTTCAATTGAAAATTATCCGAGCATATCTATGCCTTTTAGACAGCAGACGATATGCCTGGGAGATTCTATAACGATTACTCCTTTAGGTGGAAATCCAACAGCTCAATACCGCTGGAGTGGAGGATTTACTGCGACCACAGCTTCTATAACGATTTCTCCAGTCAGCACAACCGACTATTACTTGGAAGTTTCAAATGGTGCTTGCGCTGTGTACGACACGGTGACCATTGAAGTGGTTAATTTACAAATAGACTTGTTACCAGAGGATACCATAAGCTGTCTGTCCATAGTTCTGAATGTAAATAACACATATCAAAATATAAAATGGAATGGCATTTTGGGTAGCAATAGTTTCCTTGCCGACAGTACCCAACAGGTATGGGTGGAAGTTGTTGATCCTGGCAGTGGATGTATTATTCGCGATACAATGAATATCTATTTACAACAGAATCTGCCCGATTCATTAAGGCCTAAAATTAGTTTTGAAGGACCAACATGTGCGGAAGGAAAGGTCAGCTTTTCTGTGGAAAATAGTAATAGTCGATTTGCGTATTATTGGGATTTTGGAAATGGTTCAGAAGGATGGGAGAAGGAGCAAATGGTGAGTTATGCAGATGAAGGTGTATATTTAGTATATCTCCACGTAACTGATTCATTATGTAACTTGATCTTCAAAGATTCAGTTTACATAAGGTCAAATGGTGAAGCAAGAGGGCCATTTATTCCTAATGTATTCACCCCTAATGGAGACGGGTTAAATGAAGTGTTTTTTATAGGCGGAACACCATGTGGTTATGTTAATTCAATAAAAATTTACAGCCGATGGGGTGAGATTCTTTTTAATACCGATCTACCTTATAAGATTTTTTGGAATGGTCTTTATAAAGGACAACCAGTTCCCGAAGGAGTATATTTCTATGTTTTTGACGCCGGTGATAAGGTGTTACGAGGATATCTTACTTTGTTGCGATAGAGTAGAGCGAACTGATGTATGATGAGGTAACCTCGTCAAAAAGGAGTATATTCCACCCTCTTCCAAACCGTACTCCTTCCCAAAAGGGAAAAGCCAATATACCCTTTGAGATACAATTCATCCTTTGTTTGCAAACGGGCGAATACAGAATAGGTACTCCCGCTTTCCGGATCGTAAACTTCGCCTTCATTCCACTCCCGTTCCTCCGCATCCCATTCGAGGTTTTTTACAATGGTTAAACCGACCAAAGGACGGTTGCGCTTATGTTCATCAGGGTTGTTTACATCCAGTCTTTTCTTCCCATCAGGCCCCAACTCATCTTCAATCCAAACGATCTTCCCATAGTATTGGTTTCCCTTTTTATAGATCTCGATTTTACTTTCTTGTTCTGCGGTCATCCAGACGCCTATGATCTGGTCTGACTTAGGTCCGAAAATGGAAAGCAGGCTCGAAGCAATTACCAAAATCCAAAGCATATCAATACGTTCTAATTTCTCTTTTGTACTTGGCCGAGGCAATGCTTGCGTTTAACTCAAACCCTAAAATAAGCACCAGGGCATTCACGTAAATCCACAGCAAGATGACCAGTAAAGTACCGATGGAACCATATAACTTATTGTACTGAGAAAAGTTTGAGACATAAAAACTGAACCCAAAGGAACTGATAATGATAAGGGCAGTAGCCAATAGGGCGCCTGGTGAAATGAAACGCCATTCGCGCCTTTTGGCCGGGCCATAGTTGTATAAGATGGTAATAGTGAACATAACCACCAGTAACATCAACAGGAAACGCGTCGTTTCAACAATGAGAGGAGAAATGGTATCCAGGTGCAAAAATGAGAGTACTTCATTGAGTACGGTTGAGCTGAAAATAATCAATACCACATCTACCAAAAACGTTAGGGCAATGACCAAAGTGAGAATAAGCGCTACCAACTGCTGTTTCCAAAAGCTTCGGATTTCCAACTGGTGCGCAGAATGGTTAAAATTTGAAATAAGAGAGTTTACACCGTTGGTAGCAAAAAGCAGAGCAAATACAAAGCCAAAGGAAAGTAATCCACCTCTTTTGTTTTTTAAGACATCTTCAATGGTACTTTGGGCAGCATCAAAGGTATCAGGAGGCATAACCCGGTACAACATATTAAATATTTCTTCCTGCAAAGTGGCTACGTTGAAATAGGGAATAAGCGTAAACAAGAAAATGATCCCCGGGAATAAGGCGATAAAAAAACTGTAGGCCACACTGCCTGCTCGATTGGTAATGCGTCCCTCTACAATACCGCGAAAGAAAAAGGAAGTCACATCGTAAAGGCTCAACCCTTCAAAAAGAGGTAATTTGATACGTTGCGATTGTACCTCTATTGTATGCCATAATTCCTTTAGGCGCTGCCACATGCTTAATAAGCTTTCAAACTAAGGTCCAGACTTTTCACAGAATGGGTTAAGGCACCCACCGAAATGAAATCAACCCCGGCCTCTGCATAGTCCCGGATGGTTTTTTCGGTGATTCCACCGGATGATTCCGTCTCGTAAGTGCCTCTTACCAGGCCTACGGCCTCTTTAGTGGTTTCAGGCGAAAAATTATCGAACATAATGCGTTGCACTCCTCCTGTTTGTAATACTTCATTTACTTCGTTAAGGTTCCGGGTCTCAACCTCTATAGGTATGTCCAGTTGGTTTTCGGCTAAATACGCTTTTGCCTTGGTAATGGCTTCTGTTATACCTCCCGCAAAATCCACGTGATTGTCCTTTAGCATAATCATATCGTAAAGACCCATCCGGTGGTTGTATCCGCCTCCTATCTTAACGGCAAGTTTCTCAAAAGCGCGCATATTGGGCGTTGTTTTACGCGTATCCAATAACCTCGCTTTTGTACCTGCTAGCAGCCGTACCAATTGGTTTGTTTTTGTAGCGATGCCGCTCATGCGTTGCATTAGGTTTAGCGCCAGGCGTTCTCCGCGCAACAATGCACGTTCAGAGCCTTCCAGAGTAAAAGCAATGGCTCCGGCTTTCACAAAATCTCCATCCGCCAGCAAAGCGTTAAACTGGATGCGCGGTTCGATCTCTTTAAATACAGCTTCCGCTACGGCCATACCAGCTAACACGCCTTCCTCCTTTACCAGCAAGTGTACACGTCCCGATGCAGTTTCCGGTATGCAACAGTTGCTGCTGTGGTCTCCGTCACCTATATCTTCGGCAATAGCGCGCCGTATAAAATCCTTCAAGTACTTTTGATCCATCATAGAGGGCAAAGTACTTAACTTTTAACATAAAAAAACGGCTTTTGAAAATACTATTTCTCCAACATGGAAAGACCTCAGATGCACACGTGCAAGCCCTTGAGCAATTGTATTACAACCGCCTCAGGCATTACATCTCTTTTGAAACCGGGGTTTTGCCAGATTTAAAAAATACCAGATCATCGAGTGAAAAACAAATAATGCAGCGTGAAGGAGACCAGCTTTTGCAACAGATTGACAATTCGGATTGGTTGGTATTGCTGGACGAGAAGGGGAAAGAAATGGACAGTCCCGCTTTTGCACAACTTCTACAAAAGTGCATGAACCAGGGACTGAGGCGCCTTGTGTTTGCCGTGGGAGGACCTTATGGCTTTGCCCCGGAAGTACACCAGAGGGCCAACGAGAAGCTGTCTCTTTCACGCATGACCTTTTCTCACCAGATTATCCGTTGCATTTTTGCAGAACAATTGTACAGGGCATTTACTATTTTACATAACGAACCTTACCACCATGCTTAAAACCTTGTTTTTTGCTACACATAACAGGAATAAATCGAGTGAAATCGCAGCATTGCTTCGGGAGGAGTATATAGTTAAAAACCTCTATGACCTCGATTTTACGGAGGATATTCCGGAAACGGGTACTACTTTAAAGGAGAATGCAGCTATCAAAGCGCGCTTTCTCCATGGTAAAACAGGCATGGCCTGTTTTGCGGATGACACAGGCCTTGAAGTAGAAGCACTGGAAGGAAAGCCAGGTGTTTATTCGGCTCGCTATGCAGGTCCCTTGGCTAACGCAGAGGCAAACATGGATAAGCTGTTAGGGGCGATGCGGGAGAAGGAAAACCGCCAGGCGGTGTTTAGAACGGTTATCGCGTATATAGATGAGTATAGCACGGAATATTATTTTGAGGGGGAAGTAAAAGGGCAGATCCTGTATGAAAAGCGAGGCAGTAAAGGTTTTGGGTATGATCCTGTTTTTAAACCGGAAGAAAGCAACCTCACTTTTGCGGAAATGAATGCCGCTGACAAGGGCAGGATCAGCCATCGCGCCCGGGCTTTGCAAAAGTTCATCAACTTCTTAAAAAGCTAAAAGCGGTAGGCCACAGACACTCTGAGACCGAAAAGCAGGCCGTTGAAAGAGGAGAAGGGTTCATCATTAAAATTCTGGCGGGAATATCTGGTGTCAAACAAGGCGGTGCAGCCAATAATTTGTTTAAGATACAGCCCTCTGTAAATATTTGCTTCAAAACCCACATTTAGGCCAGGTAGCCATAGCGACCGTGCTGCCATTTCCTCCCTGAAGATGCCTATAAAGTTGCCATTATTGTTATAAAGGGGAATGTTTTCCCATGAGCCCAGGTAAGCGTATTCAAGGTCCGCTGAAAGCAAGGGTACGATGTTAAAACCTTTAAAATGAAAGTTTCGTTGATACCCGATCAAAAAACCAAAGCGGCTTCCTCCCACGTCAGAGCGGTACACTTCATTATTTTCTGCTAGCAATGGGTTGTCAAAGGCGTTTTCCTGTATGCGGATTCCCCCGTAGAGCAGGTTCTTTTTGTATTCCAAAGCATAAACTACGTGCGCACTTTTTCCAAGGTTGTTAAGGCCATAGCCTGCAATGGCGTGGTGAACAAATGCTTTAGGGTCAATGGCAATTTCCGCTTGTCCGAAAGAAAAAAGAAAGGAAAGCAGCAAGGTTAAAGAGGCTATTGTTTTCATAGCAAGTAAAGCTTGATTCCAAATGGAATCGTAAAAGGACAGCTTTTAGTATGAGAGGATGCTATATTTTATCATGCTCGAAGAAACTAAAGCGGATGTTGCCGTATTTGCGGTCATGGCTAAAATGCTCAAAGTGGTCCAGCAATATGCGCTCCTGGTGCTCGACTATCAAAAGACCGTCTTCAGCCAGTAGATTTTTGAAGAATATTTTATCTACCAGTTTTTCATAGTCCTCAACATCAAAGTCAAAAGGAGGATCGGCAAACACCAGGTCGTACTTGTTGTATTCGCGGTCGAGATACTGCCATACGTCTGACTTTACAGGAAAAAGACCGGTAGTTTGCATTTCGTCTGTCATTTTTTCCATGAACTGTACACAAGCATGCGATCCATCGACTGCTATAATGTGTTCGCTGCCACGGCTCGCAAATTCATAGCTGATATTGCCGGTGCCGGCAAAGAGGTCCAATACTTTGATCTCATCAAAGTAAAAGCGGTTGTTCAGGATGTTAAACAGGCTTTCTTTCGCCATATCGGTAGTAGGACGTACAGGGAGGTTTTTAGGAGCTTTGATGTGCTTGCCCCTGAATTTTCCGCTAATGATTCGTGTCATGCGCCTCCGAGTAATTTGAATGCTCTGCGTACTTCCTGTATGCCAATTTGAGGAGATACCTCGAAATAACCGGGCAGGGAGATCGGTTTTAAACTGCCCATATAGTTTTCAAGCAGCATATAGAGCTTTTCTCCCTTAATAGCTTTTCCGGCTAATTTCAATTCTATTTCTGGCGCCAAAATACCGCTTTGTTCCAGGGCAAAGAGGATTAAGTAAAGCAGGTCTTCTTCTATTTCGTAGGGAAAGATGTTATAAAACTTGAGCCTTTCTTTATCGGCAACATAAAACTCTGCAGAATAATCCTCAACCTGTAACAAGGCAAAAGTTTCGGACTTCGGGTAAGACTTGTACAAACGGTTTATCGCGGTTGCGCTATGCGAAAAAGTGCTGCCGTGAAAGTGGGTGGTAATCCAGTCAATGATAGGGTTGGGAATAGCAAATACATGTGCAATTTCGTTTCCCGCCCATACATCCGTATAAATGTGTTCTCCTTTATTAAGCCTCGCAGTATTTTCTAATATCTGTCTGCCGTGCCCCTTTACATAAAAATCACTTGGGATTAACGCAAACTTTTCCAGGCTTAACAACCAGTGCAAATTTTTACACTGTTTTATATCCAAAGCAAGCCCGTTGAGGGTAAGTTCCAGTTTTGTTACAAGTTCTTCGGGATCTTTGCGTGGTGCCCAGTCCGTATTGAAACTGCCTACAATCTTTTTCTTGTCTTCAGAGAAAACAAGAACAGACAAACCATCATACCTTACATTTATTACAGCATGTGTGCGCTTAATGCTGCTTGCATCGAGGCTTAAGTCTCTACTAAAGGCAATTCTTCGTAAGTGCTTATTTCCAGTTTCCACTCAAAGTGGGTTCTTGCAGAGAGCCGATCGTAAGCGCGTAGTCCACATCTATGAACTGGCGATACTTTTTCATGATATCGGCAAAGACAATCCGGTTCGGTGCTTTCGCTTCAAAAACAGGAACTACCACCTGGTTTGCTTCCACACGTCCGGCAGCCAGATCAAACTCTGCGTTATCGGTAAAAGGAATGTAACGCAATTGAGAAGCATCAAAGCTTTCTCCAAAAAGGTTCTTCTTCACGTCCTGATAGCCCAAAATCTTTACAACCACAGTGTCCTTTTTCATATCCTGTTGATACACCTTATTGTAATACATGAATGAAGAGTCCTTCCGTTCAATAATGGACTGCTTACCCGTATCTACAAAGGCAATGAGTGTGTTAAAGTCTTTGGCAAAAACACCGTACTCTGCACGGTAAGCCTTTTGCGCGTCCCTGATGTTTTCAAGACGGTCTTTAATTTGTGTATAACGCTTGTCTTTGATTTTTTCAAAACGTATAGGCTCCTGGATGATCTCATACAGGTAGTACGACAACCCGATGATGGCAAGTGCAAATACGATTTTCAAAACTGTCTGAACCGTTGAACTCATAGTGTTTTTGGGCTATTTATTGAACTGTTGCGGGCAAATCTACAACTTTTTTTTGTTGGCAAAATTGTTTTTAAAGCCATTGTATAGCGGTTATTTTTACGCCATGGATGCCTCAGGTTTCGGTAAATTTTCTTCTGCCCTAAAGCGTAATTTCCCTCTTAGCCCTACGGCTGATCAAGCGTATGCCCTGGAGCTATTGGCACGTTACTGTCTTACTCCCGGTACACAGCACATCTTTTTGCTGAAAGGTTATGCCGGTACCGGTAAAACTACACTGATCAAAACATTGGTGCACACACTGCCTGCCTTTAAGCAAAAAACGGCACTGTTAGCACCTACCGGGAGGGCTGCCAAAGTAATGACTCAATATAGCCAAAAGGCTGCCTTCACTATTCATAAATATATCTATCGTTCTAAGAAAACTGCTGCGGGTACGGCCTTCACCTTAAGGGAAAATAAAGCGGCGAACACCCTGTACATTGTTGACGAGGCCTCAATGATCGCAAATGGAGGTGACCGCTCTTTTTCATCGCGTAGTTTGCTGGAAGACCTGCTTCACTTTGTACAAATGGGTGTAAACTGTAAGTTGCTTCTGGTAGGGGACAAGGCACAACTTTCGCCGGTTGGAGATAGCGAAAGCCCCGCTTTGGATCACAAGTTTTTGCAAACAGCCTATGGCTTAAAGGTTTCCGAATGTGAGATGAAAGAAGTAATGCGCCAATCGGGAAATTCTCAGATCTTGGCGAATGCTACACAATTACGCCTTTTGCAAGAGCAGGAACCTTTTGTTTTGCCAAAGATCCAAACCGGGGCAGAGGTGATACGGCTGGTAGAGGGGTTTGAGGTAGAAGATGCCCTAAATCATTCCTTTGCAAATGCGGGAAGAGAAGATACAGCCATACTTGTGCGTTCCAATAAACGGGCAGCGCTCTACAACCAGCAAATACGGGCGCGTATCCTGTGGCAAGAAGAAGAAATTGGCGCAGGGGATTATTTTATGGTGGTAAAAAACAACTATTACTGGTTGCCTGAAGCAAGCAAGGCTGGTTTTATAGCCAATGGAGACATTGTTGAGCTACTTCAGATCTACGAACGCAATGCTTTTTACGGGCATCGTTTTGCCCGCGTTAAGGTCCGGATGGTAGATTACCCGCAGGAAGCACCTTTTGAAACCATCATAATGCTGGATGTAATTGACAAACCAGCTGCTTCACTAAGTTGGGAGGAGTCTCAGGCTTTTTATCAGGAAGTATTGGCAGATTATGCAGACATTCCACAAAAAAACAAGCGTCACCTGGAGGTGCGCGCTAACCCTTACTTCAATGCCTTACAGGTGAAATTTGCCTATGCCATTACCTGCCATAAAGCACAAGGAGGGCAATGGGAAAACGTATTTGTGGAAAAACCCTGGATGCCTTCCGGACAACCGGATCTGGAAACCTTACGTTGGTTATACACCGCTATGACCCGGGCCAGGGATAAAGTATATCTGATCGGTTTTGGGGAAGAATACTTTTAGTGAGCTTCTTCGATCAGGTAGATCTCTTCACCTGGTCTTTTCATCCAGTATTGCTCGCGGGCAAATTTCTCCAGTTTTTCGGGGTCCGAAGTGAGCTCCTCGAGCAATTGCTTGTCTTTGGCTATTTCTGTGCGGTAGTAGAGGATGCTTTGCTCCAGCTCCTCTTTATCCGCGTTGAGTTCATAGTGAATCAGCACTGAATTTACGTCCAAAAAAAACATCCACAGCACAAAGGCCAGGGTAGCCAATATAAACTTGTTGGTAGCAAATTTCACCCATGGTTTGTCACTGATTTTTATCCAGAGCTTTTTCATACCTTAAAGAAACAACGCTTGGTCTTACACTTTTGGCTTTTCTCTATTTCTTATTAACCACGCAAAGTGGATTAGGTGGTAAACTGTAAGTCACTTAAACTATGGTACAGGCCATCTTCAATTTGCAACAACTCTTCATGTGTGCCGCTTTCTACTATACGACCATGATCCATAACCAGTATTTTATCTGCTTGCCGAACGGTGGCCAGGCGGTGTGCAATTACAATAGAGGTGCGCCCCTGCATAAGTCTGTCTAGCGCCTCCTGCACCAGGCGCTCGCTTTCTGCATCGAGAGCAGAAGTGGCCTCGTCCAGGATAAGGATTTTTGGATTCTTGAGTACAGCCCGGGCAATCGCTACCCGTTGCCTTTGCCCACCGGATAGTTGTACGCCTCGTTCCCCCACTATAGTATCCAGGCCTTCGGGAAAACCTTGGATGAAGGTCCAGGCGTTAGCTTGTTTGGCAGCTTCGATCAGTTCTTTTTCGTTCGCATCGGGCTTGCCATACAGTATGTTCTCCCGGATGCTTCCTCCGAATAAAAATACATCTTGCGGCACTACTGCCATTTGATTGCGTAATTCACTCAGTCCATATGTGCCGGCTTCCCGGTCATCAAACAGGAGTTGCCCCTGATCCGCCTCATAAAAACGCATAAGGAGCGAAACAAGCGTTGACTTACCTGCCCCACTTGGCCCCACCAATGCGATCTGTTCCCCCTGTTCGGCTGTGAAGCTTAGGTCAGTAAGCACTGGGATGTCCTTACGTGTGGGATAAGAAAAAGAGACATTCTTAAACGCTACTTTGCCTTTGAATGAGGGTAAAGTCCGTTTGCTGCCTTCTTCATCCAGATTTTCGGTATCCTCTTCCAGGATCTCCATAAGCTCCTCGGTTGCTCCCAATGCTTTTTGAATACGCGCATATACATCGGCAAAACCGCGAATAGAACCCCCGACAAAGCCCGAGTAGATGATGAAGCTAAACAACTCTCCCACCTCAAGTTCTCCCGCCGCGATAAGATTAACCCCTTGCCAGATAACGGCCACAATAGCGCCGAACAAACCGAGTATTATAAAAGAACTGAAGGCACCCCTGTACTTTCCCCCTTTAATGGCAACCTTGGCCACCTCATCTGTTTTTTTCTTGTAAGACAAGATCTCTAAAAACTCGTTGGCAAAGGCTTTTACATTTGAGATGCCTTGCAGCGTCTCTTCGACCAGCGTATTGGATTCAGCCACTTTTTGCTGCACATCTTTTGAGTACCGCCTCACAAAATGCCCGAAGTAGATCATGATTACAATGACCACCGGCACGATGGCTAGCATAAACAACGTGAGTTGTGGAGAAGTGTAAAGCAATATGACTACCCCACCAAAGATGATCACCAATTGGCGGATGAATTCTGCCAGGGTAGTAGTAAAAGTTTCCTGTAACAAACTGATGTCGGCCGAAATGCGGCTGTTTAACTCACCTACGCGCTTTTGGTTAAAGAAAGTGATAGGTAGTTTGATCAGGTGTCTGTAAGTGGCCTGCCGAAGTGAAGCCAGTGTTTTTTCCGTAACGTTCACAAAGAGGACAATCCTGAAAAAAGAAACAATGGCTTGTGCAATCAGAATGGCAATCAGGATAAGGGAGATCTCCTGTATGTTCTCATAAATTTGGTTGCTGTTGGTGGCATCAACGAGTTCGCCCAGGTATTTTGGAAAAGCGAGGTTGGCCGCGCTGGAGAGCAGTAAAAAAAACAGACCCACCGCAAACTCACCGCGGTAGGGCTTTATATATTTATAAAGTTTTAGTGACTTTTTAAAAGTGGACTTGCTAAAGGCAATCCGCTTCTTTTCATTCGCCATGTGGAGTGTTTTAAAGAAGACAAAAGTAGTTTCTAAAAACCGGGCCAGAGGAGAAGGCCTTTAATATTCTGCTTCTTTGTCAGGAGATGCGCGGCTTATTTCTAGCAAGCTGTCATTATCTTTATATATTTGGCCTCACGCCTAATAAAAATCACATTTAACTTTTTATATGAGCGCAAATAAAGAAGCCTGGGGCTCGCGTGTCGGATTGATTTTGGCCATGGCTGGCAATGCCGTTGGATTGGGAAACTTTTTGCGGTTTCCCGTACAGGCGGTACAAAACGGGGGAGGGGCCTTCATTATTCCCTATCTCGTATGTTTCCTCCTTATGGGAATCCCGCTTTTATGGATAGAATGGACCATGGGACGTTTTGGTGGTAAGCAAGGCAATCACTCTACTCCCTTTATCCTGGACAGCATGGGTAAATTGCGTTTCTGGAAATACTTCGGTGTATTTGGCATCTTTACCAATGTGGCGGTAGCGGCTTATTATTGTTACATTGAGTCGTGGACACTAAGCTATGTTTTCCATTCTGTTTTTGACACCTTTAGCGGGATGAACCAGGGGCAGGTAGCGGATTTTTTCAACAACTACCTCAAAATAGGGAAGTCCACAACCGGTATCCCGTACGAAGCGGCCGTATTTTACATTCTGTGTTTGTTACTCAATACGTATATTCTTTCCAGAGGGCTAAAAGGAGTAGAAAAAGCAGCCAAGATCGGGGTGCCGCTCCTTTTGATCTTTGGTGCGTTTTTAGCATTTCGCGGGCTTACCCTGGGTACTTCCGGTGCCTCTGCAGCAAATCCTGATGCCAGTGCGTGGGACGGGCTAAACTTTCTTTGGACGCCACAGTTCGATTCTCTTTCCAATCCAACCGTCTGGCTGGCTGCGGCCGGCCAGATGTTTTTCACCCTGTCGGTTGGTATGGGCACCATACATTGTTATGCTTCTTATTTAAAGTCGAAGGACGACATCGCATTAAACGCCGTATCAGCCGGCTTTATGAACGAGTTTGTCGAGGTCGTATTGGGCAGCCTCATCGTGGTTCCTATTGCTGCGGGTTACTTAGGCATCGATTGGGTAAAGGAAAACGCGGGATTCGGGATGGCCTTTCAAACCATGCCGTATCTTTTTGACCAATGGGGAGCCTACATCAGCAATATTGCCGGTGTGTTTTGGTTTGGACTTCTGTTTTTTGCCGGGATCACTTCTTCACTGGCCATGGGTACTCCCTGGATGGGTTTTATGCAGGACGAATACAACTTTAACCGCAAAAAAGCGGCCTGGACCTTCGGGGCTGTAATTGCTTTCTTTGGGTTGCCCACGGTGTTGGTGTACCAGGTTATGGAAAACGGAGTGGTAGACCAGGTGCTTTTCAATGAATACGATTATTGGGCCGGTACCATGTCACTGGTGGTCTTTGCTCTTGCAGAAGCGGTTCTTTTTGCTTGGATCTTCGGGATCAAAAGAGGCTGGCACGAATTGCTTTCGGGAGCAGACATTAAAGTACCCTCCTTTTTTAAGGGGATTATGCTCACCATAACTCCGCTCCTTTTAATAATTGTATTTTTAGGTTCACTTTTCTTACCCGAGGGGGGAGACTGGGCCGTTGCCATTTCCGGTTTATTTGATGGGCAGGGTTGGACATTGGACAATGGAAGTATTATCCAGATGTTACAGAACTCGGGAATTAAAGCGCAAATAGCTGCAGCCACCGATGCAAATGTGATTGCACGCCTCGAAAGAAAAATAGTACTGGTCAATATTGCGCGCTTATTGTTAAGTACGCTTTTTGTCGGACTTAGCGCTTTGGTATATATAGCTTATAAGAAAAGAAGAAGAAACGCTTTACAAACTGCATCCGTATGAATACTTCCGCAATACTATTAATGGTAGCTACCCAGGTGATGGTAGCGGGTTTCACGGCCTATTTTTTTTGGAGAGTGCTTAAAACGCCACCCAGGCCTGAACCGGATTCTTATGAAGATAATGACGATGATCCCAGGTAATGCGTAATGTGGGCCAGGTTAAAAGAATTCGCACATTTTTCAAAAAAGCAGCGTAACGGTTTGTTTGTGCTGCTTTTTTGCATTTTAACCCTGCAGGTCGCCCTCTATTATGATGAATGGTTTTATGCACCCGAAACGCTGGATGATGAAACCCGGTTGGCTTTTACAGCAATGCTTGAGCAGGATAGCCTTGCGCGGTATAAAGCATCTGTACTTCCTCCGGCTTTTGCTTTTGACCCGAATGAAGCGAATGACTCTGTTCTCAAAGTTTTAGGGTTAAGCCGTGAATTACGTAAAAAGATGCGGAACTATGTAAATAAAGGAGGGGTGTTTCGTAGCAAAAAGGATGTTTTGCGGATTTATGGGATGGATAGTACCTGGTTTGCACATGTAGCGCCTTTTATACAATTGCCTGATACACAAGTATACTTTGGTAGAGGTCAAAAGGATAAAAAACTGGCCCTTAAAACATTTGACCCCAACCAGATATCAAAAAGTGAACTACGTGCAATGGGGCTTAAAGATGGGCAGGCCAAAGGCGTAATTGCTTACAGGGAAAAAGTAAAACCTTTCAAGACTGAAAACCAGCTTTACGCGGTGTATAGTTTAGATTCTTCCTTAGTAGAAGAGATGTTGCCCTACATACATATTGATACAAGTGCGTTACCCAAAGAAAAGAAAAAAACAAGTCCGATAGCGGATATAGCTTTGGCCGACTCATCGGCCTTAAGCCGGGTTTGGGGCATAAGTCCTTTTCTTGCCAGGCGTATTGTGAAGTACAGGGCGCGTTTAGGTGGTTTTGTTTCTATTGAGCAAGTACGCGAGATATACGGGGTAAACGATGAAAAGTACCGCAAAATAGAGCCATATCTAAAGCTGGAGCATATAGACCTTATGCCCCTGGATTTAAATAAATCCGATTTCAAAACACTTGTAAGGCACCCTTATTTGGATTATGAAATGGTTAAAAGCATTGTTTATTTCAGAGAGCAAACAAGGCCCTTTAAGAGCATTGAAGAGCTCAAACACCTTGAAGGTATGAATGATTCACTCTTTAAAAAAACTAAACCGTACTTATCTGTTGAGTAGGAAGTATTCCCGGTAAATCGGTTATAACCGCTAAAGGCATACCTTTACAGGCGCTAACAGCTTGAATTATCAGAAATTAACGAAATGTTAGAACGAAACCTGCCTCATCGCTTTTGCATAAGCTTAGTTGTGTTTCTTGGTTTAGTTTTGTGGACTAAACCACTCTTAGCACAAAACCCTTTAGTGGATAGCCTGGAAACCTATCTTGAAGAGGTTCAGGAGGATACCAATAAAGTTAATGCGTTAAATGATTTAGCTTTTCACTTACACCCTTCAGAACCAAGGCGTACTATAGTGCTTTCTGATCAGGCCATAAGCTTGTCTGAAAAGTTGAGGTACCAAAGAGGCCTTGCAAGAGCGCATAACCATAAAGGAATAGGGTACTGGTATGTTGGCGAATACGACAGCGCCATCACCTTTTTTGAAAGAGCGTTTTTGCTCTACGGGGAGATAAATGACAAAAAAGGACAGAGCGCTATACTGAATAACGTAGGCAATTTATACCGCATCCAGGGAAATTACCCCAGGGCTATCGAAAATTATCAAAAGTCTTTGAAGATTGACGAGGAGCGCCGTGATACAAATGGAGTGGCCATTTCAATGGTAAACATTGGCCTGATCTATAAAAACCAGGAAGATTGGGAAAAAGCCATGAATTATTATAGCCAGGCACTGGAAATCTTCCAGACCAGAAAAAATGAATTCGGCATAGGTGTGGTTAAAAACAATATTGGTGAGGTGCTGGAAAGTAGTGGACGCCCTGAGCAGTCCCTAAGCTACTATTACGAGGCCATCGCTACCTTGAACAAGATCAATGCCTTCTGTAGAGCTGTTTTTTCTGAATTGGGTATGGGTACTGCTTATATGAAATTGAATGAGGTGGACAGTGCCCGGTTTTATTATCAGCTTTCCTTAGATAAAGGAAGGTCCTGTGAAAACCCGTATATCATAACGCAAAGCCTATTAGGCCTGGGGCAGACAATGCTTTATGAGAATGAGCTAGCAAAGGCAGAGTCTTATTATAAGCAAGCCTATGTCTTGGCTTATGAAAAAAAATTGCTTAAACCAATGGGGGTTGCTGCGAATAACCTTTCCCGGATCTATGAGAAAATGAACAAAAATGATCTGGCCCTGGAGTACTTTAAGATTTTCCATGAGAGCAATGACTCCTTATTGAATGAAGATAAAATAAAAGAGATTGCGCGAATTGAGTACGAGTATAAAATAGACAAGGAACGGGCCAGCATAGCTTTAGACCAGGAAAAAAAGGACTTGCTTTACACTGCCGAATTAAAAAGGGAGCGGTTGCTTAAGCAGGTATACATAGGGGTTTCATTTATCGTATTGCTTATCGCCTTCGTTTATTACCAACAGTATGCGCGAAAAAAGAAAAGCGCCCGCTTGTTTGAAGAAAAAACCAACCTGATTATGCTGCAGAACCAAAAAATCACAAAAAGTGCGCAGCAGCTCACGGAAGCACACAACGAATTAAAAGACCTCTCCCATTTTAAAGAAGGGCTTACCCATATGATCGCCCACGATATGAAGAATTCACTCAATGTGATCCTGGGACTGTCTGACAGTGAAAAGAACAACAAGAAGATGAACCTGATAAGCCAATCGGGGCGTATGTTACATAACCTTGTGTTAAACATGCTGCAGGCTCAGAAATTTGAAGAGGTAGGCATTGAATTAAACCTGGAGCCATGCCGGATATCGGAGGTCCTGGAGGAGGCTCAAAAGCAAGTACAACTCTTTTTAAAGATGTCTGCCACGAGGCTGGAGGTTGACCTGGCGTATGACCCAGTTATAGATGTGGATAAAGAAATAATGACGAGGGTGTGGGTGAACTTGCTTACCAATGCAATTAAGTATTCACCACCGATGAGCACCATTAAGATGGCCACCGCGCTAAAAGGCAGCGATCCGGAATTTTTAAGTATACGTGTGGTAGACCAGGGGGAGGGTATTTCTCCCGAGAAGCTGCCCTATATCTTTGATAAATTTTGGAACGACACTTCTCCTACTGTAGGCAAAAGCGCCTCTACAGGACTGGGACTTACTTTCTGTAAGCTGGCGGTAGAGGCGCATAAAGGGAGGGTAAGGGCAGAGTCGGATTACGGAAATGGAGCAACGTTTATTGTAGAGCTGCCAGTCGACCCAAAGCGGAAAGAGCCTTTGCAGGACAAGCAATATGCTTTTACCCCTGCCGCAGATAAAGCAGAGTTTGATGAGGCGGATGAAAGCGTTGTAGAGTTTAAAAATAAGCTTCAACAAATAGAAGTGCATCAAATAAGTGTGCTTTATCAACTGTTGGCCGAGATAGAAGAATCCCCCTGGAAACAAAGGTTAAAAGCCGCCATACTTTTTGGTGATGAGGAAGAATACAAAAGACTCATCCGGCTTTAGGCCAAACTATTTATTCCGTTGCGCATTGAAATGACCTGTTGGTAGATCCTGTAATATTCAGTAAAATTGCATCATATTTAGAGGTGTAGGAATAGTATTTCCTTTCACCTTTGCCTAAACGCTTTTAAGTAATGATTGATACAGAGACAGCAATGACGATGGATTTCGGAATTTCCGAAACGAGGAAGATGGTAGAAGACATGGTACGTGATTTTGCTGAGCAACACATTCGTCCCAACATCATGAAGTGGGATGAAAGCCAGGAATACCCGCTTGAAGTGTTTAAGCAACTGGGTGAGTTGGGGCTCATGGGGGTGTTGGTACCCGAGGAATATGGGGGTAGTGGGTTCAGCTACACAGAATACGTGGCTGCCATTACCGAGTTGAGCCGTGTAGATCCTTCTATCGGACTGAGTATGGCGGCACACAATTCCCTTTGTACAGGGCACATATTGCAGTTTGGCAACGAAGAACAAAAAAAGAAGTGGTTGCCTAAGTTGGCTACGGCAGAATGGATCGGTGCCTGGGGATTAACGGAAGCCAATACAGGTTCAGATGCCATGCGCATGCGCGTTACGGCAGAAGAGGATGGGGATCACTATGTATTAAACGGGGCGAAGAACTGGATCACGCACGGTATTACAGGGGATATTGCCGTGGTATTGGCCCGCACAGGAGAGCTTTTAGACAGCCATGGCATTACGGCCTTTGTGGTTGAACGGGGTACACCTGGTTTTACAGGGGGTAAGAAAGAGAACAAATTAGGCATGCGCGCTTCGGAAACGGCTGAGATGATCTTTGACAATTGCCGGGTGCCCAAAGAAAACATATTGGGTGAAATCGGGGACGGTTTTATCCAGGCAATGAAGGTATTGGATGGTGGAAGGATCTCAATAGCTGCCTTGTCGCTAGGTACGGCCCGGGGCGCCCTGGATGCCGCTGTAAAATACAGTAAAGAACGGGAACAGTTCGGGAAACCCATCTCTTCGTTTCAGGGGGTCTCTTTTAAGCTGGCTGATATGGCTACGGAAATTGAAGCAGCCGAGTTGCTCACTTATAAAGCGGCAGACATTAAAAACAAAGGGGGTAAAGTAACCCAGGCCGGAGCAATGGCAAAATTGTATGCTTCAGAAGTGGCAGTGCGCGTGTGCAATGAAGCCGTGCAGATTTTTGGAGGATATGGGTTCACAAAAGACTTTCCCGTAGAGAAGTTCTACCGGGATGTGAAGCTGTGTACTATCGGAGAGGGTACGTCTGAGATCCAGAAAGTGGTTATTTCCAAGAACCTGATGAAATAATTTTCGGCATAAGCTATTGCAGGGTTTTCAAAAGTCCTTACATTTGCAGCCCTAAAATCAAAGACTGAGCATGTTAGTTATTTCTGTAAAAGAAGGAGAATCCATAGATCGCGCCCTGAAGCGTTACAAAAGAAAGTTTGACCGCACTGGCACTTCGCGCGCTTTGCGTGCCCGTCAGCAGTTTGTAAAGCCTTCTGTTGAGCGTAGAAAGGAGGTGATCAAGGCTGCCTACATTCAGAAGAAGAACCAGGCTGAAGAATAATTGATCGGTCTCTTAAGAGCCGTTCAATCCAGTATATTTGAAACCAGGATTTGCTAAAGAGGCATTTCCTGGTTTTTTTATGCTCACTACCCGGTTTTTAGATCATATCAGGCTTCAAAAGCGCTACTCAATGCATACGGTACGTGCTTATCAAAACGACTTGGAGGGTTTGGCTGCTTTCTTGAAGCGGCAATACGAAATAGAGGAAGAGTGGCAGGATGTAACTCATCATATGCTAAGGGCTTATGTGCTTGAAATGATGGAGGAAGCGTTTGAACCAAATTCGGTCAAACGCAAGTTAAGCACCTATAAAAGCTTCTTCAAATACTTACTGCAACAAAAAGAGATCCGCCAGAACCCCATGGATCGCGTAGTTGCACCTAAAGCGCCCAAGAAGCTCCTGCGTGTAATAGAAGAGGAGGACTTGAGCAGGCTTTTGGATAAAGTGCCGTTTGAGGATCCGCAGGAGCGCCTGATCATTGAAACGTTCTACAACACCGGTATGCGGTCTGCGGAACTCATTGGCTTGTGTTGGGTAGATTTCAATGAAGCAGAGGGGACGCTGAAAGTATTGGGTAAACGCAATAAAGAGCGCATCATTCCCCTAACCACGCATTTTACAACAAAGCTCGTAGCGCATCGTGAGCGTGTTTCCAGTGCCCGTGCGACTGATCCGATGTTTACCACTAAAAAAGGCAAAAAACTATATCCAAAGTTTGTCTATAAAGTAGTGAATACATACCTTAGTTTAGTCAGCGGGATAGAGAAAAAGAGTCCGCATGTATTGCGTCATTCTTTTGCCACACACATGTTGAACCGGGGCGCAGACTTAAACTCCATCAAAGAATTGCTCGGGCATTCCAGCTTGGCTGCCACACAGGTTTATACCCACAATTCTGTTGACAAACTAAAACAAACGTATAATCAGGCTCACCCGAGAGGGCCAAAAAACTCTTAAGGCTTATGAAAGTACGCGTGCAATCTGTTAACTTCAATGCCGACATCAAGCTCATCAACTTTATCCAGAAACGCATGGATAAGCTCGAGCAGTTCTACGACCGCATTATTGACGGTGAGGTATACCTCAAAGTAGACAACAACCACACAAAGGAGAATAAAATTGCGGAGATCAAACTCAGTGTGCCGGGACAGGAAATGGTAGTAAAAAAACAATGCAAGTCCTTTGAGCATGCGGCTGACATGTCTACCGAAGCCCTTGGCCGGCAGTTGAAGAAATACAAAGAAAGGCAGCGGGTTTACGCCTCGTAAAAAATATTTTTTCCAGCGTTTGTAGCAATACAAATTGTTATTACATTTGCAGTCCGTTTTTAAAGCGGGCTGTTCTTTTTTATAAAGGCACTGCCGATGTAGCTCAGTTGGCCAGAGCAGCTGATTTGTAATCAGCTGGTCGGGGGTTCGAATCCCTCCATCGGCTCTAGTATTTTGAGAGATTTGATCTTTTAAAATGATTTCTGAGCCAAATCTTGCAACAGGATTTGGCTTTTATGTGTTCTTGAATTTACTGGGGAGATACTCAAGCGGCCAACGAGGACAGACTGTAAATCTGTTGGTTTTACCTTCGCAGGTTCGAATCCTGCTCTCCCCACATGTACAAGCCAGGCGGTTTAAACACAGGGTTTAAACCGCAATATAAGCGGGAGTAGCTCAGCTGGCTAGAGCATCAGCCTTCCAAGCTGAGGGTCGCGGGTTCGAATCCCGTTTCCCGCTCAAAGTGGCGAAATTGGTTTCGTTGCGTGATTTGGTAAAGTCTTCGAAGAGAGCGACCAGTCGCGCCTGTCCCGATGGATATCGGGAGGTTCGAATCCCATTTCCCGCTCAAGGTAGAAGTTGGTTGATTGGAGAAAAGGGTTGATTGGTGTTCTTGCTGATCACCAATTGACTGATCAACGAATTGACTAATGACTGCCGATGTAGCTCAGGGGTAGAGCGTTTCCTTGGTAAGGAAGAGGTCAGGGGTTCAAATCCCCTCATTGGCTCTAAGTGAAAGACCATAGTGGTCTTGCTTATTTATATATTTTATTAAAACTAAGTTTTAAAAACCATGGCAAAAGAAACATTCAAAAGGGATAAACCCCACTTGAACATCGGAACCATCGGACACGTTGACCACGGTAAGACCACTTTGACAGCTGCAATCACTACGGTATTGGCAAATGCCGGTCTTTCTGAACTTCGCTCGTTCGACTCTATCGATAACGCTCCTGAAGAAAAAGAAAGGGGTATTACGATCAACACTTCTCACGTTGAGTACCAGACGGCCAACCGTCACTACGCCCACGTTGACTGTCCTGGTCACGCGGATTATGTAAAAAACATGGTAACAGGTGCCGCCCAGATGGACGGAGCTATCCTTGTTGTAGCGGCTACTGATGGCCCTATGCCACAAACACGTGAGCACATCCTTTTGGGTCGCCAGGTTGGTATTCCACGTATCGTTGTGTTCATGAACAAAGTGGATATGGTGGATGACGAGGAGCTTCTTGAGCTTGTGGAAATGGAAATCCGCGAATTGCTTTCTTTCTATGAATATGACGGGGATAACTCACCTGTGATCCAAGGTTCTGCTCTGGGTGCATTGAACGGTGAGCAAAAGTGGGTAGATACCGTAATGGAATTGATGAAGGCAGTAGATGAGTGGATCGAAGAGCCAGAGCGCGACAACGAGAAGCCATTCTTGATGCCTATTGAAGATGTATTCTCTATTACCGGCCGTGGTACTGTTGCTACCGGGCGTATTGAAACAGGTGTGGCCAACACAGGTGACGCTGTAGAGATCATCGGTTTTGGTGATGAGAAACTGAACTCCACCATCACTGGTGTGGAGATGTTCCGTAAGATCCTTGACCGTGGTGAAGCAGGTGATAACGTAGGTATCTTACTGCGTGGTATCGAGAAATCTGACATCCGCAGAGGAATGGTAATCTGTAAGCCAGGCTCCATCACCCCACATACCAAATTCAAAGCTGAGGTGTATATCCTTAAAAAAGAAGAAGGTGGCCGTCATACACCATTTCACAACAAGTACCGTCCACAGTTTTACTTGCGTACAACTGACGTAACCGGTGAGATTCACTTGCCTGAAGGTACTGAAATGGTAATGCCCGGTGATAACGTATCCATCACCGTAGACCTGATTGCTCCTGTTGCAATCAACAAAGGCCTGCGTTTCGCAATCCGCGAGGGTGGTAGAACCGTAGGTGCCGGTCAGGTAACTGAAATTACTGAATAAGAAGAAGTTCTTTTTCATACAAGATTAGGTAAAAGGTGTCCCGATTTATCGGGGCGCCTTTCTGCCTAAATAAAAGGATGTAAAGTTTGGGGGGATAAATAAAGCCTTAAACTTTGTGTCATACGGTCCCCAACCTTGTTGGGGACAAAACCAAAGGGGAAGTTGAGTTCAACTAAAGAGATGTTTTAATAACCGGGTTGAAATAAAATATACGGGCGTAGCTCAGCTGGTAGAGCAGTGGTCTCCAAAACCGAAGGTCGTGAGTTCGAATCTTACCGCCCGTGCAAATGATGAAACAATATGAGTAAGGTAAGTACATACTTTAAAGAATCATACGAGGAGTTGCTGCACAAAACCTCATGGCCCACCTGGACAGAGCTGCAAAAGACATCTGTGTTGGTGGCGGTAGCCTCGATTGTTATCGCCCTGCTCATTTTTGTTATGGATAAGATTATCAGCACGGCGCTGGAAGCTTTCTACGGATTGTTTGCTTAATTCTGAATTAAAATTAGAACGGAAAAACAATGAGTGAAGGCGGGAAAAAATGGTATGTAGTACGGGCAATTTCAGGCCAGGAAAACAAGATAAAAACGTACATCGAAAATGAGATCGTACGGGTGAGTATGTCAGATTACCTGGGGCAGATCCTAGTACCTACCGAAAAGGTATACCAGATCCGGAACGGAAAGAAAGTAAGCAAAGAGCGCAACTACTTTCCCGGGTATATCATGGTAGAGGTGAACTTAACGGGTGAACTGATCCATACCATTAAGAATGTTCCCGGAGTGATCGGTTTTTTGGGTGAGGTGAAAGGGGGAGATCCCGTGCCTTTGCGCCAAAGTGAAGTGAACCGCATGCTCGGAAAAGTAGATGAACTATCTGAAACGGATGAGAAGATCAACATCCCGTACATTGTAGGGGAAACGGTGAAAGTGATCGATGGCCCTTTCAACGGATTTAACGGCACCATTGAGAAGATTAATGAAGAGAAGCGCAAGCTGGAAGTGATGGTGAAGATTTTCGGTAGGAAAACTCCATTGGAGCTTTCGTACATGCAGGTAGAAAAAGAAGGATAATAATATTGTGAGCTCTATAAACCCGGGAAGCTTCCAACCCGGTAATGGAAATTAGTTAATAATACAAGAAGAAAATGGCAAAAGAAGTAAGCGCGATAATTAAGCTTCAGGTAAGAGGTGGCGCTGCGAACCCTTCACCACCCGTTGGTCCTGCCCTTGGTGCCAAAGGCGTGAACATTATGGAATTCTGTAAGCAGTTCAACGCTCGTACCCAGGATAAGCAAGGTAAGGTCTTGCCTGTTGTGATCACGGTGTACATGGATAAGTCTTTCGACTTCATCATCAAAACACCACCCGCAGCAGTGCAACTGTTGGAAGCGGCAAAAGTGAAATCAGGTTCCTCTACACCCAACCTGCAGAAAGTAGGGAAGGTAAGCTGGGACCAGGTAAAGGCTATCGCAGAAGATAAAATGCAAGACCTAAATGCCTTTACGGTAGAGTCTGCCATGCGTATGGTTGCAGGTACAGCCCGTAGCATGGGTCTTACGGTAACTGGTAATAAACCATTTTAATCCATCTCTAAAAGAAATTTAAAAATGGCTACAATCAGTAAAAAAAGAAAAGAAGCGTTGGCAAAGATCGATAAGAACAAAACCTATTCTATCGAAGAAGCCAGCAGCTTGGTAAAAGAAGTGTCGAGCATGAAGTTTGACGCTTCTATTGACCTGGCGGTACGTTTGGGGGTTGACCCGCGTAAGGCTAACCAAATGGTACGTGGCGTAGTGACCCTGCCTCACGGAACCGGTAAAGATGTAAAAGTATTGGCTTTGGTAACGGCCGACAAAGAGCAGGAAGCCAAGGATGCCGGTGCAGATTACGTTGGTCTGGAGGAGTATATTGAAAAGATCAAAGGTGGCTGGACCGATGTGGATGTGATCGTAACCATGCCCAGTGTAATGGGTAAGATCGGTCCTTTAGGTAGAGTGCTAGGTCCGCGTGGCCTTATGCCCAACCCCAAAACGGGTACGGTAACCATGGATGTGGCTAAAGCGGTATCTGAAGTAAAGGCAGGTAAAATTGACTTTAAAGTAGACCGTTACGGCATTGTGCATGCAGCAGTAGGCAAGGCTTCTTTTGAAGAAGGTAAGATCAAGGAAAACGCAGAAGAGCTTTTAAAGACTTTGCTGCGCCTTAAACCTTCAGCGGCAAAAGGAACCTACATCAAGAGCATTGCGATGAGCAGCACAATGAGCCCTAGCATTAGAATTGACGCTAAATCTGTTTAATCCCAGAACTTTCTAAAGATGACCAAAGAAGAAAAGAACTTAGAAATTGAGAAGCTGACGGAAGCGCTGGAGGCGAGCAATATTGTCTATCTGACGGATATTGCCGGTTTGGATGCTGAACAAACATCCAACTTACGCAGGTTAGCTTTCAAGAGCAACATCAAGTTGAATGTTGTAAAAAATACCCTCCTTAAAAAGGCTATGGAAAAGAGCGGCAAAAGCTTTGACGACCTCTTTCCTACTTTGAAAGGCAACACCAGTATCATGATCTCGGATACCGGAAACGCTCCTGCTAAACTGATTAAAGAGTTTAGAAAAAAATCGAAAAAACCGATTCTGAAAGGAGCTTACATTGAGGAATCAGTGTATATCGGGGATGACCAGGTAGAAGCACTCTCTACACTTAAGTCCAGAGAAGAGCTTATTGCCGATGTTATTGCCTTGCTGCAATCTCCTGCCAAGAATGTGGTATCTGCCCTGCAAAGTGGCAAGAACACACTTGGAGGTTTATTAAAAACCTTAGAGGAGAGAGAAGCATAAACAACCAAGTTACGCACTTTCGCTTCCATACGTTTATTTAATTTTTAATTCAAAAGAAAAGTCCAAAATGGCAGATATTAAAGAACTAGGCGATCAGCTGGTAAACCTTACCATCAAAGAGGTAAACGAACTGGCTACTTACCTGAAAGAAGAGCACGGTATTGAGCCTGCAGCTGCTGCTGTAGCCGTTGCCGGTCCTGCTGCTGGTGGTGATGCCGCCGGTGGTGACGAAAAAACAGAATTTGATGTGATCCTTAAGGCTGCTGGTGGTTCTAAACTGGCTGTTGTAAAGCTTGTAAAAGAACTTACCGGATTAGGTCTTAAAGAAGCTAAGGCGCTTGTAGACGAAGCTCCTAAGCCTCTTAAAGAAGGTGTTGCAAAAGACGAAGCCGAAGCCCTTAAAGCTCAGCTGGAAGAAGCTGGTGCTGAAGTAGAGGTGAAGTAATCGCCTTCACCGGCTTTTAAAGATTGGTTTAGGCCTTTCACGTACGCGTGATTGGCCTAAACCCTTTTGTGTTTAGTTTAACTTTATTTCATTTCCGCAATGACCAATTTATCGGCAACTAAAATGTTAGATGGCAGGGTAAACTTTGCCTCTATCAAAAATGCCTTTGATTATCCAGATTTCATGGATATTCAATTGAAGTCCTTTAAAGACTTCTTTCAACTTGATACTAAACCAGACGACAGGCAGGACGAAGGCCTTTATAAAACGTTTAGTGAAAATTTCCCCATCACAGACGCACGCAATCAATTTGTGTTGGAGTTTATCGACTACTTTGTAGATCCACCACGCTATAGCGAAAATGAATGCATCGAGCGTGGCCTTACTTTTAGCGTGCCCCTTAAAGCGAGACTTAAACTATACTGTACCGATCCCGAGCACGAAGATTTCGAAACCATCGTGCAGGATGTATACCTCGGTACTATTCCTTATATGACCCCCCGGGGTACCTTTATTATCAATGGCGCGGAGCGCGTAGTAGTTTCTCAGCTGCACCGTTCTCCCGGTGTGTTCTTCGGCCAGAGCTACCACGCCAATGGTACCAAGCTCTACTCTGCCCGTATCATTCCTTTTAAAGGAAGCTGGATAGAGTTTGCTACAGACATCAATAGTGTGATGTATGCCTACATCGACCGTAAGAAAAAGTTGCCCCTTACTACCTTGCTCAGAGCGATCGGCTATGAGCGGGATAAAGACATCCTGGAGATCTTTGACCTGGCGGAAGAGGTGAAAGTATCCAAAACAGGATTGAAAAAAGTGATGGGCCGCAAGTTGGCTGCCCGTGTGTTGAAAACCTGGATCGAGGACTTTGTAGACGAAGATACAGGTGAGGTGGTTTCCATAGAGCGGAACGAAGTGGTGCTTGACCGCGATACCGTGCTGGAAAAAGACCATATCGAAGAAATCGTGGATGCCGATGTGCAAACCATTTTGTTGCACAAAGAAGATATCGAAGCCTCTGAGTTTTCGATCATCCACAATACCTTACAAAAAGATCCCACGAACTCGGAAAAAGAAGCCGTGGAGCATATATACCGCCAGTTACGTAATGCTGAGCCACCAGACGAGGAGACAGCACGGGGCATCATTGACAAATTGTTTTTCTCCGAGCAGCGCTACAACCTCGGTGAAGTAGGCCGTTACAGGCTAAACAAAAAATTGGGACTCGATGTAGAAAGCACTACCCAGGTATTGACAAAAGACGATATCCTGAGTATTGTAAAATACCTGATCGAGCTGATCAACTCCAAAGCGGAGATTGATGACATCGACCACCTGAGCAACAGGCGCGTACGTACCGTTGGAGAACAATTGGCTAACCAATTTGGTGTAGGCCTTGCCCGTATGGCCCGTACTATCCGCGAACGGATGAACGTACGCGACAACGAGGTGTTTACGCCCATCGATTTGATCAATGCCAAGACCTTGTCTTCTGTGATCAATTCATTTTTTGGCACCAATCAGCTCTCTCAGTTTATGGATCAAACCAATCCGCTGGCTGAGATCACCCATAAGCGCAGGCTTTCTGCCCTCGGACCAGGTGGTTTATCGCGCGAGCGTGCCGGCTTTGAGGTGCGTGACGTACACTATACCCATTATGGTCGCCTTTGCCCCATCGAAACCCCTGAAGGACCAAACATCGGTTTGATCTCCTCTATGTGTGTGTACTCAAAGGTGAACAAAATGGGCTTCCTGGAAACACCTTACCGCAAGGTAGAAGAAGGTAAGATAGACTTTAGCCAGAGCCCGGTGTACTTAAGTGCAGAGGAAGAAGAAGAAAAGGTAATTGCCCAGGCCAATGCCCCTGTGAAAGAGGACGGCAATTTTGAGAACGACCGTGTAAAAGTACGCGATGAAGCAGATTATCCTTTAGTTGAGCCCGACAAGATCGACTATATGGACGTATCGCCTAACCAGATCGCATCTATTTCGGCATCGCTTATTCCCTTTTTGGAGCACGATGATGCAAACCGTGCCTTGATGGGATCAAACATGATGCGGCAGGCCGTGCCTTTGTTGCGTCCTGAGGCACCCATTGTAGGTACCGGCCTGGAAGCACGTGTAGCTTCCGACAGCCGCGTATTGGTAAATGCAGAAGGAGACGGTGTGGTAGATTATGTAGATGCCACTACCATCCGTATCAAGTATGACCGTACGGACGATGAGCGTTTAGTGAGCTTTGAAGATGATTTCAGAACCTATGAGCTCGTTAAATTCCGGAAAACCAACCAAGGTACTTCGATAAACCTGAAACCCCTGGTAGAGAAAGGCCAGCGCGTAACGGCCGGACAGGTATTGTGTGAAGGATACGCCACCCAGGGGGGAGACCTTGCCCTGGGTAGAAATATGCAGGTAGCCTTTATGCCCTGGAAGGGATACAACTTTGAGGACGCCATCGTAATTTCTGAGAGAGTAGTGCGTGAAGACATCTTCACCTCCATTCACATCGATGAGTACTCTCTTGAAGTGCGCGACACCAAATTGGGAGCAGAAGAACTTACTTCAGACATTCCTAACGTAAGTGAAGAAGCTACAAAAGACCTGGACGAAAACGGCATTGTACGTGTAGGAGCAGAGATTAAGCCGGGCGACATCCTCATCGGGAAGATCACACCTAAAGGAGAGTCTGACCCAACACCGGAAGAAAAGCTGCTGCGCGCCATTTTTGGCGATAAGGCAGGTGACGTAAAAGATGCGTCTCTGAAAGCTTCCCCTTCGTTAAGTGGTGTGGTAATTGACAAAAAACTCTTCTCCCGCTCTGTAAAAGACAAGAAAAAACGGGCGCAGGATAAAGAAGAACTGGAGAGTTTGGATCAGGAGTACAACACTAAAATGGAAGTGCTCCGTCAAAACTTCCTGGATAAGCTGAACATCCTGGTAGCTGGTAAAACCAGTCAAGGCGTTAAAAATGACCTCGCTGAAGACGTAATTCCCAAAGGAACCAAGTTTACCCAGAAGGTACTCAACAGCATAGACGACTACACCCGTATAGTAGGGGGTACCTGGACCACAGATAAGGATAAAAACCACCTTATCGAAACGCTGATCCACAACTATAAGATCAAGGTAATGGACGTTTCCGGGGTATACCGCAGAAAGAAATTTACCATCAGTATTGGGGATGAATTGCCTTCCGGTATTGTGAAACTGGCCAAAGTATACATCGCCAAAAAGCGCAAGCTTAAAGTAGGGGATAAAATGGCCGGGCGCCACGGAAACAAAGGTATCGTAGCCAAGATCGTGCGTGACGAAGACATGCCTTTCCTGGAAGATGGAACTCCGGTAGATATTGTACTGAACCCACTGGGGGTACCTTCGCGTATGAACATTGGCCAGATCTATGAAACCGTGCTCGGTTGGGCCGGTAAGAAACTGGGTAAGAAATTTGCCACGCCCATCTTTGACGGAGCCTCTATTGAAGACATCAATAAATATACGGAAGAAGCCGGTATCCCTCAATTCGGGCATAGCTACCTGTATGACGGAGGAACAGGGGAACGTTTCCACCAGGCGGCAAGTGTAGGTGTGATTTACATGCTCAAACTAGGCCATATGGTAGACGATAAAATGCACGCGCGTTCTATTGGTCCATACTCGCTTATTACGCAGCAGCCCCTGGGTGGTAAAGCCCAGTTTGGAGGTCAGCGTTTTGGTGAGATGGAGGTGTGGGCACTGGAAGCTTTTGGTGCTTCAAACATCTTGCGCGAAATACTTACCGTAAAGTCGGATGATGTGGTAGGTAGGGCTAAAACCTACGAAACCATTGTGAAAGGTGACCCTATGCCTGAACCAGGTATTCCTGAGTCGTTCAATGTATTGTTGCACGAACTCAACGGCCTTGGCTTAAAGATCACCCTCGATTAATCACTTATTTAGAATTTAATTTTCCCGATACATGGCTCTAAGGAAAAACGATAAAAACAATTACAGCAGCAACTTTAGCAGCATCACCATCAGCCTGGCTTCGCCTGAGTTTTTGCTGGAACGCTCCTATGGTGAGGTGCTGAAACCCGAAACCATCAACTACCGTACGCATAAACCCGAACGCGATGGTTTGTTCTGCGAGCGCATCTTTGGTCCTGTAAAGGATTACGAATGTGCCTGCGGTAAGTATAAGCGTATCCGCTACAAAGGCATCGTGTGCGATCGGTGTGGTGTAGAGGTTACCGAGAAAAAAGTACGTAGAGAGCGCGTAGGTCACATCAACCTGGTGGTGCCTGTAGCTCATATATGGTACTTTAAATCCCTGCCCAATAAAATCGGTTACCTGCTTGGTTTGCCTACCAAGAAGCTCGACATGATTATTTACTACGAACGCTACGTAGTGATACAGGCGGGTAATGCAGCCCATGCCGATGGCACCCCGGTGAAGTACATGGAGTACCTTACAGAAGAGGAGTACCTGGATATGCTGGAGCGTTTGCCTAGCGAAAACAATTACCTGGAAGACAGCGATCCCAATAAATTTATCGCTAAGATGGGAGCGGAAGCACTTATTGATCTTCTGGCCCGCTTAGATCTTGATCAGTTGTCTTACGACCTCCGTCATAAGGCAAACACAGAGACTTCACAGCAGCGTAAGCAAGAGGCTTTGAAACGTTTACAGGTAGTAGAAGCTTTCCGCGATGCCAATACACGTATTGAAAACCGTCCTGAGTGGATGATCGTGAAAGTAGTTCCCGTAATTCCACCTGAATTGCGCCCATTGGTGCCTTTAGATGGTGGCCGTTTTGCTACTTCCGACCTCAATGACCTGTACCGCAGGGTGATCATCCGGAACAACCGTTTGAAGCGCTTGATGGAGATCAAGGCACCGGAAGTGATCTTGCGCAATGAGAAACGTATGCTGCAGGAAGCCGTTGATTCCTTGTTTGACAATACCCGGAAGTCAAGTGCCGTTAAAACGGACTCTAACCGGGCACTGAAGTCTCTTTCCGATTCATTGAAAGGAAAGCAGGGGCGTTTCCGCCAGAACTTATTGGGTAAGCGGGTAGATTATTCTGCGCGCTCCGTTATTGTGGTGGGCCCGGATCTGAAACTACATGAGTGTGGTTTACCTAAAAACATGGCGGCAGAGCTCTACAAGCCTTTTATCGTGCGCAAGCTGATTGAAAGGGGCATTGTAAAGACTGTGAAATCGGCTAAAAAGATTATTGACAAGCGCGAACCAGTAGTATGGGATATCCTGGAAAACGTAATGAAAGGACACCCTGTATTGCTAAACCGGGCACCCACTTTGCACCGTCTGGGCATCCAGGCTTTCCAACCCAAGCTTATTGAAGGGAAGGCGATCCAATTGCACCCATTGGCCTGTACGGCCTTTAATGCTGACTTTGACGGAGACCAGATGGCGGTACACCTTCCGTTAGGTTCTGCTGCGGTATTGGAAGCACAGTTGTTGATGCTGGCCTCGCACAATATTTTGAACCCAGCCAATGGCTCACCCATTACCGTTCCTTCTCAGGACATGGTACTGGGACTGTATTACATCACTAAGATAAGAAAGCATACACCGGAACATCCGATTAAGGGAGAGGGTATGACCTTCTATTCTGATGAGGAAGTACAGATTGCCTATAATGAAGGTCGCGTAGACCTGCATGCCCCCATTAAAGTGCGTGCACGGGTTCGTGATGAAGAAGGAAACCTGGTAATGAAGTTGATCGAAACGTCCGTAGGGCGTACTATTTTCAACCAGTCTGTACCGGATAATGTACCCTTCATAAACGAAGTATTGACAAAAAAGGCTTTGAGGGGAATTATTTCTGATATCTTAAAATTAACAGATATTCCTACTACGGCCGATTTCCTTGACAGCATAAAGCAGTTGGGATACAATACAGCCTTTAGAGGAGGGCTATCCTTTAGTTTGGGAGATATCATCATTCCCGAAGAAAAAGAAAGTCTGGTTTCTGATGCCGAAGCACAGATCGAAGGCATTTTGAACAGTTATAATATGGGTCTGATCACCAATAATGAACGGTACAACCAGGTAATTGACGTATGGACCAACACCAATGCCCGTCTTACCGAGCGTGCCATGCATCACCTGATCACGGACCGTCAGGGATTCAACCCGATCTACATGATGCTTGACTCCGGTGCACGGGGTTCTAAGGAGCAGATCCGCCAGCTTTCCGGTATGCGTGGTCTGATGGCCAAACCTCAAAAGTCCGGTTCTTCCGGAGGTGAGATCATTGAGAACCCGATTATCTCGAACTTTAAAGAAGGCCTCTCTATCCTGGAGTACTTTATCTCAACCCACGGTGCCCGTAAGGGGCTTGCAGATACGGCCCTTAAAACGGCTGATGCGGGTTACCTGACCCGTAGGTTGGTAGATGTTTCCCAAGATGTGATCATCAATGAAGAAGATTGTGGTACCCTACGCGGACTGGAAGTAACGGCTCTTAAGAAAAACGAGGAAATGGTAGAGCCTCTGGTTGACCGTATCCTTGGCCGTGTGTCTTTACACGATGTAGTAGATCCGATTTCAGGTGAAGTATACGTGAAATCAGGGGAAGAAATAAACGAGGAGGCAGCTGATAAAATTGAAAACTCTCCGATAGAAATGGTAGAGGTGCGCTCTGCCCTTACCTGTGAATCCGATCGGGGAATTTGTGCGAAATGTTACGGCCGCAACCTGGCTACCGGCAAAATGGTACAGATAGGAGAAACGGTTGGTGTAATTGCCGCCCAATCCATCGGTGAACCAGGTACGCAGCTTACCCTTCGTACTTTCCACGTGGGAGGTACGGCAGGTAACGTAGCCGAGGAATCCTCCATCAAAGCCAAGTTTGACGGACGTATAGAGTTTGATGAGTTGCGTACGGTAAAAGGAGAAGACGGTGAAGGAAATGAGGTGGAAATTGTAATTGGCCGGACGGCCGAAATGAAATTGATAGATGAGAAAACCGGGATCAACCTGGCCACTAACAATGTGCCTTACGGCTCTTTCTTACGGGTATCCGTTGAAGGGCAAAAGGTGAGTAAAGGAGATGTGATCTGCGAGTGGGATCCCTACAATGCGGTGATCATTTCTGAAACGGCCGGTTCCATCAAGTTTACCGATATAGAACAGGGCGTTACCTACCGGGTAGAGATTGACGAGCAAACCGGCTTTATGGAGAAAGTGATCTCTGAGAACCGGAACCGCAAAATGATCCCTACCATATCTATTGTAGATAGCAAAGGAAACGAGCTTAAGCATTATACCCTACCTATCGGGGCACACATTACCGTAGAGGAAGGAGATAAGATCAAGGCCGGAAAAACCCTCGTGAAAATTCCGCGTAAGTCTGCTAAGGCTGGTGATATCACCGGTGGTCTGCCAAGGGTAACCGAGTTGTTTGAAGCACGTAACCCTTCTAACCCGGCTGTGGTTTCTGAAATTGACGGGGTGGTTTCTTACGGTAAGATCAAACGGGGCAACCGGGAGATCATCGTGGAAAGCCGCACAGGTGAGGTGAAAAAATACCTCATTAACCTGAGCAAGCAGATCCTCGTACAGGAAAATGACTTTGTACGTGCAGGTATGCCTCTTTCTGACGGAGCCATTACCCCCGCAGATATCCTGGCTATTCAAGGACCTAACCGCGTACAGGAATACCTGGTAAATGAGGTACAGGAAGTATACCGTTTACAAGGGGTGAAGATCAACGACAAGCACTTTGAGGTAATTGTACGTCAGATGATGCGCAAAGTAGAGATCCAGGATCCGGGGGATACCAGCTTCCTGGAAAGCAACCTCGTGCATAAGAATGACTTCATCAAGGAAAACGACTGGATCTTTGATAAGAAAGTGATCGTAGACGCCAAGGACAGCGAGAACCTGAAAGCCGGGCAGATCGTTTCTGCCCGTAAGCTGCGGGATGAAAACTCCTTATTGCGCAGAGCAGACAAAGAGCTGGTAGAGGCACGTGACGCCAACCCGGCTACAGCACGTCCTGTATTGCAGGGAATCACCCGGGCTTCGCTACAGACCAAGTCCTTTATTTCGGCAGCTTCCTTCCAGGAAACCACCAAAGTATTGAACGAAGCGGCCGTTAACGGCAAGCGCGATACCCTGGAGGGCCTGAAAGAAAACGTAATTGTAGGCCATAAAATACCTGCGGGTACCGGGCTTAAAGAGTACAACAACATCATTGTAGGCTCACAGGAAGATTACGACAGGCTGAAAGCAGCGGACAGCGTTGAAGTAGAAGAAGAGATAAACGGATAATTCTCATGGCTGAAGAAAAAATGGAGCAGAAGGAAGGCCAGATCAACGTGGAACTGAGTGAGGAGGTAGCGGAAGGTACGTATAGCAACCTGGCGATCATCAACCACTCAGCCAGCGAATTTGTGCTGGACTTTATCAAGATCATGCCCGGGGTGCCCAAGGCGAAAGTGAAATCGCGTATTGTGCTTACTCCGCAACATGCCAAACGCTTTTTACGTGCGATGCAGGAAAATGTAGCGCGCTTTGAAGCGCAGCATGGAGAGATTCAGGATTCGGAACAACCGCAGATCCCGCTGAACTTTGGCGGTCCGCAAGGACAAGCTTAATCTACTACAAACCCCGGGCTAACCCCCGGGGTTTTTTGTTGACTTTCCATGATTTTCCTGTAAAATCAGCTGTAAACTATCGCTGGGTTTGCCCCGGGCTTTATACTTTAGCAGCATCATACTTAAACATTTCAAATACCTTATACTATGAAAGTTACCGTAGTAGGTGCCGGTGCCGTAGGGGCCAGTTGTGCCGAATACATAGCCATCAAAAATTTTGCTTCAGAAGTGGTGTTGGTAGACATCAAGGAAAACTTTGCCGAAGGCAAGGCCATGGACCTGATGCAAACCGCTTCTCTGAATGGATTTGATACTCAAATTATAGGGAGCACCAACGACTACAGCAAAACAGCCGATAGCGATGTGGCGGTAATTACTTCCGGTATTCCACGTAAGCCGGGAATGACCCGTGAAGAACTCATCGGCATTAATGCCGGCATTGTAAAAGACGTAGCCGGTAAGATCATCGAGCACTCTCCAAATGTGATCCTCATCGTGGTTTCTAATCCTATGGATACCATGACTTACCTGGCACATAAAGAATTGGGCTTACCCAAGAACCGTATCATTGGTATGGGGGGCGCGCTTGACTCTGCCCGCTTCAAATATCGCTTGGCCGAGGCCTTGGAGTGTCCGGCAAGTGATGTAGACGGAATGGTGATCGGTGGCCATAGCGACACCGGCATGATCCCCTTGACCCGCCTGGCTACGCGTAACAGCGTGCCTGTTTCCGCATTTATAAGCGGGGAGCGCCTGGAAGAGGTTAAGGAAGCCACTAAAGTTGGCGGAGCCACCCTTACTAAAATGTTGGGCACTTCTGCCTGGTATGCGCCCGGGGCAGCGGTTTCGGCCATGGTACAGGCCATTGCGCAAGACAGTAAAAAAATGTTCCCCTGCTCTTGTAAACTGGAAGGAGAATACGGCCTGGATGACATTTGCATCGGGGTTCCGGCCCTTATCGGCAGATCCGGCATCGAAGAAATTGTGGAGATCGGGTTGGATGATGCCGAAAAAGAAAAGTTACAGGAAAGTGCCGATGCCGTGCGCAAAACAAACGGCCTTTTGTAAAGCTTTATAAATAGCTTTTATCATAAGCCCTTCTTTTTGCCCTGGCAGGAAGAGGGGTTTTTCTTTTCATAAGATATTTGCATTATGGCAATCATCAGGAACCCCTTTGAACCAAGAGAAGATAAAGTAAGTGTGAAAGAAAGGCTGGGTGCTTTTCAGAACCTGCCGCGCTTTTTTAAGATGATCTGGGATACATCGCCTGTTATGACCCTGGGCAATATCCTGCTGCGCCTGGCCAAGGCTGCCATTCCGGTAATTATGCTGTGGGTGGGAAAGCTGATCATCGATGAGATTATCCTTCAAATAGACCAGGCCACGCCTTCCTTCCGTCTGATCTGGTTGTACCTGGGCATGGAGTTGGGCCTTGCCTTGCTGAGTGACATCATCAACCGGGGGATAACCCTGCTGGATAGCCTGCTCGGTGACCTTTTCAGTAACCAGACTTCAGTAAAGCTGATCAAACATGCGGCCACGCTGGACCTGTATCAATTTGAAGACAGCAGGTTTTACGACAAACTGGAACGTGCGCGCAGGCAAACCACCAGCCGGACAGTTTTAATGAGCCAGACCCTTACACAGGCGCAAGACATTATTACCATCCTATTCTTTTCCATCGGCCTCATTGCTTTTAAGCCCCTGCTTATCCTTATTTTATTCGTGGCCATTATTCCTTCATTTTTGGGGGAGAGTGCTTTTAGCGAAAGAAGTTATAGCCTTACACGTGGCTGGACCCCTCAACGCAGGGAACTGGACTATTTACGCTACATAGGCGCCAGTGACGAAACCGCCAAGGAGATCAAGATCTTTGGGCTCCAGGATTTTATTGCGCAGCGCTTTAAAGAACTCGCAGATGCATATTATAAAGCAAACAAGAAGCTGGCCAGCAGCAGGGCCTTTTGGGGAGTGTTGCTGTCTGCCATAGGTACCTTAGCCTACTATGGAGCATACGTGTACATCATATACGATACAGTGCAGGGGGAGATATCGGTAGGAAAGCTTACTTTTTTGGCCGGCTCTTTTTTGCAAATGCGCAACATGCTGCAAAACATCATGAACCGCTTTACCCAGATAGGAGAAAGTGCCTTGTACCTCCAGGACCTGTTCGATTTCTTTGCTTTAAGACCCCAGATCAAACCATCTGCGCACAAACGCAAAGTGCCGGATCATATAGAGGAAGGCTTCACCTTTGAAAACGTAAGCTTTAAATACCACGGCAGTGAAAACTGGTCTATTCGCAACCTTTCCTTCCATTTAAAAGCGGGGGAAAAACTGGCACTGGTAGGGGAGAACGGAGCAGGCAAAACCACTTTAGTAAAGCTTTTGGCCCGGTTGTATGAGCCTACTGAAGGAAGAATTTTGCTTGATGGCGTTGATTTAAGGGAGTATGACCTGGCAAGCTTGCGTAAAAACGTAAGCATCATTTTCCAGGACTATGTAAAGTTTCAGATGAAAGCTGATGAGAACATAGCTATAGGGAGTATTGCACATTTGAACGAGCAGGAGCGTATTGAGAAAAGTGCGGTAAAGAGCCTGGCAGATACAGTAATCAATAAATTACCCGGCAGGTACGGCCAGGTATTGGGCAAACGTTTTCAGGGAGGCGTGGAGTTGAGTGGAGGAGAGTGGCAAAAAGTTGCTTTGGCCCGCGCGTACATGGGCAATGCACAATTGATGATCTTAGACGAGCCTACAAGCGCTCTGGATGCCCGCGCGGAAAACGAAGTGTTTGTTCGCTTCAGTGAATTGATGCAAGGGCGTACGGCTGTACTGATCAGCCACCGCTTCAGTACGGTGCGTATGGCGGATCGTATCCTGTTTTTGGAAAACGGGCGATTGCTTGAGCTTGGCAGTCATGAAGCATTAATGCAAAAAGACGGCAAATATGCAGCCCTCTTCAAATTGCAGGCGAAGGGATATGTATGATTACCGGAAAGGGGTTCTCTATATGCATTAATACAGAGGTAGTAAAGAAACCTTAGTAAGGAAACCTTACTAAGATTTGGTGACCGAAGTAAAAAGCATTTTACGGACTGCACGTCAAGAGGGAAGCTCCACTTTCACGTTCTGCGCTTGTACCAGCTCAAGATACTTTTCCAGTCTAAAATCTTTTGCGTTAAAAGAACCGCTTCTATTCCGGGTATCTTCCTGGCGAACGATACTGCGTGCAAAACGTCTTACCTGGTCTTTAGTGGTCAGAATTAAACCGGGCACCTCTATATTGTTTCCCTGCTCATCTTTTGCCACCATGGTAAAATAAGAGGAATTGCAATGTTTGATCTCACCTGTCTGAATGTTCTCGGACTCTACCCTCAGGCCCACCAGCATAGAGGTACGCCCCGTATAATTAACGGAAGCTTTTAGCGTGATCAGTTCGCCCACTTGTATGGGGTTTAGGAAGTCCACCTTGTTTACGGAGGCAGTAACGCAGTAGTGCCCGGAATGCTTTGAAGCACAGGCAAAGGCCACCTGGTCCATAAGGCTCAATACATACCCTCCGTGTATCTTTCCGCTAAAGTTGGCATGTGAAGGCAGCATCAATTGCGTCATTTTGATCTGGGAGTCGGCTATTTTTTTGTATTCCATGCTCAAATCTAAAGTTTTGCAGGATTAAGCGCAGGGAAAACGTCATTTTCTCCCGCTTGTTTTGTTTTCCAGCCATGTTGCTACCGCATGAAAGGACCTTAGGAGGGAGCAGAAAGAGGTTATTCTTAAGAGGTGGGTCAGGGAAGAGGCTCAGCAAAAAAACCTTCCTTTGAAACAAGATGTATGAGCTGTTGTGCGTTTACGGCTTTTGCATGTACTACCCTTAAGATCCGGTCGCAGTCTTCCAGGTCAAAATTTGCCCTGTACCCGGGTAAGGTGTTGTGTATCATAAGGAGAAGTTTCTCAGCATCCTCATCGCTTTGCACATTTGTTTTAAACACCTCTACCATGGCTTCAATCTTGAACAGTCAAAGCTAGTAATCTTTTGAGCGTTTTTGCATGTAAAAGCAGATCATCTTCATATAGAAAACTTATGGGTAATTATGCTATAATAACTACCCTTAAACGTGTAACATTATCAAATAAACCGTTTAAAAGAGTCCGTAAAGGAGGCTGCTTGCATAAGCTTTTATAGGAAAACGAATGTTGCAATATGTCTTCGTAGCTTCGCCATACGGAGCCTAAAAATGGATCAATGCGTTTCCTGGATCAGGGAAAGAATGTTACCAGCCGGGTCTTTAAACCAGGCGATCTCCGGCCCTTCATTTCCCCGTGCAATGCCTTTTTCATCCTGATCAAATCCTTCATAGCGCTCCATTTTAAGGCCTTTGGAAGTCAGGTGATCTACAATGGAATCAATATCCTGTACGGGAAAGTTAAGGATAGTAAAAGTGGCCGCTTGATGATTTTCTTTAGGGTAAATGATCAAAGGATTATTGCCTTCGAGATGCAATTCCAATAAGCCCATGGGGTTGTCTTTTACCAGGAGCCCAAGGGTTTCTGTATAAAAGGCTTTGGCTTGTGCCAGGTCATTCACGGAAAAGCCACTGAAGGCTTTGCTTTGTTGTAACATGTCGTTTTGTTTTATGCTTGTTGTATTTTACTGCGGGCGTCTGCGCATATCCATATAAATGGCATTCCAGCGATGGCCATCCAGGTCGGTGAAGGCAAAGCCGTACATCCAGCCTTGTATTTCAGCTGGCCGGGCAAAAACATGTCCTCCGGCTTTTTCCACTTTTTTTGCAAGGGCATCTACCTCTGCTATACTTTCTGCATCAAAAGAAATGAGTATTTCCGAGGAAGTGGCCGTATCCGTTACGGGGTGCTGCGTATAGTGCTGGAAGGTATCCCGGGCAACGAGCATGACCGGGAGCTTTACCTCTCCTATCCACATGGGAAGCATCTCTTCGGTTTCCTTTTCCTCGTTGAAAGAAAAGTCAAGGGCCTTAAAAAAAGCCTTGGCCTTTGGCAGGTTCTTGACCGGGAGGTTTAACCAAAATTCTTTTGTCATTTGTAGTGGATTTGAACAAGTAGGTTTACTCCCGGAAGGTGATTGACTTATGCCGGAGAAGAAACATACTCCTAGTTTATGGATACTCAAAGGTAACTGGGCCTGCCCGCATCTTTTAGGTTAACACGCGACAATTTAAGGGGCGTATTACGACAAGTGTTCCAGTGTATAGTTGAAGGTGTAGAAATGTTGTCCTTCTTTGATGGTGATCTCCATACTTCCGCGAAGCCCTTCCAGTTGGCCTGTACCGGAATCGGGCACTACCTCTAAGATGAGGCGTTGTGTCCCGCTACCCATACTTCCGAAATGCTGAAGAACGAAACTTCCTTCTTTTCCGTCAAGCGTTCCCTCTACTTGCTCTATGGCTACGTAACCAGCCGATCCCTTTACCGGGCTCACAGCGCTCAACATCTCTCCTTTGCTGCAGGCAGCTAAAGAACCGGAGAAGGTCTTATTGATAGACATACGGCTGATTTGGATATTGTTTTTGCCTTTTTCAAAAGCGTCAAGCGGGGCAAGGTCTACCTTAAAGGTGCCGGATATTTTCATGAACAGGGATTTAAATTGGGGGATGAAAGTAGGTATTCTGACAAATGTATCCGGCAGTATATTTATTTAAATCACACTTAAAGAAAAAAGCTGGACCTCATCTCCTTACATCAATGCGGTTGATGAGACAGGGGTTGCAGGTAGCGGAAAGGTACATCCGGTGAAACGCTAAATCCTGAAGAAGAAAATACGGAATCGTAAGGAAAAGCTTTAGCTTTATACACTGCTTGTTGAGGGAGTTAATCATTATGCGCAATTAAGATGAAACACGTATCCATATTGATACCAAAAGGGGATGCCAGTCTTGTGAACATAGAAGGTACCCACCAGATCCTTACCCAGGTCAACAGTTTTTTGGAAGCGCAGGCACTTCCGCCCGCCTTCCACATCCAGTTGGTGGGTCTAAGCCCCGAAACGCACCAAAAACGGGGCCTGTTCACGATAAAACCGGAGGTGCTGGTAGAACAAGTAAAGAAAACCGACCTCATTTTTGTGCCGGCCCTATTCGGAGACCCTTTGGCTGCAGCCGAACTCAACCGTGCTTTTATTCCCTGGATTGTACAACAGCATGCACGGGGAGCCGAAGTGGCCTGCTACTGCGTAGGCACCTTCTTTTTAGCCCAAACCGGCTTACTGGATGGAAAAACCTGCGCTACGCATTGGTCGAGGGCCGCTGATTTTAAAGCGATGTTCCCGCACATTCCCTTGGTAGATGATAAAATAATGACCGCAGACGATGGGGTGTATACCAGCGGAGGTGCTTATTCGTACCTCAACCTACTGCTGTACCTGGTTGAAAGGCATACGGGCCGTGATATGGCCATACGTATTGCCAAAACGTTTATGATCGATATAGACAAACATAGCCAGTCTCCCTTTATCATCTTTGAAGGCCAGAAAACGCATGACGATCGACAGATCAAAAAGGCACAAACCTATATAGAAGAAAATTACGCGGAGCGCATTACCGTAGAAGACATTGCCTCTTTATTTGCTTTAGGGCGCAGGAGCCTGGAGCGCAGGTTTAAGAAGGCTACTTCGAATACCGTTTCCGAATACATACAACGGGTAAAAATTGAAGCGGCCAAAAAGGACCTTGAAAGCGGGCAATTTAGCGTGCTGGAGGTGATGTATAAGGTTGGGTATTCTGATGGCAAGGCATTTCGCAGGGCTTTTCGCAAGATCACTGGCTTAACGCCTATGGCCTATCGGCAGCGGTATAGCGAAGCATTTACTTTGTCCTAGAGGTCAGCGAGTGGGCGGCTTATGTACACCAAATTGCCTTAGCGTTCTTAGCGTTTCACCTGTTTTTTGTAGCGTTTCACCCACTCTTCTACCGTCATTTTTGTAGCTAACTCACTGAACAACTCGAAGGGGATGTGTTCCATCTTTTTGAGCCGGATGCAACTCTTGCCCATATCCAGCTTTGTTTTTACCCGCTGTGCATATTCCGCCTTAAACCAACGCATCAATTCAGGGTTGGCGTAGATGCCGGAGTGGTAAACGGCTACAAAATTCTTTTGCGAGGCTAGGTTGATAAAGGGGAGAGGTAGCTTGGGGTTAACGTGATAGCCCTGTGCGTAAAGGGAGTGTGGTACTACCCAGCCGATCATACCATAGCTCATACACTCTTCAAACCCCTTTGGTAAATGTGTATTGAATATGTTGCGCAAGCGCGAAACCGCTGTGCTGCGTTCTTCGGGCAGCTTGCTTATATAATCTGAGGGAGAGGTGGCCGGAATGTGCATAGTGCTTATGGGTATTTTGGCTTAGCTATATTAACGCTTCTGATTCATTTCTTCAATAGTTTCCCCGGCTGCGGCAAGTGTTTCTTCAATATCTTTTTCACTGAGCGCATTGCTTAAGAACCAGCTTTCGTAAGCTGAAGGTGGAAGGTAAATGCCCCGCTTCAACATGCCGTGGAAAAACTGTTTGAAGTAGTCATTGGCCCCGGTGCCGGCTGAATCAAAATCGCGTACGGGCACATTCGTGAAATGCAGGCTGATCATAGACCCTTTCCGGTTGATGGTCCAGGGGAGCTCTGTTTCTTCTAAAAGGCTTGCCAGCCCTTCGTGCAAAGCTTTGCATTTGCCTGCCAGCTCCGTATAGTATTGCGGCTTGTCTTTCAACTCCTGTAAAAGCGTATAGCCTGCCGTCATGGCAATGGGGTTACCCGACAAGGTGCCCGCCTGGTATACCGGACCATTGGGCGCTACAAACTCCATGATCTCTGCCTTGCCGGCATAGGCCCCTACGGGCAGGCCTGCACCGATCACTTTGCCATAAGTAACGAGGTCTGCTTGCACTCCCAATGCCTCCTGGGCACCGCCAAAACCGAGCCTGAAGCCGGTCATTACTTCATCAAAGATCAGGAGAATACCTTCCCGGGTGCAGAGCGCACGAAGCCCTTCAATGAAGCCTGGCTCCGGTAAGATACAGCCCATATTGCCGGGTATAGGTTCAATAATGAGAGCGGCAATTTCGTTTTTATGCGCACTAACTAGTCTTTTAACGCTATCCAGGTCGTTGTACTCTGCGAGTAAGGTGTCTTTAGCAGTTCCTTCGGTAACACCCGGGCTGCTGGGATGTCCCAAAGTAACGGCTCCGCTGCCTGCCTTGATCAAAAAAGCATCGCCGTGCCCGTGGTAACAACCGGCAAATTTTATGAACTTGTCTTTGCCCGTAAAGCCTCTTGCCAGGCGAATGGCGCTCATCGTGGCTTCTGTTCCGGAATTTACCATCCGTACCCGCTCCACATTGGGAATGTTTTCGCAAATAAGTTTGGCCAGCTGTACTTCCAGTTCGGTGGGGGCACCAAAAGACGTGGAGTGCTCAACGGCTTTCCGGATAGCTTCTACTACAGGCGGGTAGGCGTGCCCCAATAGCATAGGGCCCCAGGAAGCGATGTAATCGATGTAACGGTTCCCGTCTTCATCATACAGGTATGCCCCTTTTGCTTTTTTTATGAAAATAGGGTCTCCCCCTACAGATTTAAATGCCCTTACCGGGGAATTAACCCCTCCCGGAATATAGGCAGTGGCCGTTTCGAAAAGGGATTTGCTTTGTTTTGTTTTCATTTTGTTTTTACATCAACGCGAAGACGCTGAGGCCGCAAAGCTCCGCTAAGTTTGTTATTCTTTGAAATTGTTGACAATTCGGGTAATCCCATTCGTCAGAAGTACTTCATTAAAGTTAATTAAAAGGCCAAGTGATTTATTGGTAAGCCTAAGATAAGTGAGTAACTGGGCTTTATGCACAGGTAATACAACTTCAAGAGATTTAAGCTCCACAACCAAACTTTCCTCGATCAAAAAGTCAAGTATAAAATCTTTCTCAATGAGTTTACCTTTATATTGAATTGGTACAACAGCTTGGGCTTTAAAAGAAATCTTTCGGTTTTGGAGTTCTACAAAAAGGCAACTTTGATAAACAGACTCAAGCAGTCCAGGGCCTAAGTTGCGATGCACTTCAATAGCTGCTCCTATTACTTCGTGTGAAAGATCATTTAAATTCATTGATAAAATTTGTTACTCTGCGTACTTAGCGTCTTTGCGTTGAAGCAACTCAATAATCTCCTTCACAAAGTAAGTAGCAATCAGGTCTGCCCCGGCTCTTTTAATGGAGGTAAGTACTTCCACCATTGCCTCTTCTTCGTTAACCCAGCCTTTGGCAGCGGCTGCTTTTATCATGGCGTATTCTCCGCTTACGTGATAAGCAGTTACCGGCACGGGAGAAATGTCCTTTATTCTGCAAATGATATCCAGGTAGGCAACCGCGGGTTTTACCATGATCATGTCTGCCCCTTGTTCTATATCCAATTGTGCTTCTTTGAGCCCTTCCACGGCATTGGCCGGATTCATCTGGTAGGTTTTCTTGTCTTTGGGAATGTCCTGCATATCCACGGGGGCAGAGTCGAGGGCATCCCGGAAGGGGCCATAAAAACAGGAGGCATATTTGGCGCTGTAGGCCATTATACCGGTTTGTGTAAACCCCGCAGTATCCAGGGCAATGCGGATGGCTTCAATGCGGCCGTCCATCATATCGCTGGGGGCTACAAAATCTGCACCGGCCTGGGCATGGCTGATTGCCATATCAGCCAACACGCCTATGGTCTCATCGTTGAGCACGGCCCCGTTCTCCACAATGCCATCGTGACCAAAGGAGGAGTAGGGGTCCATAGCCACATCGGTCATCAGGCAAATGCCGGGAACAGCTTCCTTTATGGCCCGGATACCGCGTTGCATCAGGCCGTCCGGGTTTATGGCTTCTTTGCCTTCATTATCTTTTAAAGCGTCTTCTACCTTTACAAACAGCAGGGCAGATCGGCATCCCATATCCCATAAGGTTTTTACCTCCTCTACGAGCAAGTCCAGGGTATAGCGGTAATAGCCCGGCATAGAAGCAATTTCTTCCCTTTGGTTTTCGCCTTCCATGGCAAACAGGGGGGCGATGAATTGGGCGGGATGCAAACGGGTTTCCGCGGCCATTTCACGCAGGGCGGGTGATTGTCGTAATCTTCTGGGGCGTTGTAACATGCTTTAGATAAAGTGTTTAAGGAAATCTTCCGGGGTGTAAACGGGTAGCTTAGAATGCTTAAAATCTTTTAGGTTTCGGGTAATAATCCCTTCAGCACCGGCCTTTAATGCAGTCAGATGCTGTACTGCGTCTTCAAAGTCGTTAAAATTGGATATGAGTGCCTGATCAATGATTTGATCGGTTACTGCATGTACGGTGAGTAATGTTTTCAAGCGCAAAATCGCAGTACGTGCATTTTCATCACCTACGTCTTTTCTTAGAAAGTAATGCACATTTATTAAGCAAAGCGCGGATATCAAACCGGTTATCTGCTTTTTATGTAGCAAAGTAAAAAGCTGGGCCGATTTTTGAGCAAAGGGCTGGCGGTCTGTAAGTACATCCAAACACACATCGCTGTCAATAAACAGCTTTTTCATACTAGGAGTATTTTTTGTCCAGGTAACTTAAGCGCTCCGCCCGCATTTGCTTTTTGGTTCTGTACTTCAATCCCGGTACCGCTAAAGACTTCACAAAATCACTAATCTCAATTTCGTCAACTTCTTTTTCTCTCTTCCTGGAGGTGGTTATTTTTATGAAGTTTTCTACCATTTTGGAAACCGATATACCTTGTTCCTTAGCGTAGGCTTTGGCCTGCTCAATAACTTCTTTATCCAGAGAGAGTGTGAGTTTCGCATTCATATGAATTAATTTACGTACAAATTTAAAAAAATATACACGTATAATCCTCTTTATAATCTTGTCGCATTACGCATTAAACCTATTTTACCCAGTCTTTTGGCTGTTTCAATACTGCGAGGAGCCGGGCTTCTTCACTGCCTGCTTCCGGGGCTACGTTGTAATCCCAGCGTACACGCGGAGGCAGGCTCATTAGGATGCTTTCCGTGCGGCCGTTGGTTTTGAGTCCGAACAAAGTGCCCCGGTCGTGTACCAGGTTAAATTCTACGTAGCGCCCCCTGCGCAATTCCTGCCAGTAACGTTGCTCCTCGTTCCAGGGCATATGCATTCTTTGCCTTACGATAGGCAGATAACCGGGTAGGAAACTATATCCCATGTCCATGACAAAAGCCATCCAGTCTTCTATACTGCGCTGCGCATCTGGTTTCAGGTAATCAAAAAAGGTACCTCCGATGCCTCTGGCTTCTTCTCGGTGATGATTCCTGAAGTAGGCATCGCACTGTTTCTTAAAAAGGGGATACAGGTCAGCACCATGGCGATCGGCATAGGTTTTCTGGGTCTCGTGAAAATGAAGCGCATCTTCTTCAAAAAGGTAATAGGGAGTCAAGTCCGTGCCTCCCCCAAACCATCCGTCAATGCGTTCGCCCGTTTCGTTATACATCTCAAAATAGCGGTAATTGGCATGTACGGTAGGCACAAAGGGGTTTTCGGGATGGATGACCAGGGAAAGCCCGCAGGCAAAGAACGCCTGGCCTTCCGTTTTCATGTTTTTCTTTAGTTGCTCTGGCATTTCACCGTGTACCACAGAAGTGCTTACCCCACCTTTTTCGAAGATACTTCCATTGGCCAGTACCCGTGAACGTCCTCCACCGCCACCTGGCCGCTCCCAATGGTCTTCCGTAAATGTTGCCCGTCCATCCAGCTTTTCTAAGGCTAAGCATATCTCATCCTGAAGATCGCGGATGTATTGTGTGAATTTTTCTTTGATCATATAAAATTAAACTCGGGAATAGGGCTTCTTTTATCCGTAGCTTTTTACGGCCTCTACAAAGGCTTTGGCGTGATCTACCGGTATATTAGGTAAAATACCATGTCCCAGGTTGGCGATGTACTTATACTTTCCGAAGTCATCTACCATTTGCTTAACCAGGCGCTGTATATCGGGTATGGGAGAGAGTAAGCGGGCCGGGTCGAAATTGCCTTGCAGGGTAACGTTGAAACCAGTAAACTCTCTTGCCATTTGGGGCGTAATGGTCCAATCTACCCCTAAAGCGGAAACCGGCATTTTAGCCATTTCCTCCAGGGCAAACCAACAACCTTTTCCAAATACAATAACGGGAGTGGTTTTATGCAAGGCATCCACCATTTCGCGGATGTAATGCAGGGAAAAGGTTTCATAATCCAGGGGAGAAAGCAAGCCTCCCCAGCTATCGAATAGCTGTAGTACATTGCAACCATGTGCCGCCTTTTCTTTTAAATAGGCAATAGTGGCGTGGGTGATTTTCGTGAGCAATAAGTGGGCAGCTTCTGGTTGCTCGTAACAAAACGCTTTGGCTTTGTCGAAAGTTTTGCTGCCCTGTCCCTCTACCATATAACACAATATGGTCCAGGGAGAGCCTGCAAAGCCGATCAGCGGGACTTCATTGGCCAGGGATGCTTTGGTAAGGTCTATGGCCTCATACACATAATGCAGCCGGTCTTTTACATCAACATCGGGAATGGCCTGCACTTGTTCCATTGTTCTTATAGGCGTAGGCAGGTAAGGTCCTTTCCCAGGAACCATTTGCACTTCGACCCCAAGCGCCTGGGGAATAACCAGTATATCTGAAAACAAAATAGCGGCATCTACGCCCACCTGGTGTACCGGCATTACCGTTATTTCCGTAGCCAATTCAGGCGTTTCTACCCGCTCAAAAAAAGAGTGCCTGGCTTTGAGTTTCATAAAATCAGGCAAGTAACGCCCGGCCTGGCGCATCATCCATACGGGTGGCCTGGAAACCTCATCTCCCTTTAAAGCCTTTAGTAATAAATCGTTTTTTATTTCCGACATTTTAATACTTGTAAGTGTCTGTTTTAACCGGAGCCATAAAAAAGGGGCTCACAGCGTTTTCATTTTACCGCTTCTCGCTTCTCAAAATATTCGATCACCTTATTTACCACCGATTCTAAAACCGGCTCGTTTGAAGGAATACGCACATTATCACACCTCAGGTGTATGGCTTCAGATGTAGTGGCGCCTATGCAAAAGCAGGGAACATTGGGGTTCAGCTTATTCTTCTTGAAAAAACTGAACACGGCGGTGGGAGACAGGAAGATGATGCCATCAATAGTAGCGGTTTCTACCTCGTGCATAACCAATTCCGTCTGGTATACTTCTTCTTTATGTACCGCTACACCTTTGCTTTCCAGGTACTCCGGAAGGTCGTCAAGCGCTTTGTTCCCACAGAAGTAATCTACTGCCTCCACATCGGGGTTTCGTGCAATGATCTGCGCCAGGGCCAGGGCGTGGGTTGCTCTTGCACTGGTTTCTATGCCCAGCTCACTCAGCATTTCCGTAGCTTTCACCCCTACGGTAAAGTTCTTTTTCTTATCAAACTCAAGTGCTTCTTCTTCCAGTAGCTTCTGCAGGCTATATACGGCATTTTTACTGGTAAAGACCCTGGCTTGCGTGTTGGGGTTGTTTATTTGTGTGGCAAAGCTTTCCGAATTGAATGTATAATTGACTTTTATAAAATCCTTCTGGCGAAGTCTTAAGCCGCTCCGGGTGAGCTTTTCACTAAACGCATCGGGTAAAGTACGCGTGCTGAATATACTAAAGGGTTTACTTCTCTCCTGCATTTTTAATCTTTTTCATTATAGCAGCACCGCCTTTTGCCAGCGCTTTTTCAGCAAGCTGCCTACCCAGGTCAGCGGCTTGCTCCAACGGAACGGTTTGTTCAACCGCGGCCTTGTTGCTGCCATCCGGTTCAAAAATGGCCGCCTCAAGACGTATGTGGGTTGGGTCTGCATACGCCCGCGCGCCAATGGGGGCAGAACACCCACCTTCGGCACGATTTAGAAAAGCGCGTTCTACACTCGCTTCCAGGAAAGAAGAGGCGTGGTTCAATGCTTTCAGTATCTGCAGAAGGGTTTCATTTTCTTCTAGGCAGGTAATCCCTATAATGCCTTGTGCCGGCGCGGGAATCATCCAATCCAGAACTATGTGCTTTTCGTCCAGAAGGCCAATGCGTTCCAGGCCTGCTTTGGCAAAAATAGCCCCTGTCCAATTGCTTTCTTCCAGTTTTTTAAGACGCGTCTGTACGTTTCCTCTCAAACCGGTTAGTTTATGTCCGGGAAAACGGTGTTTCCATTGGGCTTGCCTTCTGATGCTTCCGCTGGCCAGGAGGTGTACGCCTTCTTCCAGCTTGGGAAGCTCACCCTTGTATACGAGAATATCTTCTGCTGAAGCACGTTCCAAAACTGCGGCTAAGCTGATGTTGGGAGGCAGGGTGGTAGGGTAATCTTTAAGGGAATGTACGGCCAGGTCAACCTGTTTCCGGTATAGTGCTTCGTCCAGCATTTTAGTAAAAATACCTGTTCCTGAAAACTGGTGCAGCGGCGTATTAAGGTCAATGTCTGCGGGTGATTTTACAGGTACTAAAATGGCTTCAAAGCCAAGGGCTTGCAGCTTGTGCTGTACCTGTACAGCTTGCCAAACGGCTAATTTGCTGTCGCGTGTACCTATTTTTATGGGCTGCTTGCTCAAGATGTCTGGTTGTCGAGCTCAAAGATATGGTGTATCGTCCGCAAGTCGCTATTGATGTCCTCGCCAACCCTCAATTGTCGGGCAAATTGACCGGTAAGGCGATTTAACAATTGGTCGGCAAAAAGCAGCGCCTGCTCTTCTTCTATACCGGGAAACTTCTTCAGGAGGTTCCGCACCTCTTTTTGCTTCCAATGGTCCATTTTCTCACGCATAGCCTGTAAGGTAGGGGCCACTTTACGGGATTCCAGCCACTGGTAAAACTCCCCGATCATTTCGTTGATGATGGATTCTGCTTTGGGAATCTCTTTTTGACGCCTGTGAAGACTTTCCTGTGTAAGTGTGGTCAGGTGGTCTATATCCACCACTTTAAAGCCTTCTCGGTTATATAAGATGGGTTCTACATTACGCGGCACACTTAAATCCAGCAGTAAGCGGGGCTTTTGCGTAACAAATGCACTGCTTAAAACCGTTGGGCGGGAAGCTCCTGTTGCTACAATAATGATATCCGCCTGGTCTACCTGTTCCTCCAGGTGTGCATATCCAAGGTGTTTTATGCCAAAACGAACGGCCAGGCGTTCTGCTTTTTCAAGGGTACGGTTTATCAGGGTGATGTCGTTTAGCTGTGTCTGGTTCACGAGGTTTTCACAAGCAGTACGCCCGATCTTCCCGGTGCCTACCAATACAACTTTGCTATCGGGCCCGAATACCCCGCTTTGCAGATGCTCCTTCACGGTTTGCACAACAGCAAAGGCAGCAGAAGAGGCGCCCGTACTTAACTCCGTCTCATTCTTTACGCGCTTGGAAGCTTGTATGGCACTATTTACCAGGCGCTCCAAAAAGGCATTGTGTGCCTCTTGTGCTTTGGAGAAGAGAAAATCTTTTTTTATCTGCCCGATGATCTCAAAGTCACCGAGAATTTTGGATTCCATACCGGCACCTACCCGGAACAGGTGTTCAATAGCCTCCCGGTTTTGCTTTATGTTTTGAATGTGGAAAAAAGTCTCATGATCAACGCCCGAAATGCGGCAAAACAGATCGATGATCCTACGTGGACAATTGCCAAAGCCATAAAGCTCGGTGCGGTTGCAGGTAGAAAGGACAAACATGGCGTCTCCCCCCAGTTGCTTGTAGTTGTGTATGAGGTGCGCCACCTGAGACTGATCCAGGCTGAAGCGTTCGCGGATGTTTATAGGAGCTGTTTTATGATCTACCCCAACCAGGAAAAAATTGGAGAACTGGCTAACTTGGAATCCTTTCATCATTGCGGGGCAAAAATATCCGATAAGTGAGTGTTTAAATACCTCTATGTGCACAAAAAATATCCCAATTAGTACTAAGTGGTTATTTAGAGTTGTTCTAATTAAATTGAAAGATACCTTTGCTGGACACCAATAAAAACGGTGGTTTCTGCTATTTATTTAAATGGTTTGCTAAAACACGGAGGGATGGAATTGGCTTTTGATGTAGAAGAGACGGGTGAAAATACCCCAAAAAGTAGTATCAAAAATACCTCCGTAGGAAATGGTGTTTTCATGATCCGAGTGGAGAACCTAGGAGAAACTCCTTTCCGTGTAAAGCGGGAAATAGACCAGAGCCTGATCCAGTTTTACTTTGCGGCTGAGGGAGGTGCAGAATTTTTGTTTAGCGGGGGAAATTATAAACTTCAACTGGAAAAAGAAAAATGCCTGCTGTTTTACAACCCCACTTTGGCGCTGCCGTTGGATATATGGGTGCCGGGTAAAGCCAAACTCCTGTTCCTTTACATTACCGTAGAACAATTGCACAAACTTTTTGTCGAAGAAAGCGAAGAAATAGCCTTTTTAAACAAGGAAAACATCCATAAAAAGTACTATACAGACAGGCAGCTGTCTCCCATGATGGCGCTAACCGTAGGGCAGTTGTTTCAAAACCAGATGCGGGGACCGGCAGCAGAAGTGTTTGAAAAGGCAAAGGCCTATGAGATACTGGCCCTCTTTTTTAATAGAGAGGAAGGAACAGATGTAGAACAATGTCCCTTTTTAAACGATGAAGAGAACGTGGAGCGCATCCGGAAAGCAAAAAAAATGATCATCGAACATATGAGCAACCCCCTTACGCTGGCGGAGCTTTCCAGAAACGTAGGACTTAATGAATATCGCCTGAAAGAGGGGTTTAAGAATATTTACGGTAAAACGGTTTTCCAGTTCCTGAACGACTACCGGCTGGATACGGCACGGCAGCTTTTGGACAGCAAGCATATAAAGGTGAATGATGCTGCCTACCACATCGGTTACACCAACCCGAGTCACTTCATTGCAGCTTTTCGCAAAAAATTTGGGGTTACACCAAAAAAATACCTCACTTCAAGGGCCGCACAGCTTTAAAAGCGAGGCCTAACGTATAAAATCTCATGACGACACACGACAAAGCCATTCTCCTGGTAAACCTGGGTTCACCGGAATCTCCACAAGTAAAAGACGTAAAGCCGTACCTCGATGAGTTCCTGATGGATGGCCGCGTAATAGACCTTCCTTTGTGGGCACGCAACTTGCTGGTACGCGGCATTATTTTAAATACCCGCCCGAAGAAATCAGCGGAAGCTTACCAAAGCATTTGGGAAGAAGAAGGTTCTCCGCTGATCATAATCAGTAAAAGACTTCAGCAAGAAGTACAAAAGCATACGGATATGCCCGTAGGGCTTGGGATGCGCTATGGCAAGCCTTCTATAGAACAAGGCGTAAGGAGTGTATTGGCCGATTACCCCGATGTAACGCATTTTACCGTTGTCCCGCTTTACCCGCATTATGCCATGAGCAGCTATGAAACGGTAGCTGTAAAAACACAGGAAGTATTTACACAGCATTTTCCCGGTATAAGCTATTCGCTGGTAGAGGCCTTTTATAAGGACAAGCGCTACTTGGATGTGCTGTCTGCTTCCATAAAACCTTATCTCCGGGCGGAATATGATCACGTATTGTTCAGTTACCACGGCATCCCGGAAAGGCACGTTAGAAAATCGGACATCACCAAAAGCCATTGCTTAACTGTAGACAACTGCTGCGCCAGAGATTCTCCGGCCCACACCTTTTGCTACCGGCATCAGACCCTGTACAGCACTGAGGAAGTTGTTAAGCGCCTTGGCATCCCTGCCGGAAAGTACAGCAATAGTTTTCAGAGCCGGCTGGACAACAAATGGTTGCGCCCTTTTACAGATAAGCAGCTAGAGGCGTTTCCGGCTAAGGGAATAAAAAAACTGGTGGTAATATGCCCTGCTTTTGTAAGCGATTGCCTGGAAACAATAGAGGAACTGGGCGAAGAAGGTAAAGAGACCTTTCTGAAAGCCGGGGGAGAGGAGTTTACGTTGGTTCCCTGCCTGAATGATGCTCCGGATTGGGCAAAACTATTGGCTACATTTGGGCAAGAAAACTAAGTTCCTTTGCTCTATTTCTATCTGGCATTAGCCGGGGCATTAGCTTTTGCTTTAAGTACACTTACCGCTGGTGGGGGAGCGCTTATCTTGCTCCCGGTACTTAGCTTTTTGGTGGGCGCCAAGCAGGTGGCTCCGGTAATGAACCTCGGTAATTTTATCGGCCGGCCCGTACGGTTGATCCTTTTTTGGAAACACATCTACTGGCCGATAGTAGGTTATTACCTGCCAGCTTCGTTGGTCGGTGCATTTATGGGCGCCTGGTTGCTTTCTTCTTTTAAGAGCGAAACCATGCAGTTGATCATTGGCCTGTTTTTAGTCTCTACCATTTTTCAGTACCGCTTTGGGAAGAGAAAACATAGCTTTAAGATGAAGCTTTGGTATTTTCTTCCCTTAGGCTTTCTCATTCCTTTTATCAGCACCCTTACCGGGGCACTAGGGCCTTTGCTGAATCCCTTTATGCTCAATTATGAAATGAACAAAGAGGCTCTGATCGCCACCAAGACGTTCAACTCCTTTGCAGCCGGAGCTGTTCAGATTGGGAGTTACACTTTTTTCGGAAGCCTGTATGGCGATATGTGGCTTTGGGGCCTGGCTCTCGGAGCGGGTATAGGTTTAGGGAATTTTATCGGAAAGAAGCTGCTGCAAAAGATCAGCGAAACCAACTTTAGAAAACTGGCCATTGCTTTTATGGTGATCAGCGGTGTGTTAATGCTCTATAAAGCCATTTTTGCTTAGTGTCGCTTTTTTGACAGCTTTCCTTAACTGCTTTGGGCATTTTTGAGGTGTTAAATAATGCAGGTTCGGTATGAAATCTCAAGGCAACATGTGGTTAAAACAGCCGGATATGATATTAAACTTAAACTAAAACAGGATGATGAAGACGTTTGTATCTTTTTGCATACTCCTTTTCGCAGGTATTGGTTTTCATGCTTCTGCACAAGTTTCAAATGTGCAGGTGGTAGATTGTCAAAACGACAGCAGCAGTATTTACCAAGCGCTGAGCACGGGCAAACCTTTACTGGTGGCTTCTAAAGGAACAGATTGCAGTGCCTGCAGGAACCGGGCCGGTGGCCTGCAGCAGTGGGCGGCACAGAATACCGCAAAGGTTACGGTTTGGGGGGCGATGACCCGTATTTACAGCAGCGTGAATCCTGATTGCCAGGCTGTTTCACAATGGATCGTACAGTATAGCTGGTCGGCTATTTTTACGTTTATTGACGTGCAAAGGCATTGGCTCGACCAGGGAACTCCCCGTTACTATGTATATGATCCGCGGGATAGCAGTTTGGCGTACAACGGGTTCAGTGAAACGGATGCAAGAAACAAGGCGTTGGAGATCAGTGATCAGATGTTGAGTGTTGAAGTGCACAAAAATCCCCTCCGGGATATTGCCCTCGTTCACCACAAAAAAAGCTGGAAACTGATAAACCTTCCGCAGGAAAATCTCGTAATTGAAATCGTTGATCTACATGGAAGGCGGGTAGAAAAAAACGCAACAGATGGATTATCAGGGATATATGAGTATAATTATGAAGGCTTTGATCCGGGTTTATATTTTTTAAGGTTGCGCAATAACAAAGGCTTCACTGCCGTTATAAGAGCGTTGGTTTATTAAAGAAACATTTGGTTGGTTGGAAAGAGCTTGGGCGCGCTTTAGTGCTCGGGCTCTTTTTTTTTGCACCCCTCGCAACTTTTTCAGGCATATTTTCGTCTGTATATCGGAAAACAAAAACAAACGATTATGAAAAGACTATTATGCCTCGCAAGCCTGGGCCTTGCATTTGCCTGCCCAAGCCTTACAGCACAAACGACCTTCCCTTATTTTACGGATTTTGACGATGCTAATGCACAAGATGGCTGGATAGAGCATAGAAAGGGAGCTACGGGTTTTGACCGGTGGGACTTCTCTACATTTCAGCCTTTTTCTTCTCCGAATGCTTTAACGCATTTTTACCCGGTGGGCGGCACTCAATTAACGGTAGATTGGTTCGTCTCCCCTGCCTTTGATTTCAGCATAGGCGGCAACATCGATTCCTTGAGGTACGCCTTTGGTGGCTTTGGTACGGTAATGCCGGGCGATACGGTGGCCCTTTACCTCTTAGGAGGGGCACAGGATCCGGACTCCGCTACAAACGTTACGCTCTTGTACGATTTCCGGGATACAGTGTATCAAAACGATAACGTATGGCGCAAATTAACGGATGTAAATATCCCGGCCACTTCAGGCATGGCATACCTCGCCTTTAAATACGTAACTACGAACAATTGGCTTGACGTACGTTTTGACAACCTTGCCCTCAGCGGCAACGGCATTGGCGTGCCTGACCCTTCGGAAGCTGAGTTTCAAATAAGCCTTTTCCCCAACCCGGCCGGTGATTATGTTAGCCTTAAGGGGAATGCACATATGGGAAATGAACAGCTACAATTAAGACTGTTTGACCTGAACGGGCGTATGCTGCACGAAGAATGGCTGGCGCCAAACGCCAAAGTGGATGTACGGCACTTGAAAGGGATGTTGTTGTATAAACTATACAATAATAAGGATATATTAATAGGAGAAGGAAAAGTGTTAAAGATGTAACGTAGGGCAACTATTGTAGGCAAAAAATAATTATTTTAGGGTCAACTAAACCTTAATTATTATGTCTATTTCTTCGCGCTTTCCCTTTACTTTCCTGTGTGTTATACTCTTATCCTGTCAAGTATTTGCGCAAAGTGCTGCGCCCTTTATTGAGGTGGAACCGGATGGGCTCAGTAATCTATCCCCGGTACAAATGGACCGGTATACTGAACTGATTGCCTACGTAGATGCCCATACGGATGCGCCTTATAGCCAAGAAATTGTAAGGATAAATTCTTTGTCGGGCTCGAATGAAGAAGGGTTTATCTCCATTTACTCTGGCTTGGATTGCGCTGAAACTCAATTCTTGATCAACCATATCGAGTACAAAGAAGACGATAATTATATACTGTGGGCCGAACCATACTGGGAAGGGGAGATTGAGGAAGATAAAGACCACTGTGCAGGCGCTAGCTTCTACTTACAAGCTTATGAAGGAGCGTTTTATGGAGAAATATCCTATACTGATGTTGAGTATAAGGTCTATGATATCGGGCAGGGTTTATGCCTTTTGATTGGGTACGAGGTCTTAGAAAATGACGAGTGCTATGTAAGAGTTGCCAATGGAAGCAACTCAAGTAACCAAGGTTTGAATAGTAGCGGTATTTTAGATTCTTCTGTTGGTGGTGCTTTAAGCATGGGGATAGTTGATCCGCCTCCTTCCGATTGCAGTATGCTGGGGGGAGGGTGTATTATTGACATTAGGATTTTCTTTACGAATGCATCTCTAAGCACACTCGGTTTTTTTCGAATAAACCCCACTCAATTTGCCCGGTCAAAAGTTGCTTTTTTTAATAAGGTTGCGAGAAGAAGCTCTACTTCTGGCAATTACCCCTCTTTGCGCCTGGTAGGGATATCAGTTTTACCACTTGTAGAGACCTCATTCCAGGAATATGGAGATTTTTTAGATGGAATAACTTCTTATACAAGGTCATATAGTGAAGACCTTTTTCATGTAATTGCAAATATCTGGACAGGGTCGGTAGGGATTAACGGCTTGGCCTGGCGGGGTTTTAACGGTGCCCCTGCTCCGGCTTATGCCAATACAAGCTCTTCTATTTTTAACCCTTTTGTCTCTTCAAATCAAACTTTTGCGCATGAGGTCGGCCACAATCTGGGGGCCGATCACGAGGTGCGTACGCGCCCCGGTGAAAATGCTTCTAATCTCGCCAAAGTGTTCAATTATAAAAATTGTTGGCTGTGCCGCAGGCGCGAGGCAGCTACTATTATGTACGGGTCTATTGTCAGGAAAGAGAGAATATCCTATTTTTCAAATCCTCAGGTAACCGTGTATGGTAAATCTATAGGTGATCAGGGAGCGCGGGAGAACCAGAACTATATAGAGCAAAACAAATGTACAGTAGCGGGCTATAAGCCTCCCGTTGATTTTGATTATTACGAAATACGGGCCACTACCCGCGCCTGTGAAGGAGACCTTTTGGTTTTGTCTGCCTGCTATGCCGGCTCATGTGCAAATTGTACCTATAAGTGGTACTTTGGGGTGGACGGCATTAACTGGAACCTGGTAAACCAGCAAAATGGGTTTACGGTTACCATAGGTTCCGTACCACCAGGGGGTATCTTGCGCACAAAGCTGGAAGTGCATAACGGCACCAATACCTTTACGCGTTACCACAACATACAGGTTTACCCGGCAAACTTCTTTGGGCTGGGTTGCATATTGGCGAAGAACGGAACGGTTTCCGCAGAACCGGAGCCGGCACAGGAGGTGGAGGTGTATCCCAATCCGGTTGTGGGAGATGTACTTACCATAGAGTTTGGCAAAATGCCGCTGCAGGAAGTAGAAATAGAGCTCTTAAATACAAACCTGGAGGTATTGCATCAACAAAGGTTTAAACTGGTAGGAACCCCGAAAGTACTTTTTGAAGTGGGCGACCTTCCAAAAGGTTTTTATCTTTTGCGCATTAGGGATGAGGATAAAGAAAGGATTTTAAAAATAATCGTACCATGAGGAAAATAACGTTTCTGGTAATTTTTTCCGTGTTGTGCATGTTCTCATGTAGTAAAGAACAGAAGCCCTCAAGTTTACCGGATTACCTGAAAGGAAACGCCCGCTTTGAGGGAAGTATATGGCTTGAAAACAAGAGTGTAAAGGATTTCATGGCAACAAGTATAAATTTACAGGATTCACTAATAGGTGGACCATCTTTTGGGCTCAATGTGGCCACTTATGAATTGGTAGAAGAGGAGTTTTATTTAAGCCAGATATACTTTACTGACCATATGTTGTTAAATGATACTACCTTTTTTAAAAACCCGCCTAGTCCATTTACTTCCAGTCATTGTGGGTTTCAATTTATGAGTACGGATTACGTCATATGTGCTTGGAGGGCAAATGACTTGGGTTGGTGTTTTGTGGAAAAGCTGGATGCCGGCAGTTATGCCATGCACCTGGAAGCCAAAGTGATTAAGAAGCAGGAAACGTGTATTGCCGACCGCGGGTACGGGGATACGGTAGACCTGGTGATCAAGGGCGTGCTGCGTCTGTATTGACCAACCGTATTCCAGGTGGCTTTTATCTTTTGCGTATTCGAAATAGGGACAAAGAGCATACAGTAAAAATCATAATGCCATGAAATTGAAGGTGTTTTTATTGGCTGGTTCCCTGATTTTCTTAGTCGGGTGTACTAAAAAGGAAGAGTCTCCTACACGTTTGCCGGATCATTTAAAAGGTGAGGCCTACCTTGATGGGGCTATACGGCTTAATGGAGAGAAAGTAGAGGATTTTATGGAGGCCTATCTGAACTTAAGAGATTCTATAATAGAGGGACCTTCGCTTAGCCTTAATGTAGCCACTTATGAGTTGGTAGAAGAGGAGTTCTTCTTAAATCAATACTATTTTACAGATCATATGCTACTCGGAGACACTACCTATTTTACACAACCTTTTAATAGTCAATATGGGCCAGGGCATTGCGGATTTAACCTGATGAATATTGATTATGCCATGTGTAAATGGATAGCCGATAGCACGGGTTGGTGTTTTGTGCAAAAGCTGGATGCCAGCAGTTATGCCATGCACCTGGAAGCCAAAGTGATCAAAGAACAAGAAACATGTATTGCCGACCGCGGATACGGGGATACGGTAGACCTGGTGATCAAGGGCGTGTTGCGTGAAGACCTCTAAGCTTCTTTTCTACAGAAAATCTTTTTATTTCCATAACACGCTAACCCAAAGAATACCCGTACCTTTGCCGCCATTTTAACAAAGGTATCGGCATGAATCTCAGAAATATAGCCATCATCGCGCACGTAGATCACGGCAAAACCACTTTGGTAGACAAGATGTTGCTGGCGGGCAAGTTGTTTGAAGACCACGAAACGCCAGGGGAGCTCATCATGGACTCCAACGACCTGGAGCGTGAGCGGGGCATTACGATTTTGGCCAAAAACGTATCCGTACACTATAAAGAGTATAAGATCAACATCCTGGATACCCCCGGGCACAGCGACTTTGGAGGTGAGGTTGAGCGGGTACTCAATATGGCAGATGGCGTGGTGTTGTTGGTGGATGCTTTTGAAGGGCCTATGCCGCAGACCCGCTTCGTATTGTCCAAGGCAATTGAACTGGGGTTGAAAGTGGTCGTGGTGATCAATAAAGTAGACAAACCCAACTGTACACCTGAGGAAGTACATGAGATGGTATTTGAGCTGATGTTTAACCTGGACGCTACCGAAGAGCAGCTCGATTTTGAAACCGTATACGGAAGTGCCAAACAAGGTTGGATGGGAGCCGACTGGAAAACCCCCACAGATAATATTACGTACTTGTTAGACACCATCATAGATCAAATACCCGCCCCGACACCGAACGAGGGGAGTGCGCAAATGCTGATCACGAGCCTGGATTATTCTTCTTTTATAGGGCGTATTGCCATAGGCCGCGTACACCGGGGTACCTTAAAACCCAATATGCCGGTAATCCTGGTGAAGCGGGATGGCACAAAGGTAAGGTCAAGAATAAAGGAGCTCTTTGTTTTTGAGGGCTTTGAGAAACGTAAGGTAGAAGAGGTGCAAAGCGGGGAAATATGTGCGCTTACCGGACTTGAAGGTTTTGAGATCGGAGATACCGTAGCCGATGCAGAACAACCCGAAGGCCTGCCCACTATTAAAATTGATGAGCCTACCATGAGCATGACCTTTACCATTAACGACTCTCCCTTTTTTGGTAAAGAAGGCAAGTATGTAACCTCGCGGCACATTAAAGACCGTCTGACCAAAGAACTGGAGAAAAACCTGGCCCTTCGTGTAGAAGAGACCGGTTCTGCCGATACTTTTCGCGTGTACGGGCGGGGAGTACTACACCTCTCCGTACTTATAGAAACCATGCGGAGGGAAGGCTATGAACTACAGATCGGCCAGCCCCAGGTGATCATTAAAGAAATAGAAGGGGTACGCCATGAACCGGTAGAAGAACTCAGCATTGACCTACCGGAAGAGATGCATGGTAAAGCCATAGAGGCCATTACCTTACGCAAAGGGGAGTTAAAGCAGATGATGCCTAAGGGAGACCGGATGCATTTGGAATTCGAGATCCCCTCACGCGGCATTATAGGTTTGCGTAATTACCTGCTTACCGCAACGGCCGGGGAAGCCATTATGAGCCACCGCTTTAAAGCATTTCAACCCCATAAAGGCGAAATACCCGGTAGGCAAAACGGCTCGCTGATTGCCCTGGAAACAGGAACGTCCATTCCTTATTCCATCAACAACCTGCAAGACAGGGGACGCTTTTTTATTCCCCCGGGTGCAGAAATATACGAGGGGCAGGTGATCGGTGAAAACAGCCGGGCAGGCGACCTTACGGTAAACGTAACCAAAACAAAAAAACTAACCAACATGCGCTCTGCCGGAGCGGACGACAAAATGCGCATTGCTCCACATATTGAATTCTCCCTGGAAGAGGCATTGGAGTATATACAGGGAGACGAGTATGTAGAGGTTACTCCAAAATCTATCCGCTTGCGCAAAATTTTACTGAAAGAACACGAGCGTAAACGCTCAGGGAAATAAAAAGAAAAAGCCGCTTCTGAAAAGAGACGGCTTTTTTTATGGGTTAAAAAAACCATTGAAGCTATGCCTTCAATATGTGGATAAAAAAAGCCGCCCGGTAGACAAGCGGCTTTCAAGTGACTTAATTTATGTTTAGCCTTGTGGGGGTGGGGTAAAAAAGAACTGCTCTTTAATGATTTTGCCTTCATCATTGGTTTCATAAAGGCATAGCTCTGCATCTTTGCTGCGCCCCATGCCCTTAAAGGTAACGTCCATATCCATGGTGCAGCTGAAGAAGCGGTCCGCTACTATGGGATCGGAAATTTCCATGCTGTGCATTTCCTCTACCATTTCGGCAAACTGTGCTGACTTCTTACGCAGGTTATCAAGGCCTTCTACGCGTGAAGGGCCTTGATAACCTTCCGGCTCTATAGCCACGGCATTTGGATCAAAAAGTTCATCGTATGCCTGGTTGTTTTTGCCCTGACGGCAAAGCTCTACCAATCTTTTTGCGGTTTCTTCTGTTTTCATTTTTATGTGATTTGGATTAAAGGGCTTAAGGTAAATAAAAACCTATGAAACAACTATTAACACAGGTTTAAACTTACAGGTCACCCTGTACTTCAATGTTCTGGTTCCTTGCCAACAGGGCTTGTACAAAACCTTGCTTGTCTTTTGGAGATACAATGATATAATCCGATGTGCCGTATTGCACCAAAAGGCGATCCATGGAACAAGCCGGGGCAGCAATGAAGCTACGGGTGGGTTTGATCCGTATGATCTTTTGAATGGCAACGGGTGGATAAGGAATAAAGCCTGCCCAGGCAACCAACTTATCGCCTTTGATAAGGTAACGTGTACCAAACCAAAGCCAGCTTACCAGGGCCAGAATAACCAAAGGTAAAACAAAGGTCAGGCCGCCCTTGTTAAGTAAGGCATCAACCAATAGACTAGTCAGCGGCACAAACAGGAAAAGGCCCAAACCAATTGAGCGCTTTGAATAAAATACCATTAGGCAAAGATAGCCACCTGCGTTTTGTATGGCTTAAGACCAATAAAACAATAGCTGCAGGCCTACAAACCGAAGGCTTTTTTTACTTCTTCTACGTGATCCAGTTTCTCCCAGGTAAAAAGTTCTACCGCTTTGCGTATTTCTTTTCCATTGCCATCAAAAAACACTTTATCTACGGTTTTGGTTTCCCGGCCCATATGGCCGTAGGCCGCTGTTTCTGCATACATCGGGTTACGCAGCTTCAGGCGTTGCTCGATAATCCCCGGGCGCATATCAAAGAGCTCGGCGGCCTTTTTCGCAATTTCTCCATCGGTCATATTCACCTTTGAAGTGCCGTACGTATCTACAAAAATACCCGTAGGTTCTACCACACCTATGGCGTAAGAAACCTGTACCAGGATTTGATCGGCCAGGCCTGCAGCTACCATGTTTTTGGCCATGTGGCGCGTGGCATAAGCCGCAGAACGATCTACTTTGCTTGGGTCTTTTCCGGAAAAGGCACCTCCTCCATGGGCTCCCTTACCCCCATAGGTATCCACGATGATCTTTCTACCTGTAAGGCCTGCGTCTCCGTGCGGGCCGCCAATTACAAATTTCCCGGTAGGATTGATATGATAGGTAATATCATCGGTAAACAAAGCCTGTAATTCCGGTTTTAAAGAAGCTTTTACCCGTGGGATCAAAATCTGGATGAGATCCTCTTTGATCTTCTTTAGCATAGTAGCCTCGTCTGCGAATTCATCGTGCTGCGTTGAAATCACAATGGTGGTGATCTTTTGAGGCTGGTTGTCATCCGAATACTCGATGGTAACCTGTGCCTTGGCATCCGGGCGCAAATAAGTGATCTCCTGGTTTTCTTTGCGAAGCTTAGCCAGCTCGATCAATATGCTGTGGCTCAGGTCAAGCGCCAGCGGCATGTAGTTGTCGGTTTCATTGGTTGCATAACCGAACATCATACCCTGGTCTCCTGCACCTTGCTCTTCAGCAGTGCCCCGGTCCACCCCCTGGTTGATATCGGGGCTTTGCTCGTGCAGGGCCGACAATACACCGCAACTGTCGGCACTGAACATGTATTCGCCTTTGGTGTATCCAATGCGTTTGATCACCTCCCGGGCCACACTCTGTACATCTACATAGGCATTGGATTTTATTTCGCCCGCCAGCACAACCTGCCCGGTGGTTACCAGGGTTTCACACGCCACTTTAGAATCCGGGTCAAGCGCCAGGAAGTGGTCTATGATCGCATCGGAGATTTGATCGGAAATTTTATCGGGATGTCCTTCGGAAACAGATTCGGAAGTAAATAAATACGCCATTTGCTTTTAATCTTTTGTATTAAAACGGAGAAAAAACCGATTGCAAAAAGCTAAAAATGCACTGCTTTAGCATTTTTTAGTGTGGTTGCAATCAGAACAAATTTTTCCACCGGGGGGCAAATGTATTAAAAGAAGTGAAAAGAACTCCGGCTTTATTGGCATCGTTTTAGTTAAAGATGGTGAAACCAGTTTCTATATGTTGAAGAAGACCTGCCTGTATTTTGTTTTTTTGTTTTTTGCCTCGTGCGGCAGCTATCAAATGGACCTCATGGAAGCCCGGAGAATGACACGCACTAATCCAACGTCTTTAAGCCCGGATGTATTTTACATAGGGCAAAACCCGGTTCTGCCTTACGTGAAGCAAGGGGAATATCATTTACGTCTTACGGATGTCGCGCCCTCTTTCATTGAGAAGCACCTGCAGGCCGAGGCCTTTGCTTCCGGCTTTGACGGAGTCATATTACTCGATCATCAGGCGTATTATAAAACGGAAGAAAAAACAGGCACGACAGGTCCTGATGTTTTTGGTCTCGCTTTGTTGTTGATGGGAGCCGATGTGGAAGTGGAGCCTTCTGAGACCTATTCCTATACCGAAACCACCCGGCTAGATGAACTGAGCTATGCGGGCATTTTGTATGTACACAACATTTGCGAACAAGAAGGAGACTACCTGGATAGTGTAGAAATAGAGAGGATACGGGAAGATACGGCAATGGAGCGGGCTGTTGTTTTTTTCGACTGGATGGGGCAAATTAAAGACCTCACCGGAAATAGCGTACTTTTTGAGGAAGCAAAGGTGATCCAACCCTGGTTTTTCCTCGATCAAAAAGGCTACCATTGGCGGGTGAAGCACCGAAACGGAGTTCCCCTGCCAAACAGGATATTGCAATCTGATTTTCAGCACCTGTCTTACAAAGCCAGGCAAAACGCAGGGTCAGGTTGGTATTATCGCTTCAAGGACCTCATTGCGAACCGTCATGCAGAATTAAGGGTACACCTCACAGGTGGAAGGCCTTACCCCACACTTTTTCAGGAGAATGGTCATGTTGATACGATCTACAATGTACACTTAGGCAATGCCGTGCGGGAACAACTTTGGGTACGGACCGGGCTCAAAGAGACCATACGTTATGTATACCACTACAAACACCGTTCAGATCTACCTCCTCAATGGGTGGTATTGCCAGAAAAACGTTAAGCTAAACTTCCAAAGCGCTGGTACGCTGCTTCTTCCAGGGCCTCCCGGTGTTTTGGGTGCGCAATGCTGATCATGGCCTTGGCGCGTTCGGTAAGGCTTTTGCCGTAAAGGTTCACAATGCCGTATTCCGTAGCCACATACTGTACATGTGCACGGGTGGTAACTACACCGGCACCGGGTTTCAACATAGCACTGATCTTAGAAGCCCCGTCTTTAGTAACCGAAGGTAAGGCAATAATGGGCTTACCTCCTTTTGAAAAGGAAGCCCCCCGTATAAAATCCATTTGACCGCCTACTCCGGAGTACATCCGGGTGCCAATAGAATCCGCACTCACCTGGCCGGTAATGTCTACCTCAATAGCACTGTTTATAGACGTCATTTTTTCCAGTTTGCGGATCACTTTTGTATCGTTTACGTACTGTATATCCAGCAGCCGTACCATGGGGTTGTCATCTACAAAGTCGTATAGTTTGCGGCTGCCGATCAGAAAACCCGAAACCAGGTAGCCCGGGTGGATCTTTTTTTGTGCATTTGTAATAACGCCTTTTTCCACCAGCGGAATAACCCCGTCAGAGAACATCTCCGTGTGTATCCCCAGGTCTTTGTGGTTATCCAGGCAGGCCAATACGGCATCCGGAATGCTACCGATGCCCATTTGCAGCGTAGCGCCATCTTCGATAATACCTGCTATATGCGCGCCTATTTTACGTTCCACTTCTCCCAGGGGAGCGGGTATGTGCTCCGGCAGGGGAGTATCCAGTTCTACATAGGCATCGATCTCATTCAGGTGAATGAAGCTATCCCCGTGTGTACGGGGCATTTGAGGGTTTACCTGGGCAATTACAGTGTCGGCAACTTCTATGGCGGCGCGTGTAGCCTCGACCGATACCCCCAGGCTGCAGAAACCATGCTTGTCTGGTGGAGAAACCTGGATCAGTACGGTATCAATGCGGATAACCCCCTCGCGGAACATAATCGGGACTTCACTTAAAAAACAGGGCACAAAACGTGCCCGCCCCTCGTTTACCGCTTTACGGCAGTTCTTACCGATAAAGAGCGCATGTACCGTGAAAGATGCGGCATATTGGGCTTCGGTATAGGGAGCAGGACCTTCCGTGTGTAATTGATAGATGTTTACCTCCCTCAATTCATCTGCCCGTTCTACCAAACCTTCTACAAGCGCTCTGGGCGCTGCGGCAGCACTGTGAATAAACAGGTTGGTATTTGATTTTATGGAGGAAAGGGCCTGGCGAGCCGTGGCGTATTTCATTATAATGTGTATTGAAAAGCAAAACTATTTAAGTCGTGTTTCTTTAAACATGAGAAATAGCATGTTTTGGAAAAATATACAAGTGAAGGAAAATGCCCGGTTTGACAATCCGGAAAGGAAGCTGCTCTAACAAAGTGTTAAATTCTTACACTATGCAAAAAGATCCTGTAAATAGACGTAACATTGCACTTTCTAATTAAACGTATTAACCTGTTATGAAAAAATCACCTATTGTCTTTTGTCTTTTTAGTGCACTTTTTTTTATAAGCATAAGCTGTAAAAAAGAGGCGGTCGAAACTAATCCGGTTGAAAACAGTGGACAAGAGAAAAGCGATGAAACCGAAGGAGATGGCTTTATCGTGCTCGGAGAACAACTGCCTAATCCATATGCCATAGAGGCTATGCGAACGGCTTATCAAACGCTTATTGACGAAGGAGTTCTTGGAGGTGATGAACTTGAAATCACAGCAACGCACCGGTATGTTCGCTTTGCCCCTTCAAATGATGAAGAGTATGATCTATTGGCAGAAAACCCGGATGTAGAGTTATTTGACCATCCCTTGGATTATGAAATAATCGAAGATGGCGACTTTTACCATGACCCTTCTTTGCCGGAAGAAGGATATACGTATTATTATGGGGTATATCCGGTAAACGGGGATTTACCCGACGTACCTTACCAGGTGCTTTCTGAAGTTTTCCTGGATGGTGAAGACGGAGAGGACGAAAACTATTATACCGTTGAAGAGCGGTCCTTTGAGCTGCTGGGCTTATGGAATGAAGAAGACTTCGGTGAGGAAGAGGGCGTCAATGGAAAAACTTTGGCGCGCAGGTACAATCCCCAGGGACGCATAAGATTTACCGATAATGATTTGAACACTACTGCTGGTTTAGAAGGCGTTAAGATCTACGTAAGGAGGTGGTTCAAAACGGCCTATACTTTAACAAATGCTAACGGTGATTTTTGGGTAAGCAAAAGGTACAGGGGTAGAGTACGGTACAAAATCAAATGGGAAAGAAGCCGCTTTACCATCCGACAGGGTGTATGGTTACAAGCGTATACGAAAGGGCCAAAAACGAAGTCGGCATGGAATACAACCATCAACTCAGCTCTTGATCAACGAAGAAAACTCTATGCGTGTATTCACGTTGCCGCTCATCAATACTATTACGGCAACCGGCACGGCATGCAACGTCCTCCGGGTAAAACATGGAAGAAACTAAAAATAGGAGCCTATAAAAACGGGAGTACGAATGACCATGCCTATTGGCGCACGCTTATTTCCTGGCCAAGGATCAGGATAAAAGATGCTTCAAGAAGCGCATCTCAAATATATGCCACTACCATTCATGAGCTTACCCATGCTGTGCACTGGAGCCTTCCGGGAAACTTTAATCAGGTAGAAGACCTCCTGGTCGAAAGCTTTGCGGCGGGTATTGATTGGCACTTTACGTTTCACCGCTATGGTAATGGCTCTACTCCTGAGTTTAATAACGGAATGCAGTGGAAAGTATTGACAGACCCTAGTATTGTATCTAATGGAGAGGGCTATAGTCCTTTAATTGTAGACCTCATAGATGATGAAAATCAAATTGGAGGATGGGGAAGCTCTGATAACCCCAATACCCCTTCATGCAGCCAGGGTGTTCGGGTAAGGTCGAGCAGGGGAATGGCATGCAGGATAGGCTCTGCCCCGGCGGGAACGCAGCCTTTTACCTGGAATGGTAATTTTTACCATACCCCGCTTCCTGGAGGAGGGTGCCCTCCCGGGGTTACCTTTGATGGAGCAAACTGTTTACTGGGTACTATTCCGCAAGGCAATATTTTTTATATTGATGGCCAGGATTTTTTCATAGGTTGTGACGGAACCCAAAATTTCCCGAACGATTACGTATCTGGCTATGCCCCCTATCAGATACAGAATGCATTACACAATGTGAAAAACAGGTGGGAATTGCGCAATAACCTCCGCAACCAGTATTGGAATCCCGGTGAAGGAATGGAACTGGATTCTTTGTTTGGGGATTACATCGGCATTAACCCATAAATAAAGGAGTATGAGAAGCCTTAGCTATTTGTTTATTCTAATTGCGATGTTTTTGGCTGGATGCGAAGAAGATTGCGAGCATAAAACTCATGTAAACAGGTTTTTTTATACGAATAGCACGGAACATAAGGTTGAATTCAACTACTTTGGAATTCTTGAACTTGATAATCCGCGACTAGCCTTTCAGTTGAACGATACCCGCCCGACTTTTACAGAAGAAGTAACTATCGAAGGGCGTAATCTAGGTCTTTTTACGGCTGATTCACTTTATGTTCAATTTGATGATACCCTTTCTTATATGTTTCGTTTGGATAGTTGCCGCGCTGCAGATGCTGTTGAAGTGGCAGTGTCGCCTTTATGCGGTGCTGGTTGGGATTATGGTGACAGAGCGTATTGTATAGACGCATCTACCAGTAGCTATACGGTGGATTCTGCTCTTTATGCGTTTGTGAAAAGCCGCTAAACGGAACGTTACTTCCGATGCAGCAGCACAGGTAGAGGCTTGGTTGTTTGGTCGGGCGATGTATTTGCACAATAACGGCTACCTGTGCGGTGTTTTCATGTTTGATCGATTCCAAGGGTTCGGGCGATTTCCTTTTGCAAATTCCACATGCGTCTATTACCTTCGCCTCGACTTATCAAGAAAGATCGAGGGTTTGGGCCCTATGACATCTTAGCAACCCGGGCTAGCCGGGTGCTACTTCCCACCACGCAAGGCGTGGAAAGATGAGAGGCGTTCGCAGCAACAAATCATATTCTACATAAAGTTCTCGATAAGTCATAGACAACTATTGCACTATGACAAAACAAAGCTTGCCCGATGCGGCCAAAGAGCGTATACTGATCCTGGACGGGGCCATGGGTACCATGATCCAGGAACACAAACTGACGGAAACAGATTACCGGGGCGAAAGATTTAAGGATTTCCCGTACGATCTCAAAGGGAACAATGACCTGCTTTCCCTTACGCAACCCCATATCATAAAAGAAATACACAGCAGGTATTTTGAGGCAGGGGCCGATATCGTAGAGACCAATACGTTTAACGGAACGCGTATTTCTATGGCCGATTACCATATGGAAGACCTGGTGCCGGAACTCAATGAACAGTCTGCGAAAATAGCGCGGGAGGTGGCCGATGCCTTTACAGCGGCAACGCCAGGTAAACCACGTTACGTGATCGGGTCTATGGGCCCCACCAACAAAACGGCAAGTTTATCTCCTGATGTGAACAACCCGGGTTTTAGGGCCATAGATTTTGATACGTTAAAAGTGAATTACTACGAGCAGGCGAGCGCCCTGATCAAGGGAGGAGTAGATGGCCTTTTGGTAGAAACCGTTTTTGACACCCTCAATGCCAAAGCGGCTCTTTTTGCCATTACAGAGCTTTTTGATGACCTCGGTAAGGAAATTCCAATCATGGTATCGGGTACCATAACCGATGCCAGTGGACGTACCCTTTCTGGCCAGACGGCCGAAGCTTTTCTTACCAGTATCTCTCACGTCCCATTATTTTCAGTGGGCTTTAACTGTGCATTGGGAGCGGACCAGTTGAGGCCATACGTACAGGTACTGGACCGGGAGTCCAGGTTTAATGTTTCGGTGCATCCCAATGCGGGCCTGCCCAACGCTTTTGGCACGTACGACCAAACCCCGGAAGTAATGGCCGGTCTTATGAAGGAATACCTGGAACTTGGCATAGTAAACATCATCGGGGGTTGTTGCGGTACTACACCCGCACATATTCAGGCTATGGCTGAATTGGCTAAGGCGTATGGCCCAAGAAAAAACCGGCAATTGGTTGTCGATTAAAAACACAAACATGAAATTATCAGGCCTTGAGCCTTTAAAGATCAGCCCTGCCAGTAATTTCGTAAACATCGGTGAGCGCACCAATGTTACGGGGTCCAGGAAGTTTCTTCGCTTGATAAAAGAAGGAGACTTTGACGCTGCCCTGGAGGTAGCGCGTGAGCAGGTGGAGGGGGGAGCCCAGATCATCGATGTAAATATGGACGAAGGCATGCTGGACGGCAAAGCGGCCATGGTGAAATTCCTACATCTGCTGGCAGCCGAACCCGACATCAGCCGCGTACCCATTATGATCGATTCTTCAAAATGGGAGATCATAGAGGCAGGGCTGAAGTGTGTGCAAGGGAAACCGGTGGTCAACTCCATTAGCTTAAAGGGTGGGGAAGCGGAGTTTCTCAACCAGGCAAAGCTAGTAAAGCGTTACGGGGCTGCTGTAATTGTAATGGCTTTTGATGAACGGGGACAGGCCGATACCTACGAGAGACGTATAGAAATCTGTAAGCGTTCTTACGACTTGCTGGTGGGAAAAGTGCATTTTCCGAAAGAGGACATCATTTTTGATCCCAATATCTTCCCTGTGGCCACTGGCATTGAAGAACACCGCAGCAATGTACTGGATTTTTTCCGGGCCACACAATGGATCAAAGAACACCTGCCCGGGGCTAAAGTGAGTGGTGGAGTAAGCAATGTGTCTTTTAGTTTTCGCGGAAACCAGGCGGTGCGGGAAGCCATGCACGCGGCATTCTTATACCATGGCATTCAGCATGGTATGGATATGGGCATTGTGAACCCAAGTATGCTGGAGGTGTATGAAGAGGTCCCGAAAGACCTTTTGGAAAGAGTGGAGGATGTGTTGCTGGATAGGAGGGAAGAGGCTACGGAACGTTTGCTTGATTTTGCCGAACGCTTTAAAGGAGAAACGAAAAGCATCCTTAAAGACAATACGTGGCGGGAGCTTCCGGTAAAAAAGCGCATAGAACATGCCTTGATAAAGGGAATCACGGATTTCATAGTGGAAGATGTAGAAGCGGCCCGCCAACAGGCAAATAAAACCCTGGAAGTAATTGAAGGCCCCTTAATGGATGGGATGAACGTGGTAGGAGATCTTTTTGGCTCCGGTAAAATGTTTTTGCCCCAGGTGGTAAAATCGGCCCGTGTAATGAAAAAGGCAGTGGCTTACCTGGAACCGTTTATGGAAGCGGAGAAAGCCAATGCCAGTGATCAGCAAAAGAAGGGCAAGATATTGATGGCCACGGTGAAAGGTGATGTACACGACATAGGTAAGAATATAGTGAGTGTGGTATTGGCCTGTAATAATTTTGATATTGTAGACCTTGGTGTAATGGTGCCCCTCGAAAAAATACTGGCCAAAGCAGAGGAGGAGCAGGTGGATGTAATTGGCTTAAGTGGCCTTATTACTCCTTCTTTGGATGAGATGATATATGTAGCACGCGAAATGGAAAGGCGCGCCATGAAAACACCACTGATGATAGGAGGCGCTACCACCTCGCGGGCACATACAGCCGTAAAGATTTACCCCGAGTATTCGGGCATAGCCGTACATGTAAACGATGCAAGCCGCAGCGTCCCCGTAGCACAAACCTTGTCTTCCAGGGCCAACCACGGGGCGTTCAAAACAAAACTTGCCGAGGAGTATACCAAGCTGCGGGAGGGCTATTTGAACCGGGGACAAACGAAGCAATACCTGAGCCTGGAGCAGGCACGGGCCAATAAAGGGCAGTTTGAGTTTGATGCAAAAGCAACCTATACACCCCATTTCCTGGGAATAAAGGTATTTGAAGAAATTGACCTCTCCACCTTACGAAGGTATATAGACTGGACTCCTTTTTTTATGACCTGGGAGCTGCATGGCAAGTTCCCCGGTATTTTGGAAGATGCGGTGGTCGGAGAGGAAGCGAGGGCACTCTACACAGATGCACAAAGCATGCTGGACGAGATCGTTTTAAAGAAGCAATTACAGGCTAAAGGGGCTTTTGGCCTTTTTGAAGCGCAGGCAGAGGGCGATGACATCCGTTTTTACCCTCCCTCGGGTAAAGAGGAAAGATTCAGAACCTTGCGCCAGCAAAGTAAAAAGGCCAAAGGTGCACCTAACCTGGCATTGAGTGATTTTATAGCTTCTGCAGATAGCGATTGTAAAGATTATGTAGGCTGCTTTGCCGTTACGGCCGGCCTGGGTATAGAGCAACTGGTAGAGCAATACGAAAAAGAGCATGATGACTACCGGTCCATAATGGTAAAAGCTTTGGCAGACCGCCTGGCTGAGGCGGCCGCTGAATGGTTGCACGAAAGAATACGCAAGGAATACTGGGGCTACGCGGCTGATGAAGCACTTGAAAACGAAGCGTTGATCAAAGAAAAATACAGGGGTATACGTCCTGCTCCAGGCTATCCGGCCTGCCCGGACCACCTGGAAAAGCAAACCATTTTCAACGTGCTGGATGCAAATAGCCTGGGGATGCATCTTACCGAAAGTCTGGCGATGTATCCGGCCGCCTCGGTGAGCGGGTATTACTTCGGGCATCCGCAGGCCAAGTATTTTGGGTTGGGAAAGATCGGGCGGGATCAGCTGGAAGACTATGCGCACCGCAAGGGAATTTCAGTACAGGAAGCAGAGAAATGGTTACGGCCAAACCTGGTTGATGAAGCATAACCCCTCAGGTGGTTAAAGTGGAAGTAAAAATGAAGCCGTATCCAAGTTGAGCTTTATAGATAAAAAAAAGAGAAATTGAAAGTAATAGAGCATATCAAACAAGCCAAGGAAACCATCTTTAGTTTCGAGATATTACCTCCTCTAAAGGGGCAGAATATTTCAGCTATTTACAACAGCATAGACCCTTTAATGGAGTTTAACCCTCCCTTTGTAAACGTTACTTACCACCGGGAGGAAGTGGTTTACAAGCGGCTGCCCAATGGTTTTCTCGAACAAAAAACGATTAAAAAACGTCCAGGAACGGTAGGGATCTGTGCCGCAATACAAAACAAGTACAAGATAGATGCAGTGCCGCATATCTTATGTGGCGGGTTTAATAAAGAAGATACGGAAAACGCGCTGATAGACCTGGATTTCCTGGGTATTGAAAACGTTCTGGCCCTACGTGGAGACAGCATGAAAGGCGAGACTTACTTTGTGCCTGAAAAAGACGGGCATGCATATGCGCGAGACCTGGTAAGCCAGATCAGCCGGATGAATGAAGGCAAGTACCTGGACGAGGAGTTGCAGAACTCTACGCCTACTAATTTCTGCATCGGTGTGGCGGGATATCCCGAGAAACACTTTGAGGCACCTAGCATCAACAATGACATTGAAAAGCTAAAAGAGAAGGTAGATGCCGGGGCGGAGTATATTACAACACAGTTGTTTTTTGATAATCAAGCTTACTTCGACTATGTAGAAAAAGTAAGGGAGGCAGGTATACAGGTACCCGTTATCCCGGGAATTAAACCTATTGCCACTAAAAAACACCTTAGCCTGCTGCCGCATCGCTTTAACGTAGACTTACCGGATGCCTTAGTGAAAGAGGTAGTTGCCTGTGCAGATAATAAAGCTGTACGCCAGGTTGGGGTGGAATGGGCAGTGGAGCAAAGCAAGGCACTCAAAGCAGCCGGGGTTCCGGTTATTCATTTTTACAGCATGGGCAAAGTGGATAACATTAAAGCCATAGCCTCGGCTGTGTTTTAAACAAAAAAGCCCCACCATTGGCGGGGCTTGTCTGTGTTTAAAGGGAATTCTTATAGGGTATTGAATACCAAATTGTTCACCAGGTTGTCTAACCAATCGGTAGACTGGGTTCCTTCGCTTTCTGCCCAGTTCTGGAAGCTTGGGTAGGCCTGGGTAATGTCAATCTTTTCATTAGGGTGTGCAAAACTCTTATTTGCAGATACTATCTCGATGGCCCAGGGTAGGCCACTGCTGGTGTTGTAGGTACCATTCACATCATCTCCCGTATTGTAGTAGCTCACATTGGCCATAGAAGTGCCTGTAAAACCATCCAGGTGTACTTCCAGGCCCCGGTCGTCTGTCCGGTAGATGTAGGTATCGGGTAGTAAGTCCTGCGTACCGGCATTGGCATTAAAAGTTACAGTAAACGTGAATACATCGGCAGGCGCACTTGGGCCTTCCCCGTTGTTTTGATAGTAGGTGCTTTGTGCAGCAAATACATCATTAAACACAACAATACCATTGGTTACATCCGGATCTGCAGAAGCATCACCGCTTACCGAAGCGATTATATTCTGGGCAATAACGTTTTTGTTTGCATCCAGTAGTACGATAGCCAGTCCGTTCGTATACCCGCTTCCCACGGCATCCAGTGATATGCTGAAGTTGGCTTCAACCAGTTCATTGTTGGCGTTGCGTACCCAGTTTACCTGGTTGCTGATCACTACATCGTTAAAGTCATAATCTCCCTGGAAGGGCCAGAGGTCTTCAAAGGCGAGTGTTTGGTAGCCGGTAGTAGGGAAATAGCTGTTGTAAGCCCGGGCGGGATCATTGGGGTAAGCATCATCGGCATCTGCTACCCCATCGTTGTCAGCATCGGGAGCGGGATTGGTTATATCCAGGCTTACGTTGTCTACCCAACTGTATTTTCGAACAAAAAGATTTACCTGTAAGTAAGCGGTGTTGGCTGGCGTGGTACCACTTAATGTACCAACCCCTGTTCCGCTACTGGCAGACCTTGAAAAAGTATGATAACCCAGCCAGTTTCCGTTTCCATCGAAGAAATCTACGTAACCTTTTACTTTATTCCCTGAATTGCTGTAATAGTCAAAGCTGGCTGTATACGAAGTATTTTCATAGCCGGCCACTGCCTGGTAAATGCCTACCCAAGAACTGTTTTTAGTACTCTTGTATACGTTGCTTCCACTTTCAATGGTGCGTTCTCCATCAGAAAAGTCATCTGAATACCACTTACCTGTGGTGCGCAGTATCCAATACGCATTATCGTCTTCTCCTATATCATCGATCTCAAAATCACCATTAATGAGCACATTGGCCATAGTCTTAGCCATAGCTGATTTTTTTCCGGTGCTATTACTCAGTGTATCGTCTAAAAGTGCGTAACGATCCTGGTCGCCTACTGCAAACACCTGGCTGTCGTTAACCTTTGCCAATACGGTTTCATTAGTGCCGGGAAACTCCAGGTAAAGCTGATCCGATGTTTGAGGAATAGAAGCGTAGAACTCAACAAAACCATTTTTCACTTTCGTTTGAGCCAGCCTCTGATCACCGAGTTTCAAGTATACGGTACTGCCTTCAGTATGAAGGTTATCAGAATTCACTTGAGCAGTAATAGCACCTTTAATGCTATTGCTCCAGTTAAAAGAAGGATCTACAGATATCTCACTCAGGCTTTCCACCGAAGCATTCGGACCTTTTGAAGAGGGCTCTTCAAACTTGGTACAGGCCATGGCAAAGCCACATAAAACAATGCAAAGACTTAACTTTTTCATAATAATACCTTTCTGATACAGCTTTTCTGTCGGGATTACCGTGCCAGAAGCAAATGTAATTACAAACAATTGAAAATCAATAAATTGAAATTTTTTATTCACCTGTGATTTTCCCAAATAGGGAAAAGTAGGGGAAATCTGTATTCAATTTGGGGCATGTTGTATTTGGATAGCGGGTATAAAAAGCGCTTTTTACAGGGTGGTAAACACCAGGCTGTTTAGCCGCTTGTTGTCTAACCAATCAGTGGGCTGGGTTCCTTCGCTTTCCGTACAGTTATGGAAGCCTAGGTAAGTGTACGTTTTTTATCAACATTGGCGTGCTTATTTTGTGAAGATAATCTTTGAGGCCGTGTTTTGTTGAGGTAGCTAAAGCGATAATTTAGAGGAAAACTTTACGACTTTTTATGGCGGTTAAAACACGCACTCCAAGAAAAACCAAAGCAGCAACCCAGAAGATTTTCGTGCTGGACACTTCGGTGATCCTGTACGATCATAACTCCATTATCAACTTTGAAGAGCATGATGTTGCCATTCCTATTACGGTTTTGGAAGAATTGGATGAGTTTAAAAAAGGAAGCGATACAAAGAATTACGAAGCACGGCAGTTTATCCGTTTCCTGGATAAAAAAGCCGGAGACAGCAGTTTACAAGAATGGATCTCGTTAAACGGAGGGAGAAAGGGCAAGTTTAAGGTGATCATGAATACGCACTTTGAAGAAGACGCCAACCGCATTTTTGGCCTTAAGAAGAACGATCACCAAATACTCAATGCTGCTTTGAGCCTGGCGAAAGAAGAAAGTGGTAAAAAGGTTATCCTGGTAACAAAAGATATAAACCTTAGGCTTAAAGCCAAGGCCGTAGGCTTGCCGGCCGAAGACTACGAGACAGGCAAAGTAAAAGATGTGGCCGGCCTTTATACGGGTAAATCGGAAGCCAAGGATTTTCCCCAGGAACTCATCGATACGTTGTATAAGAAAAAAAAGATTCCCTGGGAGGATGTAGAAAAGGGCTACGCGGGTTTTTCGCCTAAGGCAAACCACTTTTATATATTAAAGGGGCAGAAAAGCAGCACGTTAGCCTGGTACAATACCCACGAAGAATCACTGGACCAACTGGAAAAGAAGAGTTATTATGGTATTAAGCCCCGCAACGCAGAGCAAACCTTTGCCTTACAGGCCATTGCAGATGAAAACATAAAACTGGTTTCCCTCTCCGGGGTAGCCGGTACCGGGAAAACCCTTTTAGCCCTGGCGGGCGCCTTGGAGCAAAGGAGGAACTTTAAGCAGATCTACCTGGCTAGACCCATAGTACCTCTGAGCAATAAAGACATTGGGTATTTACCGGGCGACATGAAGGCGAAAATAAACCCCTATATGCAGCCGCTATGGGACAATCTAAAGTTTATTAAGAACCAATTTAGCGAAAAGGACAAGGAGTACAAGCAAATTGAAGATATGGTGAACCAGGAAAAACTGCTGGTTACTCCACTGGCATACATCCGTGGGCGGAGCCTGTCTAACGTGATATTTATTGTAGACGAAGCGCAGAACCTGACCCCGCATGAGGTGAAAACCATTATTACCCGCGCGGGCGAAAACGCCAAATTTATTTTCACCGGTGATGTTCGCCAGATCGATACGCCTTACCTGGATGAGCAATCCAACGGCCTGTCTTATCTCATAGACAAGGTAAGAGGCAACGCCATGTTTGCGCATGTAATGTTAGAAAAAGGAGAGCGCTCCGCCCTGGCAAACCTGGCAAATGAACTTCTGTAGCGTTTAGTAATCCTGTGAATATACCATAAACGTCCATACGCCAAAAACGATCTCGACAGAAGAATAGAGCAATAAGCCTGGGTTTGCAAAGTCGTTTAGGATGATGGCTATAAAAAACAAGGGCTGCCAAATGCGGATATTGCGGATCCAGAGGAAAAAGTCTTTCCAGTTGGCCTTGGCTGCCTTATAACATATGAAACCTTCGAGGGCCATGAAATAGCCCAGGGTGCGCAGCCAAAAATCGAACACGAAGTCATTCCAGAAAAAGATCATCACCCGCTCGGGGATAAGCATTAAGGTAAGACCAAACAAAATAAGCACGATGCCCGAGTAATAAATGCTGGTGGCTGTTTTGTTCATTAAAGTAGCCTTATTAGTGCGCTTTTAACCAATGGGTAAGATCAGCTACCATCTCTTCGGAAATGGGCATGTCGGGATCTGTATAACTTGAACGATTTTCTGCATCATCCGTCACGTTCTTAAATACGTGGTTCATTTGATCGTATAGCTTCAATTCCGCATCAGCAGCGAAGTGCGCAAGGGCTTCACTGGCAGCGGCAGGCACCTGCAAGTCTTTCTTTCCCTGGATGATCAAAACAGGTATGTCAAGTTTCTCGATCTCCTCTGTAGGGGTGTACGCAAACCAACTGATAAGGTAGGGTTGCACGCTCGGTCTAAAGAGACTCGCCAGCAAAGGATTGTATTTTTTGACTTTATACCCCTGCGCTAAGCTGTCTATGTTTTGAAGGCAATCTTTTTTCAATTCGGCCGAAAGGCCGGGACTTTCAGATAGTTGCCCTTTCAATACTTCGCTCGCATTTCGTGCGGGTCCTGCCATAGAGATAAAACCGCTTACATCCGATCTTTGTGCAGCCAGCATGCCTACTAACGAACCTTCGGAATGTCCGGCCAGGTAAATCTTCAGCTCTTTTTTCCCCTCTGCTTTTATGAGCGCCTGCACTACTTGTACATTCAGATCAAAAAGCATGCGCTCTTCGCCTTCAACATAGGTACTCTGACCTACTCCCGGTTTATCGTAACGTACACTGGCAAAACCTTTTTTGCTCAGGCTATCGGCCAGCATTTTGTAAGGCTGCCCGTTTCCCTTCATGACCATGCTATTCCCGTTCCGGTCTGTAGGGCCTGACCCCGGGATAATGATAACCAGTTTACCCGCTTGTTCCAGGGATTGGTCAAAGGCATAGGTGTAGTGTATAGTGTCTCTTCCCAAAAGCACATATTTGTCGAGGTGAATATAGTTTGGTTTTTGGGCGGATAATGAGCAAGAAAGCAGTCCCATTATCCAGATACAGTGTTTTGCAAATAGATTCATACTGCATATATACTAAAAATCCCGGCCTCTTTTGGAAGCCGGGATCTAAACAATCGCCCTGTTTCCGGGCTAAACTTTGACGGTTGCCTTGGGTGCCCCGGCCAAAATTTCTTCACTGGCGTTTGCCGCAAACTTTTCAAAGTTTGCATTGAATTTCCGGGCCAGCTCATTTGCAGCCTGGTCGTATGCCTCCTGGTTTTTCCAGGTATTGCGTGGGTGTAACACCTCATCGGGAACATTTGGGCAGGTATCCGGCATCAACAGACCAAAGACCTCATGCTCGGTATACGACACGTTTTCCAGTTCGCCCTTAATCGCTGCGGTGATCATAGCCCTGGTATATTTTAGCTTCATGCGGCTACCCACTCCATAACCGCCACCGCTCCAGCCTGTGTTTACCAACCAAACATTTACTCCTGATTTTTGCATTTTAGCACTCAGCATATCGGCATAAACCGTAGGGTGCAAAGGCATAAAAGGAGCGCCAAAACAGGCGGAGAAAGCTACTTTGGGCTCGGTGATGCCCGCTTCTGTGCCGGCTACTTTAGCCGTATAACCACTTATAAAATGATAGGCTGCCTGGCCGGGACTTAGTTTGGAAATAGGAGGTAAAACTCCGTAGGCATCGCAGGTAAGGAAGAAAATATTTTTGGGGTTTTTACCCAAAGAAGGTTTCTGGATGTTGTTGATGTGATCAATAGGGTAGCTTACCCGGGTATTTTCCGTTTTTTTGCTGCTTTCAAAATCTACTTCTTTAGTCCCGTTCTTAAAAGAAATGTTCTCCAGCAAGGCTCCCTGTTTAATCGCTCTGTAAATGTCAGGCTCTTTTTCTTCACTGAGGTCAATTACTTTGGCGTAGCAGCCGCCTTCAAAATTGAAGATCACATCATCTGAAGTCCATCCGTGCTCGTCATCCCCGATAAGCTTACGCTCGGGATCTGCACTCAGTGTGGTTTTTCCGGTTCCCGAAAGCCCGAAGAAAAGAGCGGTATCTCCTTCTTCGCCTACATTGGCAGAACAATGCATGCTTAAGGTATCTTTTTGGTGGGGGAGTATAAAGTTTAAGGCGGAAAAAATGCCTTTTTTGATTTCACCGGTATACCCGGTACCTCCAATAATGGCCATTTGCTTGCTGAAATTAAGTATGGCAAAATTGTGTTGACGGGTACCATCTGTTTCAGCATCAGCTTTAAAGCCCGGTGCGTTTAGTATCACCCAATCGGGTTCAAAATCCTGCAGCTCCTCTTCGCTGGGGCGTAAGAACATATTATAGGCAAACATATTGCTCCATGGGAGCTCGTTGATCACGCGTATCTTCAACTTGTAACGCTCATCTGCACAGGCATATACATCCCGTACATAAACCCGCTTATTGCTCATGTAGTCAGCGAGTTTTGCATGTAGCTTATCGAACTTATCCGCATCAAATTTTATGTTGATATCTCCCCACCAAACCGCATCTTTGGTAAGGGCATCTTCTACGATGAAACGGTCTTTTGGAGAGCGACCGGTAAACTCACCGGTATCTATAGCGATAGCCCCCAGGCTTGAGCGGGTGGCCATGTTTTGTTCAAGACTGATAGTTTCCAGATCTTCGGGAGCCAAATTCCAAAGGGCATCTTCATGTTCAATACCATACCTTGAGAGAGAGGAATTTGCGGGCTTGATTTCCTTAAACGTCATAAAGTTGAGATTTTTAGTTCTCCTTTTTTGTTATAGAATTTTAAACTTGCAAAGTTAGGGTTTCCGCTTCTACAGGGGGCAGAAATGCTCAAAAAAAGGCTTTAAAAAGAAATCTTACTTAGTGTATTTTTTACGCTTTTTAAGCTGGGCAATAAACAGCAGGCTCCACCCCAAGATCAGTAACAAGCCCCCAACAGGGGTTACAGGCCCTAAAAAGCGCCATGAAGTGCCGCTTAACAATGGCCCTAAATGCAGGAAATAAATGGAACCTGAGAATAAGATTGTTCCCCAGCACCAAAAGAGTGCAACACCGTTTCTCGTCTTCACCTCTTGCTTTACTCCCCCGAGGAAAAGCAGGGCAAGTGCATGCCACATTTGATACCGTACAGCTGTTTGGAAGCTGGCTAAAGCATCTTCTGCCAATACTCCTTTGAGGGCATGCGCTCCAAAAGCACCTGCTATTACAGCCAGGGCACCCAAGATAGCCCCCGCTTTCACCGGATCCATTTTCATCTTAAACTCTTTAAATACGCATTGCGGCTGTATTCAAACTGGAAGATGTCTGCCAGTTCTTTTTTCTCCGCAACCGCCAACTTCTTTTTCGCTTGCAGGGCGAGTTGTAAACGGCTGTCGTCAAAGCGCAGCAAACGGGCCAGCTCTTTTACACGGACAAGGGTAATGTTGTGCTCATTCACAAAACGAAGGGCTACTTGTAGCTTTTCGAACTCAAAGGTTTGTTGCTTTATTGCTGCTATAGCCTCCGTATACATGAGGGCTTCTTTTTTCTCACTGGCCCGGGCCAGTGCGCGTTCATTTAGCGAATCCTTTCGCGCTTCCCTTTTCTTTATCAATGCATCGGGAATAACTTCTTCGGGAGGGGCGGGAACCTTTACAACGCGGTTGGTTTGAGGTTCCTTTGGTTTAAGGGTCCTATTTTTAAAACGCTCCCATGCCAGGAGGCGTTGCTGCTCAATTTTTATGGCTTCCAGCGGAAAGCGCTCTATAATGCCCCGGTATTGCAACCTCACCTCGCCTGTAAAATCTTTTTGGAGCACGTAGTGTTGCTTTTCCTTTTCCAAAAGACGTATCTCCCGTTCGTAGCGTAAGGTATCTGGTCCTAATGCCACAATGCTGATTTGATGCAGGCCCGTATCCAATCCGGTAATAACGGCCTGAGTAACCGGTTCCGGGTTTTGCGCAAATTGATCCACACCGATCAGTAAGGCATGATCCGAACGGCTCTCAAAGAACACATCAATTTGGGCGTAAGACTTCAAAACAAATAAGCCCGCAACCAACAAAAGGGCTTTCTTCATGCCATGTGATTTACATGCGCAAAGGTAAAGTGTAGCAAATATTTTTGAGGCTGCCCTTTAATTCTATTTTTGCGGGCACATTCCCATTCATGAAAAAAATCCTGATCATAGGAGCAGGCCGCTCCACCGCTAGTTTGATTGCTTATTTACAAGCTAAATCCGAAGCATCCGACTGGCACATCACCATAGCCGACCGCGTACTTGACCTCGCTGAAGAAAAGGCGAAGGGACATGCGCGCTGTACAGCTGTAGTATTCGATGTAGAAGACCACATGAGCCGGACAAGCCTTATTGCGGAGCATGATATCGTGATCAGTATGTTGCCGGCACATATGCATGTTCCGGTGGCGCAAGACTGCATCGCGCTAAAAAAACATATGGTTACAGCTTCCTACATTTCGGAAGAAATGAAGGCATTGGATGAGCGGGCAAAGGCAGCCGGGGTGATCATGATCAACGAAATTGGCGTAGATCCCGGTATTGATCACCTAAGTGCTATGAAGGTACTGGATGAGATCCGCAAAGCAGGAGGAAAGATGCTCATTTTTGAGTCTTTCACCGGGGGGCTGGTAGCGCCTGAAAGCGACAACAATCCCTGGAACTACAAGTTTACCTGGAACCCCAGGAACGTGGTACTGGCAGGAAGCGGGGGAGCCGTAAAATTTATACAGGAAGGACAGTACAAATACATTCCTTATCACCAGCTTTTCAGACGTACCGAATTAATGGAAATAGAAGGCTTCGGGCGTTTTGAAGGGTATGCCAACCGGGATTCGCTGCGCTACCGCAAGGTGTATGGACTTGAAGACATCCCCACTATTTTCCGCGGAACCTTGCGCAGACCGGGTTTTTGCAGGGCATGGGACGTGTTCGTTAAACTGGGTATGACCGATGACAGTTACGTATTGGAGGGAGTAGAGGAGATGACCCACCGCCAGTTCACCAATACCTTTTTGGCCTATAACCCAAAAGATAGCGTGGAGTTAAAGCTTATGCATTATCTCAATATTCCCCTGGATAGCGAACTTATAGAGAAACTAAAATGGCTGGGGCTTTTTGACGATCAACCAATAGGTTTGGCCAAAGCAAGCCCGGCACGGGCCCTGCAACACATTTTGGAGCGGAAGTGGAAACTGGAAGAGGGAGATAAGGATATGATCGTAATGTACCACAAGTTCGGTTACCTGCTAAACGGGCAAAAAAAGATGCTGGAAAGCAGCATGGTGACGAAGGGCGTAGACAGCCAGCATACAGCCATGGCGCGAACCGTAGGCTTGCCTGTAGGTATTGCTACCCGGCATATACTGGAAGGAAATATCAGAAAACCGGGCGTACAAATTCCCGTCACCAAAGAGATCTATACGCCTATGTTGGCTGAATTGCAAGAATATGGCATCACCTTCGTAGAAAAAGAGATCCCCTATAAAGGGTACTGAAAACGTACAGGATGAGTCCTGTAGCCCATGCCCGGAGTAACTGGAGGACGGTTTATAAATCCAATACATACGTCTTTACTTCAATGAGGTTAAATGGGGCAGTTTATCCCGGAAAAATCCTCCCAGGTTTACCCAGGTCCGGAAACACTTGTAAAGCCTTCTGGGAATAAGGTTCTTAAGCTTATCTGTTTCAAAGGAACACTACAGGCAGACAACCTAACAAAAAGATGGACGTCAATAATAGCATATGTAAACCCTATGCTATGAAACACTTTTTTACACTCATTTCGATCTTTTTGCTCCCCACTCTTACATCGGTTGCCCAGGTTTTTGATTCTCTGGATGTAAACAATATCCGCGCTGCTTTTACCGCGAATGGCGGTTTGTTTCAGACGGATAGCAGTTGGGCTTATTTTCGTTCCAAATCGCATAACCGGGCAAGTGCTGTATTTGCAAGTTCCATGTGGTTGAGTGCTTTGGATACTGAAAACAACATATTGCTTTCTGTACAGAAATACCACCTGCCTTCTGACTCTTCTATGAAAACAGACTATTCCTACGGCCCTATAGCAGAAAACGACAGTCGTTATTTGGAGGCTGATTATGCGCAACGGTACAACCGGGTCTGGCATATAAGCAAGGAAGATATAAATGCGCACCGGGCAAATTTTAACAATCAGATCTATGCACCCCCCCCTTCAATCAGAGACTGGCCGGCACATGGCGATACAGCTAAAGGAGAGCCTCTTCTCTTAGCTCCCTTCATGGATTTAAATGGCAATAAAAGGTATGAACCTCTGCTGGGAGAATACCCCTTAATAAGGGGCGACGAAGCCATATACATGATCTTTAATGACCAGCGCAGGGAAAAAGGAAATAATTATGGCCCTTCTCTTAATGCAGAGATACATTTGATGGCTTATGCAATTCACTCTGCTTCTGACTCTTTTGTGAATAATGCCGTCTTTTTACACTACCGTATCCTTAACCGGGGTTCAGACACCCTGAACGAGATCAAGCTGGGGCATTGGAATGATTTTGATTTGGGTTTCGCGTTTGATGATCTTAATGGCTCCGATAGTTTGCATTCCTACGGCTTTTGTTATAACGCCGATGTAGATGACGAAGGCCCGATAGGGTTTGGTATAAACCCACCGGCAATTGCTTTAGTAAGTATTGGCAAAGCGTTTTCAGGAGTAGGAGGCTATTTTAATTCTGGCGTAGGCGCTGTTCCTTCTGTGATGACAGACCCTTCTACCTCTCAGGAATACAGAAATTACTTAAACCAACGCTGGAAGAACGGCCGGCCTATTGTAGTCGAAAATGCCAGTGGATGTGGAAGCATGTTAAATGGTGATGGCTATACTCCTTCCGGGAACTCGTCTATAACAAGATGGCTTTATAACAACCAGGAAGATTGGTTTCAACCGCCGGCTAATACTAGTAGGGATATGCGCCTCATAGCTTCGCAGGAGACCGAACATTTGCTGCCGGGTGAAGCATATGTTTTTGAGTTGGCTTATGTGTTGGTTTCTCAACCTGACAAAGCAAGCCCCTGTCCTATTTTAGCGGCTGTAGATAGTGCGGTAACGCATATAAGAAGCTTTTTTGACGCACAGCAATTCCCTTGTCTGGGTTGTAACGTTTCGTTGGAAGAACGTCAGCCACTAAGCTTTACCCTTTTTCCGAACCCCACTACCGGTACATTTTACCTTTCGGCAGAAGAGCTGCTGAATAAGCTTGCCTTATTTGACATACATGGAAGAAAGGTGTTTGAACAAAGGATCGATCAGTCAAAAACAGCCCAAGTGCAGTTGCCCTCCTCCTTGCCGGCAGGCATATATGTGTTGCAGGTGCAGTCTAAATCAGGTAAGGTGCAGTCGGAAAAACTGAGTAAGCTTTAAAGGTAAAAATCCTGGCAAAGGGCGCGGTAGGCGGTGGTAAAGCTTCCGGTATCTTCTCTGAGGTAAAGCGTGCTTTCCTGAAGTGGACCACTATGCCTGGCGAATTCCATCAGCCATCGCTTATCTGCGGCATCCGGGCGGCCGTATACCCGACAAAGCCGGATTAAGTGGATGCCTGCCTGGCCAGCAAGTTGTATGAATAGCCGTGCTTCTTCTCTTGGAAGAATTAAAGCCAGCTTCCCGGCAGGGGCAAGTAATTCCAGTGCCCGCTCCAATAAGGTTTCGTGGGGCAAAGACAGGCTTGCACGGGCCTTGTCGCGTGCTTCTATACCGCTGGAAGTAACCCCTTTGAAAAACGGAGGGTTGCTGATCAGGGCCTCATATGTTTTCCGGAAGGGATACATCCTGAAGTCACCGTGAAAAAGATGTACGCGGGACGCGAAAGGACTTTTGGCAATATTACCCAAAGACTGCCAGTAAGCGGGCTCATCCTGCTCTATACCGTGTATTTCCGCCCCGGGATACCGCTGGGCACACATTAAGGAAATGAGCCCGCTGCCCGAACCGATATCCAGGATGTTTTGAGGATGCTGAAAGTTGACCCAGGCCGCCAGCAAAACGCCATCAGTGCCCACGGCATGGGCGCATTGGTCGTGGGCTACATAAAACTGTTTGAATTGAAAACCGGGAGAGGGCATTTACGGGTGGATGTGCCTGGCCATATGCATTTTCTTATTCATCCAGATATAGCGCAACAAGTCCTTCGGGGCAGTTGAGCAGGATCTGTTTTTTCTCGCGTGCAATGTGTTCAATAAATTCATCAATGGCCGGTATGAGCACCTCCTTACCGCTTGGATGCTCAATTAAAAAAATAGGCTGCGCAGAGCGGTCAATTACGGCCTTGCATACCCCCAAATTACCGGCTGCCTGGTCGAGCATCTCGAAACCTTCCACTTCGTGGTAATAGAAGTTTTTACCACTAAGGGGTGGCAAAACCTCTTTGGGCAGGTAGAGTGCACGCCCCAGGAGTTTTTCGGCTTCGGCTGCATGCTCGACTCCTTCAAAGCGAAGGATGAAATGCCCTTTGGAATTCCTGGCGAGGGATTCAATAAAAAAAGGAACCAGTTCTCCCCGGGTTTCGAGGAATACTGATTCCAATTGTTCGTATTCATTTGCGCGATCGGTATCAAAAACTGCTACCAGCTCCCCTTTATAGCCATGTTTGCGGCTGATGTGGCCCAGTAGAAAACAGTTTTCCTTGCGCAAGGATTTATTCTTTGGTCTCTTCCGAAGCTTCTTCAGCAGGGGTTTCAGGTGCTTCTTCAGCAGTGGCTTCGGTTTCGGGAGCCTCTTCTTCACTTACTTCAGGCGCCTCTGCTGCTACACGGGCTTCTTCGCGGGCTTTATTTACGGCTGCCTCTGCTTCAAGTGCTTTGGCTTTGGCCTCTTCTTTAGCCTTGCTGAGATTTTCTTTCTTGCCTTCGATCTTGCCCGCTTTTTCTTCTACCCAGGCATCAAAGCGCTTTTCCGCCTCTGCTTCGTCAAAAGCTCCTTTTTTCACACCGTCTAAAAGGTGTTTTTTCATAAGCACGCCTTTGTAGGAAAGCATGGCACGACAGGTGTCCGTAGGTTGTGCCCCGCTTTGTACCCAGTATAGAGCACGATCAAAATTCATTTCGATAGTCGCAGGGTTGGTATTGGGATTGTAGCTACCCAGGCGTTCAATGTTACGTCCGTCGCGCTTTGCGCGGCTATCGGCTACTACAATGTGGTAAAAGGGTTTTCCTTTTTTACCGTGGCGTTGCAATCTGATTTTAGTTGCCATGTATTAATTGTTTTATAAGGGTCCCCGACCCGGTTAATTAATTTTTTGAGGGCTGCAAATGTAGGCAAAGTATTGGTATTCCAAGAGTTGTCAGGCATTTTTTTAACGATCCTTTTCAGTCGCCAGGTTTTGGAAGTAAAGAGCCGAGTCCGGTACTCCCAATTGCCGGTACAACAGGCTGAGGTTTTGCAGGAGGTTCTTATTTGCAGCACCAATCGCATAGGCTTTTTTAAGTGCTTGTTTTGCTTCGCTCGCCTTTCCGGAAATGGCATAGGCAGTACCCAGGTCTTCCCGGTAGCTGGCCCGTGCAGGGTTAAGGGATACTGCCTTGTTCAAATAAAAAATACTGCTATCCAATTGATTCAACTGCTGCCCCTTGAGTTTGCCCAGGCGTGCATAGGCCTCCGCTCTTTGGTTGGGATTGTTGGCTATGTTGCTTAAAGCCAGGTAAAAACCTCCTGCTTCGTTTGTCCTTCCTTTCTCCAATTCACTTTCCGCTACATACAGCAAATTGCCCCATATCCTGGGGATGGGATTTTGACGGTAATAACGGCTAAACAAGGCAAAGCTTTGCGCTGCTTTTCCCTGCTCAAAATAGAGGTTGCCCAATATATCAAGGGGAGCCAGGTAGGTGGGGTAGATCTTCAGTGCTCTTTCAGCATAGAAAACACCCTGTTCGGTGAAGGTGTTGAAAGGAGCTTGTAAAAGATGCAGGTCTGCCCTGTCGTTGCGTTGCCCCAATCGCAGGGAGGCTTCTGCCGCTATGAGGTTGGCACGGGCACTTCCCGTAGACACGCGGGCATCGGCCAACACCAGGTGGTTGTCATCTTTCCAGTCGCTGATCCGCATAGCACTTACAACAGCAAAAGCGATAGAAAAGAGGAGTAATAAGATATAAGCGGGCAGTTTCTTCCGTTGCCTGAGTGATCCTACGGCATAGCCGAAAAGCAAGGCTGGGGACAGGCTGGCTACAAAGAGAAAGCGTTCATTGAAAAACGAGCCGATCTCAAAGAATATATTGGCATAAAGCAAAGTGGTGCCAAAGAAAACGCTGATGCAAAAAGCGATCAGGCGGTATTTAAAATGCAAATGCCGCCTGAAAAAGGAAAAGAAAAGGAGAAACAGCAGCAGAAGCAGTGCCCCTGCTGAAAGGAGCACGGGCCATTCGGTAAAGCCGGGGTAAGGGGTTATTCCCCGCTCAAGTTCGGCAAAGGTCCTGAACGGATGGTAGGGATAATAGTCATGTGTAAGCGGGTAAGGCAGGAAAAGCAGTTTAAGGCCAAGTCCGTATACGTATAAAATGCCTGAAATATGCTGTTCTGTATCGGCATTCAGGTAGACCTGGTTCAGCAGCTCGGGTACCGTTTCTTCCGCTGAAGGGGAGTGGGTAGCCAAATGCCGCAGAGAAAAAGCGAATGCCATAACGAGTGACACACTAAGCGCAATGCGTAAAGCAAACTTTCTGCTTAACTGCATGGGACTGGAAAAGATAAGCAGGAAAAGCAGGAGCACGGGTACGAAGTTAATGGCAGACTCTTTTGTAAATAAGGCCATAAGCAGGATAAAAGAGCCGGACAAAAGAAAGGGAAGCTTTTGATGGAGGACATACCGGGTAAACAGGAATACGCTTCCCATACCTAAGAGGCTTGAAAGCAACTCATCGCGGTTACGGATATTGGCTATGGCTTCTACATGGAGAGGGTGGAGCATGTAAAAGAGCGCCCCGGCCAGAGCAGCCCATTTGCCTAGTGCAGGTGAAACGGAGAAGCCGAAGAGCTGCTTAAAAAACAGGAAAGCGACTATGCCCAGCAACCCATTGAGGAAGGCATTGAAGAGGTGACACCAAAAAGGGTCGTTGCCATGCAACTCCTGCTCTATAATATGGAGCGTAAGTGCAAAGGGGCGGTACCTGCCTCCGGTGAGTAAGCCGGGAGAAGTAGAAGCTTCATACCCTTCCATAAGATCTTTGGTCCAGACATCCGGTAAGCCCTTAAGGCCCTTTTTTACGAAAGCATTTTGCGTGATGTACAACTTGTCGTCAAGGGTATACGCATAGTAAACGGTTTTAGCATACAGCGAAAAGCCAATGACAAAAAGAAGCGCTTTTAGAAAAATGGATGTGGGTTCCCTCACGTTACCGTAAAAATAGGGCGGGGTCTGGTACGAAACAAAAGAGCCATCAACTTATGTTGACGGCTCTTCCTTATAATAAAATTTAACGCTTACAAGGGGGTTACTACTACTTTACGGTTCAGGAACTGGTCTTCCGAACCAAAGTCTGAGCGCTCTCCCATTTGCACAGATATATTTGCGGCATTGTAGCCAAGCTTGGTCAGGAAAGCTTGTACACTTTCTGCCCTGCGCTGTTTCAGATCTTTGTTATAAGCATCGCTTCCCACCTTATCGGCATAAGCGGTCAGCTCCAGTTTAACGTCTGATTTGTTTTCCATACCACCCAATGCATCTGCCAGTTGTTTTTTGGCTGTATTACTCAGGTAACTGGAATCAAAAGCAAAGTACACCCCAGTACCCATTGCAGCGTTTCGGCTGTTTTTGATCTGGTTAATTTCCTCTTCCTGCTTTTCGAGTTTGCGGTTTACGGCAGACAACATGCGCTTCTGCTCTTCCAGCTGGTTTTCCATACTGGCTATTTCCGTGCGCATTTCGCCTAACTCATCGGGCTGTTCTGCGGCGGCCTCTTCGGTTACAGGTGTTGAAGGAGCGTCAGGGGTTGAGGCATCGCTGCCCATGTCCAGGTATTCTCCTCCAAAGTAATTTACGGCATACATGGGTTTTTTCTCTTTTTTGCCGAATGTATAGGCAATACCCAGCGCAGTGGTTAAATAATTGTCGCTGCCCGTGGCGTTGTCAAAACCATCAAAGCCATCGGTAAGCGCTACATTATACAGCATTTCCAGTTCCAGGCGCAGGCTGTTGTTTAATTCGTACTGTATGCCCGCTCCTGCATGTGTTTCCCAGAAGTTGTCTTCCACCCGGTCATCCTGTGCATCGTCCTCGATCAAAAATTGCTCGGAGGTAAAACTTCCGTTGCCTATCCCTGCCTTGGTATAAAAATTCCAGCGGCTGTTGGTATGGAAAGCATCGAGGTTACTGAGAATGAATAAAAGGTCAAGTTGCCCTTGGTAGAACGTATTGGTGTAATACTCCGTTTCATTGGCCCCGGTGAGTGTAGCGTACCGAAAGCCGAGCTGGGCACCAAACAGTGGCGTAAATTGTTTTTCGAGATAAAGATCAACCCCCAGGTCAAAAGAAGTTTTATCCCCGTTAAGCCCACGCATGTCCCGGCTCATAGCATCGTCAAAACGATAGGCGGGCAGGTCGTACAGGTGTACGGCCCTAAGGCCTATGCTAAACGTTTTTAATGTGGTATCTCTTCCGTCTTGCGCTTGTGCCACTACCGAAAAGAGGGCTGCCGCAATAAATGTATGGATGGTTTTTTTCATAGTCTTTTGGATTGCTTGGGTGATTAGTAAAGTATGATTTTGCGCACCACGGATGCTTCACTACCCTTTACCTGTAAGAAGTAAGCGGCTTTAGGGAGTTTGTTCAGGTCGAGTCTCATTTTGCCGCTGAGGTCACTTCGGCCGTGTTTTTCCATTACTTTTCTTCCATCCAGGCTGAACAATACAATATCCAAAGTGCGTTCCTGCTCCATACCCAGGTCAATGGTGATAGCGCCTGAGGTAGGGTTGGGGTATAGTTTAAGGTCAGCCAGCGGCCTTTCCTCGATACCTATTCCTGTACCGCCTTCACCCACAATGTACCCGGGTCCGTATACCTGGCATCCGCTGGTATTGCCCACGGTTACCTGGTAATTTCCTCCTTCGGTATAGGTGTAGGTAGGATCGGTAGCACCTGCTATGGCCACCCCATTGCGGAACCACTGGTAGGTAGCGTAAGCGCCCTGTGTACCGATGGTAGTGGAAGCAAGCTGTATGATGACCGGTGTAGAAGGTACCGGCAATACGGTAATGCTGATGCTGCCGGTTACCGTACATCCGTAATCATCATTAAAAGTATAGCTTAAAATATGGCGACCCACACCCGCTTGTGCGGGTTCAAAGGCAGTACCGTTGTTGGTTACCCCGTTTCCTGTCCAGGTGATGTCCTGACCCAGGGTAATGTCGAAGCCAGGTGCGTTGGCACATATTTCGATCACGGCAGGCAGTTGAGGCTGCCCTTGGGGGACGATCACCACGGTAAAATCTACAATGGTGTCGTTTCCGGCCGCATCGCTGATCCTGAACACATTCTGGGTAATACCCGCGGGGAAGATGTTTCCGCTGGGCAAGCCGGAAAGCTGTGTAACGGTAACCGGTCCGCAATTGTCTGTAGCGGTAGGCAGGGGGTATACATAAGTGGCCCCGCATATGCCAACGGTATCGCTTGGCGGCACACTGGTAACCACCGGTTTTTCGCCGTCTGTTACGGTAATGGTAAAGCTTGCATTGCTTGTATTTCCAGCGGCATCGGTAGCGGTAAAGCTAACGGTAGTAGTGCCTACCGGGAAGCTGCTGCCACTGATGTGGGATGCTGCCAGGGTAGCGCCCGTACAATTGTCTCCCGCTACCGGAGCAGTAAAGGTGACGTTGGCGGCACAACTTCCGGGATCAGCATCTTGCGTAATGTTTGCCGGTACCCCGGTTATGGTAGGAGCAATGACATCGGTAACGGTAACGTTGAAGCTGGCGCTGGAAGCGTTTCCATCGGCATCGGTAGCGGTGTAGGTAACGGTAGTGGTACCTACGGGGAAGGTACTTCCCGAAGCAATGTTGCTGGTGAAGCTGGCTACTCCACAGTTGTCAAAAGCACTGGGGGCTGCCCAGCTTACCGTAGCATCGCAACCGTTGGGGTTGGGTACTATGGTAAAGTTTACCGGCAAACCGGTGATGACAGGCGATACAGTATCAAGAACCACCACGTCAAAAGAACCGCTTACGCTATTGCCACTGCCATCAAAGGCATTCACGATCACGGTGGTTGTGCCTTTAGGGAAAAGCCCTCCGTTAACCTGGCTGGTGTTTATAAAGGCATTGTTGCAGTTGTCTCCCGCTGTAATGGTAGGCCACTGTACGGTAGTAGCACATTGGTTAGGGGTAGCATAGGCTGTGATGGTGGCTGGGAGGTTGTTTATGCTGGGCGAGATGGTATCCAGCACGGTAACAAAAGCGGTTGCCGAAGCACTGTTCCCATTGGCGTCTACAGCGGTAAAGGTTATCAGGTTTTGCCCCAGATCGGCACAATCAAAATTGCTGATGTCCAGGGAAGTGTTACTTATGGTACCACAGTTGTCGGTCGTGCCGTTGTCTACATCTGCGGGCAATACGGTATGCGTGCCGTTTGCGTCCAGGTAAACGGTAATGTTCTGCACCTGCACCACGGGAGCCAGTCCATCGGCAACGGTCACCGTGGCGGTGCCTGAAGCGCTATTCCCGTTTACATCGGTAGCCGTTAGGGTCACGGTATTGGCGCCTATATCGGCACAACTAAAGCTGCTTACGTCCAGGCTTAAGGAGCTGATGGCGCAGTTGTCCGCGCTTCCGTTGTCGATATCCGAAGTAGTAATGATCGCTGCCCCGGTGGCATCAAGTTGTACGGTGATGTTTTGTGTAGCAACGGTAGGGTTGACATTGTCTTCCACAGTCACCGTAGCGGTATTAGAGGCACTGTTTCCGTTTACATCGGTCACGGTAAGGGTTACAGTATTGGCGCCTACATCGGCACAGCTAAAGCTGTTTACATCCAGGCTTAAGGAGCTGATGGCGCAGTTGTCCGCACTTCCGTTGTCGATATCGGCAGCGACAATACTGGCTGTTCCATTGGCATCGAGCTGTACGGTGATGTTCTGTGTAACAACAGTAGGATTCACATTGTCTTCCACAGTCACCGTAGCGGTGCCTGAAGCACTGTTGCCGTTTACATCAGTAACGGTAAGGGTCACGGTATTGGTGCCTACATCGGCACAGCTAAAGCTGCTTGCATCCAGGCTCAGGGCGCTGATGGCGCAGTTGTCGGTACTTCCGTTGTCGATATCTGCGGTAGTGATGGTCGCCGCCCCGGAGGCATCGAGCTGTAGGGTGATGTTCTGTGTAACAACAGTAGGATTCACATTGTCTTCCACAGTAACCGTAGCGGTGTTGGACGCGCTGTTCCCGTTTACATCGGTAGCCGTTAGGGTCACGGTATTGGTGCCTATATCCGTACAACTAAAGCTGGTTACATCCAGGCTCAGGGCACTGATGGCGCAGTTGTCGGTACTTCCGTTGTCGATATCTGAAGTAGTAATGGTCGCTGCCCCGGTGGCATCAAGTTGCACGGTGATATTTTGTGTGGCAACGGTAGGGTTGATATTGTCTTCTACGGTCACCGTAGCGGTGTTGGACGCGCTGTTTCCACCGGCATCTGTTGCCGTGAGTGTTACGGTATTGGCACCTACATCGGCACAGCCAAAGCTGCTCACATCCAGGCTCAGGGAGCTGATGGCGCAGTTGTCCGCACTTCCGTTGTCGATATCTGCAGTAGTGATGGTCGCTGCCCCGGAGGCATCGAGTTGCACAGTGATGTTTTGTGTCACCACAACCGGGTTTATGTTGTCTTCTACCGTTACAATGGCATTGGTGCTGTTTACGTTCCCGCTGGGGTCCATTACACTAAGCGTCACGCTGTTTTGCCCCAGGTTGTTGCAGTCAAAGCTTGTATGGCTTACCCATATGCTGTCAATAGCACAGTTGTCGGTAGAACCGTTGTTTACCATAGCGGCCGTGATGCTGGCGTTTCCGCTGGCGTCAAGTTGTACGGTAACATTCTGGCTTTGGGCTACCGGGTTTATGTTGTCTTCCACGATCACCGTGGCAAAGCCACTAGTGCTGTTGCCTTCGCCATCTGTAATGGTAATGCCCACCTGGTTTGCCCCCAGGTTGCTGCAGTTGAAGCTGGTTTTGGTAGCGCTGTAGAACAGTTGGTTGGCACAGTTGTCAAAGCTGGCACTGTCGAGCTGTGAAGGAGAAATACTGGCCAGACCGGTTGCTCCAAGTTGTATGGTAATGGTTTTGGTGATGAGCGTGGGACTGATGGTATCCTGTACTTCTACCAGGAAGGTGGTAGTAGAACTGTTGCCATCGGCATCTGTGGCAGTAAGAGTTTCTATGTTCAAACCTTCGTCCCCGCAGCCAAATACACTTTGCGAAAGAGTATACACCAGGCTGCTTTGGCAGTTGTCGGAAGAGCCGTTGTTGGCCATAGCTCCGGTAATACTGGCCTGCCCGCTGGCATCCAGGTATACAGTGAGGTTCTGAGCCGCTGCCATCGGAGTGATCGTATCGCGTACCGTTACCGTAGCAGTGTTTGAATTGCTGTTGCTATTTACATCGGTAACGGTAAGGGTAACGGTATTGGCTCCCAGGTCATCGCAATCGAAAGAGGTTGTATCTAAGGACATACTTTGAATGCCACAGGCATCGCTGCTTCCATTGTCGATATCTCCGGTGGTAATACTGGCTTGCCCATTGGCATCGAGGTACACCGTTATATCTTGTGTAGTTACGGCAGGGGAAACGGTATCTACAATGGTTACCGTAGCGGTACCGCTGTCGCTGTTGCTGCTAATGTCTATAGCGGTAAAGGTTACCGTATTGGCACCAATATCAGCACAGCTAAAGTTGCTAGGTGTAACGCTGCGCGAAGCAATGCCACAGGCATCGGTGCTGGCGCTGTCTACATCGGCGGCTGCAATGCTGGCGTTGCCGGTAGCGTCCAGGTACACCGTAATGTTTTTCAATACGATAGTAGGCGCTATGATGTCTTGCAGGATCACCGTGGCGCTATCGATGACTTGACAGTTATTCCCATCGGTGATCGTTACCGTATAGGTGCCTGCGGCCAAACCGGTTATAGAAGCGGTGGTAGCCCCGGTGCTCCAGTTGAAAGCATAGGGGAGGGTGCCTCCTGTGGCCGAAGCCGTAATGCCACCATTGGCCTGCCCGGCACAGCTTTCGTTGCTGTCTACTACGGCAGTTGAGCTAAGTAAAGTGGGTTCGGTAATCGTGGTGCTGTTTGTAGCAGAACAGCCATTTCCATCGGTGATGGTTACGGTATACGTACCGGCTGCTAAATTCGTAATACTGGCTGTGGTAGCCCCGGTGCTCCATAGGAAATTAAAAGGCATGGTGCCGCCGGTAGCAGAAGCGGTTGCGCCCCCGTCAGAGAAGCTGTTGCAACTCACATTGCTGTCTGCCGCTGCAGCGGCTACTAAAGTGGCCGGTTCGGTGATCGTATAACTGTTCACCACGGTGCAACTAAAGTCATCGGTTACCGTTACCGTATAGGTACCGGCAGACAGGTTGCTCACGTCCTCAGTAGTGGCCCCGTTGCTCCAGAGGAAAGTAAAGGGAGAAGCTCCGCCTAGCACACTGAGGTCTACACTACCATCGCCAAAGCCGTTGCAGCTTATGTTGGATACCGTTGTATCCAATTGCAGGGAATCCGGTACATGTACTTCAATAACATTACTAAAGGCAGAATCCCCGCAGGATTGGTCGATTACCCTTCTCCGGTAAAAAGTAGTATCAAAGAGGTTGGTAAGGGCTTCATACGCAATGGAGTCATTGTTCCCGGGGGCAGCCATCCAGCTGGTACCCATATCTGCGGAAACCTGCCATTGGTAGGTGAAAGGGCCCACCCCACCGGTAATGGAGTCGATATTGTCGAAAGTACCGGCTACGTCTCCATAGCAGATATTTACTGTTGGAACTACATTATACACAACTGTGATGTTGTTGAGGTTGGAGGTAAAGCGCTTCCAGGCAGGATCATTATCTGCATCAAGGGCAACCTGGAACTCATCACTGCTAAGCCTGCTCTCCAGGTCTGAGGAAGCCTGTGCGCCCAGGTATATGTTGCTATAAGTGCCCGCTCCGGTTATGGAAACACTGGTATACGTACCATCGTTTAAATCGGAAAAAGCAGTTGGGCTATGGGAGGTGTAGGGTCCGTATGTCCCGGTTACGTCATTTACTTTGATATTTACAGGAGTGTTCGCTCCTGTATTATTACATGCTAATTCGAGTATTACCGAATCTACTGTAGCTCCGTCATCGATTGACGAAACATCAAACCTGGTCCAGCCTATATGATCGGTTCCACTCAATGCTCCTGCAAAAACAAAAGTGGTGGGATTGCCCTCTACAATGCCTACTGCATCATCCAGCCATCCTCCCCAGTTACCGGCGTGGTTAGAACTGGGGTCGATCACTATAGGAAAAACACGGCCGGGTGCCATTAGCCAGTTCATCGGAACGGAAATTTTCAGGGAATAGCGATTGTCCTTTAAGCGCTGTACCAGAAAGCTCTGTTCCATATTTCCGTCCGGGTAAAGTATCTCACCCCGGTCAGCTTGTTCATATACTTCCGGTAAGGGAATACTGAAGGCAAATTCTCTTTTTTTGTTTTTCACTACCAACTGGCCCCGCGTGGCGGCAGTTTCGATCACCTCTTTACCATTCGCTTCTATTATCCAGCCTTCCGGTAGCTCTACTGTTTCGTGCATCGATAAATATTTCTTACCGGACGTTTTGAAGCTTTCGGGTAATTTTTCCAGTATGAATTGCTGCTTCAAGCTGTTATAGCCAACTTCGTATTCGAGATAACCCAATTCGTGTCCCCCGTTATAAATCACTTTGTTGGGTGCTGTTTTGGATGCGGCTATACCGTGCAAGTCAATATTTACCCGGTAGGGTACCTGTGTGGCATTTACGTCATCTTCAAGGCTAAAAGAAAATACGCTTCCCATAACGTAGTGGCCTGCATCATTCACTACTTTCACGCCTTCCTCTTCTGATAGTATCGCTGGAAAGTAGCTCTTAACTCCATTGGTAATATTTTCAAAAGCATAGGTAGTACTTGCAGAAGGAACTACCGTTGTGTTGATGTCTTGCCATCCGTCTTGTCCGCTTTGGTAATGCACCCGACCATCGTACACACGAGTCATTCGCTTACCATCGCCAAGGTCATATGTCTTGGAAGTAGGTGTTCGCTTATCCTTAACTTCGTTAGGAGTGCTTTTAGAAAACAACTTACTCTGTTGTCCAATACTGCCTGTCGAGTACATAAAGAGTAAGGAAAAAGCCATCCACTTTAATGAAATACTTTTCATCTGCTTTTGATATGTAGTTAGTCTATTCATAAGTCAAGTTTATTTTTTGCCCACGCTACCCCCGGTAAGCCCGGCGGGTTCATTCACAGTTTGGCTATTGGTGGTTGTACATCCGTTGGCATCCGTTATCGTTACCGTATAAGTTCCGGCACTTATGTTGGTCAGGTCTTTTGTAGTACTTCCGTTGCTCCAGAGGTAGGTATATGCCATAGTGCCACCTGATGGGGTGGTGGTGATCATGCCGTCACTACCCCCGGTGCAGGAAGCAGGGGTGGGGGTCCCTGAAATCATCAACACCGCAGGTTCAGTAACCGCAGTACTGCTGGTAGCCGTACACCCATTGTTGTCAGTAATGGTTACGGTATAAGTTCCTGCCACCACACTTGTAATGCTGGCCGTAGTGGCGCTGTTGCTCCATGCATAAGTGTAGGGCATGGTACCTCCTGTAGCAGAAGCGGTAGCACCCCCATCGCTAAACCCGTTGCAGCTTGCATTGCTGTCTACTACTGTGGCAGCCATCAGCATGGCGGGCTCGGTAACTGTAGTACTACTGGTAGCCGTACACCCATTGTTGTCAGTAATGGTTACCGTATAAGTTCCTGCTACCACGCTTGTAATGCTGGCCGTAGTGGCGCTGTTGCTCCATGCATAAGTGTAGGGCATGGTACCCCCTGTGGCAGAAGCGGTAGCGCCCCCATCGCTAAACCCATTGCAGCTTACGTTACTGTCTACCACGGTAGCGGCCATTAGCGTGGCGGGCTCGGTAACTGCGGTGCTGCTGGTAGCCGTACACCCATTGTTATCCGTTATGGTTACGGTATAAGTTCCTGCTACCACGCTTGTAATGCTGGCCGTAGTGGCGCTGTTGCTCCATGCATAAGTGTAGGGCATGGTACCTCCTGTGGCAGAAGCGGTAGCGCCTCCATCGCTAAACCCGTTGCAGCTTACGTTGCTGTCTACCACGGTAGCGGCCACTAAGGTAGCCGGTTCTGTAATGGTTACGCTTGCACTGTCGGTACAGCCGTTGGCATCTGTGATGGTAACACTATAAGTTCCCGCTACCACACCTGTAATGCTGGCGTTTGTGGCGCTGTTGCTCCATGTGTAGGTGTAGGGCATAGTACCTCCTGCAGCACTGGCGGTAGCGCCCCCATCGCTAAAGCTGTTGCAGCTTACGTTGCTGTCTACCGCTCCAGCAGCCATTAAGGTGGCCGGTTCGGTGATGGTATAACTATTTACTACCGTACAGCTAAAGTCATCGGTTACAGTTACGGTATACGTACCTGCCGTTAATGCTGTTAGGTCTTCGGTGGTGGCCCCGGTACTCCACAAATAGCTATATGGAGAAGCTCCTCCGGAAACGGTCATATCTATCGATCCGTTACTTAAACTATTACAGCTTACGTTTGAGATAGTGGTATCCAACGACAAGGAATCGGGTACCTGAACTTTTATGATATTGCTAAAAGCTGAATCTCCACATGATTGATCGATCACTACCCTACGGAAATAGGTAGTGTCAAACAAGGCCATCGTAGGCACGTAGGAAATGGAGTCATTATCTCCTGCAGCAGCTGACCAGCTTACTGTATCAGTAGAAGTTTGCCACAAATAGGTAAACGGGCCGGTCCCTCCGGAGATCGAATCCAGGTTATTGAAAGCGGGAGGAATATCGGCATAACAAATATCCTGGGTAACTAAACTGCTTGTTGTGGTTGCTTGTCCTATGAAAATGTCGTCCAGGTGAAGGTCATAATCCTCTGAATTATCTATGGGGCCATCTGTAGCCAGGAAAGCAATAATTATGTCCTGACCTGCATAAGGAGAAAGATCAACTTTTCTTTCCGTTAAGGTTATCGTTAAATTATCAGAGGCATCTACGGTATCCACGGCACTCCAGGAACTTCCGTTATCAGTAGAGATCATGACACGCAACATATCATCCGCACCCATAACATCCCCGCTGGTAATCGAATTCCAGTTCGTCACCGCTACTTTATAGCTCAATTCATCCGAAGCGGAAGGGTTTATGACGGGACCTACTATCCATTGCTCATTAAAGTCAGAATATAAGTTGATCCGGGCGGTTGTATTTCCGGAAGTACCTAAACCCGTTTGGTCGGTCCAGTTTGAAGTCGTTCCGGAAGGGCTGCTTGCTCCTGTTGCTTCTTGCCAATTGGGGAAAACTGTGTTCAGGTTAGAGCCAGTAAAACCGTCAAAGTTCACTTGTTGAGGTAATGAAACTGCAACGGAAGGGAGGGGAACAACCATCCGGGAGCTCAAAAGCATAGGTTTTTCGCGATCAGCCAGGCTTTTGTCATGAGTGCCTGCTGCAACTTTCATAATGCTCGAAGCACCTACTATAACAATGACAGCAGAATATAAAACAGGGTGAAATAATCGCTTGTAATTGAGCACACAGGACTGAATACACAATAATACGATTTTGGTGTTTTCTTTTTTCATTGTTTGATTTATGGTCTTTTTTAAACCACTTCTTTTAGTGAGTTAACATATTAATTGCTTTGTAGAGTACTCTTCTCCTTTCCATCTTGTATTTCACATTCTTAATTCACCGATCCTCCTATTAGTTTAGAAGGTTCACTCATCGTTTGGCTGTTGGTAGCCGTACATCCATTGGCATCGGTTACTGTTACCGTATACGTACCGATAGATATACCATTTAGGTCTTCTGTAGTGGCTCCATTGCTCCAGCTATAGGTATACCCGGCTGTTCCTCCAAATGAAGTGAGATCAATTGATCCGTCACTTTCTCCATTGCAGACTACGTCTGTCTTAACCGAAGAGGCACTTAGCAGAGTAGGTTCAGTGATGGTAGTGCTGGCGGAGTCGGTACATCCGTTGGCATCTGTTATGGTAACGGAATAGGTACCGGCAGTAAGGTTTGTAATGCTGGCAGTAGTGGCTCCATTACTC
>JANQPD010000083.1 GCA_028285465.1 Owenweeksia sp. | reverse complement strand
AAGTACAGGCTTCTGAAAGCACCGGCATTTGGGTGGCCTGCCAACCACGCCTCATACTTCGCTTTCAGGGAAGGGTCATTTTCTAAAAGCTCCGCGGCTGTATCTTCAAACACGTAGGCACTGAACCATTCTTTTTGTTGGAAAATGGCATCAAAAAAATTCCACCGGAGATATGCATCCACAGCCGTAGGATGCAAAGTATTCACGATAAATCTCCGGCCGGGCTGGTTGGTATACACCAGCCAGTCTCCCTTATAAAACTTACGTTTTTGTATGCGCTTTTCCGCAGTCAGTTGCTGTAAAGGGATGTGTCCTTCATAAGGTGCCCGGGCAAAGCTAAAGTCGGTCAGATACCAGCTTTCTACCTCCATAAGGGTATCTCTCAAAAGCGGGCGCATCTGTACATCGTTGTACTGTAGGCGCAAGGGAATCTCCTTATACGCCTGGGGTACTACATAGAACTCGGGAACAGACGCCACCTCGGTTGCCATATAGTGCTCGTAATAGTCTACTTCATAGGTTTGAGGCCGGTCCTGCAGGTACTTCAACCGTTTTTGGTTGTGTAAGGCGCTTTCCTCATAAGTGTAAGCATAGCCTTTAAAAGGCAAGGTCTGCACCCGGCTGCTGTCTAACTTCCAATCTACGGCCAGCTGTGCCTGGTTCTGATCATATGCCGTAGCACGTTTTTTCAATGCTTTTAGCTGCTCACTTTCGCGGGAGACATAGGCTGTAAGCGTACGTAAAAAAGTATAGGTAGAAAGCACCCGGTCGGCATAAGGCTTTAACATATGTGTTTCCGTTATAAAGCCCAGGGTATTAAACAAAGCCGCGTAGCCGCTCGCATAACGAGGTGTCTCTAAAAAAGCACTCATCCCCTTGTCGGGAGTGGTCCCGAATACATTCACATAGGGAGACATTTCCCACCCCCGGGCAGACATGTCCTTATAAAGAGCGGGTTCCATGTCTTCGGCCAAATAAGCTGACAAAACCGGGTTTAGCTTATCCTTCTGGGGGGTAATAAGGGTTATGGTGTACTGATAATCTGCCCCGTTGCTGGTATGTGTATCGATGAAAACATGTGGTTTCAGCAAGTGAAAAATGCTGTAAAAGCTAAAGGTATTGAGGGCATCAGCTTTTATAAAGTCGCGATTGAGGTCAAGATTACGTGCATTTCCTCTAAACCCATGTTCTTCGGGACCCAATTGATTTGCCCGGCTGTGCGCATTCCGGTTGAGCATCCCTCCGATGTTGTATACCGGCACTATAGCAATCAGTACATTAGAAGGTAAAGCCTTCTCTGCCAAAAGGTCCTTTGCAAATTTCAAACTAGCGTCTATACCACAGCTTTCACCGGGATGGATGCCATTGTTGATCAGCAAAACTGCTTTAGTTCCCGCCTGCGTTTTTACCTCCTCCAGGCTCGATACTCCTTCGTTCGAGAGCACTAAGAGATGAAGCTTCCTTCCGGAATCGGTTGGTCCCATTTCAAACAAAGTAGCCTGCTCATTTTGGCTATCCAATTTTTTATACTGAGACAAAAGCTCCTCATAAGTATAGGTTTTGTTTTCCAAAAAGGGCTGGGCGGTTCCCCAAAAAGGCAAGACCCATAACAAGGACAATAGACTGCGCATAATACAAAATTGAAGGGTAAATATCGTGTATTGAAGGAAAAGATCGTTTAAAGAAAGAGTAAGCGGAATGCCCGCCCTGCATTATTGCTTTTTAAGGTAAGTCCATTCTTTTCTATTCAATTTTTATATGGGATAAAACATTGTAAGAAAAATACGTGTTGGAGGAAACAAATTGATGAAACGTATAGATGTACTCCATTAAGCAGTTGCAAAGAATACCGGTTAAAAAAGAAGTAGCCTGGGCTTTTTTTTCCAATCCGGCTAACCTGGAAAAAGTTACACCTTCCGACATTGGTTTTCGTTTTGCTGAGCCCCTGCCCAACCATATGTACGAAGGTTTGGTAATCAATTATACGGTACGCCCCCTATTGGGCATTACATTACAGTGGGCTACGGAGATCACCAAAATACAAGAAGGCGATTACTTTGTGGACCATCAGCTTAGTGGCCCTTACCGCATTTGGCACCACCAGCATTTTTTTAGAACCATCGAGGGGGGTACTGAGTTATCTGATATAGTACATTATGCGCTACCATTGGGTTTCTTAGGCAAAACAGCCCACGCTTTATTTGTGAGAACTAAGCTGGAAGATATTTTTGCCCACCGAAAAAAAAGTATTGAAAAACACTTTGGCACGCTAAGCTAAGTTGTGAAAAGGATTTTATGAAAGTGATTTTTGGCATTGACTATGGAAGTAAGTTTACGGGAAATACCGTAATCGCCATACTTGATCATGAGCAGATCAACTTCATGCAAGTAGATAAAAATGTAGATGCAGATCAATTCATTTATAATGCGGCTGAGCATTTTAAACCTGAGCTCATTTTTATCGATTCTCCTATCTCCCTGCCCGGTATCTACACAAAGGTAGAAGGGTGTAGCAATTATCATTTCCGCCTGGCCGACCGGGAACTACGGGCGATGAGCCCAATGTTTTTAGGGGGCATGGTAGCCCGCGCGATGGAATTAAAAGACAAACTCAATGCACTTGGTTGTGCAGTAATGGAAACCTATCCTAAGGTCATGGCGTTGCAGCTCAAACTAAAAGCTTGCGGCTATAAGGGGAGCAGCCTGGCATTAAAGGATTGTAAGAAAACATTGGCCAAGCACCTGGAAGAAAATCACCAGGTAGATTTTGACCAGGTCAGCACCTGGCATCATTTCGATGCCCTTCTCGCATTATTGTCTGCGATCCGCCATATTAAAGGGCATAGCGATGTATACGGAAAAGCAGAGGAGGGTCAAATTGTGATTTAATTAGTACACATGGCCTCCACAAAAAAAGAATTCATCAATCCGATTGATAAGGATAAAATTACCGAAAATCCCGGCACACTCCCCTATGCACATACGGTAGGTGGAGCGGTTGTAAAGCCCACTAAACAAGGGCTTATACGCAGCAAGGCATTAACGGCCATGCAACAACAAACCGAGCTGCAGTTGGCGCAGATCAAAAAGCAAATTGATCTTTTGGCTGAACAGGCCAAGGAAATAAGTGAGCGAAGGCAGATCTCTGAGATCATCTATAGCGCCAGGATGGGCTTTAAGCCTGAAATTGGACATACTTATCACTTATATGAAAACAACAAGGAAGAGTACGTGCTCTCCATGATCGGGCCTGATGAATGGGGAAATAGCAAGGCTTTTAAAACCTTTGTAACCAGCGTTACTTTACTGGCGGATCATACCTGGGAAATTCTGAAATAGCTGTTGTTTACCCCCGGTCTACCAGGCGAAACCCTTCGCTGTGTACGTTCACAATAGCAAGGTTTTCATCCTCTTTGAAGTGCTTGCGCAACTTGGCTACATACACATCCATGCTGCGGCCCGTGAAGTAATTATCGTCTTTCCAGATTTTTTTGAGCGCCTCCGAGCGGCTTACCAGTTGATTTTTGTTTGCTACCAACAACTTCAGCAATGCGTTCTCTTTGGGAGATAGTTTTATTTCCTTGTTCCCAAAATGCAGCCTGCGCATTTCCATGTCAAAGCGGTATTGCCCGATATGAACCACCGTTTCTTCGGCCTCC
>JANQPD010000078.1 GCA_028285465.1 Owenweeksia sp. | reverse complement strand
CATGCCGCTCCGTGATGTCAAGACTGTAGTAACTGTAGTTTTTCTGATGCGCCAGGCGGTTTGTTCCGCGTGAAGTCGCTATAAGGTTTATTTCTTCATCCGCGCTAAGCCTGTGAACCAGTTTTTGACCTAACAGGCCGTTAGAGCCTGTTACAAGTATTTTCATGAGTATTTTGGTTTTACAAGTGCCAGGACCAGGTAAATTAAAATAGGACTACCAAAACCTATGAGGGTGGCAATGATAAATACGAGTCGAATGCCAAGCAGGTCAAGACTAAACCGCTCAGATAGCCAAAGGCATACGCCCAAAAGCATCGCTTCTTTCCTATTCATTCGCTTAACAGATTATACAGTTTTTGGATTTCATCGGGCTTTCCCAATACAAAAAGCTTAGCATCCTTGCTGATTTCCTGATCACTTCCCGGGTTAATGATATACTCTCCCTCTTTGGTTTTTAAGCCTATAATGCTACACCCGGTACGGCCGCGCAATTTAAGGTCTTTCAATAGGCCGCTTTGCCTGCTTTTGCTGATCTTACTTACGTCTACTTCTTCGAGGTTGATGGCACTGCCCCCCTCTACGGAGAGGTGATCCAAAAATTCTACAATATTGGGCGATACCGTAAGCGTGGCCATGTGTGCCCCTCCTACTCCTTCGGGCATTACTACCGCGTTTGCTCCCACAGTTCTGAGCTTTTGTTCCGCGCTGCTGTTAGAGGCCCGGCTGATAATACGAAGCGCTGGGTTCAGCGCATGTGCGGAAATAACGGTGTACAGATTGTCGGCATCTTTACTCAATGTAGTAATCAGGCTTTGTGCTTTGTCTATGCCGGCTTGCCCAAGCACTTCATCATTGGTTGCATCTCCTGCGATATAAGGGATTTGTGCCGGCAACACATACTTATCTATGGTTTCAGGGTCGCTTTCAATTACTACAAAGCTCTTGTTGTACGCTTCGAGCTTTTTAGCTGCTCTCCGGCCGTTCCGGCCAAAGCCACAAATGATAACATGCCCGTTTAGCTGATCTATGTTTTTCTCCAAGCGGTACATTTTTAAATGGCGCCCCAACTCACCGCTGAGCAAGGCACGGGTAATTTGTGAAATTCCGTAAGCGAAAATACCAAAACTGCTTATGATAAGCAGTGCTGTAAAAAGCTTGCCTCCTGCACTAAGGGGATGTACTTCACCAAAGCCTACGGTGCTCAACGTGATCACCGTCATATAAAAAGCTTCCAAAAGGGAGAACCCTTCGAGTAGCATAAAGCCACTGATCCCTATGCCAAGGATAGCAACCAGAATACCCAGGGTAAGGTACACATTCCTCAATATAGGAGACTGTTGTCGCCTGCTCATTTAAACTACAGATCAAGTACGGAGGTCCGGTTGCGCTGCAGGTAGTCCTTCAAGCGGATCCAAAAGGCCATCATGAAGTAAATCAACACAGGAGAGCCGAAGGCCAGAAAAGAAATATAAATGAAATAAAGGCGTACCACAGATGGCCGGATGCCCATTCTGTCTCCCAAACGAGTGCATACTTCAAAGCCTCTCCTTTCGCAATAATCGCGGATTTTATTTATCATACCTGCTTTTTCAGAATGTGATTTCCGATGCTGCAATTTAAACATTTTTTAAGGCCACAGTACCGTGTGTTGAGTTCTAAGAGTGCCTGGGAGTCAAAAGCAGAAGCAGCCGTTGTACCAAATTGTTCGAAAAGACGGGTTACTTTATTGTTTTCAGAGGGCATTTGGTCCAGCAGGTCCAATGCGCGTTGGCGGTAAAAATCTTCTTGTGTTTGTTCTGCGTATACATACAAAAAAGGTACGGCTACATTGATCACCAGGTTTTCCAAAAACGCTTTTCCAGGTATGTTGTAATGCGCTTTGCTGGGCTTGCCCAAGCGGTAGTGATCCTTCCAATAAAGGTTGCTTTTAACCCGGAAGTAATTCATCAATTCCGGAAGATGCCCTATGGAGATTAGGCTTTGAAAGAGATGGATGCGTTGGGTGAGTACACTTGCCCAATAGCCGATACGCATTTCAGGAAAGGCAACCGGGCGTAATCTGCCGTAGTTCCAAAGGCTCTTTTCCAGAGACCTCAACCGGTATTTGTGCTTTAAAAACCGGTATTCCCGAAACAAGGTCCTCGAGTATTCATCCGCCCCTTCGTCTTGTAAAAAACCTGCTGTACCAAAAAGCAAGGCTTCCACCTGAGGTGCATTGCCCGCTTGTTTTAATAGTATACGGAGGGGTAAGGTTCTGGCCAGCCAAAGCATCGGATCAGCATTGATCTTCAACCCATACCCGTAACTCAGCCACTGATAGGCTGTTTCCTCCCAGTCTCCCTTATTCAAAGCCAACAGCTTGCGCAATTGCTCCCCCTTCCTTGAAATGCGTTCGGCCAGCACCCGCTCCAGCATACTTTCCCTTACTAAAGGTTCCACGCTCCTTATATGGTTTTTGCAGGGTATGCCTCCTGTACTTTGCATGAGTTGTTCATACCTCCAGTAGAGGTATTCATCAAACCGTCCTTTAAGCGCGAGTGTGGGCAATACCTTATTTGCCTCGTTTTTCACTTCTATATCATGCTCGTACACTACATGCAAAACCACGTTGTTGTAAGCTTCATCCGTTTGGTGGGTGTGCTTATTCCAATCCGAAGAGCGTACGTGAATCTCCAGGTTTCCTGCCCATAGCTGGGTGCCGATCCTAATGCGGGTATCTACGAAATCAGGACCACCATGATGGTTTTGGAAACCTGGCTTTACAAGCTCCACTTTTTCTCCAGCAGTGGTAAAAAGTGCCCTTTTATTGAAATTCTGAAATTTCCAGAGGTAGTGCAGGAAGTCTTCGGTCATGGTGTATCAAAAGGATTGCCTCTAAAATACAAATTCCCAAGTATAACCTGTGCAAAACGGACTTAAGAAAAGCATAGAGGGGACTAAATACAAGGGTCTTTGAGAAAGCTTGCGGCCATCCTGCCGGAACGATTCGTTTTTTGGAGAAGCTTTACTTCCCATGATGCCTTAAACAATACTTTCTGGTACAGCCTTATCTTTGCACACATTATCAACACTATGGGACTGGAAGAGGACATCAAGCAAAGTAAGTTTAAGAGCAATCGCCAAAAGGCGCTGATCAATATTATGTACACCAATGGTTTTCTGGCAGAAAAGATGCGTGACCGCTTTGCCAAAGAGGACCTTACACCCCAACAGTATAATGTACTGCGCATACTGCGTGGCAGCAATCCTAACCCACTGAGCACTTTACAAATACGCGAACGCATGCTCGATAAGATGAGCGACACCTCACGCATTGTGGATCGCCTGGTAAAAAAGAAGCTGGTGGCCAAAGGCGTTTGTGCACATGATAAACGCCTGGTCGACATTTGTATTACGGAAGAAGGGCTGGCTCTGCTCCACAAAATGGATCAGGATGAGCATATCCTGGACAAAGTGCTTAACAAACTTACCGAAGAAGAAGCCCTTCAGTTAAGCAACCTTCTGGATAAAGTACGTGCTTAGCGCAACAAACTGAACTGACCGGAATACGGGTGCACTCCCCCGTAATAGTCTGTGACAAAGATCTTATACAAGTAAACACCTAAGGGAGCTTGCGTTCCATCCGCCATTTGACCGTCCCAGCCCGGTTCTTCTGTCGTTTCATTCCAACTGTATATTTTTTGCCCCCACCGGGTATATACTTGTGCTTCAAACGATTTAATGCCTACTCCCTTAAAGAGAAAGCGCTCATTTGTACCATCTCCATTCGGAGTAAAAGCATTTGGAATATGCACCGCAAAGTCATCGAATACATAATACTTACGGATAAGGGTATCAATGCACTGTCCAAACTTGGCCACGACCCCGATATTGAATTCTCCGGGTTTGTTAAAGTGATGGATATAGAGTGGATCTTGTGACACCTCTTGCCCCTCTGCCAACCAAGCATAGCCCGAGGCATTTTCGTTCAAGAGCATAAAATCCTGGAACGACCACAGGGGTACGGTATCGCTTGGCCCGTCAAAATCGAGGTTGGGTAATTCACGTACCCGGATGGTATGTACCGTAGTATCGTTTTGGCAAGGTCCGTTCAAAGCAACGAGGTAAACAGAGGTATCCCGCTCAGCCACAAACTTTATTGTCTGGCTGGATTTGCCGCCTAGCCAGGCAAAAACACTTCCGGCATAAGCCTCAAGCTTTACTTCGGTACCCCGGCAAACCTCTTCCGGTCCCTCTATGCGTGCGTAATTGGGCAGGGTCAGATAAATGTATGCTTTACTCGTATCCCCATAACAAGCTGTTCCAAAAGTAGATACCACACTTACCAGGTACAACCCTTTATTGGTGCTCCAATCTACCAAAACATCATTGCTATCCGGTTTCGAGATAATAATACCTCCACCAATACTCCACTCATAACTGGCACCTGGTGTATAGGGTACCGCCAGGTTCGACTGGCGGCCCCCTTCTACACAAATGGTATCCAATATCTGGGCACGGCCCAAAAGAGTACTAAGCGAAAGCAGCAAAAACCATATGTGCTGCTTCAGGCGCATGCGGTATTAATAATGGAAAATTGCTCCTGTGCTGGGCTTAGGATAAACCAGTATAGTAGTTGATGGTAAAGTGCCTGCTGCTCCACAAGCGTAGCCATCGGTTACCCCTGTAATGGTTATTGTCTGTGTTGTGGTATACCCACCAAGGTTAATGATGTAATTGCTTGTAGTAGCCGTATCCGTGTAATTATTAGTCCCGTCGGTATAATCAATATACCAGGGAGCCTGCCCGGTTAACGTTACAGCAAGGCTGGCTATATCATTCTGACATACGGAGTCGCCCACGATCGCAATAGTAGGCAGTGCACGCACGGTAATGTCCAGGCTCACCGTATCTCCCAGACAGCCCGTGGAGGATGTCTCTACTACCTGTAATGTATACACGCCTGGTGTAGTACCCCAATCGATCTGGATCAGGCTATCGTTAGGAGCCAGGCTACTGTCTATGGTACCGGCACCGGGATCCGACAAAAACCAGGCATAGGTGCTGCTGCTGTTGGCGTTAAGCACACCATAGACTACGTCTTGTGTGCCGGCACATACTGAATCTGGCGTAGTAAACTGGGCCTGGGCCTTAGGCATAACTGCCAATAGACAAAACGCGGTGAATGCTAAAAGTAAAAAGTGCTTCATATGAGTTCTCATAATTGTAATATGTATTTGTTGTGTTGTTTATGTGTGTGTTTTGATAATCCCTGATAACCCAGGCCACTTAATAAGGCAGCCAATGGTAAAACATGGGATCCGGATTTTCCTTGGGGTGATAAATAAGTGTTGTTTGCATAGGCGTTGTTGTTTTAAAGTTGAATTTTCAATTGTTTCTGTTGAGTATATAGTGTTAATGACTGGTAGATCGAATTAAAAGTGGTAGATGGAATCTGTAATAACACTGGCATAATCGGAGAAATAACCGTACATGCAGCCCGAGCTTGATCCCCCGTTGATGACGCCTACGTGAAAAAGCGAAGTCAGGTTAGTAATTTCAGTTGCGCTGCCTACTCCTATTTTATTGGTGCCTATCTTCAGGCGAGCCATCATCCATCGGCCCCCTGCACCACTTACCTGGCTGAAGTCGCTGGTTTTAATGGTGCTGTCATCTCCGTTGGTTCTGAAATCGGCTTCGCTTCCCTCGGGCACCAACAAGAGAAGATAGAAGTCGCTGCTGGTGCTACGTGTAATGGTTGCCTTTTCCGAGCCGGTACAATAAATACTTGGCAATAGTGCAAGTCCTACTTCGCATCCAAACCCTGTAACATGTAGTACGTACACATCGGCTGAACTGGTGATGTAAAGAGAGGTATTACCCAGCGATACTTCCTGTTGTTCTCCTGCATTGAGTGTATAATCCGGGTTGGTGTTCCCATTGAGGTATATCTGAGTGTTGTCTTCAATAGCGAGTATATATACCTTATCGTCCAGGTCATTTCCACCTTTCTTCAGGAATCCCTTAACAATGATGTACTCACTTCCTATGCGGTCTACCGGAACCATTTGATCTCCTGCAAGGTCGCGGCAACCCCCGTAGGTGTCATTGCTGTTGGAATCATCTGCTATGGTAATGGCAATGGGTTTATCGCTGGTTACTTCTGAACCACCGAGGTGACCTGTTGCCAGGCGGGAAGCAGACCGGGCGTAGTAAGTTTCTCCCCGGTTAAGCGTAATCGAAAAAGCCTGATTGGCCGTATGCCCAACCAGGGTATTGGCAGGTGTAATGGTTACCAGGGTGTTGTCTTCCGTAGCCACGACTAAAAACATGGAGAAAGCCTGTGGGTAATTATCTGCGTTCTCCCAAAAACTTTGTGCAGGTATATAAAAAGCAGTACCCAGGGCATTATCTGATTTTAAGGCAAAAATGTCGGTGTTGTTGCCGCTGGAGCGGACTTCATAATACACATTTATATCGGCCGTAGAAGTAATGTGCAAGCCGGTGTTTTGGATGGTATCGGGGGCAGAGGTTTCAATAGAAGTGATATAAGGAGTAAGGTCGATCGTTTGGGTCTGGTTGGCAGTGAAATTATAATTCAAAGGAGTGAAGCTTGTATTGGCCGGTTGCTCTATTGTCACCGAGCAGGCGTTTTCTCCTGAAGTGATCCTCAAATAAATGGGACGGTCGGTGTGCGTTTCCGTAACATCCGGAGCAACAAACCAAAAGGATTGCCCCGTTTGAGCGGATAAATCTGAAAAGAATAAAAAAGGTGTAAAAAGGAGAAGTAGATGAAACTGCTTCAAGTGTGTTGTGTTGTGTTGGTTGCGTGATTAAAGGTACCGCATATGCCCTATTTTTAAAAACGCAAAAAGATGTCAACCTGGCGAATTGAGCATCAAATTCTTACAAAAAAAGGGGAGTGCAAAACCGTTTACAATCAGTTAGCCAAAAAGGCTGCTTTTTTCTTAAAACTAACTGATTATCAAAATTTTAAGAAAATCAAACTTGTAGAAAAAGTTATAATATATTCCTGTTTAGCTCAGTATAGAGTGTAAGACCCATGTAGAAATGTGTTGAAAAAGAAGGATTTTTCTTACAGAAAAAACTTGACCATTTGCTGGCTCAACCGAGCAGCCTCAGAAGCGGCCGTTTTGGCAAAATGTTTATCTGAGGATGCGTAAAGAATGCTTCTCGATGCGTTGATGAGCAAACCTATTTCACCGGGGATAGCCCCATGAGTCATTACCTCTTCCACGCTTCCTCCCTGGGTACCTACTCCGGGCACCAATAAAAAATGCTCGGGTATTACCGCCCTCACCTTACGTAGGTGTTCAGCCTTGGTAGCTCCAATCACAAACATGAGGTTCTCCGTATTTCCCCACGAGGAGGTTTTTCGCAATACCGTTTCATACAGAGGGGTCTGCTCCATACCCACAGGTGCGAACTGGAAATCACGGGCACCGCTATTGCTGGTAAGGCCCAGCACAATGCTCCACTTGTTTTTAAAGGCCAGGAAAGGTTTCACGCTATCTTCTCCCATATAGGGTGCTACCGTTATGCTGTGAAAACCAAGCTTGTTGAAAAAAGCTTTTGCATAGCGGGTAGACGTATTGCCAATATCTCCTCGCTTGGCATCTGCTATGCTAAAGTGATTCGGGTAATACTGCCTTAGATAAGCCATGGTCTTTTCCAGGCTTTTCCAGCCCTGTAAACCATAGGCTTCGTAAAAGGCAATGTTTGGCTTATACGCTACACAAAAAGGTGCTGTAGCATCTATGATCTCCTTGTTAAAGGCAAACAGAGGGTCTTCTTCTTCCAGCAGGTGACCCGGGATCTTTTCCAAATCCGTGTCCAGCCCCACGCACAGGCAAGACTTCTTTTTTTTGATCTCTGCTATCAGCTCTTTCCTGTTCATACTACTTAGTTATACTTCTGAACCTTCTTTTAATCTCTCCGTGTTTTCAGCGATCATAAGCTGATCAATAAAAGGCTGGATGTCGCCATTGAGCACTTCATTGAGGTTGTATACGGTCATGTTTATGCGGTGGTCGGTTACCCGTCCTTGCGGGAAATTGTAGGTGCGGATCTTTGCAGAGCGGTCGCCACTACTCACCATGGTTTTGCGTTTACTGGCTATCGCTTCATTATGCTTAGCTAATTCCTGCTCATACAACTTGGTCCGCAGCATCTGCATCGCTCTTTCACGGTTGGCAAGCTGAGAGCGCTCTATCTGGCATACCACTACTATACCGGTTGGTTTGTGAGTAAGCTGCACTTTTGTTTCTACCTTATTTACATTTTGTCCTCCTGCCCCACCGGAACGGGAAGTCTGCATTTCAATATCCGCCGGATTTAGTTCTACATCTACATCTTCTGCTTCCGGCAATACGGCTACCGTAGCTGCGGAAGTGTGCACCCGGCCTTGTGTTTCCGTATCAGGCACCCGCTGTACGCGGTGTACCCCACTTTCAAATTTCAACGTACCGTATACATCCTCACCGCTTACTTCCAGGATAACCTCTTTGTAGCCCCCTACCGTACCATCACTTACATCTATAACCTGTATTTTCCATCCCTTCTCCTCGCAATAGCGCGTATACATTTTATAGAGGTCTCCTGCAAAAAGAGAAGCCTCATCCCCACCGGTACCTGCCCGGATCTCCAACACGGCATTTTTGGCATCTTCCGGGTCTTTAGGCACGAGCATCCACTTTATTTTCTCTTCTAACGCTTTAAGTCTTGGCTCATTCTCCTCCAGCTCAGCCTTGGCCATTTCCTTCATTTCAGGATCTTTTTCGTTGGCCAGTAATTCATTTGCTTCTTCTATGTTCTGCAAAAGGGTTATGTACGTTTCGCGTACTTCTACCAGCGCTTTCAGGTCTTTGTACTCCCTTGTAAGCTTTACATAGCGCTTCTGGTCGTTTATAACATCGGGCTGAATGATCAGGTCGTTCACCTCATCATAGCGTTGCTTTATCGCGTCTAGCTTTTCTAGCATGTTGAATTTCTGATTTTGCGCTTAACCGGGGTATTCAAACCGGCCAAAGCTACTGTCTATGGTAAGCCTGGGAACCTCACTCTCTTCTACTCTGCCCACTACCTGCGCATCCACGTTAAAAGAGCGGGAGACGGCAATAATCTCCTCCGCTACCGCCTCATCGCAATAAAGTTCCATGCGGTGCCCCATATTAAACACCTGGTACATTTCTTTATACGCCGCTCCACTACTTTCCTGTATGAGTGTAAACAAAGGAGGCACAGGAAACAAATTGTCCTTAATAACGTGTACGCGGTCAACGAAATGCAGCACTTTGGTTTGTGCTCCTCCACTGCAATGCACCATGCCATGAATTCCTTTTTTCACCTGCGCCAATACTTTTTTGATGACAGGCGCATAGGTGCGCGTGGGCGAAAGCACAAGTTTCCCGGCATTCAGAGGACTCTCTTTTACTTCTTCCGTCAATGCTTTGGAACCGCTGTACACCAGTTCCCCGGGTACTAAGGGGTCAAAAGATTCAGGGTAGGTCTCGGCCAGAACTTTATGAAAAACATCATGGCGTGCACTGGTGAGACCATTGCTTCCCATTCCACCATTGTACTCTTTTTCGTAGGTGGCCTGCCCGTAAGAAGCCATTCCTACGATTACGTTCCCGGCCTTTATACGCGCATTGTCGATCACTTCATCTCTTTTCATGCGGGCCGTTACCGTGCTATCTACAATAATGGTGCGTACCAGGTCCCCAACATCAGCCGTTTCTCCCCCGGTATGCACAATATCCACTCCCCATTTGGCCAACTCCTCGATCAACTCGCGGGTACCTTCTATAATGGCTCCTATTACTTCTCCCGGTATCAGGTTCTTATTGCGCCCTATGGTAGAAGAAAGCAGGATGGGCTCATTAACTGCTCCCACACATAGGAGGTCGTCAATATTCATAATGAGTGCATCCTGCGCGATGCCTTTCCAAACAGAAAGATCTCCCGTTTCCCGCCAGTACATATACGCCAGAGAAGATTTTGTTCCCGCTCCATCCGCATGCATTACCAGGCAATGTTCAGGACTTCCCGTGAGTACATCCGGTATGATCTTACAAAAAGCTTTAGGGTACAAACCCTTGTCGAGCTGTTTGATCGCCTGGTGTACGTCTTCCTTCTGAGCAGACACGCCCCTTTGGCTGTATCGTTGTGCATCCATGCTGCAAAAATAAAAAAGCGCTCCATGTAAAACTTACATGGAGCGCTATACTTATTGGTAATTTATACTACTTGATCTTGATCCAAAGGCCGGGTTTCAGATCCTTACTCTTTATTTCCGGATTGAGGTCTTCCAGGGTATCATCGTCTATATCCAGCTTTTTACCGATGATCTTATATGAGTTCTCTCTCATCTGTACCTGGTAGTGCGTCTCATCCCAGGCGGTATAATCCCCGTCTTTTTCCACTTTCAACTGCATGCCCTCAAATGGCCTTACGCCTCTTAAGCCTCCGTTGAGTTGTTTCAGGTCGCGAATATTGATCTTGAACTTCCGGGCCACAATTCCCAGGCTTTCGCGGGCCTTTAGCACGTATATCTCACCGGGAGGTGCCGTTTCATTTTGCTTCTCGCTAAGGATATCGCGTACATCCACGGCATTGGCACCGGGAAGTTTACTTGGATCAGCGGGTACATAATCATCGCGCAGTACCTTAAAGTCCGTTCTCCGGTTGATCTGGTTGGCAATTTCCTGCTTCTCGGCAGAGAGCGATTTAATGTATGCCTCTGTTAAGCGCGCCCCAACCGGGAACTCACCTGCCCCATACCCCTTATAGTTTTCAGGGATGACAAAGGGTTCGCTTTCACCCATACCCATGGCAACCAGGCGGGCAGAATCAATGTCTTTCTTAATCAGGTAAGCCACGGTAGAATCGGCCCTGCGTTGTGATAGCTTCTGGTTGCTCTGGTCACTGTCGCGGTAATCCGTATGCGAACGCATTTCAATAACCAGGGTGGGGTTCGTGTTCAATATAGCCACCACACTATCAAGCGCTACTTTTGCTTCAGGGCGTAAAAAGGCCTTACCCAGGTCGAAGAATACATCAGGCAATACAATAGGTACATCTATAGGATCCAGCACTTTATTTACCGTCAGTACGTTTAGAAACTGGTTATCGGACGGGATGTATTCAAAGCTGGTCAAAGGTACCCCAATGGTGGTTGTATTTGACGTACTGCTCAGGTACTTTTTCTTCTCAAAGGTCAGTTCATATTGCACATCGGGCTTAATCTTTTCCTTGTCAAAAACGTAATACCCGTCTTTGTCCGACACCTGGGTAATGCTGGTTCCATCGCTGCCTTCCAGCCGAACAGTAGTTTCGGGTACCGGTAAACCTGTTTTCGCACTGGTGATTACCCCTTGCACGTTAAACACAAGTGGTGTCTTCATTACAGCAAAAATATCGTCCCCGGTACGCTCGTTCCGGTTACTACTCAGGTAGCCGACCTCATCTCCTCCCGGTTGAAACACCAAGGCATAATCATTGAAATTGCTGTTTATAGGAGCACGCATGTTCTCCGCTTTGGCACCTGGTTCGGGAAGGCCGTCTTCACCGATCTTAATACGGAATACATCCAGGCCTCCCATACCGGGTAAGCCATTCGAAGAAAAGTAAAGATACCCGTTGTCGTGCATAAACGGATAATACTCTTCTCCTGTGGTGTTTACAGCAGGGCCCAGGTTTTTGGGTGTTTCCCACATTTTTTTTCTGCGGTCGTAGGTAGTCACAAAAATGTCGTGTTCACCTCTCGTAGTAAACTGGTCTGAGACAAAATACAGGAAGCGGTCTTCAGCCGAAAGGCTTGGGTGCCCTACATTGGCAAGTGTATCCCCGCCAATGATCACCCGTTCTGCTTCTTTCCAGTTTTGGCCCACCTGTTCGGTAATGTAGATCCCGCAGATGTATTCTTTGCTGCCATCCTCGCGGGCACAACGCGTAATATACAGGTCTTTCTTCCGGCTATTGAATACAGCCATCCCTTCGTGGGCCTTGGTATTGACAAACTCTTCATCTAAAAGGACGGGAGTAGACCACTTCATGTCTGCCGGGCTGATCTTTTCTTCCTGTGCAGGGGCACCTCTCCGCCTTCTCCTGGTCTTACGTTCAGCAGATGTAATAAAAAGGTCGAAAAACTCCTCTCCTGTCCAACCATCTTCTTTGCCGCCTACACTCTCTTCCCGGCTTGACGTAAAGATGAGCACATCATTTTCCCGCATCTTGCCGCCAAAGGCTACAGCAAAGTCACGATTGCGGGAATTTATACTCTTAATGTTGTCTACGGCATACCTGCTCGGCTCATTTTGCCATTCCACAGCTTGTTTGGTACTCTCAATACCCACATCCCCCCGAGGGTCGGTAGGCACCATTTTCTTATATTCTTTATATGCCACAAGGGCCTCTTCATAAAGTCCCTGAGCCTTCAGCATATCAGCATACAATAATTGAGCCTCCTTATTGTCATACCCCAATTTAACCGTGCGTTGGTAGTAGTTGGCAGCATTTTTATAGTCTTGTATATGACGGTAAGACTCTGCTATTTTAAAGGTAACGTCTCCTTTCTCTTTTCGTCCTTTAGCATCCGACAGTGCATCTTTCAATAGATCTATAGCATCCGTATACGCATTGCCCGCATAGGCGTCATAGGCCTTCTGCAGCTTTTTGGGCACTTTTTCTTTCGGATCTGTTTGGGAGGTGTCTGCATCCGCATTTTGAGCAAAAACGGGTGAAGCGACAAGAGATGTAAACATTAGGCAAACGCCCAAGAGAGGGTTTCTCATAAGTGGATGAAAAAATAATTATGCTCTAATGCGCTAAAATAAGCAAATAATTGAATTGCCGAAATTAATAGGAAGCCGCTTAACCTAAGTATATTAAGGCTTTCCATAATTTCATGTAAGAAAAAAGCCGCTGAACTATTATTTTACTCCAGCGGCTTTTCTTTCTTTATTAAAGCGCTAGTATCACTTACTGAAAAGCAATTCCCGGTATTTGGGCATAGGCCATATCTCATCGTCTACCAGCATTTCCAATTTATCGCATTCGTACCTGATCTTTTCAATGAAAGGGATCACCTGTTCGCAATAGTCAATGGCCATTTTACGGGTATCTTCCAGCTTGTTGAGCTTTTTGCGGGTTTCTATCATATCTTCCTTGTTAGAGATGATGACAGATATGCGCCCGCTGATCTCTTCGATCATGTCTAACTGTTCCTTCGCTACTTTTTTGTACGTTTTTTCGTCCAGCACCTGTTTCAAGCCACGCACGTTTTCGATTAAGCGGTTTTGGTAGTTTATAGCCGTTGGCACAATGTGGTTGCCGGCAATATCGCCCAGCACACGCGATTCGATCTGGATCTTTTTTTGGTATTCCTCCAACATGATCTCGTGGCGCGCTTCTACCTCAACTTTGCTCATTACTCCCTGTTCTTCAAAAAGCTTAAGGGCAGGTTTACTCACGTAAAAATCAAGTGCATGGGGAGTGGTTTTCACATTGCTCAAACCGCGCTTCTCCGCCTCTTTTACCCATTCGTCTCCATATCCGTCTCCCTCGAAGCGAATTTTTTTACTCGCCTTGATGTAATCTTTCAATACGCTAAAGATGGCTTCATCTTTTTTCATACCCCCTTCGATCTTAGCATCTACTTCTTTTTTGAAGGTACGCAACTGGGCTGCCATAATGGTGTTAAGTACAGCCATCGGCACTCCACAGTTTGCCGCAGAACCTACGGCTCTGAACTCAAACTTATTTCCGGTAAAGGCAAAGGGGGAAGTACGGTTTCGATCTGTATTGTCCAACAATATTTCCGGGATCTTACCCACCACGTTCAGCTTCACATCTGTTTTTTGTTCGGGGGTCATTTTACCACCTTCCAGTTTTTCCAGTGCGTCCAGGGTTGCCGTAAGGTGGCTGCCAATAAAGACGGAAATAATAGCCGGAGGAGCTTCATTGGCCCCCAGGCGGTGGTCATTTCCCGCTGAAGCGATGGATGCACGCAACAGATCGGCATTGTCGTGCACAGCCTTAATGGTGTTTACAAAAAAGGTAAGGAATTGCAGGTTGCTCTTTGGATTTTTACCGGGGCTCAGCAAATTCACTCCGGTATCCGTAGCCAGTGACCAGTTGTTGTGTTTCCCACTACCGTTTACGCGAGCATAAGGTTTCTCGTGCAGAAGCACCTTAAAAAAATGGCGGTTGGCTACCCGGTCCATTACATCCATGATCAACGCATTGTGATCAACCGATACATTGGCCTCTTCAAAAATGGGGGCCAGCTCAAACTGGCAGGGGGCCACTTCGTTATGCCTGGTTTTTACCGGTATCCCCAGGAGGTAACATTCGTACTCCAGTTCCCGCATAAACATTCTTACTCTATCCGGAATAGCGCCAAAATAATGGTCATCCAACTGCTGCCCTTTTGCAGGAGCATGTCCCAGAAGGGTACGCCCGGTCATGACGAGGTCGGGCCTCGCCTGAAACAGGGAGGTGTCTATGAGAAAATATTCCTGCTCCCAACCGAGGGTAGAAGTAACTTTTTTCACCCCTTTGTCAAAATACTGGCAAACTGCGGTGGCTGCATGGTCTATAGATTGCAAGGCGCGCAACAAGGGGGTTTTATTGTCTAGCGCTTCTCCCGTATACGATACAAAAACTGTGGGGATACAAAGGGTGCGCCCCATAATAAAGGCCGGGCTGGTAGGGTCCCAGGCTGTGTAGCCCCGGGCCTCAAACGTATTCCTGATGCCTCCGTTCGGAAAACTGGAAGCATCCGGCTCTTGTTGTACCAGGAGACTACCGGTAAACTTTTCTATTGCTGCTCCATCCCCGGTAGGTTCAAAAAATGAATCGTGTTTTTCGGCTGTTGCGCCCGTAAGGGGCTGAAACCAGTGCGTATAGTGTGTGGCGTGTTTCGACAATGCCCAGGATTTCATGCCTGCCGCAACCTGGTCTGCCATAGTACGGTCTATTTTAGTGCCTTTCTCAATAGCGTTCATTACACTATCGTAGGCTTCCGAAGTCATGAACTCTTTCATGGCCTTACGGTTGAATACGTTCTCACCAAAGAGTTCAGAAACTTTGGTATCTCCTATGCTGAACTCAATAGGCTGACGGCTGAAGGTTTCTTTAATGGCTGAAAATCTAATGGTGGGCATTTTGCTCTTTATTTATAATTTCCAGGCAAAGGTACACCTTGCGGAGGGGGTACATAAACAAAATCACTTGTTTTTTCAACACCCTGTATAAAAAAGAGGGGGTTAAACAAACAAAAGCACCGTATATAATGTGAAGCACCCAAATAAAATCAGTCCCTCCGCACGCGAAATGCGCCCTTTGGTAAAAAATACCATAAACGGGTAAAGCAGCAGGGAAATAAAAAAGAGTGCGGGGAAGTCAAAAGCTAAGAGGGCCTGGTTTTTAACGGGAATATCGATCACCAGGCCTGTAAAGCCCAACACCGCCAGAATATTGAAGATATTAGATCCGATAAGGTTACCCAGGCTCAGCTCCTGCTCTCCTTTGAGTGAGGCAATAACCGAAGCGGCCAATTCGGGAAGGGAGGTCCCTAAAGAGACAATCGTAAGTCCGATCACTCTTTCGGAAACATTCCATTTTTGTGCCAGGTCAACTGCGCCACTCACCAAAAAATCCGAGCCGAATTTCAACGCCGCTACTCCTCCGAGTAAAAAAAACAAAGCTAAACCTATGTGCATGCGCCCGGAGGGCTCCTCTTCTTGCTGGGGTACCGGGGCTGTAGCAGCCTGCTTGTTCTTTTTACGTGAACTCCTGATTTGGAACACATTGAACCAGATAAGCGCCAACACCATTAATACTCCTTCGTGAAATACAATGGCGCCATCAAAAGCGATAAACAGGTATAACATTAGGGTAGCTCCCATCATGATCCACCAATCTACCTGATAGGTTGTCCTTTTTACAGAAATGGGCAGCAGCATAGCCGTAAGCCCCAGAATAAGGGATATATTGGCGATGTTAGAACCGATTACGTTCCCCAAGGATATATCGCTGTAGCCATCAAAGGCAGCTTTCAGGCTTACCAAAAGCTCAGGGGCACTGGTTGCAAACGAAACTACCGTCATGCCTACTACCAGTACGGATATCTTCATCCTGAGTGCAAGTTCTACCGCTGCCCGTACCAGAAAATCTCCTCCCAGCAACAAAAGAACTACTCCCGACAGCAGGTATAGGTATTCCATTACAGATCTATATTGCGCTTTATAGATCCCTTGATCTTGTCCAACTCTTCTTTCCCTTTCTCCAGTTCCTTTTTGAGTTGCCCTACTTCTTTGTTGTTACCCGCGCTGTTGTTTATCTCATTTTTAATGTCGTTGGCAGCATTGCGTACCTCTTTGATGCCCTTGCCCAGACCCCGGGCTACTTCGGGTATTTTATCTGCTCCAAACAGCATCACCACGATCAACAAGATAAAAAATATCTCACCTCCACTAATAAACAAGAGCGTGCCCATTATCATATACGTATTAAGTGTACAAAAATAGCGAAATCTAAAGCGTGTGCTACCGGTGTGTATTGAGGTTAACGGTACGTACGATAAAACTCAATAATGGTAGCCACAACAAAGGCTTGTTGGGCGGGCGTAAGCTCGTAGAACAAGGGCAGGCGTATCAGGCAATCGGAGTAAACACGGCTGTTGGGCATTTGAACACCATCATAATGCTTTGTGTAATAGGCGCTATTGTGAAGAGATTGGTAGTGAAAAACTGCTCCTATGTCTTTATAATTCAAAAGGGTGAGTAAAGCGTTGCGCTCGGCATTGTTTTTTGTAACCAGGTAATACAAATGTGCATTATTGGTGGCGTATCCCGGTATCCAAGGTAGCCTAACCCCATAGCCTTTATCCAGCAATCCCCTAAAGTGCTTGTCGTACTCCCTCCAAAGCTCCAGCCGTTTTTCCTGTATCTGTTCCATTTGCTCAAGCTGGGCAAACAGGAAAGCCGCAATGAGATCGGAAGGTAAAAAAGAACTCCCGATATCCTGCCAGCCGTATTTCTCTACTTCACCTCTAAAAAAAGCAGAACGATCGGTCCCCTTTTCCCTGATTATTTCAGCACGTGCTATAAACTGTTCATCGTTTATGGCCAGCATCCCCCCTTCTCCCGAGCTGATGTTCTTTGTTTCATGGAAGGAGAAAGTAGCCAGGTGCCCCATTGTGCCCAGTGGCTGTTTTTTGCCGTTTGGGGATACAAAATAGCTGTCAATTGCCTGGGCAGCGTCTTCTACCACGTACAGCTCATTTTCCCGGGCGACACGCAAAATTTCCTCCATGTTACAGGCTATGCCTGCATAATGCACTACCACTATGGCCCTTGTCTTTTCGGATATTGCTTTTCTAAGTTTGTTCTCATCCAGGCCGGGATGCGTATCACTGCTATCCACGAACACCACCTTAGCCCCTCTCAGTACAAAGGCATTGGCTGTTGATACAAAGGTGAAAGCAGGCATGACCACCTCATCTCCTTCCTTGATATCCAATAGAATGGCGGCCATTTCCAAAGCGTCCGTACAAGAGGTGGTGAGCAAAACTTTTTTGAAGCCAAATTTTTGTTCAAAAAATGTATGACAACGTGCCGTAAACATCCCATCTCCAGAAACCTTACCTGAGGCAAAAGCCTGCTCGATATATCCGGTTTCTTTACCCGTAAGAAAAGGTTTGTTAAAAGGAATTTTCATGGCTTGCTGCTATGAGAGATGGTGACCTTTGTTTTGTTTTGGCTGAAGTGCCCAAGATAGACATACCATTTATGTCTGAAAAACCCAACTATTAAAAGCTTATTGCGAGAGTGTTTAAGAAAAAGTCTTTGTGTTTCTGAAGATTAGGGTACAATGTTCGTTCTTTATGGTATCCATTAAAAAAGGGTTGCACCTTGCAACCCTTTTAATCTTTAGAGAGTTAAAAGACTTAATACACTAATAATTCATTTGCGCTTGTAAATTCTGCCGTAAGTTGTTCCGAGCAATCACCCCCACAAGGAGGAATAGATATTTGGAATGGACCTGATGGTGTAGTACAGGTAAGAAAGGAGGAGTTTAAATCATAAAGGAATAGCTCATCACAAGAAGCACAGTTCTCAGATTGAGCAATACCGGCCCAACTCCATTCAAAATGATTTCCTGCTGCGCCGCATGGGCTTATAGTAACACTTGTACCAGGAGCCACACATACAATAGCAGTGAGGCAATGATCAGTGCAGTTATATGCCGCTGCCTGCACTACAATTTCACAACTCGATTCATTATAAACCGTCAGACTTGTTTGCTGCGCATTAGCGTTTAAGCAAAGTACCGTTAGGGCTAGCGCCGTAGCCAAATAATTGAGTAAAGTTTTCATAATAAGTAGTTTAATTATTAAATCTATAGCTTTATGCCCAGAAACACAACATTTTTGATCAGAACCTTAAAGAAGCCGAATGCCTTAACAGATCAAAAAAGTATAAGTCGAAATACACTGATTTGGTCACGGTCTATTCAACATAAATAAAAGGGGCTACCTTTAATAGGTAGCCCCTTTTCCTCTTATGAACTTAGTGCTTTACTTCATTATATTAGCTTTAGTTCTTAATCAACCTGCGGGTTGCGTTTAATGCACCGGCATTGATCTCAAGGGTATATACCCCGCGTGCCAGTTTATCAAGATGCAATTGACCGCTGTAGGTTTCATCCAGGTTACTTACTTCCAAGCGCATTACTTCTTTTCCGCTCAGTTCGAGTACCCTTATGGTAGCCTCGCGTTCGCCCATACTGCTGAACTCAATCTGCACCACATCTTTAGATGGGTTCGGGTATACCGCCAGGGATTGCCCAAGTGCGTTTTCCAGCAAATTGATGCTTGCTGCCGTAAAGGTCGTATCATCCGTACCACAAACGTCTGTTACCGTGAGCGTCACATTGTAATTGCCTCCACTGGTGTACACATGAGTAGGTGTTAACCCTGTACCCATATTTCCATCTCCGTAATCCCAGGCATAGACTGCTGATACACCTGCCGAAGAAGACGTAGCATCAAAGTCTACCGAGAGGCCATTTGCCACATAGGTGAAAGAAGCTACCGGTGCAGGGCCACTGGTGGTTACGGTAAGCGGGCCGGCAAAAGCACTGGTATCTCCGCTGGAGCACACATTGGCCAGGTATATATCATAGGTATTCCCTACCGTCAGGCCAGGGATATTGTATGTATTTACCCCGGTTAGTATACCGCTAAAGGTACCGTTGCCCAGGCCAAATCCGGTAGGACCGTGCTGTATCAACACACTGCTTATATTACTGCTGAAGTTCACATCGATGTTGTCACAATCAATGTTTCCTACAGTAGGCGCGGAAGGCATCGGACAAACACCGGCCCTCGGGGTGATACAGAAATCATCCATATAAAAATCTATAGCGTAAGTTCCACCTGCCAACACACCGGAGTAGAAATTCACTCCGTTGAACTGTAGTGCCTGCCCGGGATTCGCTGAGGAATAATCCCAACCCAGACCAGTAGATGTACCGTTGTACTCTACCCAGATAGAGTCGTTGTCCAGGTCGATCACCGTATTGATATCTATCCACTGCCCCTGCACATAGCTAAAAGTACCTACCGTTACCGCAGGGTTGGCATACTGTACCGTAGCCGTACCGCTTCCGTCAAAGTAGATGTCGCATCCCCACAGGTTGGTCCCGCTAAGTCCTGGCAATACGTGATTTTGCTGGATGTTGTAGTAGGCCCCGTCTCCGGATTCCACATACATACTAAATCCAATATCCCATACGCCATTGTCTATGGTATCAAAGTACGCCACAATATCGCTAAAGGCTTCCGGACCTTTGTCGGTAATGCGCATGGATTGCGTACCGCTTTGTGCGCGGGTAGTACTCACCTCAGCATCGCCACCGGCACCTGCCCATTCCAGGAACAGGGACGATTGGCCACCGACCAGGCCGGGTGCGTATACATCCAGGTCATCACAAGGTACCGAAGTTGGACACACTTGTACCGGACCAGACCATATACTGAGGTCGTTAGGCGAACAGGCCGTACGCACATACACATCTACACAGAGGTTTTGAGTAAGTCCCGTAATGGTAGTGGTATTATTCGCTACCACCGGTGTAGCCGTACCCGTACCAGGCGTATAGCCCACAGGACCGAATTCCACTTCGTAATTGGTACTGCCGCCTAAACCGGTAGTATCCCAGCTTACACTCGCTGAACTTTGGCTCAAGGTCATAGCCGTTAAGCTATCTGCATCGGGTGCAAAGCAAGAAGGAATTACAACTACAGCCGTATCCGTAAACGTACCGCAAGGACTGTTGAAGGTACCTACATAACTGTAGGTGCCCGCTGGTAAGCTGTCTGCATATGCCTTAATAGAAGCATCCGTACTTATCTGTGTTCCGCTTAAGGACCAGTCAAAACCGGTAACGGATATTGGGGCGGGTATAACTACATTTAGATTAACCGTATTGGGATCTTGCGGAGAAGTAGCTGAAGAAACCAGCCAGCCTGTAGCGTCATTAACATCAGGGCCTTCAAGCCTTACACCACATGTATTACTTGTAGACCCCGGTGAACCGCCACCCCAATCTGCAGCAGACACATTGGCATCGGCCGGAAAAGTATATGGGTTACCATTTTCTGGATAACCTACAGCGTCTACAATGTTGCCGCCTGGGTCTTTAAGGATAACACCTTGTCCTCTGGCGGACTGCCAATCCACAGTATTTCCACCGGAACCATCATACAGAAAATCTGCAGGGCTGGTGGCAGCCGTACCCCGCATGGTGAATAAGGCCGTTCCGTTAGGCCCGATCACCGTACCTGCCGGAAAAGTTATGGTACCCGTAGGAGCTGTACCCGTATTATTCCACTGTTCAAAAGTATACCCGGCCAAATCAGATCCAGGAACCCCGGTGATCTCCACATATTCATCTACTGAAGCGGGCATATATGCCGGCCATCCGCCTGCCGGAAAACCAGCAGCAGCGTTTCTAAAATGCATGATTTCCGTAAAATGGAAGTCTCCTCCGCCAAAGAAGGGAGAAAGGGCGCGTAACTCCACAGAATCTCCAAGGCCTAATACCGTTGACTTAGGCGTAACCCGGAACACGGTGTCTATCCGTATGGTCACGCTGTTGAACGCAAGCGTATCGTTGAACGCTAAAACATTATCAGCGGTAGGAGAAATATACGCATTGAGCGTGTACTCCCCGGGAATACTCAAGTCGATGTTAAAGGCCCGCATTTCCAGGGTGTCGTTTAACGCCAGGGTGCCGGTATTTACTGTAATGGTTCCTGAACTGTTCACCGGGCCGGTAACGGAGTAATTCGCCGTAAGCGGAGCTACGGAAAGATCGGATGTGGAACCTACGATGTTCTCCACAAAGAGTACAATGGTATCGTTGTTCCGCAAGCAGAAACCGTCTTTCTCAAAATCTGCTCCCTTCAGGGCATAGTCACCGGGAACGGGTGTGTACTCATCCGCACCTATGTCTACTATAGTAGAGCCTGTAGCAGGACGGGTATCTCCGTCAATATCCACCGTAATGCCGAGGGTGTTGTTCCCCACATCATTGGCCAGGCTGCCAAATACATGCAAATCGTTCGGGCCAAAGAACAAAGGATCCCCTTCCAAGGAATTCACATTGTTGGCCGCATCGCCTGCCTGCCAGGCGGCCAGGTCGGCATACACCCCTCCGGCACCTACGTCAAAAGGATTGGCCCCTGTACTATAGTACACATTGTAGTTTACCACATCATTTGTGGTGAGGTCATCGTCCGATTCAAAAGCAAAATCTCCCGTAGAAGTAAGGATGTTGTTTTGAATATTGAGACTCACCTGGTCGTTGAGACGTAAAGCGGGTTCCCCGAGCACGGAGTTGTGGAACACATCGGTATTCTCCAGGTCATTCAGATACATGCCGTAGTCGTTTTCACTGGTTAGCATGTTGTTGATCACCGTAGAGTTGGAGCTTACTGTAGCACCATCATTGCCATCGTTGATGTACAAGGCCCAGTCTTTTACGTATACCTGGTTCTCTTCAACCGTATAGTTGTCGCAATCCAACAGGTAAATACCGTCTTCATCCGTAACCGATACCGTAGAACGTATGGTATTTCCATTTACCTGGACACCATCATAATAACGTATATAAACCGCGGTTAGATAAAAGCCTTTTACTTCGTTGTTGTCAAACGTGACATCGGTACTAAAGCTACTGCGTGCCGTACCTGCACCAAAAATAGACGCGCTATAATACCCACCGTACAGCTTGTTACCGGTAATGACCAGGTGATCTACACTGGCTCCGGTTACAATGTCATTTTCAGGATCACCCGAAACATTAATGGGTGCTTTATCCGAGCGGAAGACACCGGAGGTATCCATGAAGACCGTATTGTTCGTAATCGCAATACTGTCTGAGTTGTCTGTGATCAGGATACCCCACCCTTCAGAAGGCACATCGTTGATGATGTACATATTGTTGAAGGTAACATGGCTTACGCTATCCACCCAAACCGTTGCCTGCTCACCAAAACCATCCCACTCCAGGGTATCACTACCGGAGCCATTGAACGTTACGTTATTGGCAGCCGATATACCGGGCACCCCTCTTCTTGCACCGGGTATACCACTCAGGTGCAAATGATCGGTATAATAGCCGGGCTGAACGTTGAAGGTAACCGGCCCGGACACACCACATACGGATAAGGCATTGGCTGCATCAGCGAATGAAGCATAATCACCGGTGGCACCAATGGTATAGGTACCGCTCAGCGGAGCACAAGAGGTATAGGCCACCAATGGTCCGGTCCACAAGCTTACGTCTCCTACTCCACAACTGTCGCGTACGTATACATGATAAATGGAACCGGGAGTAAGTCCGGGTAGGATGTAATTGGTATTCGTAGTTGTGCTAAGCCTTGTACCGCTACCCGGTTCAAAACCAAGAGGCCCATACTCTACTTCCCAGTCACTTGCCCCTCCGGTTACCCAACTCAGGTCTACACTTGTGGAAGTGTTCCCGTTAAAGGTAAAGTTGGTAGGATCGAAGCAAGTAGGCTGCTCATAAATGAAATCATCTATGTAGAATTGGTCTGTAGTAGTATTCAGCCCATGTGCAAACGCCACATATTTATCGGTACCGGTATAATTGCCAAAGAACACCCTGATCTCTTTCCATTCCTGGTCGGGCATTTCGGCCTCCGTAATGGTTTGATAAGGGGTGAAAGTGGAAGGATCTGAAGGGTTGCTCATTGTCCCCACGATCAGATCAGAGGTACCGTCATCGTCCCATACGTTAAAGCGTACCCTTTTGAGATTATCAAAATCACCAAACGGAGGCGTCACTAATAATATATCATTGGTTCCACTTCCTCCCGTCCAGTATTCGATTTCCGCGCTGTTGGGCGGAGAGGTACTTCTCAAGGTGGAGGTTCCTACAAAAGAAAGGGTAGAAGAGGTGTTGTTTATAGCTGTCCAGCACGAGTTAAGTGCAGGTGCCGTAGTACCGTCAAAATTTTCGGTATAGGGAGCAAAAAATGGGGAACATGGTGTACAGAAAAAGAATGGGCCTACAAAAGCAGAGCTGTCTCCATTGGCACATTTTGCCTTCACCACAAACTCATAGCACGTATTGGGTGTAAGGGTATCTACGTGCAAGCTGTCTGAAGTTACATTGGTCCTGATACCTCCTACGGTAAGCGAACCTTGAAAAAAGCCAGCACTGCCGAACCATACGTCATAGGAAGAGGAGTTTCCTAGCCAAGAAAGTGTAGCCGCTGTGTCAACGAGATTAAGCACAGCCAGATCTGATGGATCAGGACAAGGAATTTCTTCAATGCGCACGTCATCTATACTAAAGCCATCTGCCCCGGTTAAGGCAGCATTGTCCTGTTGCCCCCATCTTATTTGCGTAGAAGAAGAGAAACTTTGCCCGGCAGCAGCCAAATCCAAATCTAAGTTAGTGCTAAAAAACTCCCAATTACTTGAGTTTACCGTGCTCCAATCAAAAATCTCGATCCATGGGTCGCTATTGTTGCCCCTGGCCCATACCCGGTCGTTTGCACTGGGTTCATCGGCATGGTCTGCATATTGAAAAGAGAGGCCAATAGACGTGGTAGAGCTTACATACGCACTCATGTCAATAGTAAGAATGAGGTAAACCGGGTTTGCTGAACTCAACGACTGGAAACCGGCTGATTGAGAACCTGCAAAAGGAGGCGTTGGCCCCGAAGAAGCAGTATAGGTAAACAGGATCTCTCCTGTGCCCCCTGGTCTATCTACCGACCAGGAAAAATCGGGCCCGCAGAAGAAAGCACCGTCTGTACTTACAGGACCGGTATAGGACTCAAAACCATCTACAAAGGGTAGGGTAGCCGGGCTAAAAGTAGGACAGGCCGTACCAAAAGTTTCCGGACCTACCGGGAAGCTAAGGCCACCAACCGCGCAACTGTCATACACATATACATCGTATACGGAGGAAGGTGCTAAACCGGTAATGGTATAAAAAGTATCGGTAGTGGTTATTCTACCTAACTGTGCCCCGGTAGCGGGCACAAAACCACTTACGCCCCATTCTACAACATGATGGGAAGCCCCTCCGCTGGTATAGATGGCCTGGGCCGAAGTAGCGGTAATGCTGGAAGGCACGACCTGGAGGTTCGTAGGAAGGGCACAAAGCAATTGCCTTACCTGTATGTTGTCAAAAGAAAAACCATCTGATGCTACTGGAGTATTAGCCGGAAAGTCATCCTGCTGTCCGAAACGGATCTGAAAAGACTCCGTAAACACCTGGTTGCTATTGGCCAGTGTATCGTCCAGGTTTATGGTAATCCCTGTATTGTATGTTCCGGCTGTGCCCCTGTTGGCATAGAGGTCATATACCTGTATCCAGGCAGAATCTTGGTGGCCCCGTATCCATACCCGGTCGTTGGGGCTTGACTCTTCTCCATGGTGTGTGAAGTCGAATATCAACTGAATATTAGATGCCCCTACATAATTGGTCATATTGATCGTAAAATCCAGGTAATTTGTCACAACTCCACCACTTGGATTGCGATCTAATGTAGCGGCTCCATTTCCGCTTTGAGCAAAACCGGCCCCTGCATCAAAACGCAGCCTGCCTGTCGCGTCATCGCTACTGAAATCTATATTGTAATCTGTTCCGCAAAAATTAGCATTCTCGAAATATGTACCGCTCCTGCCTTCAAAGTCTTCCAGTATCGGCAACGTAACAGCTGGTGGTATAGAACAATCCGTAAAGAACGTAACCGGACCTACCCAACCGGAAACACCGCTTCCCGCATTGGTACAATTGGTCCTGATGTAGATGTGATAGCCTGTACCCGCGGCCAGACCGGAAACCGTAAGCGGGTTCCCTGTGCCTGTTCCTATGTTTGCTGCATTCGTGCCTTGCACAAAACCGATGGGGCCATATTCATAGTCAAAAACAGTATCACTACTGGTAAACGTAAGGGTTACGCTTGAGTCGGTAACACCGCCCACGGCAAGAGCTATCGGATCCTGACAGGCAGGGATAGTCTGGTACGTAAGGTCATCTATATAAATGTAGTCGAAAGTAGTTCCGGCTGTATTTATAAAGGCAACGTATTGATCGGTTCCATTGTACCCGTTTGCCGTGGTCAGGTCATACACCAATTGCTCATACGTATTAACGGCAGCGAATTTAACGGTATCAATAAGCGTAAAAGTGCCGGTGGTAAAGTCATCGGAAGAAAGTGTACCGATCACGAGATCCGTGGAAGCATTGGAAGTCTTGGCAAAAAACTCCAATTGCTTATCCCCGGCCGTAAGGTCGCTTAACATAGGCATAATGCTCACTATAGTATCGCCTGCACTACTGGAGCCACTGTATATAGCCAGTTGTTGAGACCCGCTCCTGGGTGCTCCCAGGTTCTCCGTTCTGGCGTAACCATTGCCTACACTGCTGTATTGTGTCCAGCAAGCGGTAAGCTCTCCATCAGCTTCGCTTTCAAAATCATTTGTGTAGGGAGCTGTAATCGGGGCGCAGTCTGTGCGTACCAATATAGGGCCAACATACGTACTGGTATCCGGGAAAGAAGCGCAATAATCCCGCACATATATTTCATAATACGTAGATGCGCTCAGCGAACCCAATACAAAACCTGTACTGGTGGATGCAGAAACCGTAGTACCCGTACCCGGGCTAAAGCCAGGAGCACCATACTCTACCAACCAGGCGGTAGAACCACCTGTAGTCCAGGAAAGGGTTATAGTGTTTAATGCTGAATCCGTGGCTACTAAGCCACTTGGGGCAGGGCAATTTACCAAAGTCGTAAAACGAGTAGCCTCAGAGGTATCGCTTACCCCATTGGCTCCTCCACAATTGGCGATCATATAGAGGTCATACTCGGTGCTTCCCGCTAAATTTGTTAGTGTGTGTGGTTTTGTGTTGGCCGTTACGGCTGTTCCTGCAACAGCCGGGTCAAAATCAGCTGGTCCATATAAAATGGTATAAGAGCCTGCCGTGCTTAATTGCGTCCAATCCAAATCAACGGATTGGTTGGTAATGTTCGTCTTTTGAAAAGCAAAAGGCTGAACACAAGAAGGCTTATTGATAACCGAGATGTCATCTAGTAAGATATCGTTATAAAAAGCGGTACCAGCAGTGGTTTGATCTAACACAAACTCAAAAAGAATGCCCCCGCTAATCGTATAAGTTGAAAGGTCAACTCCGGCATATTGCCAGAAGTTACCATCTCCCGCATACCCCCATATGCTGTCATGCCAGGTAGTACCATCATAAAAATTGAGGTAGAGGGTCATGTTGTCCCCCGGGTTAGTAACGTTGTTAGAGTAATACCAGAATTCCACAAAAGCACTGGTGAGTGCGGAAGCGTTAATTGTATCTGTGAGCAAACCGGTGTCATCAACATTTGGCGTAGAGCCGTCTACCCATGCAAAACTCCCTGCATTTCCAGTGTGATCAAGTGGAACAGGAGGCTGATATAAAGCAGAGGTACTCATGGATGGATTTCCAGGAGTACCTGAAAACTTCCAATTGGCATTAGTTGAACTACTTGCCGAGGTATTTGTCCAACCCGTAGGGATGGAGGTTGCATCAAAACTCTCTGTAAACGGAGCGGTAATTTGTGCATTAGAACTTACCCAGCATGCAACGATGCCGAACAATAGTAAAATTCTCTTCATAGTGGATTTTTAATTAATTTCAATTGTGTAAAAAGGAGGCTAAAATTCCTTAAAATCATTGAGAAATAAAAATTTCTTAATGATTTATTAGCCTGTTCATAAGGCTAATATCCCTATATGTAAAGAAAAAGCCACAGCCCAAACTGGAGTCTTAATTATTTTAAGGCAGTTAGAATTAGTTTATTACGGGTTCTTAAGTAGTATTCGTATTACTCTCTAATTCTCGATCAAATAAAAGTCAGATAGTCATTTCCCGAAACCTGGTTTTGCCTTAAAATCACCGGAAAGCTCGATTAGCACACGAAACACCCGCCCCTCTTTTGCTTATTCCCGGGATCCGGGAACGGCAATTTGCTCACTAAGGGCAGCATAATACATGTAGCTTTTCCACATGAAGAGGGGTTTGGGTCTTATTCCGGAAATAGGCGACTCATCTGGCAGGAATGAAACCGGAGCAGGTAATACGTCTTTTCTTTTCACATAGGTATACAGCAAGGTTGGGGCCTCTTTATACCTATATTATACTAAACGCTTGTTACGCAAAACTGGACTTAGTGTTTCTAGATACCTGCACGTATCTGGAGAAGTTGTGCCTGGAGCTGTTGAGCTTAGCGCCCGGAAAGATGTATACCTCATATTGCATATACCGCAATAATATATGAAGCCAAGCCCGGTAACGGAATGCAACCCGGAATAGAAAAGACGGGAAGGGTAAAATGCTTACTCCCTCATGTCAGGGCAGGAAGTTGACAACCTCGCTATTCTTCATGTACTTGGGTTCTATCAGGAAACAGGCCTTATCGGAACGGGTAACGCGTTTGCCCTTCTTGCATAGATAGGTATTTGCAAATCGATAACTGATCCCTATCTCATGGGTACCATTCGATTTTGTTAATCCCAAGGTGGAGGTCGTGATGTCGTAACTATACCCGATGCTCAAGTTTTTCGTAGAATATATCAGATTGAGCAAAACTGCATCTGTATTGCGGTTCAGTAAAGCAAACCTTTCGTTTCTGAACCACACTCCTACCAATATGTTGGCTCCCATGGTGAAGCTGGCTCCAAAGGTGGTGCTTTGAAGGGTTTGCTGGGCATTGTGCATTCCTCCGAGGGTGAGGAATATGGGTATGGTATTTCTGAATTTCTTTGATATTCTGAAGTTTGTATACAGGTGAGCCGTATAGCGGATGGGAATACGCGCCTGGGTGCCTAAAATAGATTCAATCGGCCTGTTCAGGTGAGACATCCCTAAGCCTGCACTAAAAAAGGACCCTTTCCGGTTTAACTCTCCTCTGAATACGAAGCCTGCGGACATATCATGAATGATGCCCGAGGTAGCCCGTAACCCATTAATGGCCCCCGGGTATATCCTACCGGCTACTGCATCCAGTTGATCTGAAGTTACCAACTTGCTCCAGTCAATGGTTTTATTGCCCGCCTGGTATTTTAACCCAAAAGAAATGATGTATTTGCGGCCGCGCATGGCCCGGTTAGGAAAGTTACGTCCAAAACGGGCAGGCAGGTGTGTGGCCAGGGTAAAGCCTCCATACGTGGTCCGCAATATCCCCTCCCCGGCTACGTCATCAAAGAAGTTAAGGGCAAAGCCCAGGCGGTTTTTAGGGCAGGCAATGTCTACGGCCGCAAAACTTGTGCGTGTTACACTGGGTACTCCGGTCCATTGAAAACGGCTGATGGCGCTCAGTTGCAAATCGCGGTTCATACCGGCATAGGCAGGATTAAGGTACAGCTTGTTCATATAAAACATGCTGAACACCGGATCCTGTGCTTTTGCCGAAACTGCAACCAGCAGTATAAGGTAAACCAATACTTTCCTCATCGAACCAGGGTTATGGTACCTACATTGGTTAGCTTATCGTCATCGTAATATTTACCCCGGTAGGGCGTGCCGTCTCTAAATATACCGTCAATCCGCCAATAATATACTCCTTGAGGCAAAAATTCGCCTTTGTGGCTACCATCCCAGGCTTCGTTGGGTTTACCCGTTTCGGGATCGAGGCTGGTGGTTTCCCATATAAGATTGCCCCAACGGTCGTAAATACGGAGGTGATACGTAGCCAGATTTAGGGCAGCCGGTAAAAATTGAGCAGCAAGTGTGCCGTCCAGGCCATCTGCAAATACCATGGCATTGGGGACAAACATGCTGTTGCTGCCGATAGAGATCGTATCGCAAAACTGGTCTTCACAACCATTGCTGTCGATTACCGTAAGGCATACTTCGTAGCCTGAGGCAAGACCTTCTCCGGTAAGCAGGTACGTGTGAAAGGGATTAGGCGTAAAAGCACTGTCTCCATCGCCAAAATCCCAGTAATAGGTATAACTCGGCCTTCCCCCACTAACACTGGACGCAAAAGCATAGGTACCTTCCGAAACCAGTTCTCCTTCAAAACCTACTTCAGGGCTTTCATACACGCGTACCAGATCAGGGAACCAGGCTGTATCAAAACAGCCCAGGTTGGTCTCTATGGCCAAACCTACCGAGTAACTCCCTGCCGCAAACGTCCGCGTAGGGTTGGGTAGAACACTGCGCGAACCGTCTGAAAAATACCAGCGCCAGGCCACAATTTGCGAACCTGATACCGTATCGAACACATCACTCAGATCCTCAAAATCAATGGTCAGGGGGGCACAACCTTCAAACTCAGAGGCATCAATATCAATTTCGGGTGTGGGCAGGATACGCACTTCTCTGATAACGGTATCGCTGCAGCCAAAGCCATTCCCTGCTATAAGCCGTACAGTATAAATGCCTGCATCTGTGAATGTAATGGTTGGGCTTACTAAAGTAGAGGTGTTTACACCGGCATTGTTCAAATCAAAATCCCATTCAAAACCCGCAGCCCCCGTAGATGTATTTTGGAAAGTAAGGGTTTGCGGAGCTCCGCACGAATCTCCGCCCGTACGTGTAAAGGTAAAGTCCGTAACGGGGATCGGGTATATGGATACCTGCTGAGAGTCCGTTCGCTCGCAAAAGTCATCGGTGAGTGCGGTGAGTTTTACCCAGTACTGGCCCGGGGCCTGGTAGGTATGCAAGGGATTAATTTGTGTAGACGTATTGCCATCCCCAAAATCCCAAACGCGACTTATGATAATGCCGCCCGCTACAAAAGTGCTGTCATAGAACTGCAAAGGTTGCTCATTGAGGCAAATGTTTGCGGCACTGAAACCGATATCAGGGGGGGCATTTACATTCACAGTTTGACAAATGCTGTCTACACAACCGTTAGCCGAAACAACCTCCAGGCATACATCGAAACTTCCTCCCTGGCCATATACGTGCGTAGGGTTTGTTTGTATGGATGTATCTCCGTCTCCGAAGTCCCAACGATAGCCAGCTATAGTACCCGTGCTTACCGTACTCTGGTTGGTGAAGCTAAAGGTATCGCCCAGGCAAAGGAAGTTAGAGGAGGCAAAATTCGCTACCGGACTCGGGGCCACCCTGATGACCTGGTATACCGTATCGATGCTACATTCATTGGAAGCAAAAAGTGCAGCTATATAGGTTCCCGGTACCGCATAAGAGAACGTGGGTTGGAGCTGGGAAGATAAAGCCCCGTTACATACCTTATTTATTGTATCAAAGTCGGAGCACCAATTGATAACCGAAGCCCCGAATGAAAAATCGTTGAAGGTTACCGCCAATGGAGCACAGCCCGCATTGGTACTCGTATTAAAAAAGCCCTGTACGTTATTCGGGTAAACCGTAACCGGCTGGGTAAAGGTACTGTCGCCACATTCGCTTATGGCACGCAGGGTAACAAAATAAACCGTGTCGCGCGAGGTACCATTATACGTAAATACATGGCTGCGTTGATTCCAGGTAAGCAAAGTATCTCCGTTAGGCTGTACAGATATATTGGGCAAAAGGGTTTCTATGGGGGAACCATCCCCAAAGTCAAATAAAATGGAGTCCGGCCTGCCCGTTACCAGGCCATCCGTTTGAAACGTAATGTTTACAGGAGAGCAACCTGAATCTACTGCAGCTTCAAAGTAGGGAATGGGAATGGGAAGAACGGTAACCGTATCTACCTGCCGGTCAAAACCACAACAGTTGCTTACCGTAAGGGAAATATAATAATTGGTGTCCCGGTTTACAGCGGCCTGTAATGCCGGAAAAGGATTAGGGTCTTGCAAAGTGCTGCTAAATACAGAGGTTGGATTCCCTTGGTCATCCAGCGTAAATATTTCCCAGTCATAATTGCGGATCAAACCCGTGCTGGATCCAATAGCACTTACGTTTAACGGCCCGCATCCCCGGTTGCGATCCAGGGTAAAGGCTACGACAGGAGGCTCAGAAAGCTGAAGGGTATCGTACGTGGTGTCCCGGCAACCGAAGCTCGACTCCACGATAAGGCGAATGGCATAGCTTCCCGTAGCATTATACACATGAGACGGGTTGGCAATGGTATAGTCTGTCAAGCCATCCCCGTCTACATCCCAATCCCAGGCCACAATAGTGCCTCCTAAAGGCGCCAGACTGCTATTGTCTGAAAACAACACGGTGTCGCCTACACAGGCTGAATCGGGTGCACAGGCATACCCTATGCCTATATCAGCTACCGGGGAAGGTCTGTATACCAGCGGCTCCGTTATAGTATGGCTACACCCGTTGGTATGAGTTACCGTTAAGGTTATGTTGTAACTTCCTAAAGCAAAAAGATGCACAGGGTTTTGTAGCGTGCTGGTGGTTCCGTCTCCAAAATCCCAGAGCCACTGTACGATCGGGTGAACGGCAGAAAAAGAAGTGTCCATGAAGAAAACAGAATCTCCCTGGCAGGGAAAGTTTGTACCAAAACCTGCGGTGGGTGTACCATATACCTCAATGGCTTTCTCTATGGTATCCGGGCAACCCGCACCCAACAATGTGGTAATGAGCCGAACCATATATGTGGTATCCCGTTGCCCATTCCCTGAAAAGCTTACGGTAGGGTTTTGCTGGTTAGAAGTTTGTCCATTCCCAAAATCCCAGGCATAACTCACCCCTGTACTGCTGCTGTCAAAAAAGCTTACGGTAAGCGGTGCACAACCGGTATAAGCAGAGGCTTCAAAATCGGCTACGGGGTTTTGTACACTTCGAAAAAGGACATGTAAAGAGTCCGGTGTGCATGTATGCACGTTGTTGGCAATTAAGGTAAAAACTACGGTATCCCCATCGTTTGCGATAGTAAAACCGGGGAAGGACGGGCCATTTCCTATCAAAACCCCATTGGCGAGCCAGGTGTAGCTGTCGTTGGCATCTGGAAATAGCGTGGTTTGAATATTTAAGGAATCGATGGCAAAAGGAGCACAGTCTACTGTGTTTTGCGTAGTAAAAAGCGCTTGTGGATTTGGATGCACCCTTACGGTAGATGACAAAGTATCCAGGCAGCCATGCTGGCTTTGTACAATAAGCCTAATGGTGTACACAGTATCTCTCGTCCCTGTATTCCTATACACCACGGTTGTATCGGCAACAAGACTTGTGATCCCGTTCCCAAAATCCCAGGAGTATGTTAGGCTCGTGGCCGGCTCTCCATTAAGCGGGGTGCTGTTGTTGACAAAGCTTACGCTGAAGCTATCGCAAACAGCCGTA
>JANQPD010000052.1 GCA_028285465.1 Owenweeksia sp. | reverse complement strand
GCCGTCTTCGTTGCTCATGGTTTCCGCTACCACGCTATACGTATTAGAAGAACCCCAGGTGCTTACTTCTTTTTCTTCGTAGATCACTACGCGCACGGGTGGGTGGCGGATGGCTTCTTCCGTGCCATAGGTAAGCACCTTGCCCTGTATGGTGGTGTCTTCAAATTTTTCCTTTTGGCAGGCGGAAAAGAGTAGTAGAATAAAGAATGAAGTAAAAAGAAATAAGACGCGAGCACGTAGTTTCATGTTTAAAATTTAATGGGTAAGGGCAGGGTTAAAAGCGGGCACATGTAGCTTTTTGTTCCAAAGAGCACCCACGCCACCCGGAGGGATAAGCGGCAAACGTGTCAAAAAAGAAAGGTTCCACATGGTTTTCCTGTTTTCGGGTTCAAACCTAGAGCGGTTTTTCTAAAGAAAGTATTCACCATATGGGAGGGAATATTCTTACTTTGCGGTTTTTTATACGGAAGATGTTAAAAAGGATCGTACCTTTATACACCAAAGGTTAATTTTTGGGGGTTGGCACAGGTTTTTAACCCCTGGAGTGAATCTTATTTGACGTATTATACCTGATATGTGAATTTTTTAACCTTATGCTATGTCCGGAAAAGAACTCCAGGTACTGCTTTTTAAGATCATCGAAGCAAAGATCGGCTCCAACCAGCGGCTGGCGGCCGTTGTACAGGATTTTTTCGGCATTTCGCTAAACTCGGCCTACCGCAAAATACGGGGCGACAACTCTATTTCGGTTGATGAAATGGTGCAGCTATGTGCGCATTTTAACGTAAGCATGGACCGCCTGTTCCAGTCGAAACGGGAAGACCGCGTGATCTTTAACTTCCGGAAGGAGGTGAGCAACCTGGAAGATATACACCGCTATTTTGTGCAAACTACGGCCCAGTTGCAACAGTTGCGGGAAAAGAATACCGCGCAACTGTATTATGCTGCCCGCGACCTGCCGCTGTTCTTTTATTTCCGCTACCCGCACCTGGCGGCTTTTAAAATAGGGGTATGGTTAAAAGATCACCTGGAAGGCGCCCCTGCGGATATGGAATCGCTATTTGACCCTGCCCGGCAGGACCCCGCTTTGCTGGAAGCCGCCCGTACCCTGGGCGAAGAATACCTGAAACTGCCCACGGTTGAATTGTGGACCCTGCATACCCTGGACAATACTTTGGCACAAGTAGCCTATTGCCGCTCCTTAGGCCTGATAGACCGGGAACAAAGCGCACGCATTTACCGCGACCTGGAACAGGTGCTGAACGACAAGCACGAAAGCACGGTAAAAAATGCCAAGGGCGACACGGATGTGCCGGCCGTGCTGTACCAAACGGATTTTATTACGCTGTGCAACGGGGCTTATGTAGAAGGGGATACGGGGAGCGTGACCTTTGTGGCTTTTTCGGGCATTAATTTTATACAAACGGATGATGCCGCATTTAACGGGGATTTTAAGCATGCCTTTGACTTGCACAAAAAGGCAGGAGTTTTGCTCAGCGGCAGTGCCGAGCGCCAGCGCACCACTTTTTTTAACCACCTGCATAAACTGATAGACAGGGAAAAACAACGCTCAGTCCTGGAAGATTAACGCCTGCTTTTCTTTTGCCGGGAGCATGCGGGCTATGGGTGTTTTTCTTAAGCGCACAAGCTGTTTTGTATGCTTAACCCTTCCCACCTTATCTTCGCCCCATGCAGTTGCCGGCCGGTAAAAACCAACCCGTTGGTAGTTCTTTTATGTAGCGGTCCCCGTGATCGTGGCCTGGAATTGTATGATAATGCGTGTATTTTTATTAAGCGTTAAGTATGGTTTTGCCGTAAAAATGATTTTCTTTGTAAGGGTTTAATTAGCATGCATTTATACAAGTACTGTCTATTCTCGTTTCTGTTGTGTTCTGCCCTTTTTTCTAAAGCACAAGAAGCCTATTTTGATTGGGTAATTCCGATTGGAGATGCCGATCGTAATGGGGCTTATTCGTTAACTATTGACCAAAACGGATATTCTTATACCACGGTATCCTTTACCGGGACTTTGGATGCTGACCCAGGCAGCGGCACCTTAAACCTCACTTCTAATGGTTCTGGGGATATTGCCTTATTAAAACACAACAAGAATGGTGCATTGGTATGGGCGAAGAGCATTGGAGGGCCTTATTTTGATTTTGCGCGGCTTTGCCTTGATAAATCGGGCAATATCCTGCTCACCGGGGGGTTCCATTCAACCGTTGATTTTGATCCAGGGCCAGGAGTTTCCTCCCTTACCTCTAATGGCAGGTATGATGTTTTTGTATTGAAGCTGGACACAGCGGGAAATTTCATCTGGGTTAAGCACCTTATGGGAGGTCGTAAAGACGAGATGCCAACGGCCATTTATGCCGATGATACGGGAAACATATATTCTACCGGTACTTTTAAAGACTCCATAGACCTTGACCCGGGCCCTTCTTCATATAAAATAAATGCCGTTGCTCAGGATGATGCGTATATTTCCAAACTTTCACCCGATGGCGACTTCTTATGGGGCGGGCACGTCCGCGGAAATAGCTATGAAATAGTTACGGATTTGGCTGCAAACAGCCAGGGGGATATTTATATCACTGGCCGATTTGAAGGAAGGGCTGACCTTGACCCAGGCCCGGGTGTAATGAACAGAAGTTCAACGGGGTCTTATGATGCCTTTCTGTCTAAGCTAAGCCCTCAGGGTAACTTACTCTGGACCCGGACTTTTGGAGGTACTGGCTTTGAAAGCGGTTCTTCTATAGCCCTGGATGCACAAGAAAATATATACCTATGCGGCTTTTTCGGATCAACGGCTGATTATGACCCGGGACCAGGCTCCCTGCTCTGGACCTTGGCTGATGATCATTATAGGAATGCTTTTCTTATGAAATTTAGCCCGCTCGGAGACCTGGTTTGGGGAAGAAGAACGGACGGTTATTCAGCTAGTTATAATTCCATACACACCTCAAACGGCTATGTATATACCGCAGGGGGGTTCAGGGATACATTACGCATTGCTACACCTGTCGATACCATCGAAGTACAGTCTTCAGGAGAAAGTGACATTTTTTTCACTAGCCACGATACAAATGGAAACTTAAACTGGGTTAAAAGGATAGGAGGAGGAGCCTCCTCCAATTATGCTTCAGCCATAACGCTCGACCCAAAGGAAAATATTTATTTGTTTGGTGGTTTTGAAGGGACTTCGGATTTTGACCCGGACGACAGTACAGCGTATACCCTTACTCCAAAGGGGATTAATGATGCCTTTCTGTTAAAACTCAGCCAACCGTACTTTAGTTTAAGCCCCCCTTCCTCTCTTTTGTCTCTTGCCGTTTATCCAAACCCTTCAACTGCCTCTGTAAACGTTTCGCTAGCCTCAAAATGTAGCCATATTACGGCACGCGTGTTTGACCTTAGCGGGAGGGAATACAGTTTCTGGCACTTTAGAAAAACAGCTCATTTTTCCCTTATGCTCCCTGACCGAGGCGGGCTTTATCTTTTAGTAATAGAAACCGAAAAGGGGACCGTTACCAGAAGAGTAATAAAACTTTAGTGAAAAACGTAGTAACTCTTTTCTCCAGCATACATGGGGTTTTGTATGCTTAATCCTTCCCACCTTATCTTCGCCCCATGCAGTTGCCGGCCGGTAAAAAAATATACTTTGCTTCAGACCTTCACCTGGGGGCGCCCAACCGGGAAAAAAGCCTGAAAAGGGAAAAGCTTTTTGTGCAGTGGCTCGATGAAATAAAGGCAGATGCGGCCATTCTTTACCTGGTAGGGGATGTCTTCGACTTTTGGTTCGAGTATAAGAAAGCCGTGCCGCGGGGTTATGTGCGCCTGCTGGGAAAGCTGGCCGAACTTTCCGATGCCGGCATCGCGCTCCATATTTTTACCGGCAACCACGATATGTGGATCTTTGATTATCTGCCGGAAGAACTGGGCGCCCGTATCCACCGGGAGCCCATCCGAAAAACCTACAATGGGAAAAACTTTTACATCGGCCACGGGGATGGCCTGGGGCCGGGTGATCATGGGTATAAGTTCATCAAAAAGGTATTTCAAAACCCCTTTTGCCGCTGGGCTTTTGCCCGCCTGCATCCCAATTTCGGGATTGGCCTGGCCGATTTCTTCAGCAAAACCAGCCGGGCAAAAACAGGCGAGAGCGATGCGACCTACCTGGGCGAGGAAAAAGAATGGCTGGCCATTTATGCACGGGAAATAGCGCAAACAGAAGAGGTGGATTATTTCCTTTTCGGCCACCGCCATCTCCCTTTAAAAATACCTCTTGAAAAAAAGGCGGTGTATTACAACCTGGGCGACTGGCTTACGTATTATACCTATGGTGCGTTTGACGGCACGGCCTTCCAACTAAAGACCTTCCCGGATCACCGGCCTTTTGATTTTAAGAAAACACAGTCCCCTGCTGTGCACAAATCGTAAAGAGGGGTGTTCACTATAAAAAGCAATGCGATGCAAAACAATCAATTCGAAACCCTTACAGAGGCCCTGGCCAACCTCAACGGGCGGGGCTATACCCTGGATTTTAACCTTACGGCCAGGCACCTGGTGTGCCCGGAACTGGACGCCAGCTTTCCGCCCGATGCGTTTGAGATAGACGAATTCCACAGGTTTGAAGGGATGAGTAACCCGGATGATATGAGCATTGTATACGCCATTTCAACAAAAAGCGGAAAGAAAGGCACCCTGGTAGACGCCTATGGCACCTACAGCGACCCGCTTAGTGCCGAGATGCTACAAAAAATGCGCATAGCCTGATGGCGGGGTGTAAACACCTGGATGCGGTGGAAACCGTGAATAAGGGGGGGACCGAGTGCCAGGAATGCGTGAAAACAGGTGATAAATGGGTGCACCTGCGCACCTGTCAGGCGTGTGGGGTTACCCTTTGTTGTGATTCGTCTAAAAACAGGCATGCCCACGCTCATTTTGAGACACACGGGCATGCAGTAATTGCTTCAGCCGAAAAAAACGACTATTGGCTGTGGTGCTATTTGGATAAAGCGTTCGTGCAGTACAGCTAACGGCCTCCGATCAGGCGAAACAATAAACTGAGCACCAGGAGCACCAGGAAAATGTAAAATACGATCTTGGCGATACCTGCAATACCGGCAGCAAACCCCCCAAAACCCAGAAGAGCGGCTAAAAGCGCAATTACTAAAAGCGCGATGATCAAACGTAACATAAGTGGTTTATTTAAATTACTAATAAAAATATAACCGCTTAACGCATAGATGGTTTACGGGAATAGGTCCTTTCTGCTGGCAGAAGCCCGGCTGAAATTGCCCGCAGCACCTTAGCTGACAAGCCTGTTGGCTCACGTCTGTGCTTTACTAAGGCGTATTTTGATGGAGTTTGCCGATCTCCTGGTCTATGGTCCAGAGCCCCACGCCCTCCTCGCCAATAATGTCAAAGATCTCAAGAGCCCTGCGTGCCAGGGTTTCTTCTTCTCTTTGTTCGGTAACAAACCACTGTAAGAAGCCGAAGGTGCTGTAGTCTTTATTAGACAGGCAATGGTCCACGATCTCGTGAATAGACTGCGTAACTTTTATTTCATGTTTGAGCACATCTTCAAACACTTCTCTTAGAGAGCCAAAGGTGTGCTTGATGTTCGTGATCTCGGGCTGCAGGGCATGTCCCCCGGCTTCATTTACATAGCGAAAAAGCTTGAGCATATGCCCGCGCTCTTCGTCAGAATGGGTGTATAAAAAATCTGAGGCGTTGGCGTAGCCTTCCGTTTCGCACCAGGAGGCCATGCTGAGGTAGTAGGCGGATGATTTGCCTTCCATTACAATTTGCTTATTCAGCAGCTTCTCCGTTTCTATACTTAACGAACGCTTGGTATTTATTTTATTGGGCTTCATGGTATGGTATTTATAGTATGTATCAAAAGTATATAAGAGAACAAATTGTTCGAAGAAGTAAAGGGTATTTCTCGGGATAAGTGGTCCGCCTCATGCATCAAAGAGTTCGGTTATCAGTAGCAATCCATTTTGATCTGCCCCTTTTTCTGATAAAAGCTGAGCGGCTTTTTGTTGATCTCCATGCACATGTTGTGCAGTACGTCCGTAACCCCTTTTTGCATGGCGATGGAGCCACAGATCATGATCACCCCTTTGTTTCGCAAGGTTTTGGCTACCCAGGCGGCATCTTTTTGAAGCAGATCCTGTACATAGCTTTTTCGGTTTCCTTCCCGGGAATAGGCAGGCTGAAAGCTACTTAGCCGGGCAGAGCCCAGGTTGGTTTCTACCCATTTTTGATACAGCCTGAAAGACGCCTTCTTCTTGCCTCCCCAGTACAGGTGTGTCTCTGTTTTGCTTGTATTTTGATTGAGCATGCCTAAAAAAGGCGCAATGCCGGTTCCGGAACTGATCATGATTACCCGCTTGCTTTTGGCAGGAAAGTAGAAGTGTTTGTTTTTGACCGGGTAACCTTCGATGAGCGAACCCGTTTCCTGCAGGCTCAGGTAGTTTGAGCAAATGCCCTTTTCGTGCCGTTTTACGCTGATCAAAAGCTGCTTGTCTTTTGTCATGCCGAGGGAATATAGGCGCCCGTGTGGATCACCCGGGGGGTGTATGGCCAGCAGGTCACCGGGTGTACACCTTACGCTTTTTACAGGTTTCAGTGTCAATAAAAAAGTGTCTCCGTATACGGTTTTATCCACCAGCTCGAAAGCATGCTTAGGTTGGCGGCCGGGCGTTATTGTGCTTTCCTTAGGCATGGGTACATTTAGTCCGGTATGTTCATTCCAAAGTGCTACCCACTGTTTAAAAGACTCCCAGGAGCGGTTGTTTACCGTATGCGGTTCCAGCAGGCGTTGGGCATTCTTCACCTTTCCCAATAAGCCATCCACTTCAAAAGCGTATCGGCAAAAGTCGGGGTAGGCCAGGGAGCCAAAGCCGATAACCGAAAAGCGAAAAGCGTGCTCAACGTTTGCGTTTTGTATAAGCCTGCTGAACTTCCGTGCATTGGCAGGGGCTTCTCCCTGCCCGTAGGTGGCCGTAAAAAGGATGAGCTGCTCCATTTTAGGATAATGGCTGAAATCATTCAATTGGGCTATAAACGATTTGATCCCGATCTTTTTTAGCTGTTGATGAAAAAGAAGGGCAAAGTGCATGGTGGTACCTGTTTCAGACCCTACCAAAAGAATGTACCTGCACTCGTTTTTGCGGTAGCTGTTCCTGATCCTGGAAGCCCGTCTTTTCAAGGTCATCTTAAACCCGGAATACATAAAAAACAAGATGCTGGCCGAGGACAACGCCAGGATTACCGACCATACTATGCTGCCCCGGCCGGTATGCAAAAGGGTACTCCAGCGCGTGAGGAGCACTACCAGGGGGTAAGAAACCTCGCTTAAAACCGCCCCGCTATATTGATGGATGAGTACTTCTTTCTGGCGCAGGCGCAGTTGGTAATAGTCGGAAGGATCGTCTGAAAAGGGAAAGTCTACGGAGCGCACCTCGGAGAGCAAGGTGTGTTTAAAAACCGGGAAACTGTCCAAAGCCATTTGAGGGAGAGAAGAGCCGGATGCGAAGTCAGGCTGGTGTGTTACAAGGGGGCTGGGGATCACAGAAAACCGCAGCAGGGATAAATATACGCCCGTAAGGGTGATGATGACCAGGGGCAGTAAACCAAGCCTTCCCAGGTATACATGCGCATGTTGCAAAAAATTTTCTTTGATGATCTTCCTGAAGAAATTGTTAATCCCTTGCTGCCTTTTGATGATCAGCATCAGGCCGGAAACCGCTATAAGAAAGAGCAGGAAAGAGCTCAGCCCCACAAAGAAGCGGCCGGGGCTTTTTAAAAACAAAGAGCGGTGTAAGTTGGTGGCAAATTTGGTGAGGCCCGAAGGCTCAATCATTTCACCTGTTTTTTCCCCGGACAAGGGGTGCACGTAAAAATCGCGTACGTCTCCCTGCCCGGTAATTACAGAAACCGACACAAAGCCATTGGCATCTACACTAAGGTTTAGAACCTCCTTATACTCTGCCTGTAGCACCCGGATCGTTTGACCCAGCGTACGGTCGGGAAAATCGCTTACGTCCGGGAGGGGTTGAAGTTTGCTGGAAATGGGATCCAAGGCCAGTATAAACCCGGTTACGGAAAGGACCAGCACAAAAACAAAGGAAGATAAGGCTAATGCCAAATGACTATACCTCCAAATGGAAAGAATCATGCGTCAGAGCGGCTTATTGGGTCATCATGCGCACATAGCGTATGTACCCCTTGCCTTTTAAAGGGGTAGTTGGCATTTCAGAAGTCAGGGGTATCTCAAGATCAACCGGGTAATACTTCTGGTCTTCTACAGAAGTTTCAAAGCGTATTTTATAGCCCTTGTCCATTTTGGCATCTTCTATATCAAAAGCGATTACCTTGCGCGCTCCACCGCTCAGTGTTGCCCCGGTAATGCCGTCCACTTCGCGTTTTTTCTTGCCAAAATAGCTCCACCATTCGTCTATTTCGTGGTACCATTGATCGTCATCGCCCAAAATATAGAGGGTGTTTTCATACCTTCCTTCGGGATCTATTAACGAGACGATCACATAGGCACCTTCTCCACTGTAGTTGATCATTTGTACCAGGCACCGGTAGCGCGTAACCGCCTCTTTGTTCTCAAAGGAAGTGGTGATAAAAAACACACCCGTCAACAGGCCTATAAAAGATGCCTTTACAAAACGCTTCATTTCAGTCTTCTAAAAATTTAAGATCTACTTGTTTTTTGCGGAGGATCTCATTTTCACTTGCCAGCTGATATACACTTTCCTCAAAAGCAGTAAGAATGGACTTGTCTGCACCTGCGGCTACCAGGTACTTCAGTGTCTCGTCATTGCTTGCTTTCATAGCCGCTATGTGCAAAGGGGTAAGGCCCTCTTTGTTTTTTGCATTTACATCGAGCCCCGTTTCATGGGCTTTTTTAAGCAGTTCCAAACGGTTTTGCTGTGCGGCCAAATGAAAAAAGGTATTGCCGTTGGACTGAGGTGTGGTCAGGGCCAGCCCGTTTCTTTCCAGGATGGCCAGCTTCTCATTAAAAGCGGCTGGTTTACGTGGGTTATAAGACTGAACCAGGTAATAGACCAGGTTATTCCCTTCCTCATCCACTACATTCACCCTGGCGCCTTTGGCAATTAGTTGGGCTACGATTTCTGCTGTATTGCGTTGAACGGCATGGGTGAGGGCGGTCTGGCCTTTTTTATTGGCGGCATTGATGTCCTTGGTATTATGCACCAGGGGACTTACTATTTCAACCCCATTGTATTTAGCGGCATACATAAGCGCGGTATTTCCCTCCTCATCTGCCTGATCGGGGCTTGCCCCCTTGTTGAGAAAGTACTCGATCACCCTTGCATCTTCTCCGTCCGGGGCATAGAGCATAAGCGGGCTTTTCCCACTTTTGGTAATGGCATCAGGGGCTATGCCTTTGCTTTCGAGGTATTCGAAAACATTGAGGGTGTTGTTATACCCACGCAGGCCTTCGCTGGCAAAGTGCATGGCGTTACGCCCGTTTTCGCTAGTCGTATTGTAAGCTACGCCCTCTTTGATCAGCCAATCCAGCATATCGATCTGACCTCCCCTGGCGGCATAATGAAAAGCCCCGCTGCCTTTCTTGTCCACATCGCTTAATGCCAGGCCTTTCGCTTCAAAATAGCGGATCATTTTTGCATCTTTCAAGTGCGGTAAGAGCAGGAGCTGGGCATTGGCCCCCTCCCGGTTCTTTTCTTCTTTTACCCTGGCGCCATGCGCGAAGATGAAGTCGTACAACTCCGGGTTTTGCTGGCCGGTAACGGCTGAAAAGTTGAGGAGCGAATACCCGTGTTCATCAACGATATCGGTTACGGCACCCCGGGCAATCAAATACCTCATAAAGGGTAGGTTGTCTTTGTAGGCGGCCCAGAATATATAGGTGCGGCCATCGTGGGTAATTTTGTTCACCTCGTTTCCCTTCTGCGACAACAAGAACTCCAAGGTTTCCATGGGGGCCCTTTCTAAAAGCGCATACACCAAGGGGTCAAAGGCAAAGCGGTTGAGTTCAGCGGGGTCATTTCCCTCCTCAATTTTTGCCTGTACTTCCTGGAGGGAAGGCTGTGTTTTCCAGAATGCCCGGTCTAAAAGCACATTGGCCGGCTGGGCGTGTACAGCTATGCTGAACAAAACCGGAGCCAGGAAAGAGACGCATCTTAAAAAGAAGGAAAGCCGGGATGTACCGATGATTTGTTTATGTGATTCTTGCAAAACGGCAGTTTTTATGGGTGAGGGTTTATAAAGGCAGGTATTCAAAGCTTACCGCTCCCTTGTTCCCGGAGGCATCGTAAAAACCAACAAAGCGGAGGCGATAAACCTGGTTTTCGGTATCGCGTACGAAGTAGATATTCCTGTTGAGCACGGCAAAAGCACCCGCGTCCAGGTCATAGAACTTCCAATCAAAGCCTATGCTATTGGCTGAAGTGTTGAATAAGGAAGGTATGATGTCATTGGCGGTAATATCTGAATAAGATATGGTGCTGTCCAGCGAAAGGTCTTCTGCGTAATAAGCACTGCATCCGTAAGGGTTGATCAGGCAGCCGGTTACGGAGTAATCAAGGGTGTCTTCTCCATCCCAAAGCTTTTCCATATACTTCGTAAAATGCAGGTCCCACTCATCCTTTAGTGGCTCTAGTGTTAGTACTGTGTTAATGTCATTAAAGGAAACAAACTGGAGGTTGTAGCCGGCGTCCGTATCAACTTCAAACTCCTGCGTATCGCTGCCATCCGGGTTGGCTATCTTAACGCGGTATGTACCCTTATCGAATTGCAGTATCTGTAGTTTTTTATGCCCGCGCCTTTGATTGTTCAGGTCCCGGCCCAGGTCTATCAGGAAAACTTCTCCGGCAGGCGTACCATCGCTGCCAAAGTCGGTCTGCATAATGCCCCGGTTAAAAAAAGTTTCGGCAGACTCATAGCGAAAGGAGTGGACGGATGGGTCGTAATTCCTGGAAAAGTCGGTATCTCCGGTGGCTGCCACAGCCTGTAACATAGCGGAGTTCACCATCAGGTTCGGATGATCAGGATCGCACCCCAGTGCCAGGTCCCAGGCATCGCGTTTGTTTTGGGCTTTCAACTGGCCGGTGCCCAGATCAAAATAGAGTTGGTTCTGATAGTCGATGCCGTTTTCCGATACCATATTAGCCATGCCAACCTGGTCGGTAATAAACCAACCGGGTAAAAGCTCTTCTTCTTTTTTACAGCTCCAAACTAAGGTGAGCACCAAAATTATACCCGCGATCTTTTTCATTATAATGCGATTTGTAGTCTGCCAAAATATGTTCTTCCATAGCTTAGGGGAACGCTGCTGCTGCCTGCACTATGTGCAGACCCTCCAACGGCACTTCCGGTTACTTGCTGATCCGTTACGTCCATCAGGTTTTTTACGCCAACACTAAGCGTCAGTCTATTGCTCCACATCCTTTTTTGTAAGGTAAAATCCAAGAGGCTATAAGCAGCAAATTCTCTTAAAACAAAGTCTTCTTCTGCATTGGTGGTTAGATCTTTTCTCGCCCCTAAGTGATTCAGAAAGATCGATGGTGTTAAACCTGCTTTTTCCCAGTTGTAGCTAACGGACAGCCGATACTGTACATTGAAACGGAAACCGCTCACATCCTCACTGGCTGCCTCTTCTGAGAAAGAGAGGTTGTTTTTAATGCCGATGAGGCTGGCCCCCCCTTCGGCCTCAAGGCCCTTAAAGCGGTATTGGGCGGTAAAAGTTCCTCCAGAAGTTTGCGTTTGAGCAATGTTGTTGTTCACAAAAAGCCCGCTCCTGTCCTGGTCTGAAGGAAGAATTATGGGAATGAGCCGGATCTCATTTTTTATGTTGTTGAAAAAACCCGTGAAGTCAAGCGAAACACTACCGTTTGTTGTTTGCCGGCTATAGTTGATCCCGGCCTGGTAATTGTCGGACGTTTCAGCTGTGAGGTCTTCATTTCCCAGAATGTTGTGGTTTTCGTCTACAAAAAAGAAGTAAAGCTCTTTTAGGGTAGGGGCTCTGAACCCCCGCCCGTAGCTGGCCCGCATAATCCAGTGTTTGTCCAACTCAAAACGCGTTGCCAGTGACGTAATAAGGGGTGCATCAAAACGGCTGTTATACGCATAGCGCAGGCCGGGTTGTAACACGAGCCAGGACACAGGGGAATAATCTACCGAAACAAACAACGCGGCATCTGCAATGGTCTTGAAATTTCCTGCGATACGCTTGCCACGGTTTAGCTCGTAAAAGAAATCATAACCTATTTGATAAGATAGTTTATTTTCCTTTAACGTATTTGTGTAAAAGCTTCGCGAGCTAAGCTGGCCAAAAACGGTTGTATCCTGGGCATCCAGGCCTCCAAAGGGCTGTTCGGTTCCGTCATTAAGGTTTTTTACAACAGATTCTTTTTGCCTCTTAAAGTGATTGTAGGCTATAAAGCCGTTTATCTTCTCGTGTTCACCCAGGTAATAATCTGCGTATACGGCATTGTTGAGTCGGGTAGTTTTGTAATAATCATCCAAGGCGCGTGGGTATACCCAGGCCCCGGTATCAACGGGTATAATGATTGAGCTGAAGCTTCCGGCAGGTCCTAGATTTGTAATGGTTTCATAAAAGTATTCTCCGCGATAACGCAAGAGCAGATTCTTAAACCGCCTTTGCGTGCCTATGCTGGTAAAGTACTGCTCTTTTGGGTTCCAGGATAAACTCCGGCTATCGGGGGTGTCGTCAAAGCCGTCAAAAAAATTGCGCCCCAGGCTCAGGGAATTATGCCACTTTCCAAGCGGGAACCAAATGGTACCATCCGCATTGTAACGGCCAACACTTTCGTAATAACTATTTAAGCTCACCTCAGGTTTAGTAGTGGCCTTTCTTTTGGTGATCAGGTTAATGGTACCAGCTACCGCATCCGTACCATATTGCACACTCATAGGGCCTTCTACCAGTTCAATGCGCTCAATGTCGTTCAGGTTGATCTGGTTCAGGTCCAGCTCCCCATTCAACCGCCCCAGCATGGGAACCCCGTCTATCAGAATTTTAACTTTTGCCCCGCTCAGGCCCTGTAAGCTGGTCTGGCTACCCAAAATAGCATCTTCTGAGATCTGGAAGTTCAATTGATTGCGAAGTACGTCATTCAGATTAACGGCAGCCTGGCGCTGTATGCGCTTGGCATCAAGGGTTTGTACCCTGCGTACAGACTCACGGGCGAGGGTCGGTAAGCTCTGGCCGGTAACTACTACTTCGTCCAACTCTCCCTGGCTGGGTGTAAGGTATATCAGCAGTTTGGTTTGGGAGGCCTTTGCCTCTTTTACATAAGGCATGTAGCTGATATGGCTTACCTCCAGGCGCCCGGGTGATGCAGATTTGAAGGAGGCCCGCCCAGTAGGATCTGTTACGGTATACAGGGTGTCGTTCGCTTGTAATAAACGTACGTAAGCACCTGTAACGGGCAGGTCGGTGTGTGCGTCCCTAACTTCCAGGAGAAAGCTTTGCTGCCCCAAGCCGGCCAGGCTAAAGCCAATAAAACACGATATGGAAAGAAATAACTTCATTTTAACGAAGCCGGAGAAGCCATACGGCTTTTCCGGCTTTTGCTATCCCCGTTTAAGGGGCCGCCATTTTAGAAAAAAGTTTAAGGTTGCACAACAACACGACTGGTAGCGGTTAAGCCTGCGGCATCGCTCACTTGCAAGAAGTATATTCCCGGTGTTAGTCCATCTAAAGCAAGAGCAGCTTCACCCAATCCTGTTGTGTACAAAGAAAGTTGCTTGTTCTTTACTACTTGCCCGGAGGCATTGGTCAGGGAGAGGGTAATATCGCTGGTGTTTTCTGTATCCAACACAATATTGAGTACTTCCCGTGCGGGATTCGGATATACCGACAGCACATTCAGGTTGGACTCACCCAGACTGAAGTAATTGACATCTGCGTTGGGATACACGTAAAGCTCTGTACCATTTACATCATTTACCCTTACGGGAATGGCGTCAAAACTGGATTGCGCAAAAAACGCCACATCCCAGTCATTGTCCTGGTTCAACTGCACCTGGCTTTGGTTTTGCAGGGAGTAGTATACCTGGTCTACGTTCCCTGGGCTTAAGCTGATGGAGTCGAGTTGGCCGTTTACGGTAAACAACATCTTACCGGTAGCGCTGCCCCCGTAACCAGCCAATACAAGTTCGTTGATCTGTCCGTTTTGATCCTTTACGTAATAGGTAAGCGTATCGTACACCACCCCGGCAAAAGCATCTTTCCAGTCGTAACCAACGGTAGAGATGTCGTTGCTAAAGGGAAACTGCGCGGTATCGGCCAGGGTAGCGGGAACACCAGGAGCCTTTTCTACCTGCGACACCATAACCCCCTGGTTGTGCAATACCCCGGATACGCCATAGCCGCCAAAGCCGGGAAAGAAGATGAGGTATTTGGTAAACACAATATCCCAGCTGGCAGAAGCCGGTTCCAGGTCTTTTGTGGTCTCGTTATCCAAAGAATAATAGAAGAAATTCTTCGTATTATAAGGCGTGCGATCAATGGTTTTGGTTACGCGATTGTTTCCGTCCAGGTCGCTGTATGTAAAGGTGTAGATGCCGGAGGCCAACTGATCTATGGAGATTGCTTTGTAATTGCCGTTTACGGTTTTAAGGATGTAAATGCTATCCCCCTCTATAAAGTGGGTCGTTACATCGTAATTGCCCCAGCCGAAATCGGCAGGGTTGTTAGGGTCGCGGTGCGCATCAAAAGCGCCCTGCATCCAGCTCTCATAGGAGTTGTAAAGTCTAGGCCAGTTGCTACCGATGCCGGTAGTGTCGAAAGCCAATTGCGCTCGACCGCTACTTATGCATCCGATAACGGAAAAAAGAAGAATAATTTTTTTCATGGGAACTGTGTGGTTTTTGTTTAACTTAAAATTAATATTGCTCCGCTTTGGCCTTGGTTTCGGAGGCCACCCAGGGCGTGGGTTCATCAGTCAGGTAGAGGTCTATGGTTTCAAGGATTTGCTTTTTGGCTTTTTTAGAAGAATAGCTTTCTGCAGCTATGAGTTCGTCACCCAGCTCAAAAAGGCGCTGCCATAATTTTTTGCCCTCCACCTTATTTTTTAGGTTGATGTAGTCGTTGTTGCCGATCACCTCGTCCCAAACCGCACGTACGTCTACCCAATACTTTCGGTTGGTGCTCCACCAATCGCGGGCGGCCTGGCACAGGCTGTCGTCTACCCGGGTGTAGGTGTTCATGCCTTTTTCCCACGCCAAAACACTGTCGCCTTTTGCGGTGCGGACGATCTTGGCGTTATCCAACTCATGCACATGCCCATTGGCGGTAATCTTGTGCTTGTTGTTGCGCAGCATTACGTTATAGTCGTTGCGCTTAGTATACTCTCTTCGTGGCAGGGGCGCACTTACCTGGGATTCCCAGTATTTTTTCTGGTCAACCGTTACCCAGGTGGCATAACCTTGGTAGCGTGGGCTGTCGTCTACCTGGTATACCTTTTGGGTCCAGGTGCCTTTGGCTTCTTCGGCAGAAAGGGTTTTCTTGCTCCATTCCAACTTGCGCTCGTAGTCCAGCAGGCTTGTGTTTTCAAACAGCCAATCCTGCCGCCAGTGCTTGATCACCATGGTATCAAAGGCCACCAGCAAATGCTGCAGCACGAGTTCCTGTTCTTTTTCTTCGTCTACAAAGATCCACTCGAGGCCCTTGGCGGCATAACGGTCGTGGTATTCATAGTCTTTAAGCGGGGAGAAGGTTTCGGCATACTCAAAGTGTACTTCGTAGCAACCGCACATTTCTTTTATGTGCTGCTTTTCTGCGGAGACCTTAGCCTGATCGGATTGGGCCATCCAGCCGGAAAGGAGAAGAAGGAAGCCGGGGGCAAGCGCTTTATACATTTTACGTGCTTATTTAGATTAAATTAAAATAGTGCCGCAAATGTATAGCCCGGATGCGAAACCCCAAAGACTATTTAGATTAAATAAACATTAAGTTGTTAAAATGCTTATTTATAATGAGTTGCATTATCTAGGAAGCCGGAAGCTGATGCCAAAGCTTTGGTAATTCATCAGGTTGTTAATGCCTACACCAAAGGAATAGTCGAGTTGCACATTATGCATAAGTAAATAAGTAAAGCCCGCATCTGCATTAACTACCCAATCCTGCAGGTTAAGTAACTGGCCATATGGTTCTGCATAGAGTTTGGTTCTTTCCCCTAGACTGATGCTCCATGCCAGTGAATAGAACAAGTCCCCGTTTCCCGTGCCAAAATAGTCGTACCCGATGTTGTAGGCCAGGCTGTGCTTACTGCTAAGAAAATGCGTAAAGGCGAGCTTATTGATGAGCCCGTAGGCAAAGTTGTTGTACGATTCCGTTCCGGTAGGGATCACCAGGTGAGAAAGGAAGCCGATTTCGGGGGCCCGGCCCTTTGCTTCACAAAACTGTACTTTGAACCCGGCCTGCAGATCGGCCATCCCGAAATCCCGGCTTAGCAACTCATCGTTGAGGTAGGTGCGGATCAACTGGGGCTGCACCACCGCCCGCAATTCAAAATGCCGTACTATCCCGATCCTGAACAATGCGTTGGGCAAGGCCGCCGTGCGCGTTTCCAGGGAAGTGCTTTGTTGTTCATGCATAAAAAGGGTACCGGCTTCTACCTGGAAATAGCCGGGCGGTATGGTGGAAGAGGCCTCGGTTTGATCTGGGCGGTCGGTAATAATGTTGTTATGCTGGGCATACATGCTTATCCCCGATAACAAGAAAAGACAGCCAAAAACTAGGACGGTACACGTGCGCATGGTTTTCTTTTTGATAAAGAAAAGCATTTGCGGTCATTTGGTTTCGTTTGAAAGCAGATTTATACAAAAACCGCGCAACAAACGGATAATGAAAGCCTAAGAAGCTTTTACCCAAAACCAGGCAAGCATCGCTTACTTTGCCCGCACCATCTTTTGCATAGGGTACAGCTAAAGAAGAGAAGAGCCCATGAAAAAGGCTCTTCCCTAAATAATTACCCAATGTAGAGTGGGGTTTACCGGCAGGAGCCGAAACTTACTTTTTCTTATGCCCTAACTCCCAGATGAGCCTCACAAAAGAGCTAAATCGTTCATTTTCTCTACTGATCGGTATTCCGGCTACAATGCCTACCATAAGATTGTCTGCTATACCAAGCCTCATCTGTGGCCGCATGGTCATGTCAAAATCTTGCCCATCAAAGGTTTTATTGAACTCAACTCCCACGAAATTCCGTGTGCCCACAATCATATAGTGAAAACTGGTGTTTACATCAAAGCTTGTATGTAGGTTATTGGTTTTAAAACTTTGCTTGATCATGGGGCCGGTATAGATCAGTGAATGGAAGTTATTGCCCCAACGTTTGGCCATCACAAAGAACGGGTTGTAAACATTGCCTACAACCAAGGGATTTCCAAAATCCCGAAAGCCTGAAAGCTCAAATTCGTTTATATACCCAAGTGCCATTGATGTGGCCAGGCGTTCGCTGACAAAAAACGACCATTGTGCCGCTACTTTGAGGCTGTTTAGCTTTCCTGAAGGGATGGAGTCTTTTGGAGTGCCGTTCAAAGGGGAGTACAAGGTAAACGGGAGCTCAACTTCCAAGCCCAGGCGATCTACTGGGGCCCACTCATATTCAATCAAGGCTTCATAAGAGTCAAACTTTAAGTTATCGGCCAGGCCCAAGCCCAGGTTCCACTCTTTTTCACCTTTCCTGGCGCCAAGGTCTCGTATCAGATCAATGTACAGAGGTTCGGCATGCAATACCTTGTAAGGCTCTTTCTGACCTTCTACTTCCTGTATGTACAGGCTGTCTTTTTTTGCATTATCGATTTGCGCAAAAGCGCAGGTGGATGATACCGACAAGTACGTCAGCATCAACGTATGTTTGATTTTCATTTTGATTTGTTTTTGTGTGAATGAAGGGTTGGCCCATTCCCTGGAAAGAAATAGGACGCTAAAGCGTATGTAAAAACAAATCAGCTCTTAGGTGGAGGGGTGTCGAGTTGGGAATGCCCCTGTGTCAGGCCCATAGAGAAGTGAGGGTGGCCTTGTTTTCTTGTCCCGAAACTGTTATGTGAACCTCCCTGCTCAATTACATAGAGAAAGCTCATATCTATATGACTGCTTTTCTTCCTGTTGTGGTCATTTGTATCGTGGTCGTCATATTCTTCAATGGCATTGTCGTACCCAAATACTTTTTCAACAATAATTTCAATAAAGCTCTCCTGGTCGTTTATGGTCAGATCTTCGGCAATATATTCAGGATTAAGGTCGTCAGTATCCACACTGATGTTAAGTAGGTACATGCCCATCAGCCCCCACAGCATCTTGATGTGTATACTATTTCGAATGCGATTAATCACCGTTCAAATGTAGGGCTCTTGTTTTTTTGTTTGAATAAAAGTACCAGGTTTATTAATGGTCTCAGCAGCAAAACCCGGGCATGCTCCACACCATAAAAGAAAGACCACAGCAAATTTACCGGAAGCCGAAAAACCCCCTGATATCCTGGTCAGGGGTTCGATGTCCTGGACGTGGTTGTTATAACCCTGCTTATAAACAGTAATAAGCTAGCAGGTACCACCGATCTTTGATGTACGCCCTTTAATTGGGCCTTACCGTAACATAAAGCCTACTTCATTTTACTCCCCCTTGCTGCACAGGCATCGAGCTTGTTGTATGCATGTAAAGTAGTACGCTGCCCTCTACCGGGCTGATTGGCCCAGGCCGAACGTTAAGCCTATGAATAGGGTTCTGGGGCGCAAAGGCCCATAGATGTATCCCGCATCCCGGTCTGCCCCGGTATCAAAGTCATTTTGAAAACTATTGAAAATGTTTTGCACACCTCCAAATACTTCAAACGTATACCGCTTGTCCAGGCGAAAGGTATAGGCTAGTTTAATGTTGTTTTCGAAAAATGCAGGTGTAGTTTCGATAATGGTTCTTTCGGTCTCGGGGTCAATTACATGCGGTACGTCCATTGAGCCGGTAATCACACCGGAATAAGAAATGGCAAAAACGTCAACGGGGTTGTACACCAACGAAAAGTATCCATAGGCATCCGGCGTACGCAACAAGCGGTTTGTAGTGGTTGCCGGTGTTTGCTCTGAAGCTTGCGCGGGTGCCCAGATCTCTTCCTCCTCAGCATAGCGCGCGCTTTGAATGGTTGCTCCCGATTGCAGCACGAACTTGCTGCCAAAAGCGATGTTCGCTTCTAGATTTATACCTGAAACCGTGGCACCTGAACCATTTCTTTTGGTTACTACAGCTACACCATTGGGTAACTCGGTTTGATCGGCAAATATGAAGGGATTGGTTAATTGGGTATAAAAGCTTTCCACCACAAAATTCATCTGATTTCGCCCCACGTATTTATCATAATTTAATGAAAGCAAAGCGCTGTTCGACCTTTCTACCTCCAAGCCCGGATCAAGCCGGATAAACCTGGCCGCTCCACCAACGGTTTCGATATGGAGGTCTTCGTCAAAGGCTTGTGGTCCCCTGTAGCCCTGGGCAAAAGAGGCCCGAAGCTTTAGGTTGTCTTTGATGTTATACATGGCCGATAACCTGGGCACAAGCACGTTTAAGCTTTCGTCATTGGTAAAATTTTCCCCGGCAAGGTCATACCTGCCTGCGATATTAAGCCGGTCAAACCTCCCTCCAAGCAAAAGGGTTAGTTTTTCTACCGGTTTGATCTCCAGTTCAGCAAACGTGCCCCAGGTGCCCACCTGTTGATCAATAATGCGTCCGTACCCGGGCATCGCGTCTATCACATCATTGTAAATGTATTCAGAACCTGTGGTTAGGGTAAAGGCCGGGTTGATGTAATAATTGTATTGTATGCCGCTTACGGTAGAAATATCTTCAGAATTGCCGTAGGCGTTAATAGCCAGAATATCAGCTGGTGTTAGGCTATCACCTTCGGTTATCACCCGGCCTCCACCCCCATAGTAACTGCCTCTGTTTACGTGTTGCAGGGAACCATACACGGAGATCTTGTGCTTTCTGTTCTCGCTGAAATGGGTAAAAGCTGCATTTGTGCTAAGTATGTCGTGTTCTAACTGCTCGGTAACATCCGTTTGGTGTGGAAATAAATCAAACTTATTGCCGCCTCTTCTATATTCGTTAATGTAGTAGGCGCCCGCTTCTAGCTTGCTTCGGTCGCTGAAGTTGTAAAAGACGTCCAGCCCAAACGTATTGTTTTGCAGCGCTACAATTTCAGAAAAGCCATCGCCATTGGCATCCCAGTGCGCCCTGTTCCTGTTGAAGCCAAAAAAAGCAATGCCCTTATTCAAGTCTTCAGAAACAATGGCGCCATTAAAGTTTACTGTCCTGTCTGAGGCTTCTGCATTAATAAAAGATTGGTTGACCCCTACTTCAAAAGTGTTTTCAAAGGGATCTTTGGTGATAATGTTTACCGTGCCGGCTATGGCATTGCCTCCGTATAGTACAGAGCCCCCGCCCCTTACTACTTCAATTCGATCTACCATGTTTGACGGCAGCATTTCCAGGCCATATACGCCCGCAAGTGCAGAAAAAACGGGCCTGCTATTAATTAATACCTGCGAATAAGAACCGTCTAAGCCATTCATCCTAAGTTGTGTAAAGCCACAATTCTGACAGTTATTCTCTACCCTTAACCCGGGAGAAAAATTTAGCCCATCCGCAATATTTAAGGATTGTGTAGCTTCAAAAGTCCTTGCGTCTACGGTATTCACGATTACCGGAGAGTTGTAGCGCTCTACGCTGTTTCGTGTACCGGTAACCACCACCTGCGATAAGTTAAAAACGTCCTTTTTTAAAGAAAGATCCTTACTGAGCGATTGGCCTTTTATAATAATAGAATCGCTTACGGGTATAAAGCCCACTGCGCTTACCTGCAATAAATAGGTTCCGGCCGGGATGTTTTCGATCACGAATTTTCCTTCTGTATCTGTTGACGAACCGAGTAGGGTGCCTTCCAGGAAAACATGGGCGTATGCTATGGGTGTGCTTCCAGAAGTTATCTTACCCGATAAGCTTGCCGTTTGCGCATGAGTACTGAAACAAAGGGCCACAAGTAGGCAAAAGCAGATTTTTAGCATGACTGTAATTAATTTTTAGGCAAATCTAAATATTAAATTTTTCCAGCCAAAATTTTTTTTACTTTTGCCGTAATTATGTACTCATTTACAGAAGAGAATTATTTAAAGGCCATCCTCTTTCTCAGCCGGCAAAACGAGCGGGGCGCCAGCACCAGTGCTATAGCGGAGCGTTTAGAGACCAAGGCGGCCTCTGTTAGCGACATGCTGAAAAAACTGGGAGAGAAAGAGCTGGTGGTGTATGAAAAATACAAGGGAGCGGAGCTTACAGAAAGCGGCAAAGCCATAGCGGTACGTACCCTGCGCAAACATCGCCTTTGGGAAGTGTTTTTGGTGAAAAAAATGAATTTTGGTTGGGAAGAGGTACATGAGGTAGCCGAGCAACTTGAACACATTCAATCTACGAAGCTTACCGATGAACTGGACGCTTTTCTTGGCTTTCCCAAATATGATCCGCACGGAGATCCGATCCCGGACCGGGAAGGCGCTTTCCCCAAACGACCCGAACTGACCCTGGCAGAATGTGCACCGGGCGAAGATCTTATTGTTACAGGAGTGAAAGATAGTTCAGTTTCTTTTCTTAAATACCTGGAAAAAAGCAAAATAGGACTGGGTAGTATGCTGCATATTGTAGAAAAAGAAAGCTTTGACGGCTCCATACAGGCGCGACTCAACGATGCGGTTGAGATCAGCTTAAGCGCTAAAGCCAGCAGCAACTTATATGTAAAACACACATGAAAAGGATGCTTTATATAGGGCTCATTGCCCTGCTATGGGCTTGTTCCTGCGAAAGCGCGGAAGAGCCTGGTGTTCCGGTGATCACCTGCACTACGGGTATGCTGGGAGATGCTGTACAAAAGCTTATAGGCAATGCGGCCAAGGTGCAGACGCTTATGGGCCCGGGGGTAGATCCACACCTGTATAAGGCAAGCCAGGGCGACATAAGGGCGTTGAGCCAGGCGAAAGTTATTGTGTACAACGGCTTGCACCTGGAAGGAAAAATGGGGGAAATATTCAGCAAGCTCTCTGCGAACAAAAGGGTAATAGCCGCAGCGGAAGCGCTACCTCAGGGAAAGCTCATCAACGCAACCGGCTACAACAATGCCTATGATCCGCATGTGTGGTTCGATGTGCGCTTGTGGAGCCATGTGGTGCAGGGCTTGTCTTACGAATTGCAAAAAGCATTTCCGGATCATGCGGATGATATTGCCTCCCGCGAAAAAACCTATCTAAAGGAGCTGGAAACCTTGGATGATTTTTGCAGAACTTCTTTAAGTAAAATTCCTGATAATCAAAGAGTTTTAATTACCGCACACGATGCTTTCAAATACTTTGGCCAGGCCTACAACATTGAAGTACGCGGCTTGCAAGGCATTAGCACCACTGCGGAATATGGGTTACAAGATGTAAGTGAGTTGGTGCGCTTTATTGTAGCGCGCAAGATCAAAGCCATTTTTGTGGAAAGTTCCGTTTCTACCCGTAGTATTGAAGCGGTACTGGAAGGCTGCCGGGCTCAGGGGCATGAAGTAAAGCTTGGGGGAGAACTGTTTAGTGACGCCCTGGGCGAAGCAGGTAGCCCTGAAGGCACCTATGTTGGCATGGTGAGGCACAATGTACAGACCATTAGCACAGCATTGCAATGAGCACCGAAAAACCGGCTTTAGAGGTACACAACCTTACGGCAAGCTACCAGCGCAAACCCGTATTGTGGGAAATTGATTTTGCCCTGCCGGCAGGGAAGCTTGTAGGCATTGTGGGGCCTAATGGCTCAGGAAAAACCACCCTGTTAAAAAACATCATGGGTTTGATGCAGCCCGACGGGGGTTATGTGAACCTCTTCGGGAAAAAGCTGGACGAGGTGCGGCAGCGCGTAAGCTACGTACCACAGCGGGAAAGTGTAGACTGGGATTTTCCGGCCAGTGTGCTGGATGTGGTGCAAATGGGGCGTTACCGTAGGAGCAACCTCTTTAAGCGGCTCTCTGCAGAAGACAAACACGTTGCCGCGGAGGCGCTGGAAAAGGTGGGGATGTTGCCCTATGCCAAACGCCAGATCAGCCAGCTAAGCGGAGGGCAGCAACAGCGTGTGTTTATTGCGCGCTCCCTGGCGCAGCAGGCGGATCTTTATTTGATGGATGAGCCTTTTGTGGGCGTGGATGCTTCTACGGAAGAGAGCATCCTCACGCTTCTGAGCGAAATGAAGCAAGAGGGCAAAACCGTGGTGATCGTGCACCATGACCTGCAGACGGCATATGATTATTTTGACTGGATCGTATTGCTCAACACACGCCTGGTAGCAGCCGGTTCCAAAGAAGAGGTGTTTCGCTCCGACCTGCTGCAAGAGGCCTATGGCGGACGGCTTACGGTACTTTCCAAGATCGGTGACCTGATCTCCCGCAAAGACTTTCCCATACGGGAGGGTGAGTTTAAAGAAAAGGAAGGCCTGGGCGATGGATAAGTTTTTCGCTTTTTTCAGCTTTACAGACCCTAACGTACGCCTGGTAACCTTTGGCACTATGTTTTTGGGTTTAAGTACTGCAGCCGTAGGCAGCTTTGCCTTTTTGCGCAAGCGTTCCCTGATAGGAGACGCCATAGCCCATGCTATATTGCCCGGCATAGCGCTTTCTTTCCTGTTTTTTCAGTCTAAAAACCCTTTCCTCTTAATGGGAGGAGCCCTGGTGAGCGGCTGGCTGGCCATGGTAAGCATCGAATACATTTCCAATAAAAGCAAGCTAAAACCGGATACAGCTATAGGCTTGGTACTCAGTGTTTTTTTTGGCGTGGGGATCTTATTGCTTACCCATATCCAGCATACCGGGATAGGCAACCAGGCGGGCCTAGATCAGTTTTTATTTGGTAAAGCTGCCGCGATAGTAAAGCAGGATCTGTATGCATACGGGATCATAGCTTTTCTGTTGCTTGCGGTTATTCTTTTGCTGTTTAAAGAATTCAAACTCCTTAGTTTTAATCCGGACTTTGCCCAGGCCAGCGGCCTGCCCGTACAATCGTTGCGTTTCGTATTGAGCACCATTACCGTATTGGCCATTGCATTGGGCATACAGTCGGTGGGTGTGGTACTTATGGCGGCATTGATCATTACCCCATCGGCCGCTGCCAGAGCCTGGACAGAGCGTTTATCTGTTATGATGTTGCTGGCCGGGGGCATTGGCGCTTTTTCAGGACTGGTGGGGTCGTATATTTCTTTTACCGCGCCCAACATGCCCACCGGCCCTTGGATTGTGATGTGTCTTTCGTGTATAGCCCTGGCTTCCCTGTTCTTTTCGCCAAGGCGGGGGGTGCTGGCCAAATTGCTGCAACAGCGGAAAAACAGGATCAAGATCGTTTCGGAAAACCTATTAAAGGCATTGTACCACCTGCAGGAGCAGAGTGATTTTCAAAACCGGCACTTCACCGAGGGGGATATACTGGAGCAACGCAGTTTTAGCCAGGGGGATTTCCATACGGCACTTAAAAAGCTCAAAAAAGAATTCTGGATAATGCCCATAACGGAGAAAAACCGTTTTCAACTCAGTGAAAAAGGGGTAGAAGAGGCCAGGCGTGTGGTGCGCTTACACAGGATCTGGGAGATGTACCTGACCGAACGCATGCGGCTTAAAGCAGACCATATCCATCCGAATGCAGAAACCATTGAACACATCATTACCCCGGAGATAGAAGAACAGCTCTTAGAGGAATTGGGTTATCCCAAAAAAGACCCGCACGAGAGCCCCATCCCGTACAAAGCATGAGTTTGGAAAGCCTTTATATCGTTTTAACGGCCGGTTTCATTGCCGTTAGCTGCGGGCTTGTCGGGGCTTTTTTGATCCTGCGTAAAATGGCCATGCTGGGAGACGCCATTTCTCATGCCGTACTTCCCGGGATCGCTCTGGCCTTTTTAATTAGCGGCAGCCGCGACAACCTGATCATGTTGCTGGGGGCAGCCCTGGTAGGTGTGCTGACTACCGTACTTATTGAGCTCCTGCATAAAAAGGCACGCCTGCAGGAAGACGCAAGTATTGGCGTTACGTTTACGTGGTTGTTTGCTATTGGGGTAATCCTTATTAGTGCCTATACGGATAATGTGGACCTCGACCAGGAATGTGTGCTGTATGGCGAAATAGCCTATGTTCCCCTTGATTTATGGCAACTGGCCAATGGCACTAACCTGGGGCCCAGACCTCTGTATGTTTCTGCGGGGCTGCTTTTGCTGATTGTGCTCTTTGTCTGGCGAGGGTACAAAGGACTGACTATTAGCACCTTTAATCCGGATTATGCCACGGCATTGGGCATTAGTACGGCATTATGGCATTTTGGCTTTATGGGCCTGGTTTCCGTAACCACGGTTGTTTCTTTTGAATCTGTGGGCGCTATCCTGGTGGTAGCTTTGATGGTAGCTCCACCGGCTACAGCCTACCTGCTTACAGGCAAACTGAAAAAAATGCTTTGGCTTACGGTTCTCTTTGCATTTGCCACAGCCGGAGGGGGGTATTTTCTGGCTGTATGGCTGGACGGAAGCATTGCGGGGGCCATGGCCACAGCAGCGGGCTTGTATTTTGCACTTGCTTTTGCTTATACCCGTTTACAGGCCTCTTCGCGCAATAAGCCGTTAAAAGCGACAGCAGCTAGCCCGACACATGGCGCCTGATGCGTAGAAGATAGTCGGCTATGGATCAGAAATTTCTGATCGGCATAACCTTTGCGGATGTTTCTACTCAGGGCATTTCGCTATTTTTATCACGCTCTAGCATACTTCTATGAAGCGATTTAGGCTTACACTGCGCCAGCGCATCTTTTTTTCCATGATCCTGTTGATCCTCGTTTCCTTTGCACTCACGGGAACCATTTCATTCTACCACTTCAAGAATGAGAATGAACAATACCACCAGGAGCGCCTCAGGCGCAAGGAGTATGCGGTAAATGAAGGCATTGATTACTTTTTACGCGGGCAGCCGATCACGGAAAATACGGATAGCATCGTTAAGCTCTTTGACACCAAGATCTGTGAGCTGGCCGATATCAATAACATGGATATTAACATTTACGGGCTAAACGGGAATTCGTTAATTACGAGCAACCCGGAATTGTACGATCAGAATATCATTACCAAACAGCTGAGCAATAGCCTGATGGAAGCAATTTACGACAGCCCGGACCAGCTCCTGGTAAAAACCCGCAACGATTCCCTGGGGTTGAATTACCTCAGCACCTATAACATCATCCGCAATGCGCGCAACCAGCCGATCGCTATTGTGAATTTGCCCTACTTTGATACAGAAGACATTCACCGGCAGGACCTTATAAACTTTTTGGTAACACTTGGGCAGATCTACTTCCTGCTCTTTCTGGCGTCCAGCCTCATTGCGTACTTTCTTTCCAATTACATTACCGGTTCGTTGCAGGCCATTGGCCAGGAGTTAAAAAAAATCAGGATTGGTGGCAACAACCAGCGCCTGCAATGGAAGTTTGACGATGAAATTGGCACCCTGGTAGATGAATACAACCGCATGTTGAGCGAATTGGAAAAAAGTGCGGTAAAGCTGGCCCAGACCGAAAGGGAAAGTGCCTGGAAAGAAATGGCACGCCAGGTTGCGCACGAGATCAAGAATCCGCTAACCCCTATGCGTCTCAACGTGCAATACCTGGAGCGCAGCCTTAAAACAGATCAGCCTGAAAAGCTCAAGGAGTTTACCGAAAGTATGATCGGGCAGATAGATGCTTTGAGCAACATTGCCGAAGCCTTTTCCCGCTTTGCTACTATGCCCGAGCTTAAGCACGAGGCCTTTTCACTAAAGGAACTGATCCAGCGCACCACTGCGCTTTATGCAGATTACAACATCCATTTTGAAACAGACCACCCCGAAGCAAGGGTAATCGGTGACAAAGACCAGCTGCTGCGCGTAATGAACAACCTCATAAACAACGCCATCCAAGCCGTTCCGGAGGGGCAGCAGCCCCAGATCAAAGTACGTCTGGATAAGGCAGAAGAGGGTGCACAGATCTCCGTACGCGACAATGGCATCGGCATTGAAGAGGAAAAACGCGAAAAGATCTACGAGCCTCGCTTTACCACAAAAACAAAAGGTATGGGGCTTGGCCTGGCCATGGTAAAAAAAATTGTAGATAGCTTTGGAGGTAAGATCTGGTTCGAAAGCCAGCTCAACATAGGGACCACTTTTTATGTATATATACCGTCACTAAAACCCCACTCATGAAAAACATCGTTCCCCTTTTCGCAACGGCCCTTTTTTCAGCTTGCATGCTGGGCTTCCCCATTTCAGTAACCGCTCAGCAGCAAGCATACGGCCAGGTAACGGGCAGCGTTAGCGTGCGGGGCTTTGCCTCTGTAGAGCTTAGCCCGGATGAGGTGCTGATACAGGTAAGCATTACCGATGAAAATAAGGAAGCCATGACCGCTATGCTGAACGTGCAGGAAAAAATGGCGGGTGTAGTGGCCTTGCTGAAGGCAAATAAAGATGTAGAAGCACTGAATACAGAGTACGTAAACCTCTCTAAGAGATCCGGTTACAACCGCAGGGAAGAGGACCATTATTGGGCGCGCCAAAGCCTGAGTTTTGTGCTTACAGACCTTAAAGACTATGACGACCTTTTAGATCAACTTTTGCAGGCAGGTGTTAATGAACTGGGCCGCATGCAATTCCGCTCCAGTAAAGCCGCGCTGGAAAAAGAAAAACTAATGGCGCGGGCCCTGAATAATGCAAAAGCCAAAGCGCAGAGCATGGCCGCACAATACGGGCAAAAAATCGGCAGGGCCCTACGCATTAGCGATATGCCCTTTAACGAGGGAGGAGGCCCTTCTCCTATGTATAAAAATTTTGCAGAAGCCGAAGCAATGCCTAGTATTGTGGGCGGAAACCTGAGCTTAAGCGTGCAGGTATACGTAGAGTTTGAATTAAAATAACCCCACATGGCTTACCACAACCTCCTTACCGAAACACGGGATCGCATTTGTTTCATTACCATCAACCGGCCCAAACAGCTCAATGCGCTGAATAAAGAAACCATTGAGGAGCTCAGTCTGGCACTAGGCACCGCAGAGCAGGCAGAAGAAGTCCGGGTGCTCGTGCTCACTGGGAACGGAGAAAAGAGTTTTGTAGCGGGGGCGGACATAAAAGAATTTGCCAATTTCAATATAGAGGAAGGTACCCAACTGGCTTCGGATGGACAGCGCAAGCTTTTTGACAAAATAGAGCACCTTACCAAACCGGTGATAGCGGCTGTAAACGGCTTTGCCTTAGGAGGAGGCTTGGAATTGGCTATGGCCTGCCATTTCAGGGTAGCCAGCGAAAACGCCCGCCTGGGCTTACCTGAAACAGGCTTGGGGCTTATCCCGGGCTACGGAGGTACGCAACGCCTGGCCCAGTTGATAGGCAAAGGCAGGGCGCATGAAATGATCATGACCGCTGAAATGATCCCGGCAGCGCGGGCGTACGAAACCGGCCTGGTAAACCATGTGGTGCCGCAAGCCGAGTTGCTGGACAAGTGCGCTGCATTAGCCGGCAAGATCATGAAGAATTCACCGAGTGCTTTGTGTAGCGCCATTAAAAGTGTAAATGCAGGTTTTACAACCGGCATCAACGGGTATAAAGTGGAAGTGGAAGAATTTGGCAAATGTTTTGGCACAGCTGATTTTGAAGAAGGCACCGCTGCTTTTCTGGAAAAGCGCAAGGCGAACTTTTGAGCGGTGAGGCACATTATCTAAAGGTAGAAAAGACCGCCCGCTATTATAGCAGCGGCCCTTTAAACGCCCCTTACGAAGGGGTTTGTTTTTGCCTGCACGGCTACGGGCAACTGGCGCAGTTTTTCATGCGCAGGTTTCAGCACAAAGCACTTCATAAAACCCTCTTTATTGCCCCGGAAGGCTTTCACCGTTTTTACCTGCAAAAAAGCAGTGGGCGTGTGGGTGCCAGTTGGATGACTAAAGAAGACCGCCTGAACGACATCAGCGATTATGTACGTTTTTTGGATACAGTGTACATGCAGGTGCAGCAGAAACTGGCCCGACCGTTACCTGCTGGTGTATTGGGCTTTTCACAGGGGGCAGCTACGGCCTGTCGCTGGGTGGCACAATCGGAATATTCTTTTGATTACCTGATCAACTGGGCCGGTGCTTTCCCTCCCGACCTCAACTTTGAGCAAGCCCACTCCAGATTATCACCTATGCGTGTGCTGATGGCCTTGGGGAATGCGGATGAATTTATTAGTGAAGAAAAGTTGCAAAGCCACCTGGCATTTTTAAAGGAAAGAGGTTTTTCGCCTCAACTGCTTCGTTTTACCGGCAAGCATGATCTTTACGAAGACCCTTTATGGGAAGCCCTGCAAAAAGTAAGCGTTAACCGATAAGGTCATCCAGGTCCCTGCGTTCTTTTTTGGTAGGCCTGCCCGTGCCTTTTTTGCGGTTCATTTTTTTCATCAGGCCAATAAAATCCTTTTTGTCCAGCTCGCTTTGCTCCGTGGTTTCGGTTACATATTGCTCCACAAGCTTGGCGCCCACCCGGGCTTTGGGAAAGGCCAGCACTTTATAACGGTATGTAATGCCCTCTCGCTTCAGGCTGATCTCATCGTTTACTTTGGCCTCCCGCGCAGGTTTTACCGGAGCTCTGTTTATCCATACTTGTTCCTTTTTTACCGCTTCCGCAGCCAGGCTCCGGGTTTTAAACTTGCGCACACACCATAAAAATTTATCGATCCGCATGGGGTAAAAGTAAAAAAGCTGCCCCAAAACTTATTTTGGAACAGCTTTCCGGTTGTCAATCAAAATGCTTTCTAACGCGCCATGATCATACGCTCGGTGCGGGTGTGCTGATCAGAGATCAGCTTCACAATGTATACCCCGGCTTCCATACGGCTGTTGGCAGTAAAGGGAATGGTATTTTGTCCTGCGTTAAACGTTTCTGCTGCCTGTGTTGCTACAAGCCGCCCACCCAGGTCATATACTTCCACCCGTATGGCTTCACGGCTTTCCAGCTCAAAGTTGAAGAAGGTGCTTCCCACAAATGGGTTAGGCTGTACGTCAAAGCTGGTAGTCGTGTTCAAGGTGTTTTCGTCTAAACCGATCTTGCCGTTTTGGTTGAACTGCACGTTTTTGATCTGCATGGTAGTGGGCTTGTACGTGCTTCCATCGCCGATCACCGCAAAATTGATGGTTACGATATCGTCAGCCCACAGGCCTTGTCCAGCAGTGCTTACAAAATCTGTAAAGTCGATGGTGTACTCTTTTAAAGTGCCGTCTACCTGGATGTTTTTCCGGTACTGTTGGCTCCAGATGGCAATGCCTTCTTTTACGAGGGTTACCTCTATGGTTTGGATGCCTGTAGCGGCGGCTTCGAATTTTACCTGGTTGTAAGCCGTCAGGTTTAGCGGACGGGCACCGGCACGCATCATTTTGTAGATAAGGGCGTATTTCTTTACCCTGCCGTTAAAAGCTACGTCACGCTCCATGTACAGCACGTTGGGGTCGTTGAGCGCATCTGTTTCGGCACTTACCGTATAGTTTGCGTTCTGTACTCCGGCCGTTTCCCAATCTCTTCCCCAGGGGCCATCTGCAAAGTAAAGCTTATCCGTACCTCCGCCCTGGTTGTTGGTTATGGTAAAGTCTACGTCAAAAATGTAACCGATGTTTACCTCCACGGTGGGATTGGTAGTATGGGCAGGCAGGGATACGGTGCGGTATACATCGGTACGGCCTGCACTGCTCTCGGAATTCGATTTGTTGGCGATCACATTTATCTGGCTGGCACCAATGGCATTGCTCAGGTGCAGGATCAGTTTACCTCCCCGGTACTCCCCACTGGTAACATATACGGAGGGCACGGTAGCCGGCACGTTGTTCCGGTGAATAAGGTTACCATCCAGCTTGAAGAGGTCAAAAATTGCCTCGGAAGCTTCGATGGTCAGGCTGGGAGAAATGGTCCATACCTGGAAGTTGAAGATCTTGCTGGTAGCGGGGGTACTATATTCACTTAAGTTCCATTTCTGATCTACACTGAAATTGCCGGAAGCATCCTGGTACACTACAAAGCTTACTGCGTAATCTACGGCTCCGTCTTCCTGTAAGAGCTTCACCATTCTAAAGGGCTTGTTGTCGATCATTACCGTGCTGATCTCTTCCAACTGCCCTCCCCTCAGGCGGTCACAAACGATCTTGGTGTGCTCGTATACAGAATTCCTCGTTTCCATGGCCAGCACTACACCCAGGCGGGTGTCCTCCGCATTGAAGTAGTCCGCCGCAAAAATGTTGGTCGCATTGGTGATGCCGATCAGGTCTGTTGGGGAACTCACTACGCTACGTGTACTCTGGCTGATGCCATTGGGGATGTAGTTAGACAAAGCACTGGTTTTACCTGCGGCTGAGCGTTTGTGTTGCGCCAAAGTGGTCAGGTTGTCCAGGTTGGCGTAAAAAGCCTTATCTGTATTACCTTCTTTCTGGCGGGTAAAGTTCCGGTGTGCAATTTTCTCGGCCAGCGACCCATTGCTTTCTATACCTCCGCCATGGCCCCCGGAAGAACCGCTGGTAGTCAGATTTTCCGTAGCGCTGTTGTTGGTGTTGTTGTTATCCACCTGGTTCGAAACATCGATGGTGGCTACGGCTGCGCCGTCTCCGTTAATGGTTACTACTACCTCGAGGGTGGTAGATTGCCCGGGCAACAACTCAGGAACTGACCAGGTACCGCTGTTTCCTGCTCCGGCATGTGTATATGAACCGGAAGCGGGGGTGTTGGAAACGTATACAAAATCAGCATCTAAAACATAATTTATCTCTATACCGGATTGGGGAATGTCTGTGCTGTGGTTGGTCAAGGTAAGCGTAAACGTTACGTTATCTCCCGCAGTAGGCGCATTATTGCTAACGCTTTGTGTAATTTCAAGATCGGCATCGCAACGGGCGGAAGCAGCGTCAGCGGTAACGGTAGTGCCATCTAAGGTCCAGGAAATGCTTCCCGCACTAAAGGTTACGCTTACCACATCGCTATAGGTGCCTACGGCAAAGTTGGTACCCTGCCCGCGGTCCTGGGGCGCAGGGGTAAACTGGTTGCCACTACCGATAGGCTCATTTATAGCCGCGGAGGTGCTGTTTACATAACCGAATTTAGCTACATAATCGCCGTTGCCTTTTACATACACACAGTTTACTACGGGTTGTAAAGCAGGCTGTGATACGGTAACGGCACCACCAAACTCAGAGGTTCCTGTTCCTGTTACCGTAGCGGTAGCGGTCAGGTCATCCCCCAGGCTAAGGCCTGCGGGCATAGGTAAAGTGAAGGAAAAGCGGTTGGCGTTGCTTTCGCTCCCTTGCGGATAACCGTTTATGTCGGCAGGGCCGTAGGCGCCTGTGGTACCATCGGCGTCGTCAACAGACCCTTCGGTTCTGCTGAATAAAAATGTTTTTCCCTGTGGGTAGGTAGCGTTGGTATAGTAGTCTGCAATAAAGAATTCTATTTTGGCACCAGCGGGTGCAAAGCCCTTCACCACCAGGTTGCCGCCCACCTGGGTAGCACTTTCGATTACCGGGAAGTTAAGCAAAGTATTTCCTCCCGCATCTACATCGCCATCGTCATTCACTGTATAAAAAGGGCCGGTTCCCCTGCCGTGATCGTCTCCAGACTTAAGCAGGTCGATCCCTACCTGGTAGGTTTGGGTGGGCCAGGGTTGTACGGGAAAAGAGGCGATGCTTCCGTTGTCGTAAATGCTGTTTTCGCTAATGGTCATATTGGTGGCCGCACTGGTTACCATAACACCGGCACCGTAGTTGGTGTGGATGATGTTTTTGCGGTAGGTATTTCCCGAGCCGTATACCCGTACCCCAGCAGATTCCTGGTTGCCCCTTCCGTTTTGTGTAACGGTATTGTTCTCGAAGGAGTGCCCTCCTGTGGCGGTGTAGGTATCAAAGCCGTTGCCCAGGTTGTTATGGAAGTAGTTCCCGTATACATTGGCTGTAGAAGTATTAAAGGCTATGTCCAGGCCATCGGTATAGTAGTACACTTGGCTGTTGTGGGCAAATTCGTTGTTGTACACCTCAGCTCCATTACAATCGAAAGTGAAATACCCTCCCATGGCGTCTGAATAAGCCACGAAGTTGTTGGTGATCACCGCATTGTCGCTACCGAAGTAAATGAAGTTATTGCCTCCGTTGGGGTTGGCTGTTGGCTTTTGCATGGCACTGGCTTTGGTGCCCAGCACACAGCTTTCTATGCGTCCGTTGTCACAAAAATGAAAAGCAATATTGGCGTTGTTGTTGTTCCATGCATTGCCAAAACCGTAAATGACCAGTCCTTGAATGGTTACATCATCACTTTCTACAAATAGGCCGTAGATGAAGTTACCTCCATCCACAAGTTCGATTTCCGGTCCGTCTACCTGATCCAGGGTTAGTCCATCGATGCCTACGGTACCTCCTGTGCCGAATAGGGTGGTATTGGAGTTAGAAGTGAATGCTTTTTGCGAATTCCCATCGATTACCAGCAGATCGTTGTTGATTTTGGGCAATGAATCACCGGTTACGGTAATGGTGTATACCCCGGTACCTGCGTTGTAGTTAGGGTCGGAGGTGGGGATCTCAAATTTGATGAGGTCTATACTGGCGTTGGCATTGGCGTTTATGATCGCCTGCCTGAGCGAACCAGCTCCGGTATTGTTGGTGTTGGTTACCACTTCCACCTGGGCAAATCCGCCCAGGGCCAGGAAAAAGGCTCCAATAAGGGTTAATAATTTATACATGACGCAATTCTTTTCTAATTCAATGATGTAAAAGTACTGGCCACATGTAAGGGAACCCTTATCTCTTAGATTAGCTACAAAAAATTGTCGATAAACGACATTTTGTTAAAAACTAATTATGCTAAGACATTGGTTTACAGCGCAAAGATTACAAAGCATACGGGTAATTAACAAAGATCACTGAAAAAAACAGCGGGGAAAAGTACCCTCGGGAAAGAAATATGTGCTTTTTTTACAGAAAGCTTTTAAGTCATGGCTGAAATGAGATGTATTGTAGTGGATGATGACCCTATATCCAGGGATGTCCTTAAAAACTGCATTGCCAAAAACAAGCGCTTAAGACTGATCGCTACTTATGATAATGCCATAGAAGCCAGCGCTGCCATTGATCAAAAAGACCTGGACCTGGTATTCCTGGATGTGGAAATGCCCGAAATGACCGGCTTACAGTTCCTGGAACGCTTTAAAAATATCCCGCAGGTTATTATGGTAACCTCGGAAAAAAAGTATGCCTTTGAGGCTTTTCGTTTCGATGTAACAGACTACCTCGCTAAGCCGGTAGACATGGACCGTTTTCAGATTGCGGTAGACCGGGCCATTTATTACGAGGAAAACGTGGTGAAAAACCAGGAAGAGGAGATCTTTATTAAAAGCGAAGGGGTGTTGGTGAAACTACGTACCAGCGATGTGGAATATGTAGAAGCTATGGGCGATTACGTAAAGGTTGTGCTGCTAAACGGCCATCATATTGTACATAGCACTATGAAGGCTTTCGAAGCTAAACTGCCTGAGGATTTTATCCGGGTACATAAATCCTATATAGTGAACATCCACAAAATTGAAGAGTTTAAAGAGAACATTGTCATAGGAGAATATTTCAACCTGCCGGTGAGCCGCACGCACAAAAAGGCGCTGAAAGAACGCTTAAGCGATTAAACCCGGTACAGCTCGATGAAAAAGGCACTGCCCTCGCCCGGTGTGCTCTCTATCCATATTTTTCCTCCCAACATCTCTACCTGGTTTTTAATGAGAAAAAGGCCAATGCCTTTGCTGTCCTGGTGTGCTTCGGGATGAAAGATCTTGTACATTTTAAACAGCTGGTTCTCAAACCGCTCAGTATCTATCCCTAAACCGTTGTCTTTGAAGCACAGCATTACTTTGTGCCCCTCCAGGTAGCTGCGGACCTCTATTTTGGGGTTCCTGTCCGGGTGTGCATATTTAAGGGCATTGCTCAACAGGTTCAGGAAAATGCTTTCCAGGTATACCTCTATATACGTAACGGTTTCTACTTCAAAGTGCGCATTGATCAAAGCCTTGCGTTCACGGATCTGTCCGCTCAGGGCTACTTTGGCTTTTTGCAGGGCTTCTTCAAGAATAACTTCTTGTGGGTCCTGGTCAAGCTGGGTATAGTCTTTCATTACCGTAGAAAGGTCTTCCACCATCTCAAAAAGCTGATAAGCCCCCTCCTTAAGATGCAGCATCAGGTCTTCCCGTTCTGCCGGCTCTTTGTTGAGGTCGTACAGGTTGAGCAGCATTTTCATGCCCGCCACAGGGCTGCGTAGGTTATGGGCTACCATATGTGCAAAACCGACCAGGTGTTTGTTCCGGTTTTCCAGCGCCTGATTCAGATTGGCCAGTTTCCGGTGGCTGTCAATGGTAATGGCCCGCTCGCGTTCGTAATTCTTTTTAAAGTAGGAACCTACAATGGAAAAGGCTACCAGGAAGAAAGTCAAGATGTAGTGTTGATTTGCCGGGATGGGAAAATCCGTTTCGAAAACCGGGAAATACCGGATCAAAAAATCGACCAGCACCAGGTTAAAGATGAATAGGAGGGTATAGGCAAAATGTGCTTTTAGAGGTTTTATCGTAAGCATTAAAAACAGGAGGAAGAGATAAAGGTAGTTGGTGGCGGAGCGGAAGCCGGGCTCGTAAAGCCAGAGGTAATTGGCAAAGAGCAGGGTGCTGAAAATAAATAAGGTACTGCTGATCGAAAACTCCCTTTTAAAACGGGAGGCATAAAAAATGCCGCAAAAAAGGAGGGAGGCAAAGCCGAGGATAAAAGTCCGGGAAAGCGTGTGCACGGCAACCAACGACAACAAAAATGCGAGCAGGGAGATCAGCCCGACAAAGAAAGCGGCCGTATTAAAAATGCGTTGTTCCAGGTCGGCCCGGTCTGCCCCGGATATAAAACGCGAAAAGTGAAACGCCATGCAAGAAGGCTTTAGCAAACAAAAAATGAAAAGTCGAAAGGCTCCTATGCCCGTTACTTTTCCTATCCCTCAAAGATAAGAAGTTACCAGGGGTACACCTACTAGCCTTAAAAGGGGGTGAAGAAAAAAAGCCGGTCATGTGCTAAATGACCGGGCTTTTTCTTATAGTGCTCTCCTTTTTAGTGTGTAGTCGTACCGGGGAGAGTAAATTTAACCTTTCTTAAATTACAAACCATCACTATAAACGCTACTGCTAACTCGACTAGTTTTGGAAACGTAAGAAACTAATCGCTTTGCACAGTCAACGTTCATTCGAATTTGGTCGTTTTCAGTTTGATCTTCCCCTGACTCCTGGGAATGGGAGAGTCTTTGAATAGTCTACCTGTTTATTTCGAGCCAACTCTTTCCAGGATGTTAGTGGCAAAAAAACCACTCCATATTTTGGAGTGGTTTAACAAGTAAAACTAAGAGATTACTGAACGACCAGACGACCTGTTTGGGCTTCATTATCGGAGTCCCATTTAACAAGATACACTCCACTTCTCAAACCGTCAAGATCAACCTTCATAGTAGATGCAGGTGCAATGTTTATTAGCTTAAGCTGTTGACCTGTCAAGCTGAACAGCCTAACTTCCATTTTCTCCAGCTTTTGGTTCTCAAGTGTTACAGAAGCGGTTGCCGGGTTTGGGTAAAACATAAGTTGACGGTCTTCTGTAGCAAAGGCAGAGCCATCAGTAGAAACATGATCCGTTTTGCAATTGTACCATCTGTAGGCGCGTAAACGGATTGTTCCACTGATGTTATCCGTATATAGGATTTCGCCATTATTAATGGAAATAGGCGAAGGATTGCTTATGGTGTTCGCGTTAATTTGATTGTCTTGCCAAACACCACTTAGCCTGTATACATTTCTTACTACGTTAGACGTAGTCTTGAATACGAGTTTATCATCTCCCCAGCTCATGCCAAAACGGTCTCCGGCTACAAGAGAATGCCCGATCCGGCTCCAGGATTGACTGGTAGTTCCATGTGCACCGGCGTTAAAGCTGATGAGGTGGTTGTTTGAGCTCACATAGAACACCTCGTTGTGTTGATTTACGATAATTGGCGAGGTACCCTGCATTGTTGGTTCGTTATGCGGAACGGAATATCTTACTGCCCAACCTGGCCACCCTTGCCCGGATGTATTGTTGTACAAGCAAGAAATCCTATTCTGGTGATCGCTGAACCAAACGCGACCGGTATTGTCACAGAAAAGGTCCGTGTAGCCGGAAGAAAAGATCGGATGATTTGGGTCTGTCCAGATGTTGAATGCAATAATAACTAATGACCCGGAAGTGGTAATGCCTTTAAAGTCACCATAAATATCCACGTAGTAGATAATGTTATTGGTTTTGTCGAGCGTGATCTGAGAGCTCCATCGAACTTCAGTGGCATTGGAGTTTAACAGCGTTGTGGTCCAGGTGGAGCCATTCCAATATGTTTTATAGAGTTTGTTATCCGTGCCAACGTAATAGATGTCAGAATTAGTTGGATGCTTTTCAAACCGGGTATTGCCGCGTACTTGTGGAGATGAATTATCTAATACGCCATACATCCATGTCCCTCCGAATATATTTGCAATGCGTTGCGTATTTGCGTCAATATAGAAGTATTTGTCTCCATGGAAAAGGGCATTGTGATGTTGGCTGACAACCGGGTTTGAGTTGTTGTAAGGGGTGGTAATTTGCCAGCCGCATTGAGCGGTTAAATTTACAGAGGAAGCAAGAATAAAGGAGCATAAGGCTGCTTTCATCAAATGGGTAAAAGTAGGTTTCATAAATGTTATTAATTTAGTTAATGTATGAAATAAATGTCCGCAAGAATACTACATGAAATTCATTCCACCAATTTTGTTAATCAACCGGCACCTGTTTTGTTGATTTCTTAATGTTGTTTTTACTTAAAGTGAATCAACAGGTAAGTCCTTTTTGCATGCAATTTTGTTGTCAATAAAGATCCTTAGTCCCTATTAATCAGGAACATGCTTAATAGCTTTATACAATGTATTGTTTAAGCCTAGGATAACAAGCCATTAACTTCTCTTGTCTTTTTCTGTTTCCTTAACGAGTAACACTATAAAATAGTAACACTATAAAATATAGATCTGTGTAGAATATTTTCAATAATAATTAAAACAAATTACTTCTAAATCACATACTTATTGAATGACTATTTACAAGCGAGGTGTATTTTAGATAGGACGCGGGCTTGTTTCAAAAAGCGTATCAAATAAAAAGGCTTCCAACCGGCACGGTTGAAAACCTTTCTCTTTTTCTCTGTTTGCTCTCCCTCTTGGCTTTCCTCGTTAAGCTCGGGGTGTACTTCTCGCCCAGATTGTCCGAAACAAAAAAACCCCACCATGCGGTGAGGTTTTTAACAGCTCTCCCTTTTATAACGCTATCGAACGGAAAAACCATATTTTTGCAAAATCTTCTAGCCCAGGACATTCGTAACGGGAGAGGACTCTGTTTGGTAGATATACACGGGGATTTAACTCAAAAAGCCCAACAACTGGCTCTGAAGCAAGCCGAAAAGAGCCCCACGATTGTGAACCTTGATGAGATTTACCTCCATCTGAGCAAATCCTTCTTCATCCTTTCTGCCATGTCGATCGATCTCTGAATGCGGGTTTGCACTTGTTTGCCACCGGATATGTAATGGAGGACACTCTGCTTTAATCCGCGAGATAAAGCCTCCCACTTTTCATGGGCTTCCGCATCCTGATATAAGAGCTTTTCAAACTTTTCCGGGAACGGCATTCCGTATTTGCTGGTGTCGGCTTCTATCCGTAAGGTCAGAATTTCTCCAACCTGAACCCGTGACTCCCGTACGGCCGTTTTCCCATCAGCACCAGGCCTTTTTCAAACTGGGGACTGCTCAGTACAATGTCGCCCTCGTCTATGATCGTCAGGGTGCAGCTTATCCTTGCGGTATGGGGTTGGCTGCGGTGCCGATCTCCAGCTCACCAGACATGTCCTGGACATCAGGGACGTATTTTGGGAGATGGAGAACCAGAGCTTTCCCTGTACCCGGATGATCTTGATGCGTGTAGCGATCTGACCATCCACCGTAAGGGTTTTTCCCGGGGAACAAGCATTTTGGCCAAATGGCCAAGAACAGTTCCCCCGTCCAGGTATTGGCATTGGTCCAGTTGCCGCTGTTGGCCACCACGTAAGTGGCCCGTTTTGGGCCATAGAAGGATTAAAGGCACAAGGTGCATAGCGCGAGGGTACTTTTGAGTGTGTTCAATTCCAGGGACATAATGGGTGGTTTACGTGTGTGTCGTTTATTGAAAAATATCATCTCCTGAACATTTTATACTTGCTATACAGGTAAGCCTGATGCGCTTCTTCTTTGCTTTGGTAAGCCTGGGAATGGCGGGAGATCTTAATGCCCATAAAGTAGCGTTTGGTAATAAGCAGGTAACGGCCTCCCCGGCCTTTTACCAGTTTAAGGGTTTTACCCCTTTTGCGCATCCCGGCCAGTATTTTCCCTGATCTATAGGATGACTTTTTGTTTTTGTTTCCGGTAAAGAAGCAGCTATTCAAACGTGTATTTTTCATAATGTCATGCCTCACTGGTGATCTGGTATTCTCTGTTTCTTCAGGTATCTGTGGTTTTAGCATACTACTTTAAATATCTCTGTTTGCTTATGGGTGTTTACCCGGGCCTGGAAGACCCTGTGGTCATCCAGCTCAAGCTTTACAGCTTCATGCTCCCCTTGCCCAAAGCCACGCGCTGGCCCACCAGCTTGTACACCTCAATGTGAGCGTTTTAATACGAACTGGGGGCAGCAGGGTGTTTGTCTTTTCTAATTAGCATCATTAGGGACATAGAGAAGCCCTGCCCCAGGCGGGGCATTTTTAATCTTTTTTTTCCCGTGCCTCATATACTTTCTTGCTTCCATACAGAGCTCCCGCCCCAATGAGTAGTTCCACAAAACCAAAGGGAGCGGGAGCCATAGGATTGAGAGGTTGGGCATTTCCCACATAGCTCGTAAAGACTAAAAAGCAGGAAACCGGTATTATTCTTTTGAGATTTTTCATGTAAAATGTGGTTTTAACGGATTATCTTAAAGGTTTCGGTTTGTTTGCCGGTTTCTACCCTTAGCAGGTACACCCCGTGTTTTTCCAGGGGTATGGGCACTGGTCCTTTACTCGCCTGGCGGGAAGCCACCAACTGACCCGCCAGGTTGTACACGCTGATGCGGGCATCTTCCAGGGTGCCCAACTCTACGGTTAGCCCCTGTTCGGTAGCGTAGGCAAAGAGGGGCAACTCTCCTGCGGTTTCCTCCAGGCCTATGTTGGCCTTGCCAAAGTGCAGGATAAAGCGCTGTGGCCCGTAGCCCTTGTCATAGGTAAAGTTGTAGACCCCGAGTGTAAGGTCATGCGTACTGCCGGTCTTGAGGTCTTCCAAAGTTACCTGCCCGAAAGACTGTAGGTTCGTTTGATCTACTGTGATGTTCATGGCCTCCCCGTCTGTGGCATAGTCCAGTTTAAGCGGGAAAGACCAGGGGCCGCTATAGGGTACCCGGCAAATGGAGTACAGCTCACCCCCCAGGCTCACCGAAAGGTTGGGTACACCCTCCGGGTTGAGGAGTTTTTGCGCATCCCACTCCCGGTCATAACCCACGGTGGCCAGCGCTTCAAAACCTACGTAAATATCATCCCGCGCTCCCCCATTGGCGGTAGCTACCGCCAGGTTTATCCCGTCCAGTTGGGGGTTTGCAGTAGTGGTTTTGTTGAGCTCAACCGTTTGCCCGGATACAACACGCGCATCCGCATCAAAGGCAAAGTTAGGGGTTGTATTGGTAGACAGTTGCACAAAAAAGCCCTGGAAGGGGGCGATGTAGCGGGTACCGGTATTAGTGGAAGCCCCGTTGACGTAGGAAGTATAGTTAGCGCCGTTCCAGGTGTAGACGGTACTGTTCAGGCCGTTGGGCAGCTGATCGTCCTGCACGTCCCAATCCAGTTGGGCGGGGTAGGGGTTGGCCAAAAAGTTCCAGCCTTCGGTGGCTGCGGTGTTGGTGCCTCCGGCAAAAGAACCTCCGGACTGGCCATCATTGTAAGACAGGGCGATGGTTACATCACTATTAATGGGGGTTCCGGTTAAGGTAAGTGCCCCGGGGTCCTTTCTCAGGAAGGTACCATAGGTATTGCTTCCTGCGTATAATGCGTAACCTTTTCCTATCACCGCGTTTGACGCCAGCCGGTCGTTGGACGTGTTGCCCGATCCGGCCGGCACCCAGGAGGCATTGGCAGCATCCCACTCCCAGGCCGTACCTTGTTGGGTGTTGGCCGAAACCATGATTTGCCCTTCATTAAAATCACTTAGCGTAGCATTGTTAAAAGGAGCCCCCAGGTGGTAATAGCGGCCATCGTTGCTGCCTCCGGCCAGGTCCAGGTAGGCTTCGGCTTTTATATTATCCGTAACGGTACCATTACCCAGCAATACCCCGTAAGAACCGGCTGAGCTAGCCGAAAGGGTTAATAGTCCGTTAGTAGTCAGGGAATGGCTGCTGGCCAGGGAATAGCCGGTGTCAATATGGGTGATGCCTCCCCAATTGAAGGCGTTCCCTTTTATCTCGGCCACTTTTGCGTTTGCGCCACCCGGGTAAAAGTCAATCACCCCAGAGCCGCTAAACCCATTGCCGTTGTTGGTGAGTGTTCCCGAGACCAGGGCCGTATCTCCGGAACCCAGGTTCACCGTCACCCCATTGTTAATGGTCAGGTTCACCGCCTTAAAATCCCCGGGTGATCCGCTCGAAGCGATGATCGCATTCGCATCCCGGTTGGGCGTGCCGTTGTTCCAGCTGCTCCCGGTCCAGGTAGAGGTAGCCACATCAATGTCGATCTCGAATAAAATATCCACATTATCTGGTGCATTAATACTACCAGCAGGAACGCGAGCTCCATTGGAGAATATACTGCCACCGACATAAGTATTCCAGGATAACATATTAGTATAAAAATTGGTGGCCAGATCGGTAATGGTATCAAACATAAAGGTATACTGTTGTCCGGCCACCACACTCACCTTCGGATTTACTGAAGAGAGGTCTATTACGGATGGAGTGCCTGGTTTGCCACCTCCTCGCACAAAATTCATTTTGCTACGAGGAACCGTAGCCAGCAGATTTCCTGATGTATCCGGCCCCTCATAGATATACAGGTTTAAGGTTTGTGGTATATCAGGGGGCCAGCCAACAAACACCCTGAGTTCAGACAGTGTCCCGGTAGCACAAGCCGTGAAATCCTGACCAATCCACGAGCTCCCACCAGTAAAATCATTGTTCCATGCATGGTTATAGCGTGGGTTTGAGATTGCATCAAACCCTCCTTCTGTACACTGGCCTATAGCACCTGAACTGCCCAGCTGGAACACGGCAATAAGCACCAGGATGTGTTTCACGGGATTGAAGCGTGATAATGAAAAAGCGCTGAAGAAAGCATTTACTGCTCCTCCTACCACACAATACCGAGGAGAGGAACGATCTTGGTAGAAGTTGCGCAGGATTAAAAAAGGAGAGGGGGACCGGAAACTAAACCAAGACTTCCTCCTAATCAGCGTTGCCGGTCTTGAATGCCCCTCTCCGGAATCAGTGGCGAAAAAAAACAAAACGCTTCGCGCCAGGTGGGCGAAACGCCTTACGCTGATAGGGAGGAAAGGGTCAATTCCTCCTAAGAGGTCATTGACTTTAAACAGCAGATTACTTTTTTGATTCCGTTTGGCTTTTGTCTTTATATAAATTATCATAACTGATTAGGAATGTTACGCTACAAAGGACGCGGACGAAGGGTTTTGGGTGTTCGCACTAAACCGACATTGCATCAACCCGAAGCGACAATTTCTGAGATCGTTCCCTCTTTTCTTAAGATCTTTTCATACGCTTTTTGGAGGCGGTATTTCCGGATGAAATTGGAGGGGGTTTGGTTCTGCGATTGTATCAAACCGTGCTCAGGAACACCGTGACAAGCATCAGGATATGTTTCACAGGATTGAAGCGCGATAATGAAAAAGCTCTGACAGAAGCATTTACTGCTCTTACAATCCGAGCATGAGGAGAGAAACGATCTTGGTGGTGTTCGCGCAGGATTAAAAAAGGAGAGGGCGACCGGAAACCAAACCAAAACATCCTAATCAACGTTGCCGGTCTTGAATGCCCTACATTGCCGCCCGGGTTGGAATGGCGTGGAGTTCTTCGCCTGATGCGGTCTTTTGTTCTGACGGAACAAGGAAGGAATCAACCCGAAATTATCGGTTCCTGTTTACTTGCACTTATTAATAAAGCCTTGCTTCATGCCATAGTTTTGATTTTGAACATTTCATTTTCGCAAAACCTTTAATTTCGTAGATAAGTCGGTGGTAAAGGTCGCAAGGCAGGCGGTTTCGGAGCTCGCGCTAAACCGATATTGTATCAACCCGAAGCGACAAATGAGGGGTCCCGATCAAAGCTCGCTGGGCGAAACTCCGAATTCTTGTTTGAACGATCTGCCAAAATAGGTGAGATTGGATATGCCTACCGAAGTGGCAATTTCTGAGATCGTTCCCTCTTTTCTTAAGATCTTTTCATACGCTTTTTGGAGGCGGTATTTCCGAATGAAGTTGGAGGGGGTTTGGTTCGTCAATGCTTTGAGCTTTCGCTGTACTTGTCGCGGGCTCAGGAACAGTTTTTCATAAAGCACATTCACGGTAAAATCTTCCTCGTGTGCTTGCGCTTCCATCACCTTGATCACCTTTTGCATAAACTCATCCTCGAGATCGGCAGGCTGCTTTTGTCCGATTTCCACCAGCTTCTGCCCGCTGTATTTTTCCCGCAGCAATTGCCTCAATCGGATGAGGTTTTTAACACGGATCAATAATTCCGGTCCGCTGAACGGCTTCATCAGGTAATCATCCGCTCCCTTCTCCAAACCTTCCAATTTACTCTCCTGAGTGGCTTTGGCCGTGAGCAGGATCACCGGGATATGGCTGGTGAGGGCATCGGTCTTGAGCTTATGGCACAGTTGCTTCCCATCCATCCCCGGCATCATCAAGTCGCTCACCACCAGGTCCGGTATACGCTCCCGGGCCTGATCCCAGCCTTCTAAACCGTTCTTGGCCTGCAGCACCTGGTAATGCGGTGTCAAAATATCGCTCAGAAATGCCCTGAGGTCGGCATTGTCGTCTACCACCAATACCAGGGGTAGGTCTTCTTTCTTCTGTTGATCATCACCTTCCCTTGGAGAAGCTGTTTCTGTGTAGGTGGTAAGCGGAGATGAAGGGCCGGCAAAGGATCTGGTCTCAGACGTATCTGCTCCTTCCTGAACATGCACAGGCAAATCGATGGTAAAGGTGGTCAGACCTCCCTCGCTGCTTGCTTTGATGATCCCTTGATGCAGCTCTACGAACTCTTTGGTCAGGGCCAGCCCGATGCCTGTGCCTTGCGCCATGTCCTGTTCCTGCCGGTAAAACCGCTTGAAAAGATCGGGTAAGATGTGAGCAGGTATCTCTTCTCCCGTATTGGCCACACTGATGCGGATGCTTTGCGCATCAGGTTGTCGGCAGACCACTTCTACCCGTCCTCCTTCCCCACAGAACTTGAAGGCATTGGACAGCAGGTTGTTCATGATCTTTTCCATCTGGTCCACATCATAGGCCGTCAATAGTTCCTCTTCCTCCAGGGTTAAATGGAAGTCGATGTTCCTCAAGGCCGCCTGATTTTCAAAATTGCTGCAAAGTAAACGCAGGTGAGCCGCCAGGTCTTTGAGAACCGGACGGAAGCTCATCTTCCCGCTATCCAGTTTGCTCAGGTCCAGTAGCTGGTTGATGAGCGACAACAAGCGGTTGGCGTTGCGACGCATCATCCCAAAATCGCGTTTATCTCTTTCAGGGGCTTGCCCGCTTAGCCTTTTTTCCAGTGGCCCCAGGATCAGGGTAAGCGGTGTCCTGAACTCATGCGAGATATTGGCAAAGAAGTCCGATTTCAGCTGATCTAATTCTTCCTGCTTTTCCACCCTCAAGCGTTCCAGTTTTAGCTGGTTCACCGTTTTTAACTGCCGGAACCGGAGGGAAAAAAACAGGAAGATCAAAGCAAGGCCCGATAGGGTAAACAGCGTTATGGCCCACCAGCGCTCGTACCAGGGAGCTAATACCGTTATGGGCAGACTCAATATGTTTTCGCCCTTTGTGTCATCCGTTGAACGAATAGATAAGGTATAGTTTCCGGCTGGAAGGCCGGCAAAGCGGATCTTTTTACTACTTCCCAAAAAGCTCCAATTATCCGTTAAACCCTTAAGTTGGTATTCATAGGTTTTGGAGGGGTAGAGGAGGTCCTTATGGGAGAAAAAAACCGTGAAGTATCGATCATGTGGATTGATGGTCAAAGCCTTTAGTTGTTGAATGTCGAAAGTAGTTTTTTGCTCTGTATTGGTCTTTCCGTTGTGTTGTATGATTTGTGTCAGGCGTATTTCAGAGTGTTCCTTTTCCCCAAGGACCTGGTCAGGTTTAAAGCTGCTAATCCCATTGATACCTCCCATATAAAGAGTACCCTCAGGATCTTTGTATACGGAGCCTGTGTTGAATTCATTGTGGGCGATCCCGTCTTCCTTGAAGTAGCTTGTAAAGTCTTCGGATGAAGGATCAAAGGCTGACAGTCCATTGGCGGTGCCCAACCAGATCCTGCCCCTGTCATCTTCCAGCATGGAGTAGATCAGGTTGTGGCACAGACCGTTTTGCGTGGTAAAATGGGTGATCTCTTCGGTGGATCTATCAAACCTCACCAGTCCATTTCCCCAGGTACCCACCCAAAGCAGGTCTTCCTTGAGGATAAGACATGTGGACTTTGAGGAACTCATGACATCACTACCCAGGCGCAGATCATATATTTTAAACTGACCACTTTCTATTTCGAATTTTACAAGGCCCTTATCGCTAGCCGCCCAGATCAGATTCCGCTCCGGATCATAACTGAGCTCATACACCCCCCCCTGGCCGATCTCAAATCCTTGGTTTTTCAGCTCATGAATGATCTTTTCCTTAGGGTCGAACCAAAACAGACCACCAATCCCGCCTCCCCAGACCTTTCCCTCTTTGTCCCGTACGAGACTCATTACGGACCGGTAGATTTGATTAGAAGAGTCTATGAGAGCAGGCTCTAGTGCAGTGCTCCCAGGCTTCAACCAGAACAGCGACGTCCACTCCGTTCCTACCAGAAGGCTGTCACTACCAAAGGGGAGTATGCAGCGAATGTTGAGTGGCGTTCCGTCTGATTTTAGAGGATTGTATGGAGTGAATTCCTGATCTTCCACATTCATCAGGAATGAATTACCCCATTTTGAGATGAACAGGTGCTTTTCGTCTAAAGCATAAATAAGCCTGGTGCTGTAGACCTCGTCTTTCGGTAAATGACCGGGCTTTAAGACGTGGAAGCGGTCCTGTTTCAGGCTAAGTCCTATCAAACCTCCGTTTGTAGATACCCAGAGATTTTCATGCGTGTCGCTATGAATATTGGAAAAATTGCTGGTAACAGGTGGTATTTTCTTGACGATCTCTTCTCCAACGGAAAGGGAAAAGTCACCTTTCTCGTGATCGAATTGAATTAATGGCGTGCCTGACCGGGTGATCCAGAGATGTCCTGACCTAGAGAAGATACTGAATTGATCTACGATAGGAAGAGGAAAAGAAGGCTCCATTTGCCAATGCCCTAGGGGCTCGCCTTCAAGGGAATAAGCCTCTATGGCTATTTTGTTTGCCTGATTGGGACCGCTCAATACGAAGGCAGTATAGACTCGATTGTCAAGGCCTAAGGTCGCACCCAGGCAAGAGGCGTTGACTGTGTTCCTTTGCAGAGCTTCACCCGATCTGTTTACCACGAAGAAGTCCGTTCCCGCTCCAAGACTCTTAATATGGAATGCCAAAATTCTATTGCTGTCGATGGTATGCAGGGTCGTCCGGTTTGGACCGTCAATTTTGGGGGAAAATGTCGCCACGGTTTGGACCTTTCCTTTTGACAGGATGTACAAGCCATAAAATGTAGCAAAGGCGATGTGTTGATCGTCAAAGACAGCGATGGATAGTATTTGTTTTCTTGCGATAGGACTGGTGTCTGGGATAGGGTACCATAATTTAGTCCGGTCTGGGGACAGCAAAGCCAAGCCTTTTAGGGTTCCGATACAAAGTTGGCCCTTAGGGGTTTTTGCCAGGGCGGTGATATTTGGATTGAGGAGGTTGGCCGAATCCTTTCCCACATTTTCCAACAGGATGAATTCATTGCCATCAAAGCGCGCAAGTCCATTGGCCGTGGCTACCCAGAGAAAACCTTCATGGTCTTCTATGGTGCTTGTCACATCTCGATTCGGCAAGCCGTCCTCAATGGTATAGGTAACGGGTTGTGCATGAAGCACGCGGAGGCATACAAAAAACGCACAGAGCGCCCAAAGAAGTATCTTTTCCCCCAACCTGAACATGCTGCAAAGTTAAAGGCTTCATACGACTCTATACCAACATTGTGTGTTGAAACGGAGCTAAGGGTGATCAACATACGCTCAAAATACGTACTTAAAATGCATTGTGACTTGTAAAGCAGTTACATTCGTTAGAATGATCTCTGAAGCAACCCGAAAAGAGCCCCGCGATTGCGAACCTTGATGAGCTTACCGGGTCTAATCGCGGCATAGACTTCTCGCCCAGTGGAAAAGAAAAAAGTGCAGGTCCGGATCTAGGCTCAAGACTTACACTTTTATTTCTGCTGCTCTCCCTCTTGGGCTTCCCTCTTCAAGCTCGGGATGGACTTCTCACCCAATAGAGGTATACTAAAAATGCCAACCTTACAGGCTGGCATTTAAAAGCTCTCCCTCTTGGGCTCCCCTCGTTAAGCTCGGGGTGTACTTCTCGCCCAGATTATCCGAAACAAAAAACCTCACCATGCGGTGAGGTTTTTAACTGCTCTCCCTCTTGGGCTCGAACCAAGGACCCTCTGATTAACAGTCAGATGCTCTAACCAACTGAGCTAAGGGAGAGTTTGTTTTTTTATCCTTCAAAAAGGGGCTGCAATATTACAGCCTTTCGGGAAATTACACAATATTTGCCGAAATTTTTGAAACGATTATTTTATGAGCCTTTTAATTGTGGGTACTGTTGCGTTTGACGAATTGGAAACCCCTTTTGGTAAATCCGGGAAGATTATCGGCGGGTCCGGTACGTATGCGGCATTATCCGCATCAAATTTTGTGGATGACATACGCCTCACCTCCATTATAGGAGAAGATTTTCCACAAGAGAAAATAGAGCTGTTCCACGAAAAAGGCATCCATACCACGGGCATTGACCGCATAGCCGGAGGAAAGACTTTTTTTTGGAAGGGGCGCTACCACAACGATATGAACACCCGCGATACGCTGGATACACAATTGAACGTATTGGAACATTTCGACCCCAAAGTGCCGGAGGCCTACAGGGATGCAGCGTTTTTGCTTCTTGGAAACCTCACCCCGGCGGTGCAATTGAGTGTGCTTAATCAAATGAACCAACGCCCTAAACTGGTGGTATTGGATACCATGAATTTTTGGATGGAAGTGGCGCTCGATGGCTTAAAGGAAGTACTGAAACAGGTTGACGTACTCACCATAAACGATGAAGAGGCCCGCCAGCTGAGTGAAGAGTACTCGTTGGTAAAAGCAGCCAAAAAGATCCTTGATATGGGTCCGCGCGTCCTGATCATCAAAAAAGGAGAACACGGAGCCCTTTTGTTTAACCGCGAAGAGGTATTTTTTGCTCCGGCATTGCCCCTGGAAGAGGTATTTGACCCTACCGGGGCAGGGGACACCTTTGCGGGAGGATTTATCGGTTACCTGGCCCGCACACAAAACATCTCCTTTAACAATATGAAGCGCGCCATCATTTTCGGTTCGGCCCTGGCTTCCTTTTGTGTAGAGAAGTTTGGCACACAAAGGATCGAGCACCTGAGCAGCAAGGAAATAGAGCAGCGGGTGCAAGCCTTCATAGAGCTTTCTCAGGTAGAAATGGAGCTCGCCTAGGCGGACCCTTGCAGCGTTTCCGCATCGAAGCTCGTCCATATATACAGGAGGAGCCAAAGATTGTGGAATGTGGAGAAGACTACTCGTATATGCCTGCCTGCTCTTTCTGTTTTGCTTTTTACTGATCGAGCATTTTCTTGCAAAATTAGCTTTGGGCAGAAAGAGCATGCGTTCTAAAAACAAAAGATACAACCGCATTTGGCAGCGCGCGCGATCCGGCAAAGCTGGCACGAGCCTCTATAAAAACGAGCTGTAGGCCCTAAGAGGCCACATATAAAATTTACATACTTTTTTTATTTAAGCACCCAACCCTCGGTAAATATCCTGCGTATACAGCAATATACAACGGGATTTACCGAGGGTTGTGTCGCTAATATCTTTTGGTTTATTGTTCGGTTGTGCCGGAAAGGTTGAATGTGAGTACATTAGCCTTTCCGGTTTTTTAGCTTAATATGAAAATTAGCGCATCACTTTTGCAGGACTGTAAAAAAGAAAAAAGGCGGGCTCAGCACGAGCTTTACCGCCTTTGTTACGGTTGTATGCTTTCAGTGTGTTTGCGTTATGAGCGAAATAAGGAAGAAGCGGAATTTTTACTGAATAAAGCTTTTTACAAAGTGCTGACTAACCTGGATAAATATGAAGAAAAGGTACCGTTTGAGGCATGGTTAAGGCGTATTACCATCAATACGGTAATAGATGAGTACCGGAAAAACAAAAAGCACAAAGTAGATTATGTGGAGTCCCCGATGGACCATGCCCCGGTAACGGTGATGGATTACAACGAAGCAGACCAGCAATTTGATGCGGAATATCTGCAGATCATGATAGAGCAATTGCCCCCGGTAAGTAAACAGGTATTCAACCTATACGCCATCGATGGGTACAACCACAAAGAAATTGGAGAGAAACTTAGTATGAGCGAAGGCACCAGCAAGTGGCATTTAAGCAATGCACGCACCAAGCTGAAAGCCTTGTTGAGAAAAGCGCTCAATAATGTAGCGGTGTTCTTATGAGTGATAAAGAGCTAGATAAATTATTTTCCAAAAAGCTGCGGAACCGGCAGTTCGACTACAACCCAAAGGCCTGGAAGGCTATGGAAGAGCTGTTGGACAACCGCAACAAAGCACATGCTTTTTACTGGCGTAGTGCAGCAGTTATATTGTTGCTGGGTGCCGTAGCGGCTTCTTTTGCGCTAATGCAACCTTCGGTTTCAGGACACCCGAAGCATGAGTTTGTCTTACCTCCCGTGGCGGTAAGCCCTCAAGCTGAAGAAAATCAACAACCCGCAAAAGAAACAGGGGGGGTACCTGAAGCAGGAAACACCCGGTCTTCCGTAAATGCCCCCGTGGTAAGTTCTGAGCAGCAGCTTTCTGCACCTGTCGCGAAAACGGGAAAGCCAAGCTTAAAGAAAACAGTGAATGAGCGTCTCTTTGCTGCCCACCTGGGAGCACAGGAGGAGAAAAGCGATGCGGTACAAAGCAGAATCGCGTTACATGAAGAAAGTAGCGATTGGGAAGCCCCGGGTTATTTAGGCCTGGCCGAGCTGCCTGAAACGCCGTACCTGGCAATGCCTTTTGAAAGTGCACCTAACAAAAGGCCTAAGACGAAATACCATTCTCCTTCAAGGTTTTACTTCAATGTTGGCGGGTCATGGAGCGCGGTTAATTTTTCTGCCCACCAGGGTTATGGATGGTCAGCAGGCCTGGGCTATGCAAGAAACATCGGTAGAGGGTGGTCATTGGCGGCAGAGGTAAACGTTGTGCAACGTCATTCGCCCGGTATCTCACAACAACGTGACAGCACCTTTTATAGTTTCAACGAAGAACGCGTGATTCACACTCGTGAAGTAGCCAGCCTTACACACCTCGAATTGCCCTTATTGTTGCAATATAACACGGGTACCCGCCATCAATGGGGAATAGGAGGCTACGCAGCACTTTTGTTGGACTATGAAGTGCAAACGGTAAAAGAAAGGCATGTATTTGAAGAACTGGTTTCCAAGTTTAATGTGCAACAACCTTCAGAGCCGGAATTTTTAAACCGCTATGATTTTGGCTTGCTCGGACAATATCGCTACCGGCTTTCTCCGAGCGTAAACCTGGGCACCCGGATCAGCGGCTCACTTAGTGATATCAGCACCACAGATAAACGCCATATGGCGCTTACGGACGTGCGTATGTTTTTGCAATATGCGTTTTAGCAGAAGAAGAAAATGAAGCAATTAAAAAGAATAGTACTCATAACGTTTGTTGCTGCAGCCTTTGCATGTAGCAAAGATGATGGCATGGAGAATTCCGTGTATAACGATGCTCCTACATTTTATGTAAGTGGTTTATTGGACGGGGATACGATAGGCTTTACAGCTGGTGAGCAGAACTACGCCCTCACCACGGATTTTGTGCTGGATACCGATAGCGTACTTACTTTGAGGGGTAAATTAGGCCCTGCTGACGGAACCCCCGGTCCAAGCCTGTCCATTTGGTTGCGGACGGGGATACAAGGCATTTCCGATTTTAGTGCTTTGAATGTTTCGGATGAAGTAAATGAGCGATCCTACGCTTTGAGCAGTACAACGCAGCAATCTGCCATCCCGGGAGAATACCTGGTAAGCTTATTTAGCACCAGCAACCTGGCTACTTCATACCAGTGGAAACTTCCTGAAGGAATATTCCTGGGGAACGCAGCGAGTTTTTCCATCCGTGGGTTTACCGAAGAACTACCCATTTCTCTTCGCTGTGAGTATACAGATTGCTCAAGTGAAATAACGCATTACCTGCACCCCACATTGGATTGTGATGCTACCTTTAACCTTACCTGGCTAACCGATAATCGCGTGATGCCCACGGTAGTAAGCCGCGAAACGTATACCCCTGTTCAGGTAGATTGGTATTTGAATGACGAACAAGTAGAAATTCCTTTATCGGGCCTTTTGCTGGGGAGCTATGGAGAGGAACAAACCTTAAGGGCAGAAATGACCTTTGCGGATGGTTGCCGGAAAAAGGTAAGCCGGGCAGTAAAGCCTGTGCCTGGGTTAGCTCAAAACTGCTCTGCCGAGTTTATTTATAACATACAGCAGCTAACCACGCAAAATCCGGAGCAACTGCATACAGTAGAGCTTATTTATACGGATGAAAACGGCAAGCGCTTTACCAGCTTGCATGACCGGCTTGGCGGACAGTTTGAAATACACAGTACGGCAGAATATAAAAGGAATGCAACCGGCTGGCCAACAAAACGCTTCACCTTTTCTGCCAATGCTACATTGTTGGCTAATGATGGAAGCACCATACAGCTCAATAGGCTGTTCGGCCACTTTGCCGTAGCCTACCCCAACTAAGCTTCGAACTCAACAAGCACCTGGTTTTTTTCAACGGCTTTTCCGGTTTCTGCCTGAATGCTTTTTATGGTGCCGTCTGCCACCGCTTTCAGTACGTTTTCCATTTTCATGGCTTCCAGCACCAGTAAAGGGTCGCCTTTTTTTACGTCCTGGCCAGTTTTTACATGTATGGAAAGCACCATACCGGGCATGGGCGCTTTTAAATCGTTTACGGCAGCTGAAGCCAGGTTTTCCATACCCAGCTTTTTTAGCAACAGGTCAAAGCGGTCCTGTGCCGAATAGGTATAGCGATGGCCGTTTACCATGAGTTCAAAGTGCTTTTCTTCATATTGAGCACGTATTACCTCCACGCTGTAGCTTATGCCGTTGCGGAGAATGTGGAAGCGTTCTCCTTCACGCAGCGTATCCAGCGAAAAGGGGAGGCCATTAACTTTGCCCCGGTTATCGTTTCCTTTTTCTAATTCTACTTCAAAGGTTTTATCTGCCGTTGTAATCTTGTACATGGTGCAAGTGATTCGTTTAAAAGGCGCTTACTTTGTGCGTTTAAATAGAACGCCGCCGGATGCAAAGATGCCTATTTTTCGCTGTATATTTTATTTTGGTTTATCCGCTATGGGGACAGGAGGTGACACACTGCAGCTTAAGTATGGCGGTGGAAGATCTCGCGCAAGCACAAATTGAAGCCCGCGTGGAGCTAACCATAGCTGTAAGTGGAGATAGCCTTGTATTGGAATGCGGGGCGCCCCTGGATATAAAGCACATACACCTACGCGAAGGACGTATAAAGGGCACACTGGGCTACCAGCAAAAAGAAAACCTATTGTACGTACAACTACCGCAAAACCGCCTGCGTACTCATGCGGTAATAGCAATTGAATATACGATCGACCTGAGGCACGAAATGCTGCACCCCTTCATTATGCAGAATGAAGAATTGCTGGCTATAAACCCATTGGCCATGTACCAAGAAAATACGGGGAACCATGTAGGCCTTTTTTTCCCGGCGGTTAGGGGGCAGGAAACCCTGATGAGCCTCAACATCAGCCACCCTGCAGCGCTCAACGTAGCTACTATAGGTTCGCTAAGCTTTGTCTCTACCGCAAACGAACGCAAGGTGGGTAGTTTTTGGGACACGCAGGAAGCCGTTGATCCTGCTGATTTTTTTCTTGTGCTAGGGGATTTTAAAAAGCCCGATCCTGAAAAACTGGACAAAAAATATGTGTTTAGCGAAGGCTTTGAACGGGCTTCCTGGCTGCTGATCAAAAAAGAAACAGCCCCTATAGAGGCCTTTCTTTCCGCGCGGTTTAATTTTGTTTTTGACAAGGAAGTATACCAGCTACTGGATAGTTTGAAGCAAACCAAAACAGAACACTTCTTTATCAAGGAAGAGGAGCTAGACGACTTTTTGCCGGAAAAGTACCGGCTCTATCAGCAGTCCTTCTTGCTGGCTTCACAAGGAGATGAAGAAAAGGCATCCCAGGCGTTTACAGACTGGGTCATCACCAAAAAAGGAGAAGACTGGTACCAGGAACGGGTAAAGCATAAATGGCAGCTTTCTGGTCCCAAATCACCACGCCTGGTGAAGGCATTTGCAGCACTCTACCGCACCAAAAACCCGGAACTTAAAGAGAAAGAGCGGTTTATTAACGAATGGCATGCCGATAGCCTGCCCCGTGTAAGGGTAGACTACCGCTACCAGGCGGCAAAAAAACGCTTTTTGCTCCTGTTTACGCAGGACACGGCCGCTGCGGCACTCTATAGCGTTCCGTTTCGGTACAGGTTAAGCACCGGGGATACTGCATTTCCGTGGCGCAGTGCTTTTATTAAGCCCAAAGTACAGGATACATTAAAGATCGATGCGCAAAGAGCGCCCTACAATGTCCAGGTTTCTTTCGGGTACTTTTTTCCAGGTACGGTAGAAGACAGGCTTCCTGACAACTATTTGCTGGCGCAACTGAAAGAAGCCAACTCCGTGGAAGAAAAGCAAAGGGTATTGTTGCGCTTGTTTACCACGCAAAACAAAAACCTGTACAGCACGGTGGTGGGCATTGCCCTGCGCGATGAAAACAGCAGCATTAGGGCAAAAGGCCTGGAAGCAGCCGGCCAATTAAATGCTGTAGGCGCATTAAAAGTAAAGGCGGTCTTACATAGACTGGCACAAGAAGAACCCGAGCCGGAACTTCGGGCAAAAGCAAAGGCCTTGGTAGATAAATACTATGGCGGGTAACAAGAGGAAGCCTTACCTTTGCCCACTTTGACAAAATAAAACACAAAACGCAGCTAAAAGCTTGCTTTTCAACAATATTGCATGGACATTCTCATTCAGGCTTCACAATTTCTCCTTAGCCTTTCTATCCTGATCATACTCCACGAGCTGGGCCATTTTATTCCCGCCAAGCTCTTCAAGACCAAAGTGGAAAAGTTTTACCTCTTTTTTGACCCGTATTTTTCGCTTTTTAAAAAGAAGATCGGGGAAACGGAATACGGCATTGGCTGGTTGCCGCTGGGCGGTTATGTTAAGATCGCGGGTATGATCGATGAGAGTATGGACAAGGAGCAAATGGCACAAGCTCCGCAGCCCTGGGAGTTTCGCTCAAAACCGGCCTGGCAAAGGTTGATCATCATGATCGGGGGCGTAACGGTAAACGTGCTGCTGGCGATCATTATTTATGCCGGTATGATGATGTATTATGGAGAGGAGGTACTTCCCATAGAGAATGTGACCTACGGCATCGATGCCGATAGCACCGCTGAAGCTGTGGGCTTCAGGGATGGCGACCGGGTATTGAGTATTGACGGGAAAGAGATCCGCTACTTCAGCGAAATTCCGCTCGAATTGTTGTTGGGTAAGGAGGGAAAAGTCCGCGTATTGCGTGCGGGAGAAGAAGTGGCTTTCACCATTTCCAGTGAACAAAAAGGCGAGATCATCGCCAACCGAAGCAACCTCATTGGTTTGCGTTTTCCTTACGTGATAGGGGGGTTTGCCGATACAACGGCTGCTGAAAGAGCCGGTTTACGCATTGGAGACTCTATTGTATCCGTTGCCGGTAAGCCCATGTTCCTGGCTGACGAAATCCACGATGAGATCCCCAAATACGCAGGCGATGCCGTGGGGCTTGGCGTTTACCGGGACGGAAATCAGGTGCAGCTGACAGTGCCTGTTAGTGATGCCGGTAAGGTGGGTATTCTGGCACGAAACCCTTTGGATTTCAATTACATTAAAACGGAGGCCAAAACCTATGGTTTTTTTGAGGCCATACCGGCGGGCCTTCGCCAAAGTAAAAAAGTGCTTACGGATTACATCCGCCAATTCAGGCTGATCTTTACCCCTGAAACAGGAGCGTATAAAGAAGTAGGCGGTTTTATGATGATCGCCAAGCAGTTTGACACCCGTTGGAACTGGCAAAAATTCTGGGGTTTTACCGCTTTTCTCAGCATCATGCTGGCTTTTCTCAACATATTGCCCATTCCTGCTCTGGACGGAGGGCACGTAGTGTTTGTATTGTGGGAAATGATCACCGGCCGCAAACCGTCTGAAAAAGTATTGGAGCGCGCGCAGATCGTAGGCTTTATCATCTTGCTTGCCTTATTGCTTTTCGCCAATGGGAACGACATCTTAAAATGGATATCCGGTAAATAAGCGTTGGCTTTATACTCTTTTTCAAAAAGCAAACATATAAGATGTTGGGGTTTAGCTCCTGGTGCTTCATTCTAACGTGAGTTCGACCTGCTTGTAGAAGGCGGGTACAATCCCCAAGTGACTTGTGGACAGCATTTCTGCTCAAATTGACTGCATTTTGTTATGTCGACACCCCCTTGTATAAAGAATAGTTCCGTAATGAAAAAAGCCCTTCATGTATCGCATGAAGGGCTTTTTTATAGTGTTGAGCTCAGCTTTAGTTATTGAGGGCTTCGGCGCCACCTACAATCTCCAGGATCTCGTTGGTAATGGCCGCCTGGCGGGCTTTGTTGTACGAAAGCTTCAACTGCTTTTTCAACTCATTTGCGTTATCAGTGGCTTTGTGCATAGCCGTCATACGTGCTCCGTGTTCGGAAGCATGGCTGTCCAGCAAAGCCTTAAAGAGCTGAGTCTTTAAGGATTTTGGGATCAGGTCTTCCAATATTTCTTCTTTGCCCGGCTCGTAAAGGTAATCAGTGTTGGCACTGCTTTCGCCTTTTACTTCGCGTACGGGCAGGTACTGCTCCTGTTGCACATATTGTACTGCAGCATTCTTAAACTGGTTATACACGAGCTCTATACGGTCATATGCACCCTCGCGGTAAAAGGCCATGAGGCGCTCAGCTACTTCTCCTGCTTGTTCAAAGCTGAGGTCATTAAAAATATCGGTGTTCACATCCAATACTTTATACCCGCGCTTGGCAATGATCTCGGCTGCTTTTTTGCCGAGGCCGATTACCTCTACGGTAGTGTGCGGGTTGTTTTTAGCGATCTCTACCACTTTTTTGATGATGTTGGCGTTAAAAGAACCCGCCAGCCCTCTGTTAGAGGAAATAGCAACCAGGAGCAAGCGGTTTACTGTTTCACTTTTACGGGCGTATACACCTTCTGCGCTATCCAGGGTAGCGCTCACGTTTACCAGGATCTCTTCTAGCTTCCTGGCGTAAGGACGCATTTCGGTAATGGCATCTTGTGCACGCTTAAGCTTTGCCGCAGATACCATTTTCATGGCAGATGTGATCTGCATGGTAGAGCTTACGGTGGTAATTCTGTTGCGTAGTTCCTTTAAATTTGCCATTTGCTGTTCAGGAATTTGAAAAAGGAGCCGCGGTATACACCTGCGGCTCTCTTTCCAATTACGTATTAATACTTAGATGCCAGGTCTTTAGCCACTTCTGTCAGGGTATTGGTTACCTCATCGGTAAGTTTACCCGCTTTAAGCGTATCTAAGACCTCTCTGTGGCTATTGTCCAATATCTGCAGGTACTCCGCTTCAAACTCACGTACTTTTTCAACGGGTACGTTGTTGATCAAACCTTTGGTACCCAGGTAAATGATGGCAATTTGCTTTTCTACCGGTACAGGGCTGTTTACCCCTTGCTTCAGGATCTCCACGTTGCGCTTGCCTTTATTGATCACCGCCATAGTAGCGGCATCCAGGTCGGAGCCAAATTTAGCGAAGGCTTCCAGCTCACGGTATTGCGCCTGGTCCAGCTTAAGGGTACCGGCCACTTTTTTCATGGACTTGATCTGTGCACTACCCCCTACACGGGATACGGAAATACCTACGTTAATGGCCGGACGTACCCCTGAGTTAAAGAGGTCGGCCTCGAGGAAGATCTGGCCGTCCGTGATCGAAATCACGTTGGTAGGGATATAAGCCGATACGTCACCCGCCTGTGTTTCAATGATCGGAAGGGCGGTTAAGGAGCCACCTCCTTTTACCTTACCCTTCAAAGATTCGGGCAAATCGTTCATTTGCTTTGCGATGGTATCGTCACCAATTATCTTGGCTGCACGTTCCAGCAAGCGGGAGTGTAGGTAAAATACGTCACCGGGGTAAGCCTCACGACCCGGAGGGCGTCTTAGCAACAGGGATACTTCCCGGTAAGCCACCGCCTGCTTGGAAAGGTCGTCAAATACAATCAGGGCAGGACGTCCGGTGTCGCGGAAAAATTCACCAATAGCGGCTCCGGCAAAAGGAGCGTAAAACTGCATAGGGGCAGGATCTGCTGCGTTGGCAGCCACAATCACCGTGTAGGCCATAGCGCCTTTTTCTTCCAGCGTTTTGGCGATCTGCGCTACGGTTGAGCCTTTTTGCCCGATGGCTACATAAATACAGAATACAGGCTCTCCACGGTCGTAAAATTCCTTTTGGTTGATGATGGTATCCAGTGCCACCACGGTTTTACCGGTCTGGCGGTCGCCAATGATCAGTTCCCGCTGGCCACGCCCTACAGGGATCATGGCATCAATAGCCTTAATACCTGTTTGTAAAGGCTCAGCTACAGGCTCACGAAAAATTACCCCCGGGGCCTTACGCTCCAGTGGCATTTCGAAGGTTTCACCGGTAATAGGGCCTTTGCCGTCAATAGGATTTCCCAGGGTGTCTACTACGCGGCCTACCATGCCTTCTCCTACGTTGATGGAGGCAATACGGCCGGTACGTTTTACGGTAGACCCTTCTTTCAGGTCTTCAGATGCGCCCAGCAATACAATACCCACATTGTCTTCTTCCAGGTTGAGTACAATGCCTCTTAAGCCCGATTCGAACTCCACAAGCTCACCGGCCTGTGCATTGCTCAAACCATAGGCACGGGCAATACCGTCACCTACCTGGAGTACCGTGCCCACTTCTTCAAGGTCGCTTTCCGACTTGAAGCCTGCGAGTTGTTGTCTTAATATTGCTGAAACTTCAGCTGGTTTTACATCTGCCATTTTATCTCGACTTTAATAAAATTCTTATTCTTTAAAATTCAGCTATGTAGGGGTTATCCTTAAAGCGCTTTCGCAAAGCGTTTAACTTACCAGCTATGCTGCCGTTGTATTCTTTGCCGCCTACTCTCAGGCGAATGCCCCCGATCATTTTGTCGTCTACCTGCTGCTCCATGTGTATTTCCTTACCCAGGCTTACGGCTAATTTAGCGGCCAGTTCTTTTAACTGTGCTTCGGTAAGGGGTTGAGCCGTAGTAACAATTGCTTTTTCAATGCCTTTCTGCGCCTGGTAGAGGTCTAAAAAGCTTTGTGCAATTACGGGCAAGTCTCCCTCGCGGCCTTGTTTGGCCATAAGTTTAATAAAGCGTTGGGTAAGCTCGGAAAGCCTGCCTTCAAAAACAGCGTTGATCACGCCTACCTTTTTGCCGCTATCCACCACGGGACTCTTCAGGAATGTCCTGAACTCACGGGAGCCTTTCGTAACGGCCAGGATGTTTTCCATATCTCCTTTTGCCTCTTCCAGCTTGTTGAGCTCTGTAGCGAGGTCCAGGAAGGACTTGGCGTATCTTTTTCCTAAACGGGTTACTGACATGCGGCTTAGTTCAGGTTAAAATCTTTCAGTTGTTCATCTACCAAAGCCTGCTGCTTGCCTTTATCGGCCAATTCATCGCGCAGGATCTTTTCCGCAATGGCGATGGAGATCTCGCCTACCTGGTTTTTCAGTTCGGTAATGGCCGCCATCTTTTGGTTCTCGATCTGCTCCTGTGCATCTTCAAGAATGCGCTTGGCCTCTCCGGCCGCTTTTTCCTTGGCCTCGTTTATGGTGTTTTCTTTGATCTCACGGGCTTCTTTCAAAATCGCATCGCGTTCTTCGCGAGCTTCCTTCAGGATCTTTTCGTTGTCTGATTTCAATTGGGCCATTTCTTCGCGAGCGTTTTCGGCAGAAGCCAGGGCATTGTCGATAGACGCTTCACGTGCTTTTACGGCATTCAAAATGGGTTTCCAGGCAAATTTCCTGAGTAAAACCAAAAGGATAAGGAAGGTAACGGTAGTCCAGAACAGCAGGCCGATGTCTGGTTTTACTAATGGGTTTAGGGCAAGTAAGCTCATAATCAATTATTAAATCCTTTCTAAAACTACATGAGGGGATAAAAGCAGGCCCCCAACCAACCGTTGATGGAGCCTGCTCTTTCTTTTAAAATCTACTTACGCGATCAAAGACACTACAATACCGAAAAGGGCAGCGCCCTCCACAAGTGCAGCAGCAATAATCATCGCAGTTTGGATCTTTCCGCTAGCTTCTGGCTGACGGGCGATACCTTCCATGGCACGACCACCTACCTGACCGATACCGATACCGGCACCAATTACCGCTAGACCAGCTCCAATTGCAGCAAAACTCATAACATTAGCATTTAGAAATTAAACAAAAAAACCGTTATATACTATTAATGGTGGTCATCCGCCACCGCTTGTCCGATGAACAAGGCTACCAAGAGGGTAAAGATGTAGGCTTGTAACGCAGCCACTAAGAGCTCCAACACCGAAATGAAGAGCGCGAAGGGAACCGCTACAGCAGCCATTCCTACCGATTGGAAAATGAACACCAGACTAATAAGACTCAATACAATGATGTGGCCTGCCGTAATGTTGGCAAACAAACGGATCATCAGGGCAAAAAACTTAATGATGACGTTTGAGGCAAACTCAATGGGCATTAAAATAGGCCATACCCCCCAGGGCTTGGGAAAGAAAATGTGTTTCCAATACGCTTTGCCTCCGCTAAAACTTACGACAAACATGGCAATAACCGCCAAAGACATCGTAAAGGCGATATTCCCGGTCAGGTTTGCACTAAAGGGAAAGAAAGGGATAAGCCCCATTAAGTTGATCACCCAGATAAGAAAGAAAAGGGTAAGCAGATAGGGCATGTATTTTTCGTGCTTCTTTTCGCCCACGTTTGCTTTGGCAATGTCGTCACGCACATACACCACCAGGGGCTCTACAAAAGAAGCAATTCCCCTGGGTACCTTGTGCCCGGCATTTTTGTATTTGCGGGCGGCTGTTCCAAAGATCAAAAAGAGTAAAATACAGGCCAGGAAAAGGGTAAATACATTTTTGGTGATGGAGAAATCCAGGGGTTGTGTGTTGGTAGGGTGTCCTTCTTCATCGAGTGTCAGTGTTTCATCGGGGCGCTCCAACTGGAAGATGTCTTCGTGATAGTTCACAAAGTACATGCCTTTTTTCTCTACTACATGATGGCCGTGGCTGTCGTGGTGAAACTCGGAAGACATAAAAGTAACCAGGCCCTTTTCTGTCCAGAGGATAACAGGAAGGGGAACCGATACCGCCTCGTGGCCTTCTCCGTAAATGTGAAAGCTGTGGGCATCCTGTATGTGGTGCATGATAACGGGGGTGGGGTCGTAGTCGCCTTCCTCGTTCTCTGTTTCCGGGAAGCGCTCCCCGTGTACCTCCACGTCTTCATGAACTGTAATGATGTGCTCATGCCCTTTATGTCCATGCTCTTCGTGCCCTTGCGCATATAAGGGAGCATTCGTAGAAAGTAAAACCGTAAGGCTGGCTAACGCACTGAAATTTAAAAGTTTGTGCATCTCTGTTTTGATCAGGTTACCCTTTTTAAAAATCGGTGCAAATGTATGTATAAAACTGATTAACCAAAGGGCGTACTTTAAATTATTTGAAGCCCATGTAAGTATGGGCTTTTGCGGTTCTCGGTCGTGTCTTAAAGAAGACCTGCAGAAAGTTCAAATGCGTGTGTAAGGTTGGGTTGGCAGAAACAAAGAAAATAAGATATTCTTCCGGGGATTCTTGCATAAAAATCACCCGCTTAGAGGGTTATGGAGCCACCCACAGAAAAGATGTAAAAAGCTACCTGCACGTTATCAAAGAAAACCTCAATAGGGGGTGCAAGATCCATTTCGGGCGAGCGCAGCCGCTCAGAAAATCCCATATACCGCATATCAAAAAAGAGCTCTGCTTTGCGCGACAGCTTTACAACCGGCCTAAGCCCAAAGCTGTACCCGAGGGCATTGGCTTTTTTATATGTGGCTCCAAAACAATTGCAGGTATAGCCCATGTGCGTATAATAGAGGCCGGAAAACAATTCAATGTATGCCTTATCCGCCAGGGCTTGCCTGAAAACAATTTTTGACCCCAGGTTAATAAGCTCGTTGTCAAAAGTATAGCCATAAGAGGAGGGGGAAAGGCTGCTTTTTATATAGGAGAGCTCCGGCTGTATAAAAAAAGAAGGGGCATCCGTTAGCTTAAATGCATACCCGAGGCTGGCAAACAAGTTCGGTCCCTGAAGATTACCGGTATTTTCGGTCTCCAGTGGAAGACCAAAAGAGGTGATTACCTTGCCCGACCTTTGGGCATACAGCGGACTGCTTAGCAGGAAAGCACTGAGGAGAAATACAAATAAGCGGTCTTTTAAGGGCATCTTCTTAGAATACGGCAAAATACAAAATAGCTATACATAAGGGCTATTCACTTTAGAGGATCGGCTTTTATGTACTTTGGTTTTGCCAAACGCACCTTAAGGTATACATACGTAATCCTATTGGCTGATGGGTCAAGTCTGCTTCAAGCATCAATCCTTTACTATGAGCTTTTCAGAGGCTATAAGCTGGTTTTGTTCTGTCAGTTGTATAAGATACAGCCCAGCTGCTAAGTTGCCGCGCTTTAGACGAACTTCCTTCCCGGAGATATGTGTTATTTGCCTCATGAGTTGTCCACTTGCGCTGTAAACGGTCAGAGTTGCGTCTTGTAGATCTTTTTCTGTTTGACAAACGGCCTCACTTTTTAGGGGGTTCGGGTACAGGTTAAGCGAGTGGGTAGTTAAAGGGTGAGCGCTTATGCCAATGGTATTTCTGGAAAACCTGTAGATCGTACCGTTTGCGGGCGTGCCGTTCAAGGTGGTGGAATAGTTTACAAGCATGGGATTGTCAGGGGTGTCAGACAAGAAGTAATAGGCAGTTATAGCATTGCCAATCCGCCCACTTATTCCAATTCCCGGACCTCCTCTTCCAAGATAATTTATGGCCGGATCGGTCACCTGGTTGGGACCAAAATGAATCTCAATGGCGTTTGTCCCTTCGTAAAGCCACAATTGGAAGTTGACATAATCGTTCAATGTGCCCAGCGCAGCCCCTTCATCAAAAAAACCGGCATTTTTCCACTCCACTTTTAAGATCCTGTTTCCGGGTGATCCTTCTAGTTTGTAACTGATGGGGGACTGAGAAATACCTGAGATATCCCCCCGGTCGATCAGGTCTGCTTCAAAAACCATGATCAGGCAGTAATGCATACCCATTCTGCTCGAAACGGAGCCCCCTTGGGCTGAAGCGACATTAAGGGAGTCAATAAGCGTATCGTTCAGATCAAAAGCAAACCCGATGGGAATAACAAAATCGGGGCTATCCCATAATTGGTTGTTGTTGATAGGAATTGCGCCTGTCAGGTCCTGGTAAGTGCCTGTTGCTTTTGTAAAAGTGTAATCGTTGCCGCTTACTTTATAGCTATGCGCAGGGTGATACTCTTCTTTGTTTTGTACATGCACTCTTTTTTGGCCTTTGCTAAGCGCTTGTCCCGCCACATCCGTTAGGGAGGTGAATAGAATGCCTACAGTTAAAAGAGATATCAAAGTTTTCATAACATTAGGTGTTGAAGTTTGTTTTAACTACTGCTGGTTCTGGGCTTTCAATGCCCCAGGGCCTGGCCTTCGCTGAACCTTACTTTTCACTTACTGGCTAAAGGTAGTCTTTCTACTTTTATCCGGTAACTTCTCAGAGAAGCTTACAGCAGAGCTGCGCGCTGGCAGAAAGAGAAAGGCACAATGTCCCAAAAGGGGCGCTGATCGTTTTTTGATTCATCATGTAGAGTTTTGTGTGATAAAAATTTGCAAGTTGACGTACGTCCGACTAAAAGCTAGCGGGCTATATACCCAATCACAGTCTTTCTTTTGCTATGTTTCACGACCTTTTCTCAAACACACGTTAAACTATTCGTAAAAGCACCTTCAGGCCTGCAGTAAACTAAGCGAGAACTTATGAACGGCCTAAAAATGGATACAAGCGCTATGCTTTTACCAACCATAGTGGTGGGATAGGAGACGTGACTGTATGGAGAGGTTTTTCTGTAACTAGCTAGGTAACAGGTGCCCGCATGATAAGCGGAGATGAACTTAACCCATATAAGGATCCAGGGGGATCGGCACATCATTTCCAAATGGAGTGCCCGAAGAGCCCGAGGGGACCTTTAACCGGTATTCCGGTTATAAGAAGTAGCTTTTAAAAGCACCATCAATTCCCGGGCTTCTAAAAACAGCAGGAAAAAATAGGCGCCAAAAAAGTTAAACATCAGGTAGTATTTATCTACCTCTTCGGCTTTTAGCTGCGGAATGATATAGAGGGCCGCAACAGCCATCTTAACCAATACCAGCCCTAAAAAGGCAAAACCGGTACGGTTGCTGTTCCGGTGGTGGATATACAGCACTACAAAAAAGCTGACCTGCGTAAGGAAATACGAAAAAGCCCAATATTCTATCAGCACCAGGGTAAAGGGCAGTTGAAATTCGGGCAGGATAAAGTAGAGCAGACCCTGCACAAAAAGGCTGAATAGGGCGGTGAAGAAAGAAAATGTTGCAAACGTTTTTAGCATAAAGCTTTTCTTGCCGGGTAAGGATAGGACTAAGACCGGTTTTTCAGCACATCTCTCAGGATAAGGTAAAGAGCTGCCCCTACGGAAAACAGGGCCAACACCAGCGTATAAACGGGAAATTCGTTTGCCCGCTTCTCGTCCAGGTAATCGCCTAGCCAGGTACCCAAGCCTATGATGAGGCCCATTTGAATGACCAGGGTGGAGTATTTAACATAGAGGTTAGGCGCTTTGTCCTTTGGTGTCTTTGGCGCCGCCTTCTGCTTTTTCATCTTGCTTGGTCATTTCGCGCACCACGGCTCCCATGCTGCAAGAACCGGTAAATTCAGCGCCAGGTTCTACAGACAGCTTATTCGTGAGCACATCTCCGTTTAATTTTGCGGAAGCCTGCAGGGTAAGCAATTCGCTTACCTCTACTTTTGCCTTTATTGTACCGGCAATAGTGGCGTAGGCACACACCACTTCTCCTTCTACAGAACCTTTTTCGCCCACTACCAGCTTGCCCTTGATGTTGATCTGTCCTTTTACGTGGCCATCAATGCGCATATCGCCGTCTGTGCGTAGTTCTCCTTCAATGGAAGTGCCGGCCAGGATACGATTGCTGGCCTGGTTGGTTTCGTTGAGATTTTTTTTGATCATGATCTATTCCTTCTTTTTCAGGTATTGTGCATCATAAAAAGCAAGGTAGGGCTCTACCTCCTTTTCCTTATAAAAGGTCTGAAAATTAGTGTTCGAAATTACAAAATGCTTGGCAGACTCCACAGGCATGTATTTTACCAAAACCCTTTGGTTGATCAGCGTATTGTAATAATTCATCGCTTTAGCAGCATTGGGAAAGGTAGCTACCAGTACCATTTGGTTGTCCTGGTCCAGGAAAATACTGCGGCTGTTGAGCTTCTCCAATTTATAAAACTGTGTGTTAAAATCGCTTACGTCATTGCGCAGGTTGTTCATATCCACCCCTAAATTGGGAACGATGAGGACATAACGATGCGGGGCATCTGCCTTATAGGTATACAGGCTCTTGTCTCCTTCTTTCGTATTATCCGTTGTCTTTTTTTCGCCTATTACCGGCTCGTCAATCTGGGCCAGAACATCATTGGCGGCCTTGGCCTCCTCTGTGTCGGGATAGCGGTCTACTACTGCCCGCAGAGCTAGTTTAAGCTTATCTTTTTCATCGGTTTGTGCCAGGCTATAGGCGCGCAGTAAAAAGAAGCGTGCCCCGTACTCTGTTTCTGAATAGTCACCCACCCCTTGTGTGGAAAGCTTTAAGGCAGGCTTGTATTTTTCAGCTCGGTATTGCGCCAGGGCTTCTACGTACAGGGCCTTGGCGGCACTTTTATCCACTTCTTTTTCAGGTTTGCCTTCATTGCGAATGATGTTGGCGTATTCGCTTTCGGGCAGTTCGCTCAGGATCAGGTTTTTGTATTTGTTTGCTTCTGTTGGATCCTCGGCCAAAATGTATATGCGGTATAAGGTATACCATACCCGCCCTTTTATGTCCAGGTCCGGGTAACGCTTGAGCAGTTTTTTTAATTCTTTAGCTGCTGCCAGGTAATCCTTTAATTCTTCTTTGTAAATAACACCGATAGCCATGAACGCATCAATGATCAATTGGTGGCTGGCGGCCATCTTTTCTTCCGTGAGTGGCAGGTTAGCCAGAAACTGTTCGGGCTTATACTTGCTGTCACTCTCTTCGGAACCGGAACCTGAGCCCGGTGCCTCTTCATCTTCACCCTGGGTGTTGAGGGCAAAGCTTCCGTCAGAATCTTTGTTTTCCCTACGCCAGTTGTCTTCTAACTTGCGGTTCCCGAAACGGTTTCGGAAGTCGCGTACCCCTACAGAGCGGAGGCTTTGGTTATAAAAGTACCAGGTCCCGGCAGCGCTGTTGCCACCACCACCCGAAGGGTTGCCCGGATTAAAGGCAAGGGCATTGTCTTCTGCCCTTTGCCTTTCTTCTTCGGCAAGGCGATCGGCCTCCTCCAGCTTATCGATCAGTTTATTGATAAAAGCCAGGCGTTGTTTTTCGGTGAGGTTGGCAATGCGTTGGAGGCTGTCTTGTGTTTCAATAACCTCAATATTCTTAACCAGTGCGCCCAGGCTTTCCTTTTTGATACGCACTTCTTCAAAGCGTTTGTGTTCTTTAGGCAATACGCTGTAAGCGCTGTCGTAATAAGCGGCTGCAACCGGGTACATGCGGTTGTCAAAGTTTATCTCTCCCATTTTAAGGTAACTCAGGCCTTTTTGAGCGTTGTTGGTGGTGCTGGTACGGATGGATTTATTCAGGAATTCCTCTACCATAGCGTCTTCTTCCAGGCGTTCGGATACTTCGGCCATTACATAGTAGATCTGGTCGCGGTTGTCGTAGTTCTTGTCATCCCTGAGCATGGCCCGCAACTCGTCAAATACCCGGTTGGGGTTTTGCAGGTCTACGTCATAGTTTTTTGCCCGGTTAAGCTGCGCCTGGAAAAGCAACTCATAAGGCGGGCCTTTTTTGATCACTTCGCGAAATTTTTCACTCGCTTCATAGTGGTTGCCCAAGCGGGCATGCAGTTGTCCGATGATAAACAACCAGCGGATCTCCTCTTGTTTTTTCTTTGTTTTATCTACTGCCTGGCGCAGCAACTGTATGGCTCCTTCGTAGTTTTTTTTACGGATCTCGATTTGGGCAAACACGGATAGGGCCTGTACTTTTACCTTTTCCTTTGCGCCTTTCTTGCGGTATAGCTTTTCTACATTGGCTTGTGCGCTGAGGTAATTCTCTGTTTCAATAAGGCTTTTGGCTGCCCATACGCGCGCTTCATCTGCCGCTTTTTCTTTTTCAAACTCCTGTATCACGTAATTAAAGGTCTCCAGGGCTTCCAGAAAATCGCGCTTGTAGAAACGCGCTTTCCCGATAAGGAGGTAACTGTCATCTACAAAGCTGTTTTTTTGATCGTTGCGTACCATCATACTGTGCTCCTGGATCACCTTGGCGCCTTTTTCAACGGCCTTGTCCATATCGGGTTTTACAGAAGAAGCTTCTTTTTCCGTGGGGATAAGGTATACATCCAGGATCTCGTCAAAATTGTCTTTGTGCGCACGTTCGATACTCTGTACGCCCTTTAAATAAGCCTGCTCTCCGTTAAAAAGGGGGTTAAACTTGCTCACCATGCGGTGATAGGTCCGGCTGGTAAAGGAGTCGCGAGAACGGCTACATCCCGCCAGGGAAATGAGGAGTATTGTCAGCAGAAAAGCGCTAAAGAAGCGGTGTATATATATGGCCACGGTTTTCAAAACAGAGGTAGAGTAAACAGCGAAGCGCCAAAAATATTATAATAATGCCGCCTAAAAGTATCGAGGCTTAAATAATCTGTTTGTATTCCGATATTTGCCCCCACATGGGCGATCAAAAAACACGCGACAGAAAACAGATCGGGCGCAAACTGAGAAACAAGTACCGCCTGGTTATTTTAAATGACGATACCTTTGAAGAAAAGCTTTCGTTAAAGCTCAGCCGCCTCAACGTTTTTTTTCTCGTAGGCATCAGTACGATCGTGCTGATCACAGGGACTATTTTGCTTATTGCTTTTACCCCCCTACGGGAATATATTCCCGGCTATAGCAGCACGCGCCTGAGGCAACGGGCGGTAAACCTGGTAAGTACTACAGATTCCTTAAAGGAGCAGCTGGCCTACAACCAACGGTACCTGCTCAACATCCGCAACATCCTGGAAGGAAAACCGGTATTGGATTTTGCCGACACTACGCTTACGGATTCGGCTGTCACACAGGCCCTGAACACGGGGATCACCCAGGCTGACGAAGCCTTGCGAGAGTTTGTGGAGAACGAGGAGCGCTTTGACCTGGCCAGCGAAGGGCAGGGCAATGGTTTCAGGGGGCTAAGCTTTTTTACCCCGGTAAACGGCTTGATCGTAAACGAGTTTGAAGCGGAGAAGGATCATTTTGGAGTGGACGTAGTGGCACAAAAAAATGAAGTGATCAAGTCGGTACAGGAAGGCGTGGTGATCTTTAGCGAGTGGACTGTGGAGACAGGAAATGTGCTCATTGTACAGCATGCACATGACTTTCTCAGTGTGTACAAGCACAACTCTGCCTTGCTGAAAAAACAAGGTGCCCTGGTAAAAGCAGGGGAACCCATTGCGATCATTGGCAACTCGGGAGAGCTTACCAGCGGGCCGCATCTGCACTTTGAGCTGTGGTACAAAGGCAATGCGATAAACCCCAAAGGCTACATAGCTTTTTAAAGCTTAGTGAAGTAAACGTTTTAGAAAAAAGCCGATGGCATTATGCCATCGGCTTACATATACTTCAGAAGGAAAAAATTACTTTGCTGCTGCGTAGCGGCTGTTTACCTCTTCCCAATTGATCACGTTAAAAAAGGCACTGATGTAGTCCGGGCGCTTATTCTGATATTTTAGATAATAGGCATGCTCCCATACATCTAGCCCCAAAACAGGCATACCCTTTGTTTCGGCAATATCCATAAGCGGATTGTCCTGGTTAGCTGTGGAGGTTACGTGCAGCTTATTGTCGGGGCCAACCATAAGCCAGGCCCAGCCTGAACCAAAGCGACTGGCGGCAGCAGCACTGAATTCATCTTTGAAATTAGAATAAGAACCAAAAGCTTCGTTGATGGCATTGGCCACTTCACCGGTAGGTTCCCCGCCCCCGTTGGGGCTCATTACCTCCCAGAAAAGGCTGTGGTTGTAATAACCTCCTCCGTTGTTGCGCACGGCAGCGCTGTGCTGCGATACATTTTTGAGAATTTCTTCAATGCTCTTGCCCTCCAGGTCGGTACCTTCAATGGCATTGTTCAATTTAGAAGTGTACCCGGCATGGTGTTTTCCATGGTGGATCTCCATGGTTTGTGCATCAATATGGGGTTCAAGGGCATCGTGTGCGTAAGGAAGTTCGGGGAGTGTGAAAGACATAAAAATAGATTTAGTGATTTATACATTTAGTTCGAAAGACTAACAAAGCTACACACATTAGGTTTATTGCCTTTGGCATTCGCCTTTTTTTATATAGAGGTTTCTTATACTCCCGATTTGGGCTACTTTGGTGCGCCAAATAAACGGCTTTATGCCTTTTACCGAAGCTCCCTTTAAAATATACAATGCCTCTGCAGGTGCAGGAAAAACCTATAACCTGGTGCGCGCTTACCTCCGCTTGTGCCTGGGTACACCGGGTCCGGAAGTATACCGGAGCATACTGGCGGTAACCTTTACCAACAAAGCTGCAGGAGAAATGAAGGCACGGATATTAAAAGCCTTATGGGCTTTTAACAAAGTGGTGGGGCCCGAGAAAGCCTCGCCCAATGAGATGCACCGGCAACTGGCCGAAGAACTGAACGAGGAAGTGGAAACACTGGGATACCGGGCCGGGGATGTACTCCGGGCCATTCTTCACAGCTATTCCGCTTTTTCGGTTTCTACCATAGATAAGTTTACCAACCGCCTTATCCGCAGTTTTGCACAAGACCTCAAGCTGAATGGAAACTACGAAGTAGAGCTGGATAGCTACAGCATTCTTCATGAAGCGGTAGATAAAATGCTGGGCGAACTACAAGAGGGTGATGGGGCAAGTATGGCTTTGATCAGCTACATAAACACCCAACTGGAAGAGGGAAAGAGCCCCCGGATTGCACAACACCTCACCCGAATGGGCGCGAGCTTGTTTGATGAAGCTGCACAGCCCTACCTCGATCTTTTACAAGGGACCAGCCTGGAAGAGATCATAGGCGCGCGCAAACAATTGCTGGCCCGACAGAAAAAAATAGCGGGCCATTTGGCCGGTATGGCCGAAGCAATTTTGGAAAGGATGGAAGAAGCAGACCTGGCACATGAGTGGTTTTCCAGGAAAGTTTTTCCCAACTGGCTGTTAAAGTTCAGGAGTAAGTCGCTGGAAGACTGCTTCCCCGGAAAAATGGTGCACAGCTTTTTGTTTGAAGAGGCACACTTTTTCTCAAAAGCCAACCAAAAAAAATACGGCCACCTGATAGACCCGGTAGAGGCAGAACTAAGGGCTAGTGCAATACATTTATTACAGGAGCTACAAAGCCACTATCCCATTTATCACCTAAGTCGCTTGGTGCTAAAAGATGTATATGCCCTGGCGGTATTGAACCTGGTAGACCACCGCTTACAGGAAGTAAAAGAGGAAAGCAACCGCCTTCCCATAGGGGAGTTTAACAAGCTCATCAGTTTACGCCTTCGCCAACAGGCAGCCCCCTTTTTATACGAGCGGCTGGGCGATCGCTATAAGCACTTCTTTATAGACGAGTTCCAGGACACTTCAAGTTTGCAGTGGGAAAACCTTATCCCCCTTATTAACAATGCATTGAGCGAGGGGAGTATGCATAGTTCAGCGATGCTGGTGGGCGATGGCAAGCAGGCTATATACCGCTGGCGGGGGGGCGAAGTAGAACAATTCCTGGCTTTAGGCAACAATACACACCCCAGCAATAAAATACGCAGTGAACAGGGGGATATAGAGCTGTATACCCGTCAGAAACTTACACTTGCCCACAATTACCGGAGCCGTCAGGAAGTGGTGCGGTTTAACAACAGCTTTTTTAAATGGATCGCCGGCAACCTGGAAGCAGACCAGCACAAGCAGTTGTATGCGCAGGCTTCCCAAAAGGCGAACCCACGTGAGGGAGGTTTTGTACAGCTTGAACGCAATGCATATACAGATACCTACGAGGAAATGGAATTGCAGCGCATTGAACAGGCCATTTACGAGGCAGAGCAGCACGGCTACGGGCGTTCGGATATTGCCATACTGGTACGCGGAAATAAAGAGGGTAAAAAAATCGTAGACCACCTCTTGTCTAAGGATGTTTTAGTGGTAAGTACGGCTACCCTTCAACTGCAGCAATCCCGCGACTTGCTTTTCGTGATTGACTTTTTACGTGCATTGACCCGGCCCGATGACCTCTTGCCGCGCGTGAAGTGCCTGGAATATATGTGGGGAAAAAACGAAAAACTACAAGACGAAACCTTACATGTGTTTTTGTTGCCTTTTAAGGAGCAGAGCATCAAGCGCTTTGAGCAATTCATTGAAACACAATGGCCGGGCTTTGATTTTGCTCGTTTTCAGCGGTTTTCGCTTGAACAGAAGGTCTATACGATCATAAACCACCAGGATGATGCATTAAAGAACGATGCTTTTGTATCCGCCTTCTTAGACGCAGTACATCGCTTTCAAAATCAGCAGGAAGGGCACGTGCCGGAATTGCTTTCCTGGTGGGATGAAGAAGGTGGACGCAAACAGTTGGATATGGAGGGCGCAGAAAATGCCGTAAACCTGTTGACCATACATAAGAGCAAAGGGCTGGAGTTTCCCGTGGTTATTATGCCCTTTGCCGACTGGCGATTAAGCACAGGTACGGCACACGCCTGGCTTCGGCTGGACCCCGGGCAGTTTTTTGGCTTGCCCGTTGCCCGGGTTTCACTTTCAAAAAACGGCTACGACTACGCAGATGAAACGTATAAGGAACGCTACCTGGAAAATGCCCAGGCAGAAATACTGGACAATGTAAACCTCCTGTATGTAGCCATGACACGGGCGGAGGAAGTCCTGTATATCTTTTCTTCTACAGCGCGTAGGGACGATACATCCAGGGTAAGCACCTATTTTGCGGGTTTCCTTGAAAACGAAGGGGCAGAAACACCCCTGCAGGCAGGGGAATACCCGCATAAGCAGCAGGCGAAACCAGTCGTTTTCCGGCAAATAAGCCCGCGGTACAAAGAAGAAGAGTGGGCCAAAAAACTGGCCATTAGCATAACGGCGCCTAAGGCCTGGGAAACGGGTGAGCAAGGAGCATTACAATTTGGTAAAGCAGTACATGCGTATTTGTCAACTATTGAAAAATCAATTGATTATAATCAAATAGAAGAAGGAGATCCTCTCGTGTCTGAACATGCGGAAAAAGTGCTTAAGCACCCTGATCTCTTCAAGTATTTTGCGGAGGGGCTTGAAGTACTCAACGAACGGGACCTGTTGCTGCCTGATGGGAAAATAATGCGGCCGGACCGCGTAGTACTGGAAGGGAACACGGCACACGTGCTGGATTATAAAACAGGTGCTGAATCTCCTGAGCACCTTACGCAATTGAAGAGCTACCTCGTACAATTGAAAAATGCAGGCTATCACGTAGGTGATGGCAAGCTGGTATACATAAATGAGCATATATACATCAAAAGCCTGAACCATGAAGCATAGACCTTCGGATGCCCTGGCTCCATTTGCCTGTACGTTTAGTCCGCAACTGCCCGAGTTGCTCAACAAACTCAACTGTACCATAGCCATTAGCACTTATCAGGCCGGTAAACTGGTCCTTATTTCACCCAAAAATGATGAGGAACTCGTTCAACTGCCGCGGAGTTTTCACAAACCCATGGGCATAGGCTACCGCCCGGAAAGGGGGCAGTTGGCACTGGCAACCAAAGACGAAGTAATACTCTTTTCAAATTCTGTTGAATTGGCGAGGCACTATCCGCGTAAACCTGGCACATACGATGCACTTTTTGTACCCCGTGCGGCTTACTACACCAATGCCCTTGACCTGCATGATCTGAGTTTTGGGTCTGACGGGCTCTACGCGGTCAACACGCTGTTTTCTTGCCTGGTCAGGATCGATGAGCACTATAACTTCACGCCCGTATGGAAACCAAAATTCGTCACAAAGATTGCCTCGGAAGACCGTTGTCACCTTAACGGCATGGCTATGGAGAACGGAAAACCGCGCTACGTTACCGCCTTTGGCCAGGGCGATACACCGCAAAGTTGGAGAGAGACGCTTATGGAAACGGGGGTAGTCATTGACACCGACACTGATGAGGTATTGGCGGATGGCCTGGGCATGCCCCATTCCCCTATGCTGTACAATCACAAACTGTATGTATTGCTTTCGGCAACAGGTGAATTGATTTGCCTGGATCCCAAAACTGGGAGTCGTGAAACAGTATACAAAACCGATGGCTTTCTCAGGGGTATGTCCATGGCCGGCGACTATTTGTTCATCGGCATGAGCAAATTGCGCAAAAACTCCAGCACTTTTGCCAAGCTAGATATTGCCAACAGGGCAAACCAGGCAGGCATTGCCATCATTCACTTGCCCACGGGTGCCTTTACAGCCAAATTGACTTACCAAAACTCAGTAGACGAGATTTATGATGTACAAGTGTTAAAATCCATGCTACGGCCAAATATTTTAAATACCTTAACCAACGATTTCAGAAGCGCACTCGTAATACCTAATAAAACCTACTGGGCAAGGTCCCAGGCGGATTAAACGTTTTAAACATGCAGCAAAAGAGAGCTTACAAGAAAAAACACCAGGTAGAAAAGCTGGCTGATGCCCTGGCAAAGGAACTGCGTACTTTTCCTGGCAAAATGAGCTTTAGGGCAGCGTATTTAATAAAGTCCTTAAAAAAGCTGATAGGCGAATTGCGTTTTAGCCTAAGCAAACAAGAATTAACCAAAGCCCTGGGGGCGGTTGCCCTGCTTTTTGGTTTTTCCATGAGCTATGAAGGGCAAGCACAAAACTTTGCCGCCCCCCTTACTTCCCCCTTTGGCCTTTCTGACGTGGACCTTGTTTCCTTCCCAACCTTCGTAGACCTGGATACAGATGGGGACCTTGACCTGATGCTGGGCGAGTATTATGGCAACTTCAGGTATTTTGAGAATACGGGTGACGCTTTGAACCCGGCTTTTGGTCCTGCGCAGATCAACCCTTTTAGCATTGCCATACCCGGCAGTGTATATACGGATGTTGCCGCGCCCACCTTTGCCGACCTGGATGGGGACGGGGATGTAGATATGCTTGTCGGGACGTCTAATTACTATAGCGGAACGCTGGTGTATTATGAAAACAGGGGCACCGCTACTGCTCCTCTTTTCGATACGGCCCAGGTATCTCCTTTTGGGTTGACCGATACGTATTTTTTAGCGATTCCCCGCTTTGCCGACCTGGATGCCGATGGGGACCAGGATCTCTTAGTAGGGGAGCTGTACGGCAACATGCAGTATTTTGAGAATACCGGGAGTGCCTCTACCCCTCAGTTTGCCGCTCCTGTTGGTAACCCACACGGCCTTACACCCTCTTATATTATAGCTTCTCCAAGTTTTGCCGACCTGGACAGAGACGGTGACCTGGACCTGCTGGTGGGCGAATTTGGGGGGAGCATCAACTATTATGAGAACACCGGCAGTGCTGCCGCTCCCGCTTTTGCCGCCCCCCTGCAAAACCCGTTTGGCATTAGCCCGGGATATTACCAGGCGCAAGTGGCAGCAGCCGACCTGGACGGAGATGGAGATGCGGATGTATTGGTAGCCGAATACGCAGACAGCTTGCTGTACTATGAAAATACAGAGTTAAATATTGGCCTGGACGATACAAAACAGGCGCACTTTCAGCTTTTCCCCAACCCTACTGTAGATCGTATAAAAATTGAGGGTGTAAGCGAAGGTGTTTCGTATGAAATACGCAACATGCAGGGGCAGCGTGTAAAAGAAGGTATTTACGGAAACGTGCCCATTAATGTACAGGCCCTCCCCGCAGGACAATACACCCTGCGCCTACGCGAGGAAGATGATGTCCCACTTACGCAAAACTTTGGGAAGCTGTAGCTAGCCCTTATCCGTATATCCACGCATGCCTGTAGCGGATTAAAACCTGCGACAGGCGTTTTTGGTTTTTATACCCGGCCTTCTGCGCATTATCTTTACGCCTTCAAATACCGAAACCCCATGTACGGAAAACTACAACAACACCTCACAAACGAACTGGAATCCATAAAAAATGACGGGCTCTTTAAGAAAGAACGCATTATTGTGGGTGAACAGGGTGCTGAAATCGAAGTCGAGGGCGGCAAGAAGGTGCTGAATTTCTGCGCCAACAACTACCTGGGCCTTTCTTCGCACCCCAAAGTAGTGCAGGCCGCAAAGGATACCTTAGACAGTCATGGTTTTGGGATGAGCTCTGTGCGCTTTATTTGTGGCACGCAAGACATTCATAAAACCCTGGAAAAGAAAATTGCCGATTTCCTGGGTACAGAGGATACTATCCTCTATGCGGCTGCTTTTGATGCCAATGGAGGTGTTTTTGAGCCCCTGCTCACGACAGAAGATGCCATAATCTCTGACTCTTTAAACCACGCTTCCATAATTGATGGGGTGCGCTTATGCAAAGCACAGCGCTTTCGCTACGCGAACAACGATATGGAAGACTTAGAAGCTAAGCTGCAGGAAGCTGCGGGAACTGCGCGCTTTAAAATTATTGTAACCGATGGAGTGTTTAGTATGGATGGTTATGTAGCTCAGTTGGACAAGATCTGCGACCTGGCAGATAAATACGATGCCCTCGTGATGGTAGATGATTGCCATGCCACGGGCTTTATTGGCAAAACCGGGCGGGGCACACACGAGTTAAATGGAGTGATGGGCCGGGTAGACATCATCACCGGTACATTGGGTAAGGCCCTCGGGGGAGCCATGGGCGGTTTTACAACCGGTCGGAAAGAAATCATTGAAATGCTACGTCAACGTTCGCGCCCGTATTTATTCTCCAACTCCCTGGCCCCGGCTATTGTAGGCGCTTCCATCGCCGTTTTTGACCTGCTCAGCGAAAGCACAGACCTTCGCGATACCCTTGAAGACAACGTTCATTATTTTAAGCAAGGTATAAAAGAAGCCGGCTTCGACATCAAAGACGGAGATTCTGCCATTGTGCCCATTATGCTTTACGATGCAGCGCTTTCGCAAACCTTTGCTGACCGGCTCTTAGAAGAAGGCATTTATGTAATTGGCTTTTTCTACCCGGTAGTACCGAAAGAACAGGCCCGGATTAGGGTGCAACTTAGTGCCGCCCATCAGCGTGCACATCTCGATAAAGCCATTGCAGCCTTTACAAAGGTGGGCAAGGAGTTAGGCGTGATCTAAATAGCACTGAGGGGACAAATTTTGTGTGTTTTCATATAGATTTTCCCTGTCTTCGGGGTTTGGTCTATACAAGAAGAGAGCATGACCAACCCGGTCTGCTTCCAGAAGACCTTATGGGCAGATATTCCCCTGTAGACGGGCGAGACTGCGCTGCAAATTAGCGCCTCTACAAACAGCGATGCGGCAAGAAATACACGCGCATGTTTTCGACAACGGCCTTGCGGTTGCAAGTATAACAGCCGTGCCTGGTAGTTAGTTTTCAAATACAGGGATCCAAGGGAGGCAAGTGTGTCTAAAAAAACAAAACCACCTTTGTTACATTATTGCATAAAGAGCAACCCAACACAGCTACATTTGCAAAAAATAAAGCATGCGGAATAAATATTTTGACCTGATCGATCAAACTTTTGATTGGCCACAGGCCGAATTTAACCTGGACCCTTCCGACAATACCCTGGTCTGGAACGAGGTGCATGTGATGGACCTGATCAAGCAGTATGGCACTCCGCTAAAAGTGACTTACCTCCCAAAGATCAGCAGCCAGATACAGCGTTCCAAGCGTATGTTTAACGTGGCGATGGCTAAAGTGGGTTACGAAGGGGAGTATCAGTATTGCTACTGCACCAAGAGCTCCCATTTTTCTTTTGTGCTGGAAGAAGCTTTAAAAAACGGTATCCATATAGAAACGTCAAGTGCTTTTGACATCAACCTCATTGAGTCCCTTTTTGAGCAGGGCAAGATCACAAAAGAACAGTTTGTAGTATGCAATGGCTTTAAGAGGGCCCCCTATGTAGAGAATATTGCCCGCCTGATCAACACAGGTTTTGAGAACGTTATACCGGTGGTAGACAATAAGAACGAACTGGACCTCTTTGACCAAAACTTTAAGAACCCGACTAAGTTGGGGATACGTATTGCGGCCGAAGAAGAGCCAAAGTTTGAGTTTTATACCAGTCGCCTCGGCATTGGGTACAAAGACATTGTACCCTTTTACAAAAGTAAAATCATGAACAACGAGAAGTTTGAGCTTAAAATGCTGCACTTCTTTATCAATACGGGTATTGCCGATAATGCCTACTACTGGAGTGAGTTGCTCAAATGCGTAAACGTTTACATCGAACTTAAGAAGGTCTGCCCTGAACTAGACTCCCTAAACATTGGGGGTGGCTTTCCGATAAAAAACACCCTGGCCTACAATTACGATTATGATTATATGGCCGAAGAGATTATCGCACAGATTAAGCAAATCTGTAATCGGAAGGACGTGCCCGAACCCCATATTTTTACGGAGTTTGGCTCTTTTACTGTGGGTGAAAGTGGTGCTACCTTTTTCAGCATACTGGATCAAAAGAAGCAAAACGATCGTGAAAACTGGAATATGATCGATGGGAGTTTTATGACCGCTTTACCGGATACCTGGGCCATAAATAAGCGATTTATCATGCTGGCAATCAACAGGTGGGAAGAACCTTACGAGCGGATTTTGCTGGGCGGCCTCACCTGCGATAGTGATGATTACTACAATAGTGAACAACACGCCAACGCCATTTACCTGCCCAAGTACGATCCGCAGGAAAGGCAATACATCGGCTTTTTCCATACCGGGGCTTACCAGGAAAGTATAGGGGGGTATGGGGGCATTCAGCATTGCTTAACTCCGGCACCCAAGCATGTGGTAATAGAGCTGGACGAAAACAACGAACCCAAAACACGCCTTTTTGCCAAAGAGCAGAGCTACAAAAGCATGTTGAAGATACTGGGATACTAGCCGTAAGTGGTTGTGCTTGTAGAAAAGCAAAGCATGCATCTACTCCGATAGGAGATATACAGGGGAAGAAAATTTTTCCGGGGCTTTTATTTTTTAAGGAAAATTTTAAAACCTTGCAGTAACGATTTATACGCATGGCAAAAAACCGGAATACCATTTCTAAGTTTTTAGAAGAGCATTATTTACACTTTAATGCAGCCGCCCTGGTCGATGCAGCCAAAGGGTACGAGACACACCTGGAAGAAGGCGGCAAAATGCTGATCAGCCTGGCCGGGGCCATGAGTACGGCCGAATTGGGCAAATCTCTCGCGGAGATGATCCGCCAGGGAAAGGTAGACATCATCTCCTGCACCGGGGCCAACCTCGAAGAAGACATTATGAACCTGGTAGCGCACAAAAGTTATAAGCGGGTGCCGCATTACCGGGATCTAAGCCCCGTTGAAGAACGCGCCCTCCTGGATGAAGGCTTTAACCGGGTTACGGATACGTGCATCCCCGAAGAAGAAGCCTTTAGACGTTTACAGCAACACATCCACAAGATATGGAAAGAAGCCCAGGATAAAGGCGAGCGCTACCTGCCTCACGAGTATATGTATAAGATGTTGCTGAGCGGAGATATGGAACAATATTATGAGATCGACCCAGCCAACAGTTGGATGCTGGCCGCTGCTGAGAGAAACCTGCCCATTGTTTGCCCGGGGTGGGAAGACAGCACCATGGGGAACATTTTTGCTTCGTATTGCATGAAGGGCGAACTGCAGTCCACCACCGTGAAAAGCGGGATCGAATATATGACCTACCTGGCGGATTGGTATGTGGAGTACGCGGTAGGCAAGGGAGTGGGCTTTTTCCAGATAGGAGGGGGCATAGCGGGCGACTTTCCCATTTGCGTAGTGCCCATGTTATACCAGGATATGGAAATGGAAAACATTCCCTTCTGGAGTTACTTCTGCCAGATCAGCGACAGCACCACCAGTTATGGTTCCTATTCCGGGGCAGTGCCCAACGAAAAAATTACCTGGGGCAAGCTGGACGTTGACACCCCGAAATTTATTGTGGAAAGTGACGCTACTATAGTAGCGCCTTTGATATTTGCCTGGCTGCTGAACTATTAACAACCAACTCAACAACAAACAAGCAATGAGCAATGCTGCACCTTCCGACAAAAAACGCGTAATTGTAGATGTAAAGAACGTAACCAAAGAGATCCTCGACCTCTTTACAGACCGTTACCCCTACGGGTATGAACCTGAAGACATTATCAAGTTTAAAAACGCCAAGGGCGAAACCGTACGGGCGGTGCCTTTTGAAACCAAAGACAGCAAGTACCTGGTAAAAGTAAGCGTAGAGATGGACGCCAAGATCGAGGCCTTTCTGGATGAAGAAGACAGTGTTCCCAGCGAAGATGGTGATGTAGAGGTGCCGGAGGGCGATATAGACGATTAGGTCTGGGGTACCCGCCTAGGTCCTTTAACGTATTGATCTATGTGAGTTTGACCCGCCTCAAAAGGCAGGTACAAAATGCTAAAAGAATTTCACTTAGGTGGGCACTTTGTTAGGCCCACTCCCGCTAATCAGAACTTCTTCTGATAAAAATGACAATAAGGTGTGCCGCCCTTCTTGTTGTAATAACTGTAGTGGTAGTCTTCCTTTTCCGGGTAAAACGTACCCGCCTCGGTAACTTCTGTTGCCACATCGTAGCCTTCGGCCTTTAATTCATCCACCAGCTTTTCTGCTACTAGGCGCTGTGTCTCGTTGAGGTAAAAGATCCCGGAGCGGTACTGTGTGCCCACATCCGGCCCTTGTCGGTTTACCTGCGTAGGGTCGTGCGTTTCAAAAAAGAGCTTGGCCAGGGTTTCAAAATCCGTTTTTTCAGGATCATATACCACCTCTACCGTTTCGGCATGCCCCGTGGTGCCGGTGCAAACCTGGCGGTAACTGGGGTTGGGCACATGTCCCCCGGTATAGCCCACTTTGGTAGAAACTACGCCTTCTGCTTTTTGCAGGTAATATTCAGTGCCCCAGTAGCAACCCGAGGCAAAAAGTGCTCTTTCCATAGTTTTGTTTCTTTTCCTTTAAAGACCGGGCGCCTGAACGCCCGCTTAAGAGTAAGTTTCCTGTATAAAAATCCATATCCGGCCGGAAGGTTTACACGAGACAACCGTATTTATCACCCTTCGGCCTTGTTTTTGTTTTATTTGCACCGTTCCAGATCAGTAAAACCATCCTTGTGGACCCCGTAAATGTAAGCGATAAAGAACTTGTAGACCGGATTAAGTCAGGCCAGCGGGAGGCCTATTACTTCCTTTTTAACCGCTATTGGGAGTCCATGTATGCGTTTGCGCAAAGCCTGATCAGGGACCCGGATACATCTAAAGACATTTTACAGGACGTTTGGCTGAGCTTTTGGGAAAGGCGGCGGCAGATCGACAATCAAAACATAAAAGCGTACCTGATGCAGGCCGTAAGGTTCCGTGTATACAAGGAATTTAGAGACGGCAAATTACGCCCCGAGCATATAGAATACATATCTACACTAGCCAGCCCGGATGCATTGGAAAGCCCCTTAGAACAAGAAGAACTACAGGAGCAGATTGCCCATTGGGTAGAAAAACTACCGCCAAAACGCAGGGAGGTTTTCAAGCTAAGCCGCTATGAGCACCTCAGCAATAAGGAAATAGCTCAAAAATTGAATATCTCACAGCGCACGGTGGAAACCCATATCTCCCATGCGCTGAAATTTCTAAGGGAAAGGTTAGGAACATTGGCTTTTCTAATACTCTTTTTTGAATAGCGCAATCTTGCCATGTTGAAACTTTAAACGTACCCTAGTTTAAGTAGCCATCCGAATATTTTTTTAAGAAGGCTTACGTGTGTAAGGCGACTTGTGGTATTCCCTTCTATACGCATGTAAAATGACTACAGAAGAATTTCAAAAGCTACTGGATAAACACCTGAAGGGGGAAAGTACCGCAGCTGAAAAAAAACAGATTGAGCAATTTGAACAGCACTTCCTGGAAACCAACAGGCATACGGTTTTTGCCTCTGATGAAGAGAAAGCAGCGGTTTACCGGGAACTATATGCGCGTGTTGCTCCTCCGGCAACAAAGCGGTTTGGCTGGCTAAAAGTAGCGGCGGCCGTACTTCTGTTTATTGGGCTGAGCTATTCCGGCTGGTATATCTCTCATCATACGGAAACCATTAAAACGGCCTATGGAGAACGCATAAGCCTTACCTTAAGCGATGGCAGTCATGTACAACTCAACGGGGGAAGTGCCCTGACCTATACTTCCTGGTGGGGAAAAGAACGTAAAATAGAACTGGAAGGCGAAGCCTATTTTGAAGTAGCGAAAGATACGGCCCAGCCTTTTGCGGTATATGCCAACGGCATTAAAACCACTGCACTGGGAACGGAGTTCAATGTAAACGCGTATCCCGAAGACTCCGTTGTACTGGTATCCCTGCTGGAAGGGTTTGTTCAGGTGAACGGCTTTAAGCAGGTAGACACGCTGATGCCCAATGAGCAAGCGGCTTTTACCCGGAAGAATAAGCAGCTGTATGTGCAGGCTTTTCAAGCGGCAGAAACCCTGGCATGGAGAGCAAACCAGCTTGTTTTGAAAAAAACCTCCTTCGGGCAATTGGCCCTGATCTTAAAGAGAAACTATGGGGTGGAGCTCACTTTTGAGGACCCTTCTGTTAAAGACTATACGGTGAACGGGCGCCTTGAAAACAGCGACATTACAGCATTTTTGGAGGCCGTATCCGCCGCGAAGGGACTGGAAGTTAAGAAACAGGCTGAGTCGGCATACGTAATTTATAAAGCCGGAAAAGATGAGTAGCATTGCGGTATCAAATGTGTCGAAGAGGCCCCTGCTAAGTGTACTTTCTTTGCTTTTTGGAATGGTGTTTCTGCCCGGTTCGTCTCTGCGGGCTCAAAACATTCAAATAGAAGAAGCACAGTCTTTGCGCCAGATATTTAACAGCATCGAAACACAATCCCCATACCTCTTCGTTGTGTCGGAAGACGATATTGAACTGGATGCAGACCCCGGGGTAAAAGCGGGAAGCTATGAGCTGGAAAAGCTTATGGAAGAACTTTCAGCCAAACAAGGGTTTGCGTTCAAGAAAGTAAACCAATACATCGTCATTTCTCTTCCGGAAGAGGCTTCGGCCAAGGGCTTTTCCCAAGTGGTAAAAGGAGTTGTTTTAGACCAGCAAACGGCTTTGCCCCTGCCCGCGGCAAACATTGTTCTGCAGGGGGAAAAAACCCTTGGGACTATTTCAGACCCCCGCGGATATTTTAGCATAAAAACATCCATTGGGAGGCAAGAACTGATCGTTTCTTTTATCGGCTACGAAACCAAAAAGATACCGCTTTTGCTCAATACCGGGCAGGAACCCTACCTGGAAATAAAGCTGGAGCCTTTGGTATCTGAATTGGAAGAAGTAGAGATAAAAGCCGGGCATGATAAAACCAGGCCTATCAACGAAGCGGTTTATGCCAGTGGCAGGAGTTTTTCGCTAGACGAGGCCTATAGATATGCCGGAACTTTGGGCGATCCGGCCAGGATGGTACGCAGTTATGCGGGTGTTGTTCCGGCCAGGGACGACCGTAACGACATCATCATACGGGGAAACTCGCCTATTGGTTTGCAGTGGCGCCTTGACGATATTGAGATCCCCAACCCCAATCATTACGGCGGAATAGGCTTAACCGGGAATACGGTAACCTTACTCAACATTAACCTGTTGGACAATTCCGATTTTCTAACGGGTGCTTTCCCGGCCGAATACGGAAATGCACTGGCGGGGGTATTCGACCTAAGGTTGAGAAAGCCTAATCCTGAAAAACACCAATTCAGGCTGCAAACGGGCTGGAATGGGTTCGAAGCTGGAGCAGAAGGCCCCATTAACCGGACCAACGGTTCAACCTACTCTGCCACCTACCGCTATTCCTTCTTAGACTTGATGAATAAACTGGGGGTAGACTTTGGCATCTTGCCACAGTACCAGGATTTTACAGCAAAAGTTGACTTGCCGGTATCAGAAAAGTTAAACCTGTCCATCATTGGTTTATGGGGTACCAGCTTTATTGAAATCGATGACCATTCCATAGAGGAGGAAGAACGGGTTGGCCCCTACGGGCAGCACCTGAAAACGGGTTCTGACATTGCGGTTATGGGGCTTAATGCCAGATACCGTTTGGGCAAAAGCACCATGCTTAAAACAGGGGTTTCATTTCTCAACAACCAAATACAAACGGAGATAGACACTTTTAACTACGCTTCAGACGCAACAGCGGCCACTTTTGGTGAAACCTCATCCGAATCCAAATACTCTTTTTTCTCGGAAATAAACCATTTCTTTAACAAGAAAAGCAAGTTTAAGGCAGGTATGCGCTGGGACACCTATGCCATACACTACCGGCAAGAGGGCGTGTTTGCCAGTGGAACCTACGAGACGCTTATCAATAGCCAGGATCACCTGGACCTGTTGCGCCTGTATGCAGAAAACCAATATACATTTACCACGCGCCTTAAGGCAAGGGCAGGTTTACATGCTCAATACTTGTTCTTAAATAATTCTTTTGCCTTAGAGCCACGCCTGGGCCTGCAATACAGCCTCAGGGAAAATCAAACCTTGTCTTTTTCCTATGGCAACCATCAGCAGATGCAGCCACGCAATGTGTACTTTGTGCAAAGCATTACCAACTCTGGGACGGAACTTACCAATAGAGATCTGGGGTTCTCCGCTGCACACCACTTAGTTATGGGGTATGATTATCTCCTTGGTACAGATTGGCGCCTGAAGGCAGAAGTATACGGACAGCATTTGTATAACATTCCTGTTTCCCATACACCTTCATCCAGCTTTTCCATGCTCAACGTAGGCGCAGATTTTTTTATTCCCATGGTAGACAGCCTGGTAAGCGAAGGAAAAGGACGCAATTATGGTGTAGAGTGCACCCTCGAGAAATTTCTCTCGAAAAATTACTACGTGATGCTCAACAGCAGCTTGTTTCAATCGGAGTACCGGTCGGCCGATGGCGTGTGGCGCAATACGGGCTTTAACCTGAACTATATCCTAAACGCTATGGGGGGCTATGAATACTGGATAAACACCAAAATTGCCATAGGCGCGGACTTTAAATTGACCTACGCAGGTGGGAGGCCGTATCTGCCGGTGGATGAATCCGCTTCCGTAGCGCGTGGAGAAGTGATTTACGATCATGCGCGCGCATACCGGGAAAGGCTCCCGGATTATTTCCGGTCGGATCTGAAAGTATACTACCGTTTGAATTACCGCAAGGTGTATGTTGAGTTTGCCGTGGACTTTCAAAACCTGACTAACCATCAGAATATTTTTAATCGTGCGTTTATTCCCTCTACCGGGGAGTACCGGACGTTTTACCAAATGGGCTTTTTCCCGATGTATACCACCCGTATACTCTTTTAAACAAACGCGAGTTTGATACAAAAAACGGGGTCAATTTGAGTGTCACGCCATATCGAAAATGACACGTTTTGTCTATTTCAACCTACCTGCCGGCAGACAGGTACTGATTTTCGGAGAAAATTAACTCAATATGACAAAACAATATATTTTCTTTCCTTAGGTCGAACTCACGTTAAACAAGTGCTTTTTAACCAACAACTCCGCGATCTGTACCGCATTGGTAGCCGCTCCTTTTCTAAGGTTATCCGCAACGATCCATACATTTAGCGTATTCACCTGGGTAAGGTCCCTTCGGATACGCCCTACGAATACATCGTCCTTTCCCTTAGCCATTAAGGGCATCGGGTATACATTTAAATCTACGTTGTCCTGAACCGTAACGCCCGCTGTTTCCGAAAGCAGCTTGCGTATATCACCGGTGTGGATCTCTTTCTCAAAAGCGATGTTTACACTTTCGGAATGCCCGCCACTTACAGGCACCCGAACAGCTGTAGCGCTCACCAGCACCGTATCGTCCGCGAGGATCTTTTTGGTTTCGTTCGTGAGCTTCATCTCTTCTTTGGTGTAGCCGTTTTCCAGGAATACATCGCAATGCGGTAAGCAATTGCCATCAATGGGATAGGGGTAGGCCATCTCTCCTTTTTCACCCGCACGCTCGCGCTGCATCTGCTCCATCGCCTTTATGCCCGTGCCGGAAATGCTCTGGTAGGTACTTACCACCACCCGTTTTATGCCATATTTTTTATGTAATGGGTTTAGCACCATCACCAATTGTATGGTAGAGCAGTTCGGGTTGGCAATGATTTTGTCTTCTTGAGTGAGGGTTTCCCCATTTATTTCCGGCACGATCAGCTTTTTTACGGGGTCCATCCGCCAGGCCGAACTATTGTCGATTACCATGGTGCCTGCTTCGGCAAATTTTGGCGCATATTCCAGGGAAGTTTCGCCACCGGCAGAGAAAAGGGCCAGGTCGGGAGCTTTGGCTATAGCCTCTTCTATGGAGTGAATGCGATACGTGGCATTTCTAAAAGCAAGACTTTTGCCCACAGATCGCTTTGAAGCAACCGGGATCAATTCATCAACAGGAAAATCCCGCTCCCCCAAAACCTGCAACATTACCTGGCCTACCATACCCGTGGCCCCTACAACAGCTACTTTCATTGTATAAGGAAAATAATAAAGGTGTTATCTTGCAAAAGTAGTGGTAAAAAAATGCCTATGCGCCTAACCTTCCTCATCCTGCTATCTCCTTTGGCTATGTTTGGCCAGCTTCAGTTTATGGACGACTTCAGCGACAGCAACTTTACGACCAACCCCTCCTGGACGATTGATACCGGGATCTTCTCCATTAGCCCCGATAAGCAATTGCAGCTCAACGATACCGCGGCCGGGGAAGCCCGGATCTATGCTTCATCAAGAATTGCCGTAGCAGCAGAGTGGAATTTTAAAGCTACTTTACAATTTAACCCCTCTGCCTCGAATTATGCAGAGGTGTATTTCTGTGCAGACAGCACAGACCTTCAAAAGGCATCAACGGCTGTTTTTGTGCGCCTGGGCGGCAGTACGCAAGACCGGATCTCCCTTTTTTTGCGCCAGCAAGGAAACGAGGTCCTCTTAACAGAAAGCGCAGACAAGTATTTGGGCGAAAACAGAAATTTCGCGCGGATACGGGTAACGCGGTCTGTCAATGACGAATGGGCGCTTTATGCCGATACCTCGGAAGCGCAAACCGGCCTTGTTTTGTTGGGGGAAGATACCAATGCTGTCTTCATTTCCAGCAGGTACACCGGGCTACGTTGTGTATATACCGTTACCCGGGCAGACAAGATGTTTTTTGACGATTTCTGGTATAGTGGTGATGCATTCCAGGATGTGTTTCCGCCGGAAATAAGCGGGTATACGATAGTAGCGGACAACATGCTTCGGTTGGATTTTAACGAAAGGCTGCAAAAGGCGGAGGCAGAAAAAAGCAACCATTATGCATTACAAGGCAGTTTAGCCCAAGTGGTAGATGCTGTATTGAGCCCTGACGGAGTTCAGGTTTTCCTGGAAATAGCCCCTCCCTTGCAAAACCGGAGCAATTACACATTAACCGTTTCCAATTTAGAGGACAAAGAAGGAAACGAGCTGACGGATACCAGCTTTAGCTTCGCCTATATTCTGCCGGAGCGGGGAGATGTCATACTAAATGAATTACTGCCTGATCCCATCCCGGTCATCGGCATTCCACCCAATGTGTTGCCTGCCTATGAATACATAGAACTATACAACCGTACGGCTTTTGACTTAAATCTTTCCGGCTGGGTGTTAAATGCAGGAAACAGTACTGTGAGTTTAGATGAAGCCCTTTTACCGGCGGATAGTTTTCTCGTGCTGGCCAGGCCGGAGGCTGCGCCGGAGCTGGCGGCCGGGGTAAATTTTTCAGCCGTTCCCCTTTCCACCACGGCACTTACAAATGCAGGAACCCTGGTAAGTCTCTCTAAGTCAGGAGGAGAAAAGATGGATGAAGTGCTGTACGACTTAAGTTGGTACCGGGATGTCAATAAAGATGGAGGAGGGTGGAGCCTGGAGCGGATTGACCCGGATAACCTCTGCGGGGGAGCAGAAAACTGGCGCGCAAGCGAGAGCCAGGTAGGAGGTACTCCGGGGAAAAGGAATAGTGTATTGGGTCAAACCCGTGATACTATAGCCCCGGTCGCGCTAAGGGCCTCGGTGCCGGGAGATAGTATAGTGCGCGTGCATTTTTCGGAGTGGATAGACGACCCCTTGCTCCTGGACCCCTTTGCGTATGAAATAACTCCCGAAATGGTTATCGACAGCATCAAACCCCTTAGGGTGGCCAATAGCCTGCTGTTTTACCTGTCCGCACCTATGCAGCAAGGCGAAGTATACCGCCTTACCTTTTTGGGCAATTTAAAAGATTGTAGCGGCAACCCGCTCATTTTTGAACCGCTTGTTTTTGGGCTGGCCCAATTTGCCGGGATGGGCGACCTGTATCTTAACGAGCTACTCTTTAACCCGGTTTCCGGGGGTGCGGATTATGTAGAACTTTATAACGCCTCAGACCAATTGTTTGACCTGGAAAAGTTACGTTTGGCTAGCTATATAGAAGGCGCCGCTACACTGGGTGAGGCCAAAGAGATCACTTCAGAAAGTTATTTACTGCTTCCCGGTGCATATGTTTGCCTTTCTGAAAACCCTTTATCGGTGCAGGCGCAATACACAATAAAAGACCCCGCAAGCCTTTTTGAGGCCAGCGATCTGCCCCCCATGGCCGATGATGAAGGAAGTATTGTATTGCTCAATGCCAATTTAACGGTGGTGGATAGTTTACGGTATACCGATAACCTCCACAGCCCGGCCTTACTTAACAAAGAAGGCGTAAGCCTCGAACGTGCCCGCTATGACGCCGTTCCCTTTACAGCCGCCTGGTACAGCGCGGCTTCTACCGCCGGTTTTGGTACCCCGGGCTATCTCAACAGCCAGCAAATGCAGGGAAACCCACAGCTGCGCAAAAAAATGAACCTGGTTTCCAGGCTTTTTTCACCCAATAACGACAGCTACCAGGACAAGCTCGAGGTGCATTACTCTTTTAATAAACCAAACTACCTGCTTGATTTAATGGTTTACAGCAAAGAAGGTTATGCATTAAAGAAGCTGGCTACTTCACTTACCGTTTCACAAGAAGGTATTTTGGTATGGGATGGCACAGACCATACAGGCCAGCTGTTGGGAAGAGGCGCTTATCTCTTAGTTTTGGAGTACTTTCATACCGATGGAGAAAAGGGTGTGGAAAAAGCCGCTGTAGTATTAACATACTAAATATGAGTAAGAAAGAAAAAATAAAGCTTTTTGATCCGAATGGATATAGTACATCGGAAGCGTTATTTGGGCTGCCCTTTACCCGGGAAGAAAGCCAGGTATGGGTATTGCCCGTACCCTGGGAGGTAACCGTTTCTTACGAAGCAGGCACCGCCAAAGCACCCGAAGCAGTGAAAAAGGCTAGCCTGCAGGTAGATCTGTATGATCCCTTTTTACAATATTCCTGGAAAAGAGGGGTTTATATGCTTGAAGTAAGCAAACAGATTGAAAAGCGCAGCCATGTTTACCGAACAAAAGCGGAGGTGTACTTAGATGGACTTTTTAAAGGAGCGCCTGATGTGGACCTGCTCCGGGAGATCAATAAGGCCAGTAAAGAAATGGTGCACTGGGTTAAACAAGAAAGCACAAAAGCTTTGAATGCAGGAAAAGAGTTGATTCTGCTGGGTGGAGACCACAGTACGCCCCTTGGTTTTATACAAGCTTTAGCCGCACGGTTTGAAAGCTTCGGCATTTTGCAGGTTGACGCACACGCAGATTTGCGGAAAGCTTATGAAGGGTTTACCTACTCGCATGCTTCCATCATGTACAACGCATTGGCCCTGCCTCAGGTAGAGCGATTGGTTCAGGTAGGCATACGGGACTATTGCGAGGAAGAAGCGCAATACATCGAAGAAAGCCAGGGAAGAGTATGTACCTTTTTTGACCGCGACATCAAACAAAAACAGTTCGGGGGAGTAAGCTGGGCCGATCAATGTACAGAAATAGTAGCCCAACTCCCGGCTAAGGTATACCTGAGCTTTGATATTGATGGCCTGGACCCGAAGCTATGCCCCAATACCGGGACACCGGTAGCAGGGGGTTTTGAGGTAGAAGAAGTGCTCTATCTTTTGGAAAGAGTAGTGGAAAGCGGACGGGAGATCATTGGGTTAGACCTGAATGAAATTGCCCCGGGAGAGGATGAGTGGGACGCCAATGTAGGCGCACGTTTGTTATATCGCCTTTCCAATATTATGACACGATCCAAGCGGAAATCATAGAAGGTCGAGCGCATATCACAAATGTGAAGCGGCTTAATTTCGGGAGGTTAGAGTTTCGTTTTTAAAAATACTCCTATCTTGTTTTTTCAAAAATGAAAACCTCTCACTATGCCTGCATTCAACAGATATAAAATTCTTTTCCTGGATATAGAAACCGTAAGCCAAAAGGCCCGCTTTGAGGAACTGGACGAGACGTGGCAACACCTGTGGGCGGATAAAACCCGTTATCAACGCAAAGACGAACAAAGCCCCGCAGAATTTTACAAGGAGCGCGCAGCTATCCTGGCTGAGTTTGGTAAGATCGTGTGTGTCTCTTGTGGCTTTTTTGTGGAAAAAGACAACACCTCTGTGTTTCGGGTAAGGTCTTTTTACGGAGAAGATGAGCAATTGCTTTTGCAGGACTTTGCAAGCTTGTTGAACCATACTTTTTACCAGGATTTTCTACTCTGCGCACACAACGGGAAGGAATTTGATTTTCCTTATATAGCCAGGCGTATGCTGGTACAGGGCATTGCCTTACCGCGCCTGTTGGATATTTCCGGGGCAAAGCCCTGGGAAGTACCACACCTGGATACGATGGAAATGTGGAAATTTGGCGACTACAAGCACTACACAAGCATAAAGCTCCTGGCAGCGATCTTCAATATTCCTACGCCAAAAGATGACATTGACGGAAGTATGGTAGGAAGCGTGTACTGGGAGGAGCAAAATTTGAAAAGGATTGTACACTATTGTCAAAAAGATACGATTACCGTGGCCAATGTTTTTTTGAAAATGCAGCATCTTGCCCCCCTGGAAGAAGCACAAATCATATATACCGATGCGGAATAAGCTTTTAGAGGCTGAGCATTTCAGTGTGCAGTTTGCCGACCAATGGTTGGTAGACGGCATAAATTTCAACCTGGATAAAGGAGAAACACTGGGCATTGTAGGAGAATCGGGTTCCGGGAAATCCCTCAGTTCGCTGGCCATAATGGGTTTACTGGATGAGCAGCTAAAAGCCGCAGGAAAGCTGTTCTTTAAAGGGCGGGATCTGCTTGCGTTAAACGCGGAGCAACACCGGCAATTGAGAGGTACAGACCTGGCGATGATCTTCCAGGAGCCGATGAGTGCACTTAACCCCAGTATGTCTTGTGGCGCTCAGGTAGCCGAAATGTTCTATTCCAGGGAAAAAACAAGCAGGAGGGAAACACGGCAAAAAGTACTGGGTCTTTTTGAAAAAGTCCGCTTGCCGCGGGCGAAAGCCTTATACCACGCTTATCCACATCAGCTAAGCGGTGGACAAAAGCAACGTGTAATGATCGCTATGGCCCTGGCGGCCAACCCCAGCCTGCTTATTGCCGATGAGCCTACTACGGCACTTGACGTTAGTGTGCAGCAGTCTGTTTTAACCCTGCTCAAAGAACTGCAAGAGGAATTTAACATGGGCATGGTGTTCATTAGCCATGACCTGGCCGTAGTAGAACGCGTGGCCGACCGTATCCTGGTCATGCGCAAGGGGAAACAAGTAGAATACGGAGCGGCAAGGGAGGTGTTTACCCGTCCTGAACATCCTTACACCAAGGGGCTTCTGGCTTGTCGTCCCACGGCCGGCACAAATACCAGACGCCTCCCCCTGGTAGAAGATTTTTTAAAGGGAACCGGCCCTTCTCTGGAACCAATTACCGAAGAGAACCGCATGGCTCAGGCCGAAAAATTGCTCACACAACCCGCGCTACTG
>JANQPD010000039.1 GCA_028285465.1 Owenweeksia sp. | reverse complement strand
ATGCGCAGGGCCCATACCTATGCCGACCTGCTGGCGGGCAATGCGCCCTTCCAGTCGTTTCCCTCGGGCAGCAGCGACCAATGCTATTACGTAACCGGGCTGGACGGCTACGGCAACGATACCGTATGCCTGGCGCTGTACCAGCAGAACCCCGATCCTTGTTTTCCCTCTCCCTCTCCCGGTGAAGGTGCGGTAGACTCCGTGTTTACCTACCACCGCAAGCTGGTGGTAGACACCACTTTTGTATGGGATGTGTTTTACCACAATACCTATACCGGCCGGGCCATGGCGCGTATGAGCTATTTTGCACCCTCGGCAGCCGCGGGGCAAAGCAATATGCTGCGTACCCATAAGGTGTACCTGGGCGAAGTAAGCAACGACAGCATCCGCAGGTTTTCCGAGGTTGAGCTCCTGCCCAGCGGTAAGGCGCCCGCCAAGATCTACCATATGCTGGGGCACAGCAGCAGCCAGGGCCCGGAAAGGGCCGAGATCGACCTTACGTATACCGCCAGCGGCAAAGGCAACATCCTTAGTGTTGAAGGGTCCGCAAACCACGATGGCGACCGCATGCTGCTTACTTACGGTTACGACAACGCAATGGAGCAGTACATTACCTCGGTAACCAACAGCAGCTATGGCGAAAGCAGCTGCATGCACTACGACCTGGCTACCGGCCTGCTGCGCAAAACGGAAGACGTGAACGGCCAGCCCGTACAATACGACTACGATGCCTTTTACCGCCTTAAAAGCGTATACGGGCCTGCAGAGCTGGCGGATGCGCAAATGGCGCCCCTGATGACTTTTGAGTATTACCCCAACGGCATTTACGGCAGCATAGGAGGCGTGGCCGATGACCCGCTTAACAAAGTACCCGTGGCCTTTACCAACCACAAAACCAAAGACGTAAGCGGGGGCGGCCAGCCGCCCGGGGTTTCCGGTACCGTAAACTGTGCTACGCTGGCCAATACCAGCGGGCGCCCGGCCATTACCGACCCCCTGCAAACCGCTACCTTTATAGATGGACTGAGCCGTGTGATCCAGGTTAAGAAAGACGTTTCCGAAATGAACGGCAGCCACCAGAACATTGAAAAGCGGCAGGTGAGCGGCATTACCTTTTACGACCGTTTCGGGCGCGACTCCTCCCTTACCCTCAGTACCCTGGAAGCCGCTACTGCGCTTACCCTGGGCAAGCTCAACAATACCCCCTCCGGCGTGGTAGCCGTAGCTACCGAATACGATTATGCCGGGCGCAAGCTACGGGTGCAGGAGGCCCGCGAAGGTACGGGCAGCAAGGAGTACCTGTACATTTACAACTGGAACACCATTACAGGCGATAGCGAACCCAGCTTTTTTATAGCGGTAGACCTGGATGAAAAAGACATCAAGAGTTACACCTATAAAAACTCCTTCGGGCAAACCATAGCCACCATGCAAAACGATTTTGAAAATACCGAGCTGGTGTTTACCAAATACCGCTATGATGCGCTTAACCAGCGCCTGAGCACGGTTGACCCCCTGGGCCAAATAACCCGCTACACCTACGACAATTTCGGGCGTTTAATAAAAGAAGAACACCCCGACCGGGGCGAGAGCCATTTTACTTACGACCTGATGGGCAACCTTACCTCCAGCAAAAAGGTGCATAACGGGACCGACCACAACCTGGTGACCCTGAGCTATACTTTTGGCCGCCTGGAATCCAAAAACATGCCCAACACCATGGACCCCACCAACAACACCCCCGGTACACAAGATGTAAACAGGCTTGCCTATACCTATGGCAGCCTGGGAGACGGGAAAAACGGGGCCGGCCGCGTGGTAAGCATAGTGCAGGGCAACGACTTTAAGACCGAAAACTATGAGTACGATGCCTTTGGCAACCTGGTGTACGAGCAAAAGATCATTAAAATACCCAAGGTAGGGGCGCAGACCTTTTTAACCACCTACCTCTACGATGCCTGGGGCCGCGTGCTCAACGTAACCTACCCGGACGATGACCGCGTAAGCTATACCTATACCGACCAGGGCAAGTTGGAACGCATTACCGCCAAACGGCATACCGTATTGGGTGCCCCCACCCGCACGGTGGTGGATAAGGTGCTGTACGATGGCTACGGCAACATCAAACGCCTGGAATACGGCAACCTGAGCTATACCGAATATACCTATGATGCCCGCACCAGGCGCCTGAGCGGGGTAGACCTGCACGAAAATGCCGGGCGGCAGTTGCTCGATAAGAGCTATACCTACGATGTGCGGGGCAACGTGGCGCAGGTAAGCAATAATGTGAGCTACAGCGGGGGCTGGGGCTTTGATTATACCTTTAACTACAGTTATGACGACCTGAACCGCCTGGACCAGGTAAGCAACAGCTTTTTTAAGCCGGGCAGCATTACCACGCACAACTATACGTTGGATATGACCTACAACAAGGCCGGCGGCATTACGGTGAAAAACCAAACCCATGTGGACCCCAACAACGGCAACGCGCCCTACCCGGGTACGCACTACAACGCCTCCTACACCTACAACGGCAGCAAGCCCCACCAACTTAGCCAAACTGCCATCGGGCAGGCCACCCGCCATTACAACTACAACCTCTTTGGCAGCCTTACGGGCGTGTATACCCAAAGCGGCAGTACCCAAACCTTTTTAGAAGAATTGTTGTGGGACGAGGCCGAGCAGTTGCGGGGGGTGAAAAACACGAACGGCTACCACCATTTTGTGTACGACCAGAGCGGGAACCGCATCCTAAAAGGCAGCGTGCGCATGACCTCGGCCGGGCAGGGCGGAGGTGGCGGAGGCAGCAGCTATGTGCTGGACCCCTACACCACCTATGTAAACCCCTATTACGTAAGCAAACAATACGGCACGGGCACCCAGCGCATCTCCGAAGTGAGCAAGCACTACTATATGGGGGCGCAGCGTGTGGCCACGGAGCTGGCCTTGTATGAAAACAGCAGCGGCACCGCCTATACCACCAGCTGGGGCGTGTTGCAAGACCTCTCCGTTACCCTGCAAGCCTTTGGGCTTACGGAAGGGAGTGGAAATGACTATACCCTGGCGGGCCTCAATGCCGGGGCCAATATAGAAGACTATGATGAGGAAACGGTTTACGACAGCGCTCCCTGTGCCACGGACGCCTGCCATTGTGCGCACAGCCTGTACTGGGCAGGCGACCACGGCATAGATTGTTCATCGCACAGCATTATGTACTGGTACCACCCCGATTATCTGGGGCATAATGAGTATATTACCGATATGAACGGCAAGGCCTACCAATATTTCTGGTACAGCCCCTTTGGAGAAAGCCTGTACAGCAAGCACAGCGGGGCAGGGGCCTATGGCACGCCCTACAAATTTAATGGGAAGGAGGAAGATGCGGAAACAGGGTTGGTGTATTATGGAGCTAGATATTACAATGCTAAACTCTCCGTTTGGCTGAGTGTGGACCCTTGGGCGGCTAAGTATCCACATGTTACCCCTTACAATTTTGTAGAGAATAATCCGGTGATGCTGGTTGATCCCACTGGTAAAGGCCCAACGGGGCCATCAATAGGGATTTATTTAGCCTTAAGACTTCGGATGTGGGCAGAGAAGTTTGGTACAGCTTCTAGAAATGTAGTGACAGGAACTTCCGGGAATATCCCTCAAACCGCCCCTGTTTCTGCTGCTGCCAGAAACCAAATAAAACAGGTAAGCACTGTACAGGATACGCGTGTAGTAGCAGAGGGAGTACAGAATATAGCCGAAGGTGTAGCCACAGGTGTTTCTTTAATACCAGGGGTAGAAACTTTTGCGGATGGAGCAGGACTCTTTTATTCACTTGCCGAAGGGAACTATACAGATGCTGCTATTTATGGAGGTGCCTTAGTACTCCCGGGGGTTAGTGGTAGCGGAGTGCGGATGCTTGTCAAAAATGCCGATGACCTTGTTGATGCTGCTAAAGCTGTAGGTAAATTAGACAACAAAAGAACAGGTAGGATTGGTCGTGTCCGTGGGAACGTTGACGAAATATTCGAATCTATTACTCAAGGCGGAAGAGTAGACCCAAATAATGGTGTAGTAAGAATGGATGATGGAACTATAATACATAAGCATAACTCAACAAAAGAGGGTGGTGTGCCTACTATAACGATTAATAAGCCAGACGTTAATAAACCATATAAAATAAGGGTATATGATGGAACACAGTAGTAATTACATTCCTATAGATTTGTTCAATGAATATTCGAACCCCGAGATATTTATTGAATCAATTATAGATGATAGAGAAGGTTTTAGGATTATTTTGGAGCTTAGTACGAAAAGTGAAACAGAGTACTTTAGATTAACTTTTGGACGGGTTTTAGCGTATCAGAATACAGATGAGTACTTCATAGATAATTTAGATCAACCTAAAGGATTTTCTTTTAAAGGAGGATTTTTGTATGAGGTTAAAAACTCAAAGTATGTTCAGTATTTTAATTATAGAGGATCAAATAGGCTTTATGAAAATGCTAAGCATTATTTTCTTATGACAGGTCTTGATTGCATTGACATTTTAACGGAGCATGAGATTAAGTTAGAGCAGCTTTAAAAATCAATCGTGCATAATGAATGATGTTAAATACCACGAAATAGAACTGATAACAGATATTGATGTTACAGGAGCCACTTTTTCAATAGAGGCAATACACGATGACTACGAAGGTTTTAGGATTTTAGCAAAGGTCGAAAGCCCTAAGGAGCAAGAAGTTTATCGACTTCATGCGAAGTCTGTAATCGTCTATCAGAACACGGACGAGCTCTATATAAGAGATGTAAAACATGCTCTTACGGGCTTTTGCTATGAGGTTGAGCATTCTAAATACCTAGAATATATACGGCGGCGCGCAGATGGAAAGATATCCGATGAAGCGAAGCACTATTTTCTATCTACTGAATTTGATTGTATAGATATAATTACAGAGTACGAGCTACAAGCAGAAATGCTCTAACTAAAAACAATATCCTTATACCCCCACCCGGCCAAGTAACCGGGTTTTTTATTCTCCGTCCAGCAGGATCAAGAGGGCTTGTCTCTTTTTCGGGGGCATGTTTTGGAGTTTGGTATATAAAGCCTACTGCACCCCATTTTGATCGTTCTGTAAGCCCGCCAGCCAGATGGATAACCTCTAAAAATGAAACAACCGAAGTGCGTTAGCTTAATACATAAATACAGGGGTATATTTACCAGAACGGAACTTTTTGAAAAAACATGGTAAAGAAAAGCGCATACTTCAAAGATGATATTCTTAAAAGCTTAATCGATAAGGCTCAAAACAAAACTGCGGCTAACTGCAGAGTAATAGCCAGTGAACTTGAAACAGATCCTTACGTAGTTGTTCGTTTTTGTGAGGAGTTAGAGAAGCAAGGCCTTATTACTAGAGTCGGAGATAGGGACAAAGCATTTAATAAAGGGCGTATAGTTGAAATTAAACCAGTTGGGAGATATTTTTTAGAACATGAAGGGGGCTTCAAAAAAGAGTACGCCAAATACCGTTGGAATCGAATATGGCTTTACACTAAAATTGTTGCCAATGTTGCTAACGCTTTGGCTATTATAGGAATATCGATATGGGCTATACTTCAAAGCAAGTCTTCAAATGTAGAAACTGAAGCACTAAAAAAGAGAATAGAAAAACTAGAACAAACTTCAAATCCAACACTAAAATGGAACGCTGCTTTAACGGTTATGTAAAAAGCTGGTTTTAGCCTATTATCAAAGCGATAAACTGTAGAACAAAGCCAGCAAATAACAGGAACACCCCTAAGCGGATCAAATTGTTTTTACGGCTAGCACTATGCTTTAGTTTAGGGTGTTCTGATCTATCATACAAATAAGTGGTGAAGCTCACTTTAGGAGTAAAATAAAACATTAGAAAAGCCCCGGAGATATTAAAAATCAATCCAAAAATGTTCAGGAAGTCAGCTATGTTCATAGATGGTGTTTACTACAAATGTATATCTTAGACCATCTGAAACATGGGCTGCTTGAAACTCACATACCACTGCCCAAAAGAGGCTTTAGAAGAAAGTGTATTTTTTTCTTTGGAGGTACTAGGCAAAACGAAGCATAGGCCTGAAAAACACACTAGGAGTACCCCTTATAAATTTAATGGGAAGGAGGAGGATGCCGAAACGGGATTAGTGTATTATGGAGCTAGATATTACAATGCTAAACTCTCCGTTTGGCTGAGTGTTGACCCGCTGGCATATAAGTATCCTAATCTAACTCCATATAATTTTGTCGCAAATAACCCTATTAAGCTGATTGATCCGGATGGAAATCGTATCATTCTTATTGATACGGACTCTAAAGAACAAGAAGCCTTAATGGACTTATTTAAGGCTATTTTCGGAGATAGAGTAGAAACATCTGTAAGTGTTTCTGGGGCTAAATTCGGTTACAACCCTCAACTAAACGTTAGTATTGCAGAAGGATATAGTGAAAGCGACTTCTCAGAAGAAGAATTAGGTATGCTTAATCAAATAATTGAATACTCTAAAAATGACGAAAGGCTAGAAGTAGGCGTTGGTGTTGACAAAGACTTTCATGGAGTTGATAGCTGGAATGAAAAAACAGTCTATCCAGAGAACTTCAAACATTTACCAAATAATGTGAAGGGAATTGGCAAATTGGTTAGTTTATATCATTTTTTTGTTGAGCAATATGTAGGGCAGGTTGAAAACAAAAATGATGGCAATTATACAAAGGCACACAGAACTGCTCTTGAAAGAGGTTTAAAGATTTACGGTTATACCTGGACTAGTAACTATGCTCCACAAGGTGCTAATTACGAAATAGTAGATGTTTTAGATAAGAATGGAGAATACCTTTATACGGTAAAAATGAACTATGATAATGTTGGAACAGATAAACCAGTTCTTAGTATAATCAATAAAAATGAATGAGCAATTATAAAATAAGTTGGGTTCTATTTCTTGCTTTTTTGTCAACCTTCCCCTTTTTTGCTGGCGCTCAAGTTGTCTTACGGATCGATAAAGAGGATTGGGCTTACTTCAATGTTCCCAATCCCATTGACTTTGCAGCATTTGATCATACCGGTGAAGAGGTTTCTGTTAAAGCTGTATATGGAGAAGTTTTTAGAAAGGATGGGCAGCTTTATTGGATACCCAGAATGAATCTGGAGGGAAAAGGAGAGTATGACTGGCTTGTAGTGTATTCAAAAAAGGATTCTTCTGCTGTTCCCTTGGATTCTATTAGGGATATTGATTTAAGAGTAATTGATGGAAGAGATTTTGAGATTGTCCCTTTTCCTGTAGACAGGCACTCTGGTCTGGCTCGTATTGAGCATTTTGACGGATTCAAATTAGTTTTAAAAAAAGCTGAGTACTCTTTTTTAGATGTAGACTCAATAGCGAAAATACTCTCTTTTGATGTTGTCATTCATGATAGCGTCTCTGGACCTGTTGATTCTGTGTTTTTTGATGAAAGAACTCTTTTAGAGAGAGATAAGATAAATAAAGTCAGATCGCTAAGACAGGGGCAATTTCTTGAAATCAAGAACGTAAAGATAGCGTGTACTTGCTGGTCGCCAGATAACGAATTTGTATCGTTGTTATTAACAAAAAGCTGGTGGCTTAGGGAATGGGTGATTTTCCCATGGTAAGTATAGGTTGTGTTTAATCCAAAGGAAATAAAGTCTAGTAATGTGGGGTATTTTCCAAAATACGCATAGGGGAATAACCTACAAATTTAGTGGGAAGGAAGAGGATGCGGAAACAGGGTTGGTGTATTATGGAGCTAGGTATTACAATGCTAAACTCTCCGTTTGGCTCTCTGTAGACCCCGTTAGTCATGCTTTTCCTTCAGTTACTCCCTATTCAGTAATGATGAATAACCCGATAATGATGATTGATCCGGGGGGTGATTCAACCCACTTTTTCGATCATAAGGGCAATCATATGGGTACTATAAATGACGGCTTGGATAATGCCGTTGCGATTGTAGACAAAGACGGCCAGGAAGGAGTTAAAAACATTCTAAAAGGTGTTAAAGACGGAAAATATGACAACCGCTTAGATGAAATGGCTCAACACGGACGGGATCATGGGCAATCCTATGACTATCAAGGCTTGATTGATTTTGGAGAGAACAACACAACCTTTAATGCAAATGGTAAGCCTAATGAAGTGGGAGGCTACCTTTATAAAGACGAAAATGGCGTAATCAGGATAAATAATGATCAGGTTGTTGAAGGTGGAATAAATTTTATTTCTTGGGGAGATAGTCCACCAGAAAAGGACGGAGCCATTGGTAACTTCCATACACACCCCAGTTTGTTTGGTAGTAGCTACCCCTCTGGCCCAGATAGGGCATCGAAATTCGATGGCACACCACAAAGAGACGTTATATATTCAGGTTCAAATTTGATCTTTTTCAATAGTAGCAATGACCCCGAAGGAGTGATAAAAATAAATATCAAGAAGTACCTAAAATGAAGAATGAAGCGTTGAATTATTTTTATGTAATAATGGCTCTTTCTCTTGTCTCCTGCGCTGAGAAATCGGCAATCGAGGAAGAATGCCACACAAAACTTCTGAAAGAAAGTGCTAGAGTTATTTCAGATGGTCAGAATAGTTTTTTGAGTGTTTATGATCAACTGGGTACAATTAAAGACTCGGCTAGCTTTGCCTTTCAAACCTTCCAGAATATTGTAGATATTTTGGAAATCCGCTTAGAGTACTTGCGGAGCCTTGAAGAAGAAGACCCTGAGAAAGCGTTTAAAAACTTGTATGCAAGGCTCAAAACGAAAGTCTTTGAAAAGGAGGTGCTGGAACAGTATTTTAACCGTTTTGATATAGCTATTGAAGGTAGAGGTTCATTGTCTGATTGTGAACGCGCTCATTTGAAGTTGCTCGGCCTGCTGCTTGCCAGTGAAGCGATTGCAATTAATGCCAGGAATGTATCTACTTAGTTTAGTGGTACTGTCTCAAATCAGGACGTAGAATAAAAGTAAAGTTTTAATAATGAGATTTTTAGGTACTTTAATTATCCTAATTACTTTAATCGGTTGTAACAAGGCTTCAAAACAAGACGCTGGAATTGCTGTAAGGAGTTCTGAAACGAAGTGTGAATCACTTGATCAATATGAATATATTGATGGGTTAATTGAACTTTCTGGGTCACTAGATAGTATTTTAGCAGTAATAGATAATGCTTATCTTCCTGATCTAATAAAAATTCAACATACCTGTCCTGAATATTTTGATAATCTATCCCTAAAAGTCTTATTAAGATGTCATAAAGAGGAGGTTGATAAAGGATACTCTGATGGTGTTTTGATCTCGAAAAAAGCTTTTGACTCTTTATGCCTATTACTTTTTCAATCAAATTATATGAAGCAAGCCCAAAACTATGGAAGTTCTTCCAGAACCAAAGAAATATATGAATGGGCTAAACGAAACACCGATAAATTAAATGATTACAACAGGGAGTATCTTTTGAGTATCGTAAATGAATAGAAGTTTGGTAATGTGCCAGATGGTAGTGTCCCTTAGGTAGCTTTTTGTTACAATGTGTTCTTTAGATATTGATTTTCAAGGGCGTTATTTCTCTGATTCAAACTTGTGTATTTTCCAAAATACGCATAGGGGAGTAACCCACGGATTTAACACAAAGAAACTCGATCCCTAACCGACCGAAGGGAGCTCGCGAACACCGCTGCAAAATAAAAGTTGGGTAAGCAAACGGGTTTATATTAATAGAGCTGAATTTTATCAACCCAAACTGAGTATATGGCTCACTGTTGACCCCCAAGCACATTAGTTTCTGCCTGTTTCTCCTTACTCCCTTCATTAAACAATCCTATCAACTTTATTGATCCAAATGGGCAATTCAGATCAAGTGGTTGTCAAAAATATGCAGAAGATCGCTTGCTTGTTTTTTCCGTGCAGCATTTAAAGCATATGAGTCGTCTTACAGCATGAAGGAGGTAATACACATGTGTTAAAATGAATCCAATAGAACCTTTAAAAGAACTTATTATGAAAAAGAAAACGTTACTCCTTATGGCAAGCTTACTTTCGGCTTCCCTGGTGTGGGCACAACCCGCACAAGTTCAAATCAACATTCACCTGTCTACCAATTCTTCAGCCATCCAGGGGGCACTCCATGGCTATGAGGTTTTCTTCCGGGACGGGGATGCCTCCGGTGGATATGGTCGAACGTTCTATACAGACGTTAACGGGGATTTAAACATGCTTTATACGAGTACGCGCACAAGCGGCTCAGGGTACTTTGCCTATGAAGTAAAGGATTGTCAAGATCAGTTGGTTTCTACCAAAACGGTACACTATACCACCCAGGGCGCACAAGTGGTATTAGCAGACTCTGTTCTTGTACCCTGTGTGGACCCATGTGATGTATTCGCTTTGTACAATAACAATGGGAACCAGTATAACTTCTCTGCTCATTCGGGAATTAGTCAACGTTGGGATATGCAGAATGCCCAATGGGATTTTTCGGATGGAACCACCTACACGGGCCGGTGGATAACAAAACAATTGCCGCTGGGCACCCATACCTGGAAACTGACCCACCAGGGTTGTGCGGTTGACAGCGGTTCCATTAATGTAATGGGAACGTGTAATGCACACTTCTCTGTAGATACCGCCACAAGCGGCAACAGTATAGTGAATATGTTCAACAACTCTACCGCTACCAGTTCTGGCAACACGCTTTATTTTTTCTGGCAGTTTGGTGATGGTACTACCTCTAACCAGCCTTTTCCACAGCACCAGTACAGCGGAAACGGCCCCTATAACATCTACCTCCATATGATAGAAGTGGACCTGCAGGGAGATACGATCTGCCAATCATGGCATGGAGATACCCTGGGCATTGACTCGGCAGGAAATGTGCTCAAGGCGGGCTTCTCGATCAATATAATGGACCCCAACTCCATTGGGCTAACCGACAATGAAGAGCTTGTATTTAGTATGTTTCCCCAGCCAGCACGCGAGGCCATACGTATCGAAACAAGTGCAAAGCTTGAGTACGCTGAGCTGGTTGATCTTAATGGCCGTGTGGTGCAAGAGTGGCTGCTGGATGGCGGCAAATACTTCGAATTATTGCTTAAGAGACATCCTTCGGGAATGTACGTACTTAGAACTCATAGCAATCAAGGGGTGGGTAATCACAAATGCTTGATTAAGTAGAAAATACAGTATAATCCAATAAGAGATCTCGTACATTTTCACACAGCCGGGCTAAATGCTATTCCATAGCCTGTTGGATAGAGTAAATTCTTTTTAGAAGCTGGAATTGGTGTTTGCGATTACTTTGTGCATAAATTGACTGGTAATCCCGAAACAGAAAGCCAAGGCTGTAGTTGATCTAGTGTTGCCGAGGTTTAAAGCAAAAGCAAAAAACGCTTTTGCTTTTTTTATTCCTTTGAAACCATAAGGGTTCAATCAACGCAGCACGATTCGTTTCAATTACTGAATGATCAAGCAGGTATTTTGAGAATATGCATAGGGGAGTAACCTACCGTTTTAACGCAAAGGAACCGAATCCCCAACCTACCTAAGGGAGCTCACAAACACTGCTGCAAAACAAAAGCTTGGGTAAGCAAACGGGATCGTACTATTATGGAACCAGATTTATAGTCCAAAGTTGTTCATTTGGATGACTGTGGGGGTCCCAAAGCATATTGGTATCCGTCTGTTTCTCTCTACAACTTCGTTGAGAATAACCTCTTAAATTTGATTGACAATAAAGGGGTTAGGAGTGACCTCCTTGCTTTTTACGAACGTTTAGGAAGCTATTCATGTCGATTGAATATCCGGCAACAAAAGGGCTGCAGTACTTCCATTAGAAATTGTACACCTTTTGTCCACCAAAACGGTATTATTTTTAAAACAGGCCCCTCATATCTTTGAGGAGACAAATATGTATTAACTCAAAATTACATTTTATGTATCTTTTCAGTTCTTTGATGGTATCCTTGTTTTTATCGGCTGCTTCTCCAAATGTTTCCGTTGAAAATGAGTGTGAGCCGGGTATTTATTATGGTGACTGGTCCAATACGGATCAGCAATGCGGTGAAAGAATAGTTACCATAGTGCATTCAGATTGCTCTTCTAGTTCGACAAAGTACACAGAAGTGTGTCCCATGGACCCAGGTATGGTGAAGAAGAAGAAAACAAAGTAAAAAACCCGATAAGCGGCGGCCTCTTAAAAGAGCCCCCCGCTTTTTATCTACATCAGTAAAAAACCACTTTTTCTACGCGGATCAATTGAGTATGGGCATCCAATACTTTAAGCGTGTATACCCCCGGAGAAAGGCCGGGAAGCTCAAGACCAACTGGATCAGTGGAAGCCTCGGCTTCACGGCTAAATACACGTTCGCCCGAGAGGCTGTAGAGTTGGATTTCACCTATCTCAGCATCTATTCCGGATACATCTATGGTAAGGGTTCTGCTGCTATTCGGGTTTGGGTAAACCGTCAACCCTTCTAATGCAGGCTGTCTTGCATTTGTTACGGAAGAAAGGTAGGTTTTTGCAGAAAGGAACATTTTGTTTTCACACCCAAACCAAAAAGCCTCCGGGGAATCTTTAGTGGTGTTCACGGAGAATGCCTGTAGGTCAAGCCGCCCTAAGTCTGACTCTCTTCCATACGAAGTAAATCCCTCGTACTGCGATGCCCCGAATACTTCCGGGCAATCGGACTTGATCGCTTTTCTTCCCACATCGTTTAACGCATATACATCTACGCCAATAGGATAGCCGGGCCCATCTGCCCTGTTAGCGGCAAGGATGATGTTCCCCAGGGGGGTAAAATAGCCCACCATGGGGGAGTACAACAGCATTTGAGGGTAGTTGATCAGGGCCCTTCCGGTCAACCCGATCGGGACCAGCCTATCGTCTGTATTTCCAAAGGTGGCATAGTGTGCATAATCCATTTGGGGTTTATAAGATGCCCCCCAGTTTTTTACGCCATTGGTATAATTGATACTAAATATACCGTGATCTCCACTTCCATTTTTATAGCCCGCAATTACAACACTTTTGTCGTGAGTTACATCTATCATGATTGAATAAGCGTAATCATTGTAATTAACCAGATCTGAAATATCATAGACGTATTCATGCAATACAGCCCCGCTGGCTGCATCTACGGTGCGAACTACTATGCCATGATGCTGTGTATTATTGCTCACCTGGATGATCATCCCATCTTCATAAACAGATCCGGCTGACACGGTATTGTCGTGAGGATCAAATGACGAAAAAATTGTACATGCCGGGTAATTCTGAAAGGAACTCTCCCAAAGCGGGTTCCCATTATAGTCAACTTTTCTGCTTAAAGCAACCTGTGCTATATCCGTTCCTCCGCCTGTGTAGGTGACATGCTCACTTAATGAGCCTGAAAGAAAGTACCCCCCGGGCACTTCCACTATTTCGTTTATTGCCGTGAATTTTTCATCGGGGTGTGTCCCACATGGCAAGCCCAATGCCTTTAACTCTTTTGACCAGGTCAGATTCAGGTCCGCGTCAAGTTTAAAAACAAACCCGGCTTTTGTACTGGCCGTATACGAATGTGAAAGGCCATAGGGCGAATCGTCATAGTACCCACCTACCAGGATGTTGCCGAAGCTATCAACGGTCACGTCAAGGCCAATCAAATGCCTTTCCCTGAACCCGGGAATAATGATCGACTTCGTTCTGAGCACCTGCCCATCTTCGTCAATCTCCAGGACATAGCACTTTCTGTAGTTGTCCTGCGCATCGAGGTAATAACCCGTCATAAAATACGTCTTGGTTATGGAATTATAATCCAATCCGTAGCAGCGAGCATCCGAACTTCTCGCCACCTGGTAGCGATTTGACCAGATCACCTCGTTCTCACGGCTAAATTTAACTGCATAAACTTCTGCATTAGTAGCCCCTAAAACGGTACTCCCCGCAATAAGGTAATTTTCTCCTTCCGCAGCGGTGACATGCGGATCCATTAAATTCCAGCCATCCCAGTGAATGGCCCTGGAGGCCATATCGTATTGGTCAAAGGAATTAATGGAAAAATTGTCGATAGCAAAATCCTGGTATGGGCCCGCGTTTCTTTGCCTTAAGGTAACCATCGAAGTGTCATAGCCGGAAAAATGCGGGATCGGTTGAGACGTAAAAGCTTGCCATCCTGAAATGGCCTTTATGGTAAAGGTTTCAATAAACGTAGAGCCGATGTAAAGATCCAACTCTACATCTCCCCCTGTAGGTGAGGGCTGAGGACTCGAAAAGCGGTTGTGTGCATAAAACACGATTTGGGACTTCCAGAATTCATCAAAATAATGGTTTACACCAAGGACTGTTTTCCCGGCAGAGCCGAAGCCTTCACAAGTCATCATATAATGATTCCCCCGGGTCGGGTCGCTATTCATGAATAGAATATTTGGAAATCCAAATTTGTCGTCCATAGAGCCCAGGCAATAATACCCGGCTCCTGTTGATTGCACACACCCCTTTTGAAAATCCGAGATCATTGCCCCCGTTGCAAAAGGATCGGTGAATTCAAAGTTCATGGAGAATGCTGGGGGCTGGACCTGGGCATTTGAAAATACCGAAATAGAAAAGCACAGAAAAGCAAAGGATAACTTTTTCATAATTTTGATAGATTTGGGTTGAATAATTAAGCCTTATTAGGGCATTTTTTGAATAAAAAAAGTTATTATGTATTTTAAACGATAGGATTGAATACGGTTATTGACAGCTTGAAAAGCTAAAACCTTCCATAATCTAGTGCCAATAGGCTCTGAGAAAGTAGAATTGTCTTAAGCCAGCATCCGGAAATTCAATTTTTTTGGATTATTTTTTTAGTAGTTAAGCTTTTTTGTAATTGTGTCCATCTGTTCGATAAAATAGTTCTTCCCATACTATACCTAAACAAGAAGCAAGGCTCTAAAACGGAGACTTGAAGAGGCGGTATTTATTATTGTTGTCTACCATATTTTAGAACATCATAAACGGGATCAAGTCCCCCAATCGACACTTTGGTCAATTGTAAATCCGAACCGGAGATGGTCCGGAACATACAGTAAAATAAATGTGGCACGGCCAGGTGGAAAGGGGTTCATACGTAAGTGTTTTTCGTAAAACAGAAATGGATTTGTTTTAAAGAATAGGGGTTTAATTATTCCTTCAGCTAAGCTGATCTAAGGCAGCAAAGTCTTCCCGCCAAAATCGTTTTGTCACTAATCACACATAGGATTATTTATCGTTAAGGTTATCATTCCGGATGTGGGAATGCTCAGTGCAAATCAAACCTGTACTCGTTCGTAATCATAGGTTTTACAATACTTTGTGACGAATTAGGCAGAAAAAGTGATGAAGTTCAGTTTAGGTTTCGGGGCGGTTTAAAGGATGTCTTTTACTGATTTGAGAAAAGCGCTGCGGAAGGGCGCAGGATAGGTACACGAGAAGGGATCGATTTCAGGATAGGCCCACCAAATGAAACCTGAACAAGGGTGATCGATACGCTTCAACTTTCTTCAATCAAAGCAATTATACGGATAGCTTAGGCAGTTGCTGTTGTCTCATCAATAAGAAAGCACATCGAATAAAGTATGGCGGAACGCATAACATCAGGCGCGGGTATCCAACAACCGGAAAGAGGCATGATGCTGATGGAGAATTCACTTTAGTTCAGGAGAATGACATCGCCTAAATACGTATTTTGCCTGTCTTTTGTGACGTGTCCTATTGAATGCTTCGGCATCGGAATGTTGGCAGAATCATTTCCAAATTAAACTTGTGTGAAACCCGCTTGTTTGACAAAATTATGGCATCTTACTGCATGCCTCTGCTTGTTTTTGCTTTCCAGGCATGGTTTAGCTTTTGACTATTCCTATATAAATTATACAATTGAAGATGGATTACCTAGTTCACAATTGTATAATGTAGTTCAAGACAAGAATGGGTATTTGTGGTTTTCTACCGATCATGGTCTGGTGCGTTATGATGGTTATGCTTTTAAGACTTATACAATAGCGGATGGCTTGCCTGAAAATGAGATTATGCGTTTGTACCAGCAAGCAGATGGGCGCATTTGGGGCGCTACGTATAACGGTAAGTTGTTTTATTTCAACGATTCAGATTATGTGTTTCACCACTATAAATACAACCACCTGATCAAGCGATGGAAACAAGCTAAGTCTATATCTTCTATATATATTACTTCTGATAAAACGCTATACATTGCACAAGGGATTGCAGGCTTTACTTGCATTGATTCTCTTGGAAGTGTAGAATATCATATGTATGAGGCACACTGGGGGATACGTCCCAATTCGGCATATTTGGTATTGGCAAAGGAGCATGGACGGAAAGATGGTGCAACCTTTGTTTTTAAAGCATATGAACCCAACCGATATTGGAACCATCTGGAAGATTTTGTGGTTGATACGGCCAATATGCTGGGTGAACCTCCGAGTCAAAGACTCTTTGGCGGGCAATGGGCAGTTGGGCAAAACCCTGTTTATTCCTATTGTCACTTATTGGTTGACAAACGCAGTGGACTTCGAAAGCGGTTTGTAAATGGTATTATGGCTCATGGTCTGTTAGATGAGAATAAGGTTTGGGTAGGAGAAGTAGAGGGAGGGGTGAGTATATACAATGGTAAAGGTGAGTTAGAGGAGGCATTTCTTCCGGGGAAGACCATTAGTGATGTGTTTGTGGATCATGCCGGAGGCATGTGGATTATGACACTCTATTCGGGAATTTTTTACATTAAAAACAAGGCTTTTCAGAAGGTGCTTATACCCGAAGCATATGAAAATGGCATTGCTGACATTATTGCTACACCTCAGGGGCAGGTTTTGCTTACTTACGGTGTGAGATCTCTACTGTTCGACATAAAGTTAAGAAAGTTGCTTCATCCCGATAAGCGTTTTAAACATGCGTTATATAGTGATGTATATGCGTCTCTGGTACTAAAGCAACCTGGCGAGCCTAAGGTATACATTGGAGCGAATGCCGTACAGTTAGGTAGCCGTGGTGGGGTTAGATGCATGAACGAAGATTACTATTCAAAAGAGTTTTATCTGATCGGAATGGGGCGCTTTTATGTGATCGATCAGTATCACAAGAGTAGGCGATACCGGTTTGGGCATGAGGTATATACCATATGCAACAGCGGAAAGGGCGGTTGGTACCTAGGAGCCTCGGATGGACTTTTTCACTACACACCGGAAGGGGATGTGATGGATTTAGGAGATGAAATTCCCCTTTTCAAGACCTGGATCAGAGGTATAAAACATACCCCGGCATTTCATTTGGTATGTACCCGGGATTTGGGTTTGATCGTAATGGGTTCCGATACGCTTTTTACCATTGATGCTTCAAATGGACTTTCTACCAATAGCCTGGAGACGCTTTACCAGGAAAATGATACCGTATTCTGGGTATGCTCCAACAAAGGCATTAGTCGGGTGTCCATAAATACAGATCTCCAATACACTATTACCAACTTCACGGAGCATGACGGCCTGATCTCCAATGAGGTTAGAGGGGTAGCGATATCCCGGGATACCGTTTGGGTAGCTACTGCTGTTGGGGTATGTAAATTTCCCAATCAAAATGGAAAGCTGAAAGAACCGAAAACCGATTTTCTACGCATTAATGCCATACATCTAAACAACCTGAAATTAAAACCAGCCACCCTTCCTAAAACATTGGCGCACAACCAGAATAACCTGAAGTTTGATTTTAATGCGATCTCTTTCCGTAATGCGGGAGACATCACCTATCGTTACCGTATTGACGGCCTGGAAACGCAATGGAATTTCGGTAAATCCAGGCAAGCCAATTATTCTTCACTTCCCCCCGGTGATTATGCTTTTGTACTGGAGTCTGATACGGGTGATGGTTTTGATGAACGGCTCCACTTTCCATTTAGCATACTAAAACCCTACTATGCCACCTGGTGGTTTCGAACACTTTGGCTTATCGGTATCGCTATGGTGGTCTATTGGTTTTTTAGGGTGCGTATTTTGGTGTACAACCGGGATATTGTGCGTGAAATGCTGCGCCACATATTAAAATGGGTCAAGCGGAAGGAGCAGGTTGTTGTGATCAAAGATAAAGGTAAAAACATCCGGGTATTGACTAAGAATATTTTGTATCTCCAGTCATCAGGCAATTATATCGACATTGTAACGGCTAATGCCACCTATACCACCCGCGCTAAAATTGGGGAGATACTCCAAATTTTTCCTGATCCAATGGAGTTTATGCGCATACATAGATCCTATATCATCAGGCTGGATAAAGTATTGAGCTACGACAAAAAAACGGTTACGTTGAGCTACGGCCAGGAGATCCCCATAGGGTCGAGCTACAAGCCAGAAAGCTTAAAAATGGTGCTCTAACCTGTACGCAGCTTATGTTTCATAAAAGAGGCCACTCTATCTAGAGTGGCCTCCGGCATTTTAAGTAGTATGGTTTGATTTAAAGGAATGGCATGTTTACCATTGAGTGCTCTGACGCCTATATTGCCCGTTTAAAACTCTTTGGTTATCGCACAACTCAAAAGTAGGTGCGGGTTTGTAATCCGTGTCCAGGCTCGTAATCTATTTTCCAATCTCAACACCGTTGAGATTGGAACGTGTAACTTAAGGAAATATCTTTCTGTGCTAGTGTTATGTGGAAAACAACGTATTATTCTTGCCGACCATACTTCAGCAGCTCATAAACTGGATCTTCCCCATCTGGTTCAAGCCCACTGATGGAGACTTTGACCAGTTGTGAGTTCCAGCCGGAAGCGATACGAAACATATAATATTCTCTCGAATCCGGACTTATTCTAGACATATTAGAGGTCGCTGGCACAAGAGGCTGAAGCTCCTCTTGATATACATTTTTAAAGTTGATCTCACCATCCGGGGGAATCATAGCAGCTGTAATGGCATACCGTTTCAACAGTCTCACCTTAGTACTACCAGTGTTCCAGTCCTGGGTATTTTTTGCATTATTAAGAATAAACGAAACATATGCTCCATCAGGGGTAAAGCCCGTCAGGTTATTCAGTTGTGATATATTTGTCGTAGATACGCGAGCCGGAATAAACCGAACCCACTTAACCTCATTCGCTTGATTGACATACAAGAGAACATGATCATTGGAATTGTAAGAAGGCATAACTGAATAATTTGTTTCTAATGCATATGTTTTATGCAAGGTAATCACATGCCCTCCTTTTGGGTGTTCTACGATCTGCTTAATGCTGAAGCGGCCACGATCTTTATGTATCCAATTATCAAAGCTATCTACAAAATCCAGAAATTCCTCATCAAAGGCATAATTGGTCACCCATTTTTGATTTCCCTCAAAGGAAACAAGTGAGGCATGATACCCTTGTATACTTTTGCGGTTCTTATCCTTAAAACTCAAATACGATAAATAAACGTTTTCCCCTTGTTTATGAATCGTTAGCCCTGAAATATGGGGATGTTGAACACGGACGTTTGTTGCTTTCATTTCTGCGTCATTTATACGTAGCATGCTAAGCATTCCTCCTTTTCCTTGTTTGGTAAAGGTGAGTAAGTAACCCGCATTATGGAGTTCCTGGTATTCTATGATGCGCACATTTCCAAAGGGAGCCTCACCCGTGAAGGTTTTTGATTTTATGAGGTGTAGCTGTGCATCAAACGTTCTTCTCCGGTATATAATCTTTCCTTTCTTACCCTTTTGAGTAGCCATTGCGGTTAAGCCTGAGCGTGTTTCATTCCAGGAGAAGGTCATGGTAGGACTATCCTTATCGTCTTCCATCCATCCTGCAATAAGCACCCGTGGCTCCTGTAACGCTCCGTTTGCCGTAATAACATAGTCTAGTAAATACAAAGAGTCACCATCTTCTTTCTTGGTTCTATAGAGCAAGTGCGTATTTCCGTTTTCAAAATACGTGTCCTCATGAAAAATACGAAGCTTACGGAACTTACTGGTCTTAAATTCAACCTTATAGAACAATTCACCTGTTGATATGGATCGTTTTTCAATAAAGGGAATAAAGCCCTTAAAGCTTTTAGGCCGTATACATTGTGTAACAATATAATTGTCTCCATGTCCTAAAATCTCTGGCCATTGATCGCTTGACCTTCCCTTAAATTCCCAGTTATAAGTCTCTTCTACCTTAAAGGAAAGTTGAGCCATTGTGGGCGCATAACAAGCCATACAGCACAACAAGATGGACATAGTACGACTAAGCAACAAGTATTTCATAAACGATTTTTTTGATAAGATTAAGTTCTCAACTATACGTGTTCCACTATAATAGTTATGGCAAGAAGTTTACCCTTTTGGCATCAGGACTAGTGGTGGTTTCTGCGAATTAAATCAGAAAGGAGTCATGAAAAGCAAGCTGGGTGGGACTTTGTGATGAACCAGGTTAAAAGAGTGATGAAATTCCTTCTGAACACATGAAGACAAAAACGCCAGGCACGAAGTAAGAAGAACTATTGATTTACAACGGTTGAATCCACCCATTCCCAATATCCTTGTTTGTTCTTTACTACACCCTTAATTGGATACTTGCTCCATTCACTTCTATCAACTTCTCTACTTATATCAGTCATTGTTTCTGCTTCTTCATCTTTTAAATTTTAAATACTGATTTTCAGTTTATTACAAATGTATCCATTCTCCACCCACTAAAGTGAGACAGTACCGAGATTGAAGCGACTTCATTCCATCAAAAAAGGGAATAACCCATTTGATTATTTCCTTCCTCATTTTATTGGATAATGATCTTTATTAATTTCTAACGAGTTAGTACAAGTAACAACGACTATACCCTATTTTACTACGTTACCAACGATATGTCTCTATAAATTTCACGGAAGCTTATATTTATTCTTTGCTTGTTGTTCAGACAAAAACTCTAATTGAGGTGCTCCACCACCATGAGATTCGCTTTCTGGATATGTTAATTCCCAGTAGCGATTATCTTCTGGATCACGATATAGCTTATTCCATCCGCTATTATCTTCTCCTATTTTAATTAGATATTTGGTAATTAGATTTTCAATGCGTTGACTCACGGAATCATTAGTCATTGACCCGTCCTTGAAAACCCAACTACCTTTAAGAATAGTCTCATTTGATTCTATTTTCATCATCTTACTAGTTTAATGCTTGAACCACGAGGAATAACTTGGTTAGGAATTACAAATTCTCTTGCGCCTCCTGCTGTTCTGCCAAAACCAACAAATCCAGGATTTGTACGATTTATTGGAGAACCTAAACCGATACGTGGTGTATTAAATTCTATTATTTTAAAACCAGAACTACTATTAGGAATTGTAAGTCGGTTTGCTATTTGTCTAGCGTTCATTCCTGCGATATCATCAGCCGCTGTTACGAATACATCTTTTGCACCGGGAGCACCTAGAGTTTTACTGCTAATGTTTCCAGGAACTACTCGCGCTAATCGACCTGGAACAGCATTAGTTACTCCTCTAGCGGTTCTCATCGCAGCTCTTGACGATTCATAGGCTTTGTTTGCCTTGTTTGCGCCCTTTAATGCACTTCCAGCCCAACCGATTAGAGGAATTGCTGACAGTAGGCTCAAACCTCCATTGACATAATCACCTTGTGCAAAATAAATAATTCCATTAATAACATCTGCAGCCTCTCCGACCACTGGAACAAGACCTACCATATCAAGAGCCGTCTGGGCTATATCCATCGCACCACCTCCTGAAGGCATATCTTCAATGTTTTCAGACTGTGATGTTTCCAAGGACCAATCAGACATCTCTTTAGGATGCAATGATATTGGTCCTTCTTCGGTGAAATCAAAGCTGTGTGAAGCATACAACCGGTCTTCCGGACCTCCACTTCTCCTTCCTCGTTCTACTAGATCCCCATCTACCGTGGTAATCTCGTAATCTATAGTGAATTGGCCATAATCATCTGTTCTTTGCGAAGCCGAAACATTGAATCCCATTTTCACAGCCAGACTTATCTTCGCATTTACCTCCATTGACATTGTCGGCGGATCACCAGGTCCAGTCATTGTCCTCTTATCCAACAACCCACTCGGATCGCTAAACATGATCGGGTTGTTGCGAACATAGTTATAAGGTGTCAACCAATCTCTCATATGTGACAACGGATCCGCACTGATCCAGATACTCGCCTTCGGGTCATAGTATCTTGCGCCCATTAACACAAATCCGGTCTCCGGATCGTGCTCTGCAGAAGCAAAACGGTATGGATTGCTATACCCGTCATTGTTGGCGTGTTGAGCAACGGCTACTTCACCAAAAGGCATGTAGAAGTAGTACTCGTAGGGGCTACCCGCCAAATCGGTAACGTATTCCGTATGCCCCATGTAATCCACATGATACCAGTAGAGATTGGGGAAAGTCTCTATGCAATTGATGTAACCCGGTGTTCCGTAGTCATAGTTTGCATCTATACAATTACAGAAATCGGTATTGAAACGTGTTCCTCCTTCAAAACAAGCACCGCGGGTCCAACCTACCGGATGGTAGATGGGCAGGCTTTGATCCCCCTTGAAGGACTCCGCTTCCATGCCTTCTACTCCGGCCCAGGTTCCGATCTCATCCCATTGGTCTAATACTACATTGTTTTGGGCAGCAGCTTCAGGTCCCGGAAGTTGTGTTTGATCCGGGTCATACTGGTTAAAGAATGGCCCATCGCCCGGCTCATGTCCAGGAGCCTGGTAAAAGCGTTCTTCCAATTCCATGCGCGTTACCACACGTTGCCCGTCAGCAAAGTAATGCTTGGACACATCTACATAATTCCTGTACGCCTGGAACACGTAATGCGGACCCGTATATACAATGTACGGACTTAATTCCCAATCCGGTGTTCCGTCATTGTTTACATAGAAATCCCGGTCGGTAGCCGTTGACTTCATCAAGCGCGTTCCATTCGCATCATACACATAATGGTGTACTTCCGTGTCGTCATTCTGACGCACCGCCATCATACGATCGGTATGATCAAACAAGAAGTACTCTGACTTGGAAGCCTTCGTATTGTTGATCCGCTCCTTCAGGTTTCCACGCTTGTCATAGCTATAGCTAATGGCATCTCCTCCCACTTCTGTCAATGTTTTTAGCTGGTGAGTATTTGCGGTGTACACGTAATCCAGATCATAATCTGCTGTCGGGTGTTGAACTGTACCTGAGGTATTGGTAACGGATTGATCTTTATCGGTAATTCGTCCATCCGCCCCATAGGTCATAGACAAAGAATAACTATCCCAATAATCCGAACCCTGACCCTTGATGAATCCGTTGGCAGAACTCAAACGATCCCAGGCGTCGTAGGTGTAGTTATTCTCATAATTTCCTCCCATGCCCTGATACACTCCAGCCGTATTCTTAATGGAAGCAATATTGCCACTGGCATTATACGTGAACGTCTTATTCAGAAGCGTCTGTTGAGCTTGCGCTGCATTGTTGACTGACGTCTTCAAAATGCTTCCCGAAAGCATATCCGTTTTATTGTCGTACGTATACGCTTGCGTAGTTCCGTTGCCATTGACAATCTTACTTCTTCTTCCGTCCCCTTCATATTGAATTTCAGAAATGTATTCAGATCCCTGGTAGAATGCCTCAGATGTTTCCAGGCTCTCCAGCTCGCCACCTACGGCATACTTGTACGTCAGCACTTCTCCATCGGGATAACGCATATGATTGAGTCGACCCCAGGAATCATACACATAGTCTGTCTTGAAGTTGTACTCTCCCGCCATTGGAACGGCTATCGTACGATTCTCACGCACGAGCTTTCCCATTTCATCATAGGCGAATTCATCCACCAATACATCTCCGCCTGTTCCGCCCTGCGTGATGCGAATAGGCCGGCCTACTCCATTTACCGTGCTTCCCGTTTTCCCGTATTCAATCTCCACATTATTGATGTTGTTAGCCTCCGGGAAGGTCTTTTTGGTGAGGCGATTGTACATATACTCGAATGAGATATCTACCGTTCCAGTAAGTCTCCCCGCGATATTGATCTTGGTGATGTTCCCCGCATCGTCGTAGGTCGTATTTGTTGTCCCCTTATCTGCGTGAACCTCCTGAACAGGACGGCCCATCATATCGTAGGTATACGAAGTAGAAATGGCCATCGGATCCTTAACGCTCAACATTTCATTGATAGCGTTCAAGCTATATTCGGTGGTTGTAAAAGTGGTACCGTCCCCTTCCTGAACTTTGTAGGCTTGTCCTATGCCATTGATGTAGGTTCGCGTTTCTGAATAAGGAGCTCCGTCTACGTATTGCGTAGCCACTAACCTCCTTTTACCATTATCCATCTGCCACTGAAGGAATGCACCCACTTCTGTAAATTGAGTGGACGGTGTTCCCGACGCATTTACATGCTCCGCGTTCATGGAATAGGTTTGGAAAGCCCGCCCATACTTGTCGAAAGAGCTATAACCATCCCGGATAGGGCTCGCCGGCAACCGGAACTCTTTGAGCATGGCAATACCGGTATATGCTCCGGTTAATTCCTGATAACGATAGGATTCCACTGCACGGTTCCAATCGTCATACACCGCCCAGCCGGAACTCATGAAACTCAAGTCATTCTTTGTTCCATTGTATTTGGAAAGCTCCTGCTTGGTTTGAATATTTCTGCCCAATCCATCGAGTACCACGCTGCTTCGCAAGAAGGTACCGCTCTTGAATTTCGATGCTACATTTCTATTCCTGCTATCCGCATGTAGTACATTTACATTGGTGATGTTCGCCGGGCTGTAATCCGAAGGCGTATTCCAATCGCCTAACCCATTCGAAGAAGGTGTATTGTTCATGTACCGGCGAGTAATTGCCCAGGGGAGATTTGTTTTTGAAAGCACACCGGTAAAGGTAGATGGGTCGAAATATTCATAGCGAACAGAGTACGGTCCGCTTACGAGTTCTCTTGGTCCGTAGATGTATTCCGGACGATAGAAGCCATCATAATAGAATTCCATAGGATGACCGTTTGCATCCACTTTCTTTCTCAAAAGGCCTGTTTTCAGATCATAGTTGAACTTGGTTGTCTCTGAAGAAAGTGTCGTTGTACCGTTGTCCTTGTCCGTATAGGAATGCTCCATCTGCGTAACATACGTATTCAACGTAGCCTCATATGTCAAGATAATTGCAAGAGCATCCGATTCTGCCGAATTGGGTAGGTCCGCTCGCTTCACATTTCCGTACTTATCGTATTGTAATAGAGTTGTACTGTAATCTGTTAAGCTGCGATAGTGACGAATTTCATCCGGAGCAAGACCCAGGTCATCTAACGAAGCAACATCTGTACGACGCTTTAGATTTACATCTGTGGTATCATTCACATAGATCCGATGCCTGGAAAGCTGACCTACCATGTCTGTGGTGGTTGGCCCCGGATAATAGTAATCCATGATCGCAATAATATCTACAGTAAACTGAAGTGGGTAATTCCATTCCAATACATTATGGGAAACAGGGGGATCCACAGAGGTGTCCAAATAATCCAGGCCTTGATCTTTGAGTGTTCTCAGGCCTGTTTCCGTATTTCCATTTCTGAACACTCGCCGAACATTCGCGTAGCGGTCATATTCGTACTCAACGACAGACGAGTAGAAGTAATCCGTGTCATCAATGAAGTTGAAGCTTTCCGTATTGTCCAATCTTGGGTATACACAAGCAGCTTCCGAGATAGCTGCAAAGTTTACAGGCTCTGAATAATTTACCTTTCCCTGATCAAACTCACCTTTTTGATGCCAGAAATAGTACGAGTAATTGTATTTCTGGATAGATTGAGGAATCCATTCTTCAATTGGGTTTTCGTTTGCATCCACATAGTCATACCGGATGTAATTGTAACGAGCTGTAGTCAGACCTTTCAGGTATTCCAATTCTCTTCTCTCAAAAGGGTCGATAGATTTCACCTCATGGAAATCGGTAATCATCCATTTCTCGATGTGCGGATTGTTCTCACTAACAGGTGTTTTGGTGGCGATCTGGCCTTCGCCCGCATCTACAGCTATTCGAGAAGACTTCTGTGCAATACGTGTAAAGCCTAAGAACTCCCTTTCACGGCGACTGTACATCCCTCCGTCATACATAAAGTAGGTAATAAAGGAATCGGAACCATCCAGGTCATTTTGCGATCCGTCAACCAGATTGAAACCGTCTTTTGCTTCTACGGAAGCAAGAACCCACTTGGAGTGCGGCATATCCCACATGACCTGAGGTTCCCAATCATACTGGTCGTACTGGTGGTTATAGATTTCCCGATCGTGTAGCCCATATTTATTTCCTACACGCTTATAGGAAAGATTGATTTTACCCCCTAGTGGATTATTGATCGTCTTCAAGAGGTTGGCTTTTCCGCCCTGGTTGTAATAAATATTCAGAGAGTACCCTCCCACATCATTGTATGTAACCAGATCCGGAAGGTTATCGCCATTCATGTCAATGAATTGCGCGCGTGATTCAGAAGAACCATCTGCCGCAGTTCGTGTGGCAGATCCAAGAACAAACGCTCCGGTAAAACCCACAGCAGTTCCTATGTTTAGTCGACCAATAAGGGACTCCGTCATATTCTCAATGGCGATATTGGAATTCGCCATATTTGTTGATGACGATGTAAGCTGTGCCCCCTGATTGACATTGATCTTCCAGGTATTGCCGTCCTTCGTCAGGCGGTCTGGCAATCCGTCTCCTGTGAAATCTACAAAATACGATTCCAATTCTTGAGGGTGATACACGGTTCCTACTCCGAAGCCAAAGCCAAACAAGCCCCCTTTTGCACCTGGAGATAAGCTACCCGAATAGGTCTTTCCTGAGTTGTGACTCGCTGAGCCTGTGAAGTTCAATCCATCTGCGCTCATAAAGCTTGAGCCATTGCCCAACTCGAGTGATGATGAAGAGGAGGTAACAAACTCATCTGTAGCCGATGAAATATAGAAATCGGGAAGTCCGTCTCCGTTGAAATCCATAATTCCATTTTCCATTGTCGATTTGGAATTAACAAAGGATCCTGAAAGCCCGGCTGACAACAACGTAGATTGATCTTGCGAAGTATATCCAACTCCGACCACGCCTCCGTGAGAGAGGAATTGATTTCTGGAGATATATCGGCTTTTTTTAAAATCTTCCAATGAAGAGCCTGCGAATCCTCCTAATCGGTTCGTCCCTTGCCAACTGAGTTTATCTTTTTTCTTATCATATACCACGTTATCCGGATATCCATCTCCGTTCATATCGATATTACCGGAACGAGCATGACTCCCCCGACTGTAAAGTTCTGAGAAGGGATAGGTGGTTGAATAGGATCCGGATACACCCAATGCATTTTGGTCTGTTTGACCGAGCTCCGTTTTAAAAGAACCGTTAACAAACCACGATTGATTTACCGTAGAGCTCTCTATAATGGTAGCAGGCCGGTTGTAATTGTTGATCGCTACATAATCCGGTTCCGGCTCATTTGAATAAGGATCTATTCCCAATACCACATTCGATGAATGTGATTGGTAAACCGCTGAATGCGTAGAAAAAATCATGTGGAAGCGATCTAAGGCCTCTGTACCCGCTGATCCAATACTTGACAAGTGCGCATCGGAAACTTCTTCACCTCTTTGAGGCACAAATGATCTGAAGAGATTGGTGGTAGAAAATGGATCAATACCGTATGTTGATGCTATGGTATTGATATCTGCATACGAACCGTTGGGAAGGTTGTTGAAATCCGACTGTAAAGAAGGGTCTGAATAATCCAGGGCTACCAGTTCGTCAATAGGAATGGCTGTAGTTGAGGTTCCGGCCCAGCCGAAAGCTCCCCAGCCGGTAACGTCTGAATTAAGTGCATCGCCATCCGTTCTTTCGTATACTTCCCCTACAGTTGCCACGCTGGAAGCGATAGAACAGGTGGGGGAACAAGATATGTTCTGAATATATACAGTGGTATTATCCTCGAGAACAGGAGCTAAGATGGGGTCATCCGTTGTGAATTCAGCCCAAAAAGCACCTGCGTCCAAATCCGTAGCCACATCGAGAATTAAAAAGGAATCTAAGCTCAGAATATGACTCCCTGAAAAAGTGATCCCGTCATTAGAAGTCCATGTAATTGTGCCAAGTCCCTTGTCCACCACAAAGTGAAAGCTGTTCAAATACTTACTGGTGGTCTTCACCGTAAAGTCCCCTTCATAAACTCCGCTTCCTGAAGGAAGGGCATTCAAAATCGCAGTTTTGATATACGGAGTGATCTTCACATTTGAGTAGCTAGTGAAAGAAGAAATATCCCGTTCTCCGATGAGCTTATGTGGCGTGCCAAAGAATTGCAGGTCGACCACCGGATACAATACATTGGTAACACCACTTTTGGTTGATTTAATCGTAGGCCTCCAGTTGATATCGCTCCAGCGAACATTGGATCTTGCCTGAACCTCGAATGCAATTTCGAGTGTTTCATCAACTCCCAAGGTCAAGCCTCCGGTTTGTAGTACGTCTTCCAAATGGGACGTAGTTGTGCTGACAAACGAACCTCTCTGTACGGTATTTGAAGTCAATGTTCCATCCAAACTTTGAACATATTTTTCAGTAGTTGTTCCTGAAGAGTTCTCACGGGTAAGTGTTACCACAAAATCCACATCATCCGTCAATCCGGAATACGTTTTATTGGGAAACAGAACTTCAACATCCTGAACACCTTCAAAAGAAAGAACATCTTTTCCTGACAATGCAAACTCATAATTGGGTTTGAAAGTCGAGTAACTGACTTCATTGGCATCAAAAAGACTCAAAGAAGTATAGGATATTTCAGGATCCCAATTTACCAGATCATAGGTTGCCTCTGTATTACCTTCTACCCGGAAGAACAAATAGTCTCCCTTACTCACGCTAATTCCAGTGGCGTTCATCGCCACAGACCCAGGCGATGCATTCAGTGCGGTAGCAGCTACCTCAATACCTGAAGAGCTTGCTTCGGCGTGATCAATTTGAAGCTTAACACCATCTGTGCTTTGCGAGTTCAAGTATGCTGTTGAAGAAATGTTTACTGTTCCATCAAATGGTGCCTTCCAAGAACGAACCGTACGAACAGGCTGCGAATTTTCCGCATCCGCCGGCGGTGCACTTACGCTTTGGGTATTCACAATGGGATTCGGAGAGTATATACTGGAGGCGTCAAAATGGACATTATCCGTAGATAGGTCATAGTATCCAAAATGGGTTCTTCCGTTATTCACCCAATCAATTACACCATCGCCATTGATATCTGTTAGAAACCCTCTTGTTTTTGTTCTTGTGGTATTGTGTGCATAGCCCGCACCCGCGGATACAGAACTCGTGATGGCCACGTTGGCATTTATACTTACTTGATCACCCGTCGTATAGGACTGGTATGCCCCCGAAGGAACTACTGACCCTGTGCCCAGAGTTACCAGATCAGCAGACAATGAATAATCGCCATTCTCATCAATTCTGCCCGCTTTATACGTAATGCTCGAAGTCCCGTTGTTAACTAAATCCGGAATGCCATCTCCATTCACGTCCATAATGGAATTGGTTACACGCTCATTGGCGTCTGAATATGCATATCCGGCTGCGATGTAGTTTCGCTTTGCTTGGTTTCCCGTGGGGCCCCATCCAACACCAAGAGATCCCCCGGTATTGATAGATCCAGATAGCGTTCCTCCCAATGCCGAAGAGCTTACATTCAGGGTTACATCCGGAGTTCCCGAAAACGAGTATACGGCATCGTGATACTCAAAAGTGTTTCTATAAAACTCTGAACCGCCGACTTTTTCAATGATATCCGTGAGCGTGTTCTTGTGAAAGGTAGTTGCATTGTTGTTGTACACCAATTCGTACTTGCGAATCTCCGTCGTTCCTACTCCTCCCGCAGTGCTATTGTTAACCCCTCCGTACTGAACAATGATCTGATCGAGGCGATGATAATTCACCACCTTAAAACCGTAACGCATATTCACCTGGGCATCAACTCTTCCGTTTGAGGATTCGAAGAATATTACATAGCTCCCACTCTCGGTGTCCTCGCCTTTCTCATATCCGGTATAAACAATTTTGCGCAGGTTCCTTAGCTGACCGCCAGCCAACAACTCGTTTTCATAGGAACTGATAACCGCGGTGTTATCGTAAAAATACTCTATTGTATTGCCCCACCGGTCAATCGACTTGGTGAGATACCACTCTACTATGTTGCGATTGGAAGCAGCAAGGGTTTCATCAAAAAGAGTTGTGGACGCATCCGGTGAAGTGCCATTTCTGGTTCCATAAAAGAACTTAGACTGATCGGGCATGGTAACGATCCAAATGTACTCTCTTGGGTTGTTCCCTTTCCTTTCAATTTTTCTCCAGGAACTTCGGGTTTTTTCAAAGAATTGAACCGTTCCCGTTTTTCTGCTTGGCAAAGGAGTTGGATTTCCTGTAAGTCGTATTCTATTTCCTTTCTCTTCGCCTTCCTGGGCTAAACTTTCCCCGTTCAACAAATATACCTCTTCCTGAACGTTGGCCGGAAACTTCGGCACCCCCCAACGCGTATCTACCGTAATCTTTGGAACTGCAATATTCCAGCCTACCCCAAGCCATCCGGTTCCTGCATCACTATTGTAGTTAATGCTCAACGCAGGGGTCATACCATTTCTCCCCTGAGGTAATTTGATTGGAAACGAAGTAGCAGCCTCTCCCGTCCTTGAAATGCCAGGTGCCGAAACGCCTACTAATCCAGCCGAAGGATTGGCCGGTTGTATTCCTCCCAATGAAGTGGACAAGTTGGCTGAAGACTCTGGCATATTCGGAGTCTTGATGATCCCATTAAAATATTGTGACCCCGGTTGCATGGGCACGAAGTTGATCGCCACTCCGGTTTCTGTATCTACGTGAACACTGTCTGAGGATACGGGAATCCAACCTCTTGTTTCGTAATTGAAATAGAAGGTGCTCACATCTCGAACGGATTTCCCTGCCGGCAGACGACTGGCGTCAATGGCAATTCCAATGAGTCCTCCACCTATCTCAGCATCGGAGCGAAGTCGGTATGCATGTGCTCCCATAGTCACATTCGTAATGTCTCTGGGAATACTCGGCACCTGAAGATCTGAAGCCTTGTACCGTTTCACAAGCTGAGCTCCTCCTCCTACGAAGGTGAAGTTTTGATCTTCCTCTACCCTGTCCTCTTCCAAATAAATGATGGTGCTTTCCTCACCTTCCATTTGAAGAAGCTCAATCTCAAAATCCTTAATCTCCACGGACATCATGGTGGTCACAGGTAGGCCGAACCGCATCAGGTTGGTCCCCGTTCTTAACTCGGAAATGGGAACCACATCTTCGCCGTTTACCCATTCGTTGAAAGGTTCCAATTCTGTAGCTCCAAACGTGGGGTTATCATTTATACTCTTGGCAAGAGACGTACTACTCCTCGCCCCCCTCAGCTTGTACTTCAATTTCGCATGAGAGTAAAATGCGGCTTCCTGTGCTGTCAATTCAAAAGAAAAGAAGTCGTCCCGCGGATTGCCCATCGGGTCTTTCATACTCACTCCAATGAGAGCGGATCTTTCCCGGGCAAACATCACTTTGATGGAAGGCATCACCTCTGGATTTTCCGGAGCCTCCATGGAACGATCCTCGCTCTGAGCAGGGATTTCTATTTCTGAAAGAATCTTCTTGTCGGAATCCTGATCGTCTTCCTGCTCCGATTTAGGAACGTAATTTTTTACATCGGGAACGCCTCTATAGATCGCGTGTACCGAGGCCACAACGTCATTGGACAAAAATATCATGCACAGCATGAGGGCTGCTATACGAGTTGAAATATCTGTTCTCATACTAAAATGGGATTGAGAGCTATACTTATGAAGAGAGTGAACTATTGAATAACGACTACGCGTAAGCTGTAAACAAATTGGTCTTGATACAGAATGAACTGATACATTCCCGGAATTTCGAAGCGGTGCCTCCATTCAAGTTGTTCCTGATGGTGCATAGATTGGTCTTCCACAATTCGCCCTGAAGCATCGACAACTACTAAACGGATACTGGAGGTGGACGGTAAATTCGACACTAAAAGATTCACTTCTTGTCCGGATTTTGCAGGAACCGGGAAGAGGTGGATGTCCGGTTGAACGGTCATTCCTCCAGGCTCTTCCTGTGCCAAAATACGAACCACATCTTGTGATATGATATCGCCGTTGGCATCGCGCAAAGTGACAATATGTTGTCCTTCATCCATTCCTCTGGAAAGAGTGGAGGCTGTGGTGGTTTCAGAAATGATCACACCTGTTTTCAATGATTGCGTTTCTAAACTCCACGCACTCCCCGGAGTACTTGCATTGTCTACAGCCAAACCTTGTGAATCATCACGAAGAACCTTTTTTATGCATGGATTATTGTCTTTCTGTTCCACGAAAAAGTAGTGCAAATCATTGTTGAGCATATCAAAGTAAACCTTGTACTCCACTCGATTTCCAATGATTGTTTTTGGCAGGTGCCAGAAATTATTTCCATCGGTTAAGAAAAGGGAGTCTGCCAGCTTCCCTGATGGCAAATCCGCGCGTATGTAGAGATGCTGTGCCTGGGAACTCCAATTGTGAAGCTTTAACTTCCAATGGATCATCGGATTGGTTGCACTGGTGGTGAATGCACATGGATTGTTGAGTATTTCGAAGGGATTTCTTTCCGAAAGAACGAGGGAGGCATCCTCATCCACAATTACCCGGGGCATCTGACCCAGAGCTACCGGGGTATCCAAAGATAGCTGCATAAATGCTCCTGAGCTTGTAGTCGTCTGTGTCTGTGTAAATGCCTCATCTTCTGAATTCCCCAACCCGATCACGGTTTTGCTGTAGAGGCGATCAATTACTTCACTCCAGTACAAAGAAGAATCCGCCTTGTGGTAATTCCTCCAAATAGATTCTGTATTCTGCGTGATAGTAATCGAATACTTTAATGCCAGATAGGTATTCACTTTGTGAATGTCAAACCGGGGCAATCGATCTTCGAACAACACGACTTCCGCAATTTCAAATAAGGAAGAGTCCTTAATGCTCACCTCTGTCGGCACACGACGTCCATAGCGTTTGGGAGGTGGAGAAACGACAGTGAAAATCGTGGGCTCGTTGTCGGCAAAAGTAATCGGCTTTGAGTGATTGCCGTATTCGATTCTGTCGTCAAAAATCTCAACATGGCCGAGCTTCATAAAGGAAGCTCCGGTCGTGGATTTGAAATTGGGCTTAAGTACAAAAAAGTAGGTGGTTGCCTTTTCCAGTGCCGTATGATGAGATGAGAGTTCATTCTCAAATGTGAGCAAATCAAAACTATGATGATTGGCAATAAGGCTTTGTTCATCCTCTTGATTGTACCATATAGAAGACCCTTCTACGCCTCCCGGACCTACAATCTGAGCATAGGACATGGAGGTTATAGCCAACAAAAGAACAATGGAAAACGACAACTTTAGAGAGAGTCCTTTCATGAGAGAGAAATAAAAGTTAATCACGTTGGTAAGGGTTATGGATTGATACATTGATTTTCATCATAATATAGATTTAGGTTAAAAAAATAAGCCCTTTTTGGCATCAGGATTAGTGATTGTTTCTGCGAATTAAATCAGGAATGAGTCATGAAAAGCCAGCTGTTTAGGGCTTTGTGATGAATTGGGCCAAAAAAGTGACGAAATCTAAGTATGGACTTTGAAACGGGTAGAGGACTCTTTTTCTGGTGATTTGAATTCCCTCCATTGTACGACACAGTTTTTCGGGAGGAGGTCAGCATATGGGTATATAAGTGCTTGGTGTAAACCTAGGGCAAGGAGATCTACAAAGAAGGCCTCGCCCGGTCTTTGTGTCCTTTTAATGCAGATGTGAAAGGGCAGATATGGCAATAGGTTCTTTAAAATGAAGCGGAGAGGCATCTCTTAAACATTTAATGCAGCATCTTTTTTGGCAGGAGGGTCAAAAAAGAAGTGACGCTTGTCAAAAAAGTAGCCGCGCTCCTTTCGCATACGCATGCGCTTCTCATTTTTCCCTTGAGCATTTGCAAGGAGGTTTCCAATATTTGAAAAGAAATTACAACGGATATTAACAAATAGTAAACGCCCTCGGGAAAAGTTATGGAAACGCTTTCCGTCATACATCTCAGCTTTATAAATCCCCAATAACCCGACTATGAGCAAGCATGTTTTTTTTCTTCTGACTTTACTCATAACCCATGGTAGCTTGGCACAAAATTGCCTTTCGTTAGCTGACTATGCCCCGGGCCCTCAAGATGATACGACAACCCTGCGTTTAACCTGGGTGATCACCAAAAGCTCTACAGGGCAATCGCATTGGAAGGGCAACTATGCCCAGGATAAATTTGATATAGAACAGAATATTCTTAAGAATTGGGTAAACCCGAAGTATGCAAGTGTTAGTACCCCAAGCGTACCCAACCCAACCAATACGGGTTTTATAGCAGATACGAAGATCCGTTTTGCCCTGGATACAATTCTCTACATCACACACGATACTATATTCAAGTCAAACAATGTTAATGACCCCAAGACACTATATGAAAACTGGGTTCCTGCCTTTATAAGAGAGCGTTCAATCGTGATATTCAATATGGATTATGATGTTTCAGACCCCACAAATGTAGGATTACCATCAGTCCAGGATTACTATGGGGAGGCCTTTAGAAATGGAGAGTCGCGAATAGACCTTTGGGGAAACACGGTTCCCCTCTGGGACCCGAATTACATTTTGGCCCATGAGTTGGGGCATATCTTGGGTTTAAATCATACGTGGTGCCCGATTAGTACTACTTTATGTGATGAGGACGGTTATGACGATACGCCCAAGGAAATTCTGCCTTGTCCTCCTTTATCCACTTGCCCAAATAATGTCATGGGACCGTTTGGCACTACAAGAGACTACTTTTCGCCTACCCAGATCGGGCGCATGCATCAATGGATCAAATATTTCCTGTCTCCTAAAGTAAAAGGATTCACCTACAATGCATGGGTAGAAACACCTATTACACAAAACACTACCTACAACGGGATAATAAGTGCTACAACGGGTTTAAGAATTACATCGGGCAATACCCTAAAGGTTACCGGCACACTTTTAATGCCTCCTTACAGCAAAATAATAGTGGAACCCAATGCAAGATTGGTGTTAGATTGCGGAAGCATAAAAGGTTACGGAGGTATTTGGAAGGGAGTGGTATTGTTGGGCCAAAACTGGGTCCCTCAGGATACTTTGACCCAGGCAAAACTAATTATGCGCAACAACTCTTCCATTGCTTATGCCTTGGATGGAGTCAGGAATTACGAAAATGCCTGCAACCCCACCTCTTTTACAGGAGGTATTATTGAGGTAAGCGATAGTCGTTTTATAAACAACGTGCGTGATGTTGGGCTGCAAGGCTATTTGCCTGTTAGCCCTGCATTGACGCTTCCCTTTTTCAATTCGTACAAATACCAGGCGGAGTTTAAAAATGTAACGTTCCAGAAAACCAGGGACTATAGAAATCCCGATGGGTACATACGCGCCTCTTCAGTTTACCTGGACGGCATTCAGGGGGTACTTTTTAAGGATTGTGAGTTTTCGTTTGGAGCGGGTTTTAATACTTCAACAGCACATGCCAAAACCGCAATATTAGCAGTGAACGGCGGGGTGAACATGCTGGATGGGGGTAATGCGTTTAATGGATTGCAGGACGCCATAGTTTTACGGAACACTCAACCCCGTTATATAGGAAGCCAAATAAACAACAATAGCTTTTTCTGGTGTGAGCGGGCGATTACCAATGAAGGAGCACTTTCATGGAATACTTTTACCGGGAATAGCTTTGTTGTCGCACACCGTACACCTGTGAGTCTTGGTGGTTATGGTTATCAAATGCCTTATGCGACCTATGTTAAAGGCAACATGGCTGCGTTCTTTGTAAATAACCTCGTCCGTGGCAACGGCCAGGGCAATGGCCTAAAGGCTGCGGGACTTGTAGTAAACAATGTAGGTGAAACCAATATGAAAGTAGAGTTTAATCATTTCAGGTTGCTTACTATTGGCGCTCAAAGCATTGGTAAGAATCGTTCTGTTGATGGCTCCGTAGGTCTTGAATATTATTGTAATCGCTTTTATTCTAATTCAGACAACGATATACAGGTATTACCGGGTAATCTATTGGCACCCAGTGCTCAGGATGGGGTTAAAAAGAATCAAGGCAGCCCGGGCACGACTTCTTCACCTCCACTTACAGATGAATTGGCAGGTAATCGTTTTAACTCATCTAACCCCATCCATTTTGACAATTTCTCAGCAGCTTCTACCATACAATACCACCATCATGATGCTGTCGGGACTCCGCAGGTTGTCCCGGTAAATAGAAATAATACCAACCCAACGGATCATAGCGTTGCTTTTGACATATCCTTTTCCTGTCCTATTCCCCTTACCATAGGTCCTGATGGAGATACTCTGGGAGAATTTGACTATCCCGCAGCCCAGGCGCATACAGATGTGCTCCTATATGGGACTGAAGCAGATGCCCTTGAAGCACAGCGAGACGCATTGGTGGATGGCGGAAACACCTGGCAACTGGAAGCAGAGATTCTTTATTCCTCTGATCAACAGGATTATGACCTTTACATGGATTTAATGGATCAATCGCCCTACCTGAGCGAAGGGCCCATACAGGAGTTGATAGAAAGACCTGGCTTTCCGGATATTATGTTGCGCAACGTGCTGATCGCTAATCCGCATATTGGACGTGAACCATGGGTAATTGATGAACTATCCGTACATCACCCCAATATGCCACAGTATATGATTGACGACATTATAGATGAGACAATTAGTTTGGATGGGTTAGACTATCTGGATGCGGCCATATCCGATGCAAGAGGGAGGCAGCTATTTGCTGCCCAGGTGGCTGTTAAAGATGTAGTCGAAAACCCTGGCGAAGACCCTTTTACAGAAGTACAGAATATATTGGCTGTTTTGCCCTACAGCAATTACCAGTATATAAGAGTTGAACTCTTTCAACAAAACGGGGCTTTTGCAGAAGCCAACCAGTTGCTTACGGATCTTCCTGCAATCCTCAGCTTTAGTAATGATGCCGACATGATGGAGATACATGGCCATTACGTGGATTGGTTTAACTTTAAGGAAGAAGTATATACAAACGAATTACAGTTTTGCAGCCTGGATGATACACGGCTTGATATCGTGGAAGGCTTTGTAAATAATCAAGACATGACAGGTGCCTGGGCTCGGTCGATACTATCAACATATCATGGAAGTGATTTTGATTACCCCGTTTACATGCCTGCAGTAAGCTCTGGCAAAAGAAAAACCGCACATATTTTCCCCGATGTCCCAAGGCCTTTGAAAAGCTTTTACCCAAACCCCACTTCCGGTTTCATAAATGTAAACCTTGAACCGAATACTTCTCTACAGCATTTAGGGTACTTTATCTATAACATGGAAGGTATGATTGTACAAAGCGGGAGGCTATACAGCAGCACAGATGTCATACGATTCAGGAATTTAACCCCTGGTCAATACATCATTACCGTGGGTAATAAGGATAAGATCATTCACTCGGAGAAAGTCATCGTTAAGTGAAACGCCCTCTGTATAGGCTGGTTTTCAGCTATACTACTAAGGCTGTGCATAAATAAGACTGAAAATAACCTCAATCTTTGAAGCGCAAATAAAGAATATGCTGACCGATCATACCATCTTGTCGGCAAACCTGCAGATAGTAGCATTAAGCGTTAAAGGTGACAAGGCTTATGTGCCTGGTACAGGGCCTAGTGCAGGACAAGAGTGGTGGCACCACAAATTCGTATTCACTACGGGTAAGAGGTTTTAAGTATAGGGGTTTATGCCTATTTCCTGTTGTTGAATAAAGGGAGTGCATTCGAGATGTACTCCTTTTTTATTGTGCCGGCAGGTTGAAGTGTCGCATGGGACATCAGGAGCTTACACACAGGGCAATAAACGAAGAATTAAGGGCGGAATGAATCCGGTCGCTTTGCTAAAGAAACTCTTCTATCTGTTCATGTACATTGGCTATACGGGTTCACATCGTGTACGCTTACTTTACAAAAAGGGCACTTGCCCTCACTGTAGGCCTGTATAGGGCAAGCGTTCTATGTGCTATATCCAGGCTTAGAAAAGCATATTCTTCGGCGGGCTACCTTTTGGGTATTGAAACGGGGTATATAAAACGTGAGGAGTGCGCATAAGACCTCTTAAAGGAGTATTACTCTAAAAGGGAACCGTTGGTAAAATCATAAAGTACTTTCCTTCTTCCATTTGTCCGTTGCTCAAATCCCGGTTTTTTGCCCTTTTTTCTGCACATAGTTTTATCGCAGTCAAAATAGCCTGTAGAGGCTATAAGTGAAATCAGTAACTCTAAATGCGTATAACTATGAAAAGAAACGATGTGTTGATTGTGCTCTTTTTAGGAGTTCAATCGTTTATGCAGGCCCAATCGGTGGTTAAACAAGTACCGGAAGAAGCAAATGGTTATTTGATCCTGGACCGCCTGGATTACACTAACCTGGACCGTTGGGAGTGCGATGTGTGGCGACATGCTGCGGATGCCGATGGGAACCAGAACACGACTAAGGTGCTTTCGCTACACACCGATAAGGATTATTTTTTTCTGCCCGAAATAATGGCAGATTACGACCTTTCCGATGGGGTGTACCTCATGGACATCAGGGGAGTGGACAACCGCGGAAACCAGTTGTTCGAAGAAAGGGGGATCTCTCCCTTGCTGGCGCCAATATACCCGGATGATATATTGGCCCCGCACGGGCCTCTCCCGGATTTGAAGTGCCGGAAAAACTGCAATGGTAAAGTTTATTCAGGACATCTTTTCCCATATGCCTATGCCATAGGTTTGTTTGAATATGAGATCGGAGGCAGCTTTCTACAAGTGATCAGCGCCCGTTACCCGGATGCCAATGGCGACCCACAACCTTTCTATGCCTATTATGAAGCAGCTAATTTTTACAGCTGGTGCACGGTGCCGGAATGTGTTGACAACACCGGGACGAAGATCATTCACGGAATAGACGGGAGCAGTGGGAACTATACCGATATACAAGGGCATGTGCTCTCAGGAACCCTGGTGGCCGTGCGGAAAGACCCGGAACCCTGGCACGGTTTAAGAGCCCCGGAAATACCTTCGACTACCTCCCCGATCCACCACCGTACGTTCACTTTTGGAGATGAAAAATGCAGCAACCCTTTTAGTTGGTTTTTGAACATGGTAAACGATCATGGAGATTTTAGCGGAGCCTATACTTCTTCGGGCTTTCCCTATCCCTTGGAGTGCATTCCTGCACAAGGGGCCTTTTCACCGGGCGGTGGGCTGCCCCATTCCTGGACCTTAGCGTGGCTGGAAGACCGGAACAACGAGTTAATGGAGCTGATCCCTTGCTTTGATTGCCCCGAAAACCCGGGGGGGAGTATGCCACCCCCTGCTCCCGCTCCTATAGAAAATGCATGGTCTATCCTGAGGGCCATGGAAGATGAGGCAGAGCTCAATCAAATAGGTGCGGTAGAAATAAGTGGCCTGGGTGAAGGACCTGGAGGTATAGACCCTAATATCGGGCAGTGGATCGACCGTTTGATCATTACAGACCTTTTAGGGAGCTCCGGTACTACGATCATTGACTTGAAAAATCTGTATGCCAGTGACGGGAGCCTTAGAGCCCCCTCTATAACGCTTCCTGCCGGTTTGTATAGTTTAGCCGCCGTATACACCAACGGAGAATTGCGGACAAAGGTGGTAGAAGCGGTAACCGGCATTGATGCCACCTATCAATTGGCCGAAATGATCGACATAGAGGTTACCCCTTCTCCTATAGGGGAAGACAATAGCTTTACCATTCATTTTGATGCCCGTTTCCGGGGGAGTGTATCCTATACCTTACTTGACATCAATGGCATTCCTTTGCATACGGATACCTATTCCTTTAAAAAGGATGACCCGGCTTCACAGTTTGTTCAATTGGATCAGTCCATTCCTCCAGGGATCGTATTTCATCGTTTTGAATTCCCTGATGAGTCGGTGATTACCATCGAATCGATGAAAAAATAAAAGTAACATTAATGATCCACCACAGGTGTTTTCTAGTGCCTGTGGTGGATGTATTTTTGAGCGTGAAAAGAACCTGGGTTCAAAGTGGTTCAACTGCCTTTAAAAAGAGTGTTTTACCTAGTTACCCTTCCTGAAAATCTACATAAGGCAAGCGCTCCATGTAGCGTACGTCCAGGCTCAAAAAATCATACTCTTCGGCTACCTTTCCTTTTAAAAGGTAAATGCCTTTTCCCTGAAAGGGGTATGTGGCCGCTGCCTTGGGGAAATGCACGGTATCGATGAAATCTCCACGCTGATCTAAAAAACACCCAAACTGCATGTGTTGCGGGCTTCGGCTGCGTGTGCTCAGGTTTTTTACATGGATGAGGTAGCCGCACATACATACCTCTCTTCCTATATGTTTCGGCAAATCCCGGGCCGGCAGGGTATTTCCTGGAAGCTGGGATACCAGCTTAAAAGGAGAAGAGAGTGAGAAGCCCAGGAGCTCGATCTCGTCTATAGCACTTCCATAAGGGCTTTGTTCCAAGCGGGGCAGTTGTAAAGCCCGGGGTGGGGTACGAAAGAGGTCCGGCACCGGAGCAGACTTTTTTTCTCCTCCCAATAAAAAATGGGCTTCCCACAACAGCTTTTTCTTATCGGGGTTTATTTGCCGGAAGGCATTGATGCGAATAAGTAAGATCAGTTGTTCCAGCGAAATTTCTACCCGGTCCAGGAAGTTTTGCAAACTGCTGAATGTTCCCTGGCGCTCCCGTTCTTCTAAAAAACCCAGCACCAGTTTTTCTCCCAGGCCCTTCATGAGGTTAAACCCCAGGAATACATGCTTCCCGTATAAACAGGTCTCCCTTTCCGATCGGTTTATGCACGGAGGCTCAATACACGCCCCGTGCAGGCGGGCCTCGTTGATATAGGTTTCTATGCCGTAAAAACCCCCACCGTTATTGATGGTTGCTACCAGGTATTCCAGGGGGTAATAAGCTTTGAGGTAAAGGCTCTGGTAGCTTTCTACGGCATAGCTTGCCGAGTGCCCTTTGGCAAAGGCAAAGTTCCCGAAACTTTCAATTTGACGCCATACCTCGCGGCTCACTTCTTCGGGATATCCAAAGGCCCTGCAATTGGTAAAGAATTTCTCCTTTACGGTGTGAAAAAGGTTCCGTTCCTTAAACTTCCAGCTCATTCCACGCCTGAGCACATCAGACTCTTCCAAAGTAAGCCCGGCAAAAAAGTGAGCCACTTTAAGCACATCCTCCTGGTATACCATTACCCCATAGGTCTCCTCGAGGATCTCACTCAACTTGGGGTGGATGTATTGGCGGGTTTCAGGTTGGCGAAAGCGTTTAATGTATTCTGCCATCATGCCGCTTTTGGAAACACCGGGCCGTATAATAGAACTGGCGGCCACCAGCGAACGGTAGGTATCGCCCCGTAGTTTTTTTAGAAGCCCGCGCATAGCGGGCGACTCTACGTAAAAACAAGCTGTGGTTCTTCCCTCGCGCAACAGGGCTTTGATCTTTTCATCTTCGTAAAAAGGGCGCGGGTTGTGTACATCTATCTCCGGGGCGTTGGGTTGATTCTTTTGTATAAGCGCCAGGGCATCTTTGATCTTTCCCAAACCCCGCTGGCCCAGGATGTCGAACTTGTACAGGCCTATGTCTTCTGCCGAGTACATATTGAAGTGCGAGGAGGCAAAGCCTTTGGGAGGCAGGAAAGTGGCGCCAAAGTGATACAGTTCTTTTTCAGGGATGAGAATGCCGCTGCTGTGCACCGTAAGGTTATGCGGAAAATTGTGAATGCGTTTCCCGTATTTCAATACCAGTTTCTGTATATCATCTAATTGCGAAGGGCGGGTCCTGGGGTTGCTTAACCCGTCTATGTCGCGTGCAGGTAGCCCTAGCACTTTGCCCAATTCACGGCATACGGCAGCATATTGGAAAGTAGTATGCGCCCCGAGCAGGGCGGCCCTGGGGTAGCGTTCAAAAATGTAGCGGGTAACGTCTTGCCGGTCGCGCCAGGAAAAGTCGATGTCGAAATCAGGAGGCTGCTTGCGGCTCATATTCATGAAGCGCTCAAAATACAGGTCCAGTTCCAGGGGGTCTACATCGGTAATGCGGAGGAGGTAAGCGACCAGGCTATTGGCCCCGGAGCCGCGCCCTACATAAAAATAATTTTTCCGGCGGGCATAGTGCACCATGTCCCAGTTAATGAGAAAATAGCTGTAATACCCGCGTTTATCCAGTATTTCCAGCTCGTTTTCCATCCGGTCGAGGATGTGTGGTGCGGGCTTGCTGCCGTAGCGGTAAAAAAGTCCTTCCTCGCAAAGGCGCCTGATCTTTTCCCGGTCATCACTTAAAGAGCCGTTCGGCGTCCACACCGCCTGGTTCTCTGTTTTTTGGTAGTTTTTAAAAGTGAAGTCGATCCGGCAGTGGGCGAGCAGGCGCTTTGTGTTTTCTGCTATTCCGGGTAAAGCCGCAAACGCTTCTTGCAATACCCGGGGAGGGGTATACAGGTCATGGGTAGGGGCCTGCTCTCCGGGGGAGAGTTTGCTGAGCAGGGTGTTTTGGTGGATGGCCCGCAGCAGGCGATGGGTGTTGTAATCCTGCTTGTGGCGAAAGCTGTTGGTTTTCAGGATCACCAGTTTTCTGCTGTGTTTTTTCCAGGGCGAAAACCTCAGTTTTACAAGCTCCCCTGGCCGTATGCCTACAAATTCGTTTTCCCGCAACGGCCTTTGCGGAGCTTTCTCCAGGGGGTACACGGTAAAAGCGTTGTTGAAGGATGCCTCGGGGGGGAAGTCGGCCGCAGCTTTTAGGTGTTGCGACAAAAAACGATTTATTTCCGTATAGCCTGTGTTGTTCATAGCCAACGCTACGTATTGCTGATCCATGCCGTTGCGAAAATCTACGCCCACTATAGGCCGTATGCCAAAGCCGCCCCGCTCGGGCCCCGTGCCGGAAAGACGTACAAACTCAATGCCGGCCGCTGTATTGTTTATGTCCGTAAGTACGAGTTCCTTTAGCCCGTTTTCCTGTGCCCATTCAAGCATCTCCCGGGGCGAAAGTGTACCGTAGGTAAAGGAGAAGGTTGAATGGTTATTCAGCATGGGAGTAGGGAATGACTTCTGATATTATGCTTTACGATGTGCGAGAATTACGGGGGGCATGCCGTTAAAGGGGTTCATACGGCCCAGGCCCTTGCTTTCCATGGTTTTGGCACGTTTTACCGCATGCATGCCAAAGCGGTTGCGGATGGTGTCCATAGCCTGGTACAGACGAATGGTTTCTTCGCTGTCTTCAAATAAATTGATCTGATGACCGCCTCCTACAAGATGGCTGCAGCGCATGCCTACCAGGCGTACGAGCAAACGCTTGTGGTACAGCTTCGCAAAAAGCTCTTTGGCAATGGCGATCAGGGTATGGTCGTTGCTGGTATACGGAATGCGTTTTTGCAGCGTATAGGTGTTGAAATCAGAATAGCGGATCTTTACGGTGATACAGGCGGTGAGTTTATTCCCCTGACGCAATTGAAAAGCCAGGTTTTCGGCCATGGCCACGATAAGGGTTTGGAGCTTTTCTACGTCAATGGTATCCTTCTCGAAGGTCCGCTCCAGCGAAACGGATTTTTTTTCGTGGTAGGCCACTACAGGCGAATGGTCGATCCCGTTGGCCTTCTTCCAGATCATACTGCCCGTTTTTCCCATGGCCCGTTCCATCAGTTCTATGGGCATTTGTTGTAAGGTATGGATACGCTTTACGCCCATCTGGCTAAGCAGCAAAGTAGTTTTTTCACCCACCATGGGAATTCTCTTTACCGGAAGAGGGGCCAGGAAGGGCTTTTCCCGGCCACTGGCTACCTCTATTTTATTGTTGGGCTTAGCTTCTTCCGTAGCCACCTTTGCCACGGTCTTGTTGGTAGACAGCCCGAAGGAAATGGGCAACCCGGTTTCCCTGATAATGCGGTCGCGGAGTGCTGAAGTGAGTTTATAACAACCGAAGAATTTATCCATTCCCGTAAGGTCGATGTAAAATTCATCGATGCTGCTTTTTTCAAAAAGCGGAACTTCTGCCTTAATGATATCCGTGATCATATTCGAGTATTTGGAATACCGGCTGCTGTCGCCTTTTATGGTAATGGCCTCAGGGCAAAGCTGCAGGGCAGTACGCATGGGCATAGCCGAATGAATGCCGTATTTACGTGCTTCATAGCTACACGAAGCCACTACACCCCGGCTACCCGTACCGCCTACCAATACAGGTTTGTTGTGTAAGCGGCTGTTTTCCAGTCGCTCAACAGACACAAAGAAAGTGTCCAGATCCAGGTGAACAACAGCTTTAGGCGTTCCCGATACGTGCATTTATGATTTTTAAATTAGAATGATGGCTAAATTAGAATTATTTACGTTCTAAAAAAAGCAGAGGTTCATTTTTCACGCCCGGGGAAGTAGAACTTCCCTTCAACGACTAAAATCCACCATTCACCTACTTTGCTCTCGCCATTCACCTTTAACGTATTGGGCGGATGCATATACGGCTCTATTTTCGCTCCATCGAATCACAATAATTACATTAAGATGGAACCAACAAACGATACACACAAGAGAAGCAGAAAAGGCCTGGTAACCGGTCTCATCATCATTACCCTGGGTGTACTATGGCTTTTACACCGCATGGGCGTATACATTCCCGGCTGGTTGTTTGAGTGGCCTATGATCCTGGTTATCATCGGGTTTTTTATAGGCATAAGCAACAGCTTTAAAAAACCGGTGGCCTGGATATTAATAGGGTTGGGAGGCCTTGGCTTGCTCAACGACTTTCTGGACATTCCCTTTGAATTCAGAAGATATTTCTGGCCGCTTGTGGTAATTGCCATCGGCTTGATCGTTCTGATCCGTCCCAGGAAGAAAAAGGGAATGCACTTCGACACGGAAGGGGAAAATGACCCCTCCAGCAAATTGGATTCCGTATCCGTTTTTAACGGGGTAAAACGCTTTGTAAATTCCAAAAAATTTGCGGGTGGTGAAACGGTGAGCATTTTCGGAGGAACGGAAATAAACCTGCTCAATGCAGATTTCGAGGGAGAGATACAGCTGGAAAGCGTGGTAATATTTGGCGGGTTAAAGCTTATCGTACCTCAAAACTGGGAAGTGAACACCAACGTAACCAGTATTTTCGGAGGGGTAGAAGACAAGCGTATGTCTGCCGTAGAAGTAGTACCCGATAACAAGCGCATCAACCTGACCGGAACCGTGCTCTTTGGGGGTATTGATGTTGTGAGTTACTAATGCTCACGCTACCTTTGGAAGCAAACGCACCACAGGTGGTCATTAACCCCTTACTTTACAACAACAATAAATGGTATCTCCTGCTCAGTATCCTGATACTGGCAGGGGTTCATTTTTTAGGGGTGTATGTACAGTATCAGTTACCGGCTGTGCCGGCCGCGGGCGATGCCCTGCTTACCTGGATAAGTTTGGGCTTCACGGTTTTCATGATTACAAACACCCTTTCTTTTTACCACCCCGGAAAAGGGCAATTCTTTATGGTATTGCTGGTGCCCCTGGTGCTGGCCTATGTATGGCAGCAAAGCACGCAGTGGGTATTGCTCAGCAGCATTGAAAGTGAAGCGTATGGCGCTTTTCTTGAAAGATCGGCTTTTTACCGCCTTTCGGTAAGTTATCTTGTTTTGACGGGGACTTTTTTATTTAGCCTCATCTGGTATCGCCTGGGCGAAAGGGAAGACATCCAGCGCAGGCGCGATGAAACGGATAAACTGGCTAAAGAAGCAGAACTTTTCAAGCTCCGCCAACAATTGCAACCTCACTTTCTATTCAACAGCCTGAATTCGATCAACGCCCTGATCGGGAGTAAGCCCATGCAGGCGCGCAATATGGTACAGCAACTATCCTCTTTCCTGAGGGGCACGTTGAAACGGGAAGACCAAAAACTGATAAGCCTGGGAGAAGAGCTGGAATACCTGGGCCTGTACCTGGAAATTGAGCAAGTGCGTTTTGGCAACCGCCTTTCGGTAAAAATAGAGATACCGGAAGCACACTTATCCTATAAATTACCTCCCTTAATACTACAGCCTTTGTTGGAAAATGCGATTAAATTTGGGCTTTATGGCACCCTGGATAAAGCCGTCATTTCCCTGGAAAGTAAAATAGAAGGCGGAAAGCTTTTGCTTGCGCTTCAAAACCCCGTGGATGAAGATGTGGCTGAAAGCGAAGGCACCGGATTTGGTTTAAAATCCGTACGAAGGCGCCTGCAGCTGCTCTACGGGCAAACCGGCTTGCTGCAGACCAGTCAAACAAAAGACCTATTCGAAGTACGCATTTCAATTCCTATGGCCCATGATTAGAACGTTACTGATCGATGATGAACCGCTGGCGAGCGACCTGGTAGAAGAGTATCTGCAAAAGTACCCCCAGTTCACCGTAATAGGACGTTGCCTGAACGGGTTTGAAGGGTTCAAAGCCATCAACGAGCAACAGCCCGATCTTATTTTCCTGGATGTGCAAATGCCCAAGATCAACGGGTTTGAGCTACTGGAAATGCTGGAAAGCCCCCCTGCCGTTATTTTTACTACCGCCTTTGATGCTTTTGCCTTAAAGGCTTTTGAAGCCAATGCCCTCGATTATTTGCTAAAGCCCTTTTCCGAAGACCGTTTTGCCCGTGCCCTGGAAAAATTTCTTTCACGCAGGGAAAAGGGCGAGAAGCAGGAATTAGATGCCCCTACGGCTATACCGGAGTTGAGAAATCAGAACAGGATAGTGGTAAAGGACGGGGGAAAGATCCGCCTCATCCCCACTGCGGAGATCATCCGGCTGGAGGCCGACGGGGACTATGTGAAGATCATAAGTACGCAGGGCAACTTTATGCAAAAGCGCACACTGCATCATTTCGAAAGTAGTTTACCAGACTCCGTTTTTGCCCGCATCCACCGTACGCACCTGGTCAATGTTTCGCAAATCATACGCATTGATCCTTATGGAAAAAACAACCATCTTGCGCAGCTGAGAGACGGTAGTGCGGTTCCCATAAGCAGGAATGGCTACCAGCTTCTGAAACAGGTGCTTAACTTATAAAATTATATATGCACGACCACAATCTTTCCCCCGAAAGCCTTATGATGTCATATGGTTACAAGCCTGAATTATCAGAGGGTTCCATCAAATGCCCTATTTTCCAGACCAGCACTTTCGTATTTAAAACAGCCGAAGAAGGCAAGGCGTTTTTTGAAGTAGCCTATGGCTTGCGCGAAAAGGCAGAGCACGAAGAACTGGGCCTGATCTACAGCCGCCTCAACAATCCAGACCTTGAAATATTGGAGAACCGGCTTTGCCTGTGGGACAAGGCAGAAGATTGTGCTGTATTTGAAAGCGGTATGTCGGCTATTTCCACCGTATTGATGGAATTTTTGGCCCCCGGAGACCTGTTGTTGTACAGCAATCCCGTATATGGAGGGACCGATCATTTTATTAAGCAGGTACTTACCAAATTTGGCGTACATGTGGTAGGCTTTAAAACCGGGCAAAACCAGGAAGAGATCGAGCAGATCATACAAAATTCGGGGCATGCAGACCGCCTGGCCATGATCCACGTAGAAACGCCCGCCAATCCTACCAACGATCTGATCGACCTGGACGTTTGCAGCCGCATCGCCAAAAAATACAGCACGGACGAACAACAGGTGTTGCTTGCTGTAGACAATACCTATATGGGGCCACTATGGCAACACCCGCTGAAGCATGGGGCCGACCTGGTGGTGTACTCCGCTACCAAATACATTGGCGGGCACAGCGATGTAATTGCCGGGGCTGTTTTGGGGAGCGCAACCCTGATGAAACGCGTTAAGGGCCTGCGCACTTTTTTGGGCAATATGGCTGGCCCCTGGACGGGCTGGCTCCTGATGCGCAGCCTGGAAACACTTAAAGTTCGTATGGAGCAGCAGGCAGCTAATGCAGAAGAAGTGGCTGCTTTTTTGTTGGACCACGATCAAGTGGAACGGGTATATTACCTGGGGAGCATCCCGGAAGAAGATACCCGGAACCGGGAGATATACGAGCGGCAATACAGCTGTGCAGGCGCCATGCTCTCTTTTGACATTAAAGGCGGGGAAAAAGAAGCCTTTGCCTTTTTGAACAAATTGCGCCTTTTTCGCTTAGCAGTTAGCCTGGGAAGCACAGAGTCGCTGGCGCAGCATCCGGCAAGTATGACACATGCCGGTGTTGACCCTGCCCTTAGGGAAGAATTGGGGATCAGCAATAAGCTGGTGCGCCTATCCATAGGGGTGGAAAATGCAAAAGACCTGATCTCTGATCTTGCCCAGGCACTAACGTAAGCAGATAGAGATGTTTGGATTATTTAAGAAAAAGACAGAAAAAGAAAAATTGCAGGAGGAGTATGCTAAGCTGCTGAAAGAATCGCACCGCCTTAGTACCATTAACCGGGCAGAAAGCGATAAACTGGCGGCTAAGGCGGATGAGGTTGCCAATAAAATTGAGAAGTTGCCTTAAAAGGAGGCGAACACCCGAAAAAGGAGGTAGACTTACATAGTACGCAGCCATTGCAGAGTGGGTATAGGCATAACAGGTTTATAGTCGTATACAATACCGATGAGCCCTACTTGGAAAGCGTTTGTTTTACTGGTATGCCACCTGAACCCGGGAATAAATACAGCAATTCCTGACTCTCTTTTTACCTCACTGTTCCTTGAATCAACTTTTTCAGGAAGTAAAAAGGAATCAAAAACAAAGTAGATTTCAGGCCTGATCTTCATCATGCCTCCTATGCTTAATAGCATTCTGCTTGAAGCCTCACCATTTAAAGAAATGGTTCCGTAGCCTCCTGAAAAAGAAATATTCCTGAAGTTATTGCCCAAAGAAATGCTGGCAAAGGGAAGTGCAAAATTGAAATCCGGAACTGCCCAGGACCCTGTGCCAAAAAGGATACCCACTGAAAAATGGTTTTGCTCGCTTAGTTTAAAGCCCTGCTTTACATTGGCTACAATAGGTACTCCTATCCATGAGGTCATGATCCCAGCACTAAGATTATTGGACAGGCTAAACTGGAAATTGGGCCCATACAAGTTGAGTTGAACGTAGTGTTGTCCTTTTGGTAAGGGTAAACCATTCCTTGTGTAGAAATAAAGCGTGGCAAAGATTTCCCCATCCAAAGCCCTTCTTTCTAAAGGATCGGTTTTTACAATTTCGTCCGGTATTTTTGAAGAAGTATTGGAAATGTAGTTTTTTTCGATTGTAAAGAGCGTTTCCCGGGTACCCTGGGTGGAGATACCATCTGCTGATATACCATTACTTACTTTTGATAAGCCTCCCGGCCTTATGCTTTGCTCTTTATGAACGCTTTGGGCCATTGCATTGCCCGCGAAAAGTTCTATTAAGGTGATAAGAATAAGTAGCCTCATTTAGAGTATAATGAAGGTTATTAATTGCACGGCGGAGGTGCTTAAAAAACTATTGCACGTGCTTTTTTAACCTGATAAAAGCTAAAATATTATCCCCCTACCCACTGCCTAAACCTGGGGCTTTTTTCAACGCTTACAATGGCTTCTTCGGGTGTGGGAGGCTGGGTAAGTACCTTTAGGCGGCCCTTGGAGTAGGGGATCATTTCCCGAATGCTGTTGAGCGCCAGAATGTACTGGCGGTTGATCTGGAAAAAAACGGCCGGGTTCAGCTCCCGGATAAGCTTGGACAATGGCTGGTTAAAGAGAAATTCTTTCCCTGCCGTGTTCACCAGGTAGCTGTGCTTTCCATTGGCGTGGAAATAGGCAACGTCTTTTTCTAAAATGGTTTTGATCCGGTTTCCCGTGCTTACCAAGAAGCGGTTGCGGTAGTCGGGTTGGTAGCTTTGCGCCAGTTTTTGCAGGTTCGGGTTTACCACTGCATTGGCTTCAAATTTTTCAACTGCTTTCAGCAACTCTTTGTCACTTACAGGTTTCAATAAGTAGTCGACACTGTTTAGCTTAAAGGCGCGCAGGGCATACTGGTCATAAGCTGTAGTAAAAATGATGGGGGTAGAAAGCGGCAATTCTTCAAAGATGGAGAAGGAGAGGTCATCGGCCAGGTGCACATCGAGGAAAAGGAGTTGTGCATCAAGGGCAGGCAAGCGCTTTTTGGCTTCACGCACAGACTGGATAACGCCCATACATTGCCAATGCGGGCGAAAAGCCTGAATGCCGCTCTCCAGCTTATCAGCCGCCAGGGGTTCATCTTCTAAAATAACGTACTTAAGCTTCATCGTTTTCTATAAGGGGCAGATGCGCCAGGTAGTGTTTTTCGTTCACATTAAAAGCGGGTTTTGCATCGCCCAATAGTGCATAACGCTTTTTCAGGTTGCTGAGCCCGGTTCCGGTTCCGTTGTTTTTTTCTTTCCTCAACTGGGCTGTATTGGTTACGCGCAAGGCACTCCCGTTGCTTTCCATATGCAGGTATAGTGGCTTCTCTATGGAGAGCTCATTGTGTTTTATCGCGTTGTTGAGCACTTCTTGTAAAGCCAGGGGTAAGATGTATTTGTTCAGGTCTTCGGCACAGATGTTTTTACTAACCTGCAGGCCTTCCCCAAAACGGATCTTTTGCAGGTTGAGGTAGGCCTCGGCAAAATCCAGTTCCTGCTTTAAGGTTACCACGATCTCGTCTTTTACCTCCAGCACATAGCGGTATACCCGGGCAAAATCATCTACGAAATGTTCTGCCTGTCCCGGATCTTTCCGGATCAGAGCGGAGAGCACGTTAAGGCTATTGAACATAAAGTGAGGATCGAGTTGTGCCCGCAGGTTTGCCAGCTGGGTCTTCGTATGTTTTTCGCGCAGGTGCGCTTCCCGCAGCAGGCTTTCGCGCCAACGCCTAAACAGGTATACCCCTTCAAAGATGGCAAGCGTAATATAAGTAATGGCGAGGCCAAAAAGGATGTTTGATAGGTACACAATAGGGGTGAGGGTAAGCAGGAAATCGGCCTTCAAATAATGGAAAACCGTGATCAGGATAAACTGAACAAGAGAGGCATATACGCTCACAAAGACAATTTCCCGCCACAGGCGCTTTTTATTGTGCACGCCCCATGGGAAATGATGGCTGAGCCACTGAAAAATATAGCTGGTACCTATATAAAGCAGGAAGGTTACGGCGAAAGAATAGCCAATGGCAATACTGCACGCTCTGAACGAGAAAGGAGATTCTTCAAGGTAAGATTGTTCAATAAAATCTTCAAAGTAAAACAGGAGTGGTGGAAAGAGCGCAATGCAGAGCACTATAAGCCATTCGGTTCTACTTACACTAAATGTAAACCCCTGCTTTAAAGCCATTTTAGCTGCCCGAGTTTTACCAATTTGTTTTTCAATTGCGCTTCTGCCTGTGTTCTTGTAGGACGCAGTCCGGTTTGCCAACCGGTGGTATATCCTTGCCCCAGGAGGTCACTGCGTTGCATAGCACGCAGGTGCGCCCCTTTTCCAATGTAGTGGAGCATGTCCTGCTTGCTGTCCCAAACCGTTAAAGTACAGTAATTGCGTATACCTTTTGTCCAGGCTTGTATACTCTGTAGCCCAATGCTTCTATTGGCCTGTCCATAAGCACGTATGGCGTGGTATTGAAAGAGGGGTATGGCCCACCATTTACATCTGAAGTGTGTGTAGCTGGCATACATGGTTCAAAAAGTTATACGGTATAAAACCATGGGGAATATGCCTAGCTGATAAGTGGTTTCTACTTCCTGTGCATCGGCGTTATAGCTTTGGCCAAATGGGTTTTGCTGGTTGGTTACATTTTGGATGTCAACAGCCCATTCCTGTGTTACTTTTTTTCCTCCTTGCTTAAACCCGATCCGTATGTCGGCCCGGAAATAGGGAGTGTATTGTGCTCCGAAGGCATTTGCCGTTTCGTATACGGCTTCACCTTCTGTTATGGAGGCAGCCAGGTCTATGGGCGTATAACGCTGTCCACCTGCGGTGGTGAGTTTGCCGTCTACCGTAAGGGTATTGCGTTTTTCGCTTTCCCTTTTACTCAGCAAAAACTCCTTTCCACCCAAAAGGTTGAACACCACATTGCCGTTAAAAGCGGTGTTGCGCCACACCTGGTCACTGCCCTGGTATTGCGACTGGTAAATGGAAAGTGTGCTTAAAAAGTAAAAACCCTTGTCCATAAATTTCTCCAGGGTAAGGTCTAGCCCGTAGTTGTATCCCAAACCGCCAGCTGTTACTGAGTCGGGGGTGCCCGTATTAAACCCACCGGCATTCAGGCTGCTGAAGGAAGAAGGAGTGCGCTCTACGATGGCGTTGGTAATGTATTGGTAGTAGGCCTCGGCTTTAAAATGCAGGCGGTATTTCATCATCTGGTCATAGCCGATTACGAAGTGGTTGCTGCGGGTAAAGGGGAGGCCTTCGTTCAGGCGAATATAAGTGCCGTCCGGCAGGTCAATCTGATCATATAAAATGGTGGGAATGGGAATTTGACTGTGTACACCATAACCGAAGTTGAGGCTGCTTTGATCGGTGAGCTGATAGCTGGCCCCGAAACGGGGTTCAATGCTATAGTTTTCGTTGCTGGCCAAAAACATACTGTGCAGGCCAAAATTCATCTCCCAACGGTCGGTAGGGCGGTACTGGTAATTTACATAAGGCTGGTACAACATATCCGTACTTTGCTGATCGTGGATCTTATTGTACCGGTCTTCTGCTCTTATGTAAGCACTGTCCTGCAGGTTATAGATCTTCCGCGTTACAAAGCCTCCACCTCGTAAAACGTGCCTGGGGCTGAATTTATGGTTTACAAAAGCGTGTGCCTGTATGTTTTGCTCCGTAAAGTTTTGCTTGTATTTAGGAGATACCAGGCTGCCATCAAAATTGAGTGTGTCGATGGTCACCAGGTTGGTGGTATTCGTAGCGGCTAGGATGACTTTAGAATAGGTGTTTTTTCCGTAAAAGTATTGATGCGAAATACCCGCAACGCCCGTGCGTACACGATTGCGCAGGTCCTCCCCATCGCTATAAAAACCTCCGTCTTCTCCTTCAGCTGTTTCGCTTTCCAGGAAGTCAATGCTGCTGATCCCACCCAGGGCAAAAACCTGGATATTGCCCGTCTTCCGATTTGGAAAATTGAGCTTCAGGTTAAGATCCTGGTAATAGGGTATGGCGGCTCCCGTACCAAAATCAATGCCTATGGCCGACATAATGCCCAGGGTAGAATAGCGGTAGTTGATCAGGTAGGAAGACTTCTTTTCCCGGGAAATAGGCCCTTCCGCGCCAAATTCCAATCCATTGAACCCAATTTGCCCCAGGAATTCGTGTTTTTCATAGTTGCCGTTGCGCAGGCGCAGGTCGAATACACCGCTCAGTCCATCCCCATAGTTGGCAGGAAAGGCTGCCGTAAGAAAATCGGAATTGGCCAGTACGTTGTTGTTGAGCATACTAACCGGGCCGCCTGTTGCTCCATACCCTCCGAAATGGTTGGGATTCGGAATATCGATGCCCTCCATCCGCCAAATGAGGCCAATAGGCGAATTGCCGCGTATGACGATGTCGTTTTGTGCATCATTCGCCCGTTGTACCCCCGCAAAATTACTGGCCATGCGGCTCACATCCTGCACGGAACCGGCAAAGCGTTGCGTCTCTTCTATGGAAAAGGTGCGGCCGGAAACATTTACCAATTCATTTTGTACCCGCTCTTTTTGCTGGCTGGCCGTTACGGTTACCTCAGCCAGTTGCTCTGCATTTTCGCGTAAAGCCGCGTGTATGATCAATTCTTTGGAAGCAGTAAGCTCCAGGTTTTCCATGCGTAGGGGCTTGTAGCCGATAAAGGAGAAAGTAAGGCTCACCCGGCCTACGGGAACTTCTTTAAGCACGTAGTAACCATTCGGGTCTGTTACTGCGCCCTGTCCGCTTAAGCTCAAGACATTTACGCCTGGTAAAGGCGCTTCACTTTGCTGGTCAATAACGCGGCCGCGAATGTTTTGCGTGCTTTGGGAAAAGCTTAGCAGGCTTGATAATGTAAAGAGAAGGGGAAAGACTTTTTTCATGATGGTTGATCTTTTCATGAAGCAAAGCACTGAAAACCAAAGGGCCGCAAAAAACAAAAAGGAGCGAACCGGGAAAATAAGGGAGTGAACCGGGAAGTAAAGACTGAAGAAGGGGGTGGGCAACAAGTCATTTTCGGAAAGGAATATACCCAGCTTTCCCGGAAACGTTTACCGAAGGAGAGAAGAAACACCGATGGAAACAAGAGCGGGAAATCATTTGGTGCGCTGCGAATAAAGCGTGTTTGTTTTTATCTTATGTACAATGTCTAAAGCCCGTTTTATGCGGGTGTCTACCGTTTTGGCCGAATTGATGTAATAGAGAATACTTCTTCTGGTGCCCGGATTGAGCGCCAGGAATTTGGCATTCCCTTCCGGTTCCTGCTTTAAAACTTCCTGAAGCTCCTCCGGAAAGGGCATCCCGAATTCAGACGTATCTTCTTCCAGTTTTACCATTACTTCCTGCCCAAATTCCACACTCGCTTCCTTCATGGTGCTTTTGCCAAAAATGATGTGACAGAAACCATCCTTACTGCGTTGTAAAGCCCTGTGAAAATGTTGGCCGTTGGGAAAGGTGACAATAACCCTTTGCTTGTTCCTGCGTTCTGGTATTAATCGGTCAGCAATAGTGGGGTCGACTTCAGCCGTGGGGTACCAGCCTTTTTTTTCAGCTGGTAGTATTGTAATGCTGGTTTCTATGGGGTTCATGCGTTCTCCGATCGGTTTTCCGATCTTCAAACTTACAGGAAACTAGCGTAGGTAGCGGTAAAATTTTTTGCGCTTAGGCCAGAAATGGTAGGCTAAGCCAAATCTTAGCTGGATGGCATTTACGTTAGAGACAGCGCCTTGTAAGCGCGCCATATCAAAAGTGTAGTTCAGCGATATGTCCAGTGAAAGTCTTTCGTTGAAATAAACTTGCCAACCCGCACTAAGAGGCATCCGGCTGGCAAATACGGGGGAGGGGCTGCTGCCTGATAAGGCACTTCTATCAGGAGCCTGACCACCTAATCCACCACCACTACCGGGAAAAGTAGAAGCGTCAACGGTGATCGTAGTATCGATCTGGTTTTCAAAACCCAGTTGCCCCATTAATGAAAAACCCATGGCCACATAAGGCGACCAGGAGCGCCCTGGTTTGTAAAAGACATATTGAACATTACCGCCAATTGCCCCGTAGAAATATCCCTGTAAGCTAGCGTTGATCTCAATGTCTTGATTAATTCCGGATTGAAGGGCACTGACATCGACCTGGCTCTGGATTTGTTGTTGGAAAACCGACTCTATATCGGGCATAGAATAACCGAATTCGGCTTCAACATTCCACCGCCATTCCGGCCTGAAGTGCTTTCCAAAGCGCAGGCCGTAGCTGGTCATATTGGGTGGTATATAACCGGTATGCTGGCCATGATTAAAGGATTGGTTTATAAAAAAGCCTATAGCCCGTTCTTCCCCTTTTGTTTTGTTCGACTCCAATGCAGCTTTTCTTGCTTCAGCCAGGTCAATTTCCCACAGGAAATTCCCGGCAAAAGCCTCAAGTAAAGGCTTAAGCGGCTGTTCGCCCCAGGAGTAACAATTTGTGCAACCTCCAGGCTTTTGATCGGTGTAAAGCTCAGCTGTGCGCACAAACAAGGGTGTTTTATAGAGGTCCTTCTGTGCTTCAATAAGGTTTCTACTCCCGATAAACACCAGGTAGGAATGTGTTAGATTCGACTGAACCGGGTTGTTGAATTTAGCGTTGAGGTACTCTTTGACCTCAACCGGATTTTTACCTGCTGCGTGAAATACGTTAAGCTGCCAATGCTCCTGTTGAAGCTTATCTTCAGCATCTTTGATCCAGCTGCAGAGCAGGGTGTCGGGCAGTTCGCTTACCACAAAAAGCACATGATCGGGATGTGCTATAGCTTCATACTTGTGAAAATTTTGCCCATAACATGTCAACAACCCACTATAGCTGAGTAGTATACCTAAACAAAAGTTCCGGAACACCTTACTCAACCGTAATTTGTTCCTGGCTAGCCGAATAGGCGGTGAAATATCCCAAAATACCGCCTGACCAATTGGAGTTTGGATTACCGGGTGCTGCAGAACCTTGGTTGGGGCCTCTTCCGGCCCCGATGATGTCGCCTAACGAAGTAAAATAGTTGTAAGATGCCTCATCAATATGCCATAACGCTACCCTTAATTCCTGTCCTTCTTCTAATACCTCTTGCACAAGACTTACCCTGGGCACATTGCCATCGTTGAGTAAATCATTGAGTATAATTAAAGCCTCACCACCGGTTTGCTTTTCACCGTCAATAAAGTAAACGGCACGGTAATAGTTTGCTTCATTTGGCGGATCCTGGTAGGTAAAAGTGGCGATGTAGCCATCCGCACGAGGCCCAAAAGCATTTTGAAATTCAGCTTCCAGGGAAAGCACCGGTACGGAAGGTTTTAAAAAAGACTGGGCAGTATAGGTATTTTCATCAATTTCAGCGGTAAGCGTATAGAGCGTATTGACCTCTGCCGTGATGGTATCCCCGTACAGGCCATTGCCCAATTCCGTAAGCGGGTAGGTATTGCCTTTATCATCGCTTAGTAAAACACGGGCACCTTCTTTTGCCGGAGGCGTTTCATTGGAAAAATAAGAGGTGGTTTGCGAAATGCGCACTTCAAACCAGTTTTTGCCTTCGGCAAGGTTCGCTTCCACCACCCATTCGGGCGAGGCATCTTCCAGGTCAATTTCTATGACCTTTTCACAGGCAGTTAAGCTCAAAAAAAGACCAAAAAGGATGAGGTAAAATAGTGATGTTTTACACATTAGAAACTAAAATTATACGTAACGGAGGGTACCCATTTGAAGAGCGAAAGTTGCACGGCTTCCGTTTGGGTGGGGTCATCTTCACTGGGTTGGAAATTGATGGAGAAGGCATTTTCACGCCCATACACATTGTATAGGCTGAAGTTCCAACTGCTTTCAAAGCGCTTGGTTTTTTTACCCTGAATGGTCAGGGCAAGGTCTAAACGGTGGTAGTCAGGCATGCGATAACCGTTGCGCTCGGTATAGTAAGGCACAATAGTTCCGTTCACATTGTACTGACCGGAAGGGAAGGTAACGGCATCGCCTGTATAGTAAACGAAGTTCCCGGAAATCGTTGTTTTATCGGTGAGCTTGTACATGGCCACGATAGATAGGTCGTGTGTGCGGTCCTGGCGGGCCGAAAAAGGTTCCCCGTTGTTGATCTCATCAAACTGTCGCGTAGTGCGGGATAAGGTATATCCAATCCATCCGGTAAGGCGGCCTTTTTTCTTTTTTACAAACAACTCCAGGCCATAAGCTTCGCCATCTCCGTACACCAGGTCGCCTTCCAGCAGCTCGTTTAAAAAGGTATTGGCCCCGGTACGATAGTCGATGGTGTTCTGCATGTCTTTGTAGTAGACCTCGGCCGAAGTTTCATACATATTGTCGCTGAAGTTTTTGAAGTAGCCCAGGGAGACCTGATCGGCTATCTGCGGTTTTACATTGTTGCTGCTCATGATCCAGGTGTCAACCGGGGTAGAGGCTGTGGAGTTGGAAAGAAGGTGTATGTATTGATAGTTGCGGTTATACCCGAATTTGAGTGAACTGCGCTCATCCAGGAGATAATTAACAGCGAGGCGTGGCTCCAGGCCACCATAATACTGAATCGGTTCCCAGCTATCATAAGTAGTAGTATTCAGCAAGTCTCCCTTGTCATTAAAGGTATAAGCTTGCCCTTCACCTAATTGCTGGAAGAGGGAATAGCGAAGGCCGTAGCCCAGGCTTAGCCTGTTGTTTATCTTTTGCTCATTTTGCCAGTAAAGGGCACCCTCAATGCCATATTTCGCCTGTGCATCTTGTGTGTTGAGGCCCGCGTCTTCACCTGCTTCGATATTGCCCGGTTCAATGGTGTGGTTGATTATATTGAACCCAAATTTCATGGTGTTCTTTTCATTGAGGTAGAAGGAGAAATCCTGTTTGAGATTAATGTCTTTTACCACAGATTGAAGTCCGATGAACTCATCCCCCTGGCCAAAGGAGGTTTGATAATCATAGTCGCTGTAAATAAGCGAAGTGTTGGAAAACAAGCGGTTCGAGAAAAGATGGTTCCAACGCAACGTTCCGGTAGTATTGCCCCAATCCAGGCCGAAAACATCATCGAAACCCAGTTCGTCCCGCCCAAAATACCCCGAGATGTAAATGCGGTCTTTTTCACTGATCTGGTAATTTGCCTTTAGGTTGAGGTCGTAGAAATAGAGGTTAGAACCGTCCAGGGCTTCATCTCCGGCGAGGGGAAGAAAGAGATCGGCATAGGTGCGCCTGCCGCTTAACATAAAGGATCCTTTTTCCTTTACAATAGGTCCCTCAACCGTTAGCCGGGAAGCAATAAGGCCTAATCCCCCGCTTACACCAAAGTCTTTGCTGTTCCCGTCCTTCATGCGAATATCCAGTACAGAAGCCGTACGGCCTCCGTACTCGGGTAACATCCCCCCTTTGTAAACGGTGGTGCTCTTCAGGGCGTCCCCATTAAAAACGGAAAAAAAGCCGAACAAGTGGGAAGGGTTGTAAACGGGGGCTTCGTCCAGCAAGATCAGATTTTGATCCAGGCCACCACCTCTTACGTAAAAACCTCCGCTTCCTTCACCGGCTGTTTTAACCCCCGGGGTCATTTGCACTACGCGCATCACATCCGGTTCACCGCCAAAAGCCGGAATGGCTTTCATGTCTTTCATATCGATTTGAGTGATGCCGCTTTCGATACGCGTTACATTCTGATCTTCGCGCTCCGCAGTAACCACCACTTCTTCCAGCGTTTGCGAAGCTTCGTTTAGCTCTATGTTTAACTTTTGATCCGTTGCCAGGGCCAGCTCTTTTCTAATCGTTTCGTAGCCAATAAATTGATATACAATGGTGTAGCTGCCTTCAGGTACGGAAAGCGAATAGAAGCCATATGCATTAGACATAGTTCCAATACCCGGTAATTCTTCTATAGTGATGTTCACAAAGGGAATATCCTCCCCGTTTGTTGCATCTTTGGTGTACCCGCTTATGGTAAATCGCTCCTGTGCTGCTGCCTTAAAGCTATAGCAGAGAAGTATGAAAAGGATGATCTTTTGCACGTAACTGAGTTAAATTTCAGCGACAAATGTGCTTTTCGAGGTCTTGGTTCCGGTTTTTATTTGTGTGAAGCGGGCAACTAAGCGGTTGAAGCGGGCAGGATTTGCCTAGCCTTCTTCAAGCCACTTCAAAAAGGAAGAAGCATTGGCTTTGCTTACGATCAGTGCTTCGGGATAATTGATATTGGCTTGGACTTTTAACTTGCGGGCAAAGTATTGGCTCACTTTTTCAATAGCTGTACGGTTAATCAGGTGCTGTCGGTTTAAGCGATAAAAAGAAGCTCCCAGGATTTTGCCCAGTTTATCCAATGTATGGTCACTTTGATAGCGCTTTTCGGAAAAGGTATGTACATAGCCGATACCCTGACCGGAAGATACCAACGCAATATCTGAGACGGTCAAAGGGATAATCTGTTCGCCCTGATGCACCAAAAGCCTTTGTTGGTCAGGGTTTTTATTAACACGCCGGTAAAGTGTTTCAAACATTTCTTTCCAGTCTACCCCCGGTATTTCCCGTTTTCCGGTAAAGCTTTTATACTTGTTCAGGGCGACCCGGATATCTTCTGTTTCATAAGGTTTGAGGATGTAATGCAGGCCGTTGGCTTTGAACGCCTCCAGGGCATAAGAATCAAAAGCGGTGCAAAAAACCACCGGAGCGCTTGGCTTGTATACTTCAAATATGTTGAAGCTATTGCCATCACCTAGTTTGATGTCAGAGAAAATAAGATCTACTGCAGGCTTTTTTTCAAAGAAGTTCAGCGCCTGCTTTACGCTGTTTAAACGAGCTACAACCCGCATACTGTTGTCCAGTGCCTGCAAAGCATCTTCCAGTGCTTCCAGCATTAAAGGCTCATCTTCTATAATCGCAATATCCATATTAGCTTAAAGGAGTAAGAATTACGCTGAAACGCTTGTCTTTCAAATTTTTATGGATAGTTGGAGGCTTGCCGCCCAACAAAGTGAAACGCTCTTTCAGATTGGATAAGCCCAGGCCTGTATTATGTGTTTTTTCGTGGGTAGGTGTAAAGCTATTGCTGCAAATAAGGAGTCCATCCTTTTCTTCATAGTCCAGCAAAAGCGGTTCATCTTCTGAGAAGTTATTGTGCTTTAAGGCATTTTCGGCTAATGCCTGTAAGCTAAAGCCGGGTAGCTTTTTCTCATAAAAATCTGCTGAAATGGAACTTTTGTATTCAAAGGCATCACCGAAGCGCATTTTCTGCAAGGCAATATAATTTTCCAGCCGGTCTATCTCTTCTTTTACCGTGGCCAGCATGCTGGTATCGCTGGTGAGTGAATCGCGCAGAAAACCGGAAAGGCGACTGGTATATTGACTGGCTTTTTCACGGTCCTTTACAATGAGCATTTTTAAAGTGGCCAGGGCATTGAACAAAAAATGCGGCTGCACTTGTTGCAGCAATAATTCCAGTTTTTTGTTCAACTCACTCATTTTAAGTGCAGCGTTTTTTATTTGCAGCTGTGCTTTTTCCTGGTTTCGAACTACCAAATAGAGTAGTAAAAGCACAAAAGTGTTATTGGTAATGCTGCCTATAATAGGGTAATAGCGCATTAAACCAAAGTCATGTCGCTGAAGAGGCCCGCCTGCGGATATGGCCATGGAAACCAAAATGAGGACTATGGCATAAGAAGCAAAAATGCGCACAACCGGTTGAATCCGTTCGTTAACAGAATCTGTCAATTTTAGTAAGCCAATGTTTATGCTCCACAAGATGAATACATGTATGCTGATCATACCCATAACGAGAAGCAGGGGGGCTGTTCTCAGTTCAGGTAGATCCTGTATGCCGGTTTCGGAGAGCGAACTCAAAAAGATATAGGGTGAAGTAACGCTGTAGGCACCAATTAATGGCGATGAGATAAGCGCCATACGCCATAAGGGTCTGAAGGATGTGCTGGATTTGTGCAAAACGCGTCCGGTAACGTTTAAGGTTTATTTTTCTATAAGCGCAATTATATTTCCCGCAGGGTCTTTAAACCAGGCCATATCCGGGCCTTTTTCGTCCCGGCTGATGTCCTTTTCATCAGTTCGGATAGGTCCATCCTGGTACTGTTCAAAACGCACCCCTTTTTCTTTCAACCCACTTACCGTTCCCTCCAGGTCATCTACGTAAAAGTTGAGCACGGTATAGGAAGCCGGGGTATGCCCGGCTTTGGGGTATACCACCATGGGGTGATTGCCTTTGGTGTGGAGGTACAATACTCCCATGTACGTTTCCTCAGCCTTCAGGCCGAGTGTATTCTGGTAAAAATCTTTTGCAGTTTCGAGCGCATCTACCGAAAAACCGGCAAAAGCAGTGGCGTTGTTGAGCATGGGCTTCGTATTGAGTTGTAGTAAGGCTAAACTAAGCATAATAGAGGGTTCGGTTGGTCTTGCTATTGAATGGTTCTGAGTTTTTCTATCAAACATGAATACTTTTCTTTAAATCGTTTTACTTTTAAGCTTTATTGTTTCAAAATCTCTAAAACGTAAAAAGATGAAAGCAAAACACATGGTACTGGCCTTGGTGGCCATGTTCAGCCTGGGGAACCTCAGTGCGCAAGAGAAGCGAGCGAGCCCACCCGCCACTATGGAGGTAAAAGTGGGAGAAGCTACGGTTACCATTAACTATAGCCAGCCTTCCGTAAAAGGGCGCAAAATTTATGGCGACCTGGTGCCTTATGGAAAAGTATGGCGTACCGGGGCCAATGAGGCAACTACCTTCAGTACGGATAAAGACCTTATGGTGAACGGTAAAAAACTACCGGCAGGCACCTATGCGCTTTTTACCATACCGGGTGAAAAGGAGTGGACCGTTATTTTTAACAAGGTGGCAAAGCAATGGGGGGCCTATAAGTACGATGAAAAGGAGGATGTATTGCGTATTACGGCAAAACCCGTTAAAACGGAAATGACGGAGAAAATGACGTTCAAAGCAGGCAAAAACGGAATGCTTTACCTGGATTGGGCCGAAACGCGTATCCCCATTGCCATTAAGGCTTAGCCATTGTATTATTATGGAAAAAGAATCCCTCTGAGGCAAATGGGCCTCGGAGGGGATTTTTCATGTTTACCCGGGTTTGTCTTTTAAAAACAGGCCTCCTTTTAAAAACCAGGTAATCCCGAAGACCCAAAGAAAGAAAGCCTCGGTAAAGAATACCACATTATAATAGCTACGCGTTTCCTTTCCTAAAACAAAAGCCGACAACGGAATGCACAGCAAAAGCAGGATCATGGCTATCCCCGAAACATGGTAGATCTTGTTGCGGATTTCTTTACGTGCTGTTTTTTTCTCTGTGGGGTCGGATTTTGGAAACTGTATCAGTGTAAATACGATCAGGGAAACAAAGAAAAGGGCTGCAAAGCCGTAGTGCAACCAACTACTGGTTTCTGTAGGGAACATCACCGGGATATAGTGGCTGTAGTTCTCAACACCCGGCATGGGTAGTTCAGGGAAAATGGCCAGGCCCGTGGCCCCCACTGCAGCGCAGATAGAAGTGATCCTGTCGGACCGGTCGTGCCCCTTGTAGGCAATAAAAAATACGGTAATGGCCCCCAAAGTGCCTATGAAGAGGTCGCTTACCGAAGCGTGGTAGTAATGACTAATGGAGTCCAGGACCAGCCATTCTTCAATATGTATGAAATAGGCTACCGAAAGTTGTACGGGTAGAAATATGCCCAGGAAGCCGATCCAATTGCGGATGCTGTTGTAGCTCAATACGAGCCTGTCGTTTTCTGATGACGTCATCTTAAATGTTTTTCATGATACTCAAAGGTTAAGGTTTTTGTTAAGCAATACAATATATTTTCGCGAAACCCTATGCTTCGTTGAAGAGACGTTTAAGCAATATCTTTATAAAAAGCTCCTAAACGTATTCCTGGTATTATTTTTATACCCATGTATAATGTTTTAGTAATAGGAGGAGGCCCGATGGGCATTACCGTAGGCATTGAAGCGCAAAAGCACAACTTAAGCTGCATCATTATAGAAAAAGGAGCCCTGGTTAACAGCATCTATGATTTCCCTGTCAACATGACCTTTTTCTCAACTTCTGAGCGTCTTGAAATTGGGGGAGTACCCTTTATTTCCCATGGAGATAAACCAACCCGTACAGAAGCATTGGAGTATTTCAGAAGAGTGATACAGCGCTGGGATCTGCAGATCAACAATTATGAGGAAGTACATGCTGTGGAAAGAAGGGAAAACGGTTTTGAAGTGAGCAGCTCTAAAGCACGTTACCGGGCCCGGTATGTAATTGTGGCTACAGGATTTTATGGTTTACCGAATCTGATGGGCGTGCCGGGTGAAGCGCTTTCGAAAGTGAAACACTATTACGATGAACCACATCCTTATATAGGTAAAGAAGTAGCGGTGATAGGTGCGGCCAACTCGGCTTGTGACGTGGCGTTGGAGCTTTTTCATAAACAAGCAAAAGTGACCATGATCATCCGGGGAGAAGGAATAAACGAGCGGGTGAAATACTGGATCAAACCGAACATTGAGAACCGCATTAAGGAAGGTTCTATAAAAGCTTATTTTAATACACAGGTGAAGCGCATCCGGGAAGAAAGCATAACGGTTGTACACGCAGCTGGGGAGGAAAACCTGGAAAATGACTTTGTGCTGGCCATGACAGGCTTTACCCCGGATTATGCTTTTTTGGAAAAAGCGGGTATACGCATTGCCAATGATGCGTTCCGTTCTCCGCACTACAACCCTGAGACACACGAAACGAATGTTCCGGGCCTCTTCCTGGCCGGTGTGGTATGCGGGGGCTTAAAAACCAACAAATACTTCATTGAGAACTCAAAGGATCATGCTAGTAAGATATTGGGATACATCAAACGCTCCAAGGGTGTCAAGTCTTAAATTTCACAACTCAATTTGAAAGGGCGGTTTTATATGCACATTTTACTAATGTGGAGGATTTTTTCTGGCAAAAAGCACGATTTTAAAGAAATTTTAAGGACTTGGGGGTGCATTTTAATTCCCGTTTTGGCGCTTTAGCCTTCTGGAATGGCGTTTTAACATAAAGCAGTGCAGCACTCATCCGATCTGATGGATATCCGTATGTTACCCTGCTGTTGACCCTATTCCTTTGTCAAAAACAAATAGATATGTATTACAAGAATGTGTTTACCCTGTTTTTGCTATTATGGATATGTGCCGGTACTATAAACGCGCAAACCCTGCCTCCTGAATCTGAACAACCTATAGTAGAACCTATTAAGCTATCCGGGCCTCGCGTAGGCTTTACGTATATCGCGCCGGGTACACTGGCCGATCGGCTGGCCGATGATTGGGATGCCCACCCTTTCATAACGCAGTTTGGCTGGCAGTTTGAAACCAAGTATTTCGCTTTAGACAATGGCACAGCCGGCCTGATAGAGGCGATTGTATTAGTAGGGGGGTTGGAGCAGGAGCTGTTTTTACCAAGTGCCAGTTTGCTTATTGGTGTGCGCAATGCAAAGGGTTTCGAATTTGGCTTTGGCCCAAATATCGCTATATCCGGTCCATCCTTTGTTTTTGCGGTAGGCTCCACTATACAATCGGGCTATTTAAACTTCCCGATCAACTTTGCTTTGGCGCCAAGCAGGGACGGGGCGCGTTTTAGCCTGCTGTTCGGCTTCACTTCGCGCAAGCGATAATTTAATTTCTGTGTTGAGCGTGGAAGGGCCCGGGTGAAATTTCACCCGGGTCTATTTTTTTGAAAACTGCCTGGGGCGCTCGTTTGCGGTTTCTGCAATGCGTTTTGCCCGGGTATCAGGCCGTTTAGCATTCAGTATCCACTCCTGGATGGCACGCTTTGTAAAAGTGGGGAAAGCTTCAAAGTTTTCCCTTGCTCCCTTGTAGGCTGCAAAGGCCTGTGCCAGGTCTTGGAGCACAATGCCTTTTTCAACTTCGTCTAAAGCCGCCCACGTGCCGCTGGCTTTTGCTTTCCTGATCATTTGTAAGCCGGGCGCTTGCAGGCGTTCTTCTTTTTCCAGTTTGGCGATGCGCCTCTTATTCAGGCCAGACCAGTTGCTTTTTTCACTTCGCTTGCTGAAACGCACCTTATAAAAGTGCGTATCTACCTTTCCGGGAGTGCTGTCTATCCAGCCCCAGCAAAGCGCCTCCTCGATCGCTTCTTCAAGGAGCAGGCCCGGAGCGGGGTTATTCTTTTTGGGAAGGATCAGCCAAATGCTTTCTTCCTGGCCGAAATGTATGCTTAGCCAGTGCTGCCAATCTCCCGGGGTTTTAAAGTAGTGCTCTTTAAAAGTTGACATATGCCGATAAGCTTTAAAACCAAGACAATATATGCGCTTTTACTGGTTTCTCTTTTAGGTGGCCGGTACGCCTTTTGCCAGGGGTTGCAGCAACTTGAGGGCTTCGTTTACGTCTTTTACTTCGCTAAAGCTCAAATACAGTTTGCCGTTCCGCTCCTTCATCTGAGCTTTTGGCTGATCTTTCAAAAAGTGAAGCACCTGCTGGAATTTATCGCTTTGGAAATAGGGGCTGTCCTGGTTTGAAATGAAGTAGCCGATAAGCCGTTCCTGTTTGAGCACGATTTTTTCAAAGCCAATGTCTTTCCCCAACCAGCGAAGCCGTACGGAATTGAGTAATTCATACGCTTCTCTTGGTGCCGGTCCAAAACGATCGATCAACTCCTGCTCAAACCGGTAGAGCTGTTCCGGGCCTTCTAAGGCATCGAGGGTTTGGTAGAGGCGCAAACGCTCTTCCACCTTGTTCACGTAATCATCGGGCAAAAGAATTTCCAGGTCAGTATCCAAAAGGGTTTCTTCCACAAAGTCTTTTTTGTGCTGTGTTTCTGCATACAGCTCTTTAAACTCGGTTTCCTTGAGCTCTTCTATAGCCTCGGCAAGGATCTTTTGATAGGTGTCAAAACCGATATCGGCCATAAAACCGCTTTGGTCTGCACCTAGTAGGTCTCCGGCTCCACGTATTTCCAGGTCGCGCATGGCAATCTGGAAACCACTGCCCAGGTCGCTGAATTGTTCTATGGCGTTGAGGCGCTTGCGGGCTTCTTCCGTAAGCGCTGCCATTGGTGGGGCAATGAGCTTGCAAAAAGCCTTCTTGTTGCTTCGGCCCACACGCCCGCGCATTTGATGCAAGTCGCTCAACCCGATATGGTGCGCATTGTTGATGATGATCGTATTGGCATTGGGTACATCCAACCCATTTTCTATAATAGAGGTGGCCACCAGCACGTCAAAGTGCCCGTTGATGAAGTTGAGCATAAGCTCTTCCAGCTTTTTTCCCTCCATTTGTCCATGGCCGATGCCCACTTTGGCATCCGGCACCATCCGGTTGATCATGCCTGCTACCTCTTTGATGTTCTCTACCCGGTTGTGGATAAAAAACACTTGTCCGCCCCGGCTCATTTCGTACATTACGCTATCGCGGATCATTTCTTCGCCAAAGGGAACAACTTCTGTTTCAATAGGATGCCGGTTAGGTGGAGGCGTGGTCATCACGCTAAGGTCGCGCGCCTGCATCAGGCTAAATTGAAGGGTGCGTGGAATAGGCGTTGCGGTTAGGGTAAGTGTATCCACGTTTACTTTCAGGTTTTTCAGTTTGTCTTTTACCCCCACACCAAACTTCTGCTCTTCATCAATGATGAGCAGCCCCAGGTCTTTAAAGCGTACATCCTTTCCTACAATACGGTGTGTGCCGATCAGGATGTCTACTTTCCCTTCCTTTAGCTTTTGCAGCGTCTCCGCCTGCTCTTTCCTGGTACGAAAACGGTTTATATAGTCTACGCGGCAAGGCAGGTCTTTAAGCCTTTCTGAAAAAGTTTTGTAATGTTGAAAGGCGAGAATGGTAGTGGGAACCAGTACGGCAACTTGTTTGCTGTCGGCTACTGCTTTAAAAGCGGCACGTATGGCCAGTTCTGTTTTTCCAAATCCCACATCCCCGCAAATAAGGCGGTCCATGGGCGTAGCAGATTCCATATCTGCCTTTATATCGGCAGTGGCTTTTTCCTGGTCCGGGGTGTCTTCATACAAAAAGGAAGCTTCCAGTTCGTGCTGCAGGTAAGTGTCGGGGGCGTATTCAAAACCTTTTTTGGCTTTGCGCTCTGCGTATAGTTTAATGAGGTCGAAGGCTACTTCCTTTACGCGCTTTTTGGCTTTGCTCTTGGTTTTCTGCCAGGCGCCGGACCCCAGTTTGTGCGTGGTAGGCACAGTACCTTCTTTACCGTTGTAGCGAGCCACTTTATGCAGGGCATGAATGCTGAGGTAGAGAATGTCGCCTCCGTTGTAGATCAGCTTGATCGCTTCCTGCTGCTTGCCGTTTACATCAATTTTTTGCAGGCCGCCAAATTCCCCGATGCCGTGGTCAATATGCGTTACAAAATCGCCTACTTGCAGGCTGGTAAGCTCTTTCAGCGTGATTGCCTGTTTTTTTTCTTTTCCGGTTTTTAGTTTAAAGCGCTGGTAGCGTTCAAAGATCTGGTGGTCGGTATACACCGCTTTTTTCCCTTCGGGGTCTAAAAAACCTTCGTGTAACGTGTGTACAAGGGGTTGAAAGACTACTTCCTTACCGATGTCTTCAAAAATGGCATAAAAGCGCTCTACCTGTTTGGCATTGGCGCAAAGCAGGTAATTGCTCAGGCCTGCTTCGGTGTTCTTCCTGAACTCTTCTGCCAGCAGTTCAAACTTTTTGTTAAAAGCCGGCTGGGGCTTTACGTTGAAGTCAAAATGCTGCTGGGCAGGGAAAAACGTTTGCGGGCCCCATTCTACCGTAGCAAAACGCGCCAGGGTATTGGTAAACCCGTTCCCGTTAATAAAAAGCTCTTTGGGGGGATTGCGCTTTACTTCTCCTTCCAGTGCGGCATAAACTTCTTCCCCTTTGGCGTAGAGTTCGTCCAGGCGCTTTGCAGCCAGACTTATGCTTTTACACCAAACCACCATATTGTCGTTGACGTAATCCAAAAAGCTTTCGCGGGTTTCCAGCATGGCTTTGTTTTCCACGTTGGGAATGAGGTTGAGCTTTTTTACTTTGTCTATGCTCAACTGGCTTTCAATATCGAAGGTGCGGATGCTTTCCACTTCATCTCCAAAAAACTCTACGCGGTAAGGTTGGTCGTGGCTAAAGGAAAACACATCAACAATACCGCCCCGCACCGAAAACTGGCCGGGTTCCACGACAAAATCTACCCGTTCAAAGTGGTATTCAAAGAGCGTTTCATTGAGGAAGTCAATGCTCAGGTGGTCGTTTTCCCGGATGGTAAAGGTGTTCCGGGTGAGCTGCCTGCGGGTGATCACCTGTTCAAAAAGTGCATCGGGGTAACTGACAATGATCGCGGGTTTCTTGCGGCTGTTGATGCGGTTCAGCACTTCTGCACGCAAAAGCACGTTGGCGTTATCGGTTTCTTCCACCTGGTAGGGCCTGCGGTAGGAACCGGGATAAAAGAGTACGTCTTTTTCGTTCGTAATGCGTTCCAGGTCGTTTAGAAAATAGGCTGCTTCTTCTTTATCGCTTAGGATGAAAAGGTGGGGGCGCTCGCTATGCAGGTAACTGGCACAGCCTGCCAGGGAGGTAAAAGAGGCAGTAATGCCTTTGATATGTGCCTTGAGAAAAGCGTTTTCTTTCAGCGCATTGCCTATGGCGCGGAAACGGGTGTCGAGCAGGTATTCGTTTATAAAATCGGTAGCGGAAGGAGCCATACATATAACATACAAAGCCACGTCCCGAAGTTTTCCGGACGTGGTATTTTCCGGCAAAAATAGGCCAGCGGACAATACCTACCTGCTAAAAGACTTAAAAATGGACATTAGGTGGGACAGAAGGTGTTAAGGTAGATCACCTGTAGAACAGGTTTTCGTCAATGTATTTCCACACCTCCAGGGGCAGCATATAGCTTACGTTCTTGCCTTTTTTTATTGCCCTGCGGATGTCGGTTGAGGCGATCTGCATAATAGGGGCTTTGGTGATTACCACATTAGGGTGTGTATCCAGGGGGCCTTCTTGCCCGGAAACTCTCGGGTATACATATACTTTGTGATGTGCTATGATCTGCTCGTAATTGAGCCATTTGTGCAGGGTCTCCAGGTTGTCGCGCCCCATGATGAGCGCAAACGCCATATCGGGGTATTTTTCGCGGGCATGCGCCAGGGTTACCGCGGTATAGGAAGGTTGAGGAAGGTCAAATTCGAGGTCGCTGGCGCGTAGCTTATACTGGTCTTTTATGGCGATGTTGACCATGCTGAGCCGCTCATAATCATCCAGTAAGGTACTTTTACTCTTGTAAGGATTGTGCGGGGTTACCACAAACCACACTTCGTCCAAGTCAGTGAATTCAAGCATATACTGGGCAATTACACAGTGCCCGATGTGAATGGGGTTAAAAGTGCCAAAATATAGACCTACGCGTTTCTTCATTTTCCCAAAAACAGCTTTACTAATTGAGTGGCTTCCTGTTTGGCGGTGTCCAGGTCCTTGTTCAGCAAAATATGGTCAAAGCGGTCGGCACGCCCCAATTCTTTACGGGCTTTGGCCAGGCGCTGCCGGATTTTATCGTCACTGTCGGTAGCCCTGCCGCGCAGCCGTTCTTCCAGCACCTCCATGCTGGGTGGTTTTACAAATACCGCCAGGGCTTTATCCCCGTAAAGCGATTTCAGGTTGAGCCCGCCTACCACGTCCATGTCGAAGATCACCGTTTTGCCCTCCGCCCAGATGCGTTCTACCTCGGAACGCAAGGTGCCATAAAGCGTGCCGGAATACACTTCTTCCCATTCCAGGAAATCCCCGTTAAAGACGCGTTGTTTAAATGCTTCTTCTGAGAGAAAATAATAGTCTTTCCCATTTACCTCTTCTCCACGGGCAGGCCTGCTGGTAGCAGAAATGCTAAAGGCAAGGCCGAGCTCTTTCTGGGTCAGGAGGTGGTGTACAAGCGTGGTTTTGCCCGAACCGCTCGGTGCGGAAAAAATAATGAGTTTGCCCTGAGGCGTATGCGCAGTAGTATCCATAAATACGGAGAAAGCAGCTTTAGAGAATATTCAGGACCTGCTCTTTAATTTTTTCAAGTTCATCTTTCATTTCCACTACCAGTTTTTGCATGCCGGCATGGTTGGCTTTGCTGCCCATGGTATTTATCTCCCGGCCAATTTCCTGGGCCACAAACCCAAGTTTCTTTCCTACTACACCACCTTCTCTGAGCAATTCTTCAAAATAATTCAAGTGCGCACTTAGGCGTACTTTCTCTTCGGTGATGTCCAGCTTTTCCAGGTAGTAGATCAGTTCCTGTTCGTAGCGGTTCTGATCGGGTTCTTCCCTGAGCTCGGCCAGGGCACGGCTTAGCTTTTCTTTTATCCGGCTGATACGTGCTTCCTCGTACTTGGGTGTAGCTTTTTGGCGGAGGTCTATTTCGCGTAAACGTACATTGAGGTCATCAGCCAGTGCCTTACCTTCGGCTGCCCGGTGCTCTTTTAGTTTTTCGATCGCTTCATGCACGCAGGTAAAAACACTTTTCCATTCTTCTTCATCTATCTCTTCGCTGGGCGTTTGCATAATGTCAGGCATACGCAAGAGGGTGCCGATGTAGTCGCCTTCAATATGGCCTTTGGTGGCCAATTGCTTCAGTTGGGTAAGGTAATGCTCTGCCAGTACCATATTGATCTCGGGTGCTTTCTCGGCCCCGGTGATCTCACTGTATACACTGAGGTCGATCTTGCCGCGTTGCAACTGTTCGGCAGCGATCTTTCTGAGCTCCCCCTCCTTTTCCCGGTATGCGGAAGGCAACCTTAAGTTCAGGTCGGTTTGCTTGGAGTTGAGGCTTTTTACCTCACAGGTGATTTTTTTGCCGGAGAGCTGCACGCTGGCTTTGCCAAAACCGGTCATGGAATAAATGTGCGCCATGCGGGCAAAAGTAAACAATCAACGTTTGTAGAAAGATACCATATAAACCCCGCTAAAAATAAGCGCTGCGCTGATGAGCAATACAAAGCTGAGCTGGTCTTTGCCCAGGGCGAGTGCAGCCAATGTAGCCACCAGGGGTTGCAGGTAAATGTAAAAACTAACGGTGGTGCTGCTTACTGTTTTCAACGCATAAATATTGAGTAGGTAAGCCAAAAAGGTGGTGCAGACCACTACAAACACTATCTCCCAGGCGATAAACGGAGGCATGTTTCCCCAATCTACAGCCGCTAATTGTGTGTAGCCAAAGGGCAGCACGTAGAGTGTACCAAACAAAAACACCCATTTGATCACGGTCAGGGCTTTATACCTGCCCATGAGCGGCTTTACTGTAACCAGGTATGCTGCGTACGAAAGGGCGTTGATCAGTATGAAGAGGTTGCCCAGAGCGGCATCGCTTGTGAAAAGGCTACTGAGATCGCCTCCACGGGTAATTAAAAACAAAGCCCCGGACATCCCCAATGCAATGCCTATGATCCGTGCCGGACTTAGTGGCACCCTCAAAGCAATGGTAGAAAGAATAAGCACCATTATGGGGTTCGTGGTCATAATAACTGAAGCAGAAATGGGGGTGGTAAGGTGTAAACCGTTGAAGAAAAACAATTGGTTGATGGCGACACCCAGTGCACCTCCCAGGGCTACCCGCAGCAGATCTTTTTGCGCCAGTTTTTCCCTGTGTAGAAAAGCTGACAAGAGCCAAAAAAGTGAAGTGGCTCCAAGGGCACGGATGAGAATGAACCCGCTGGGCGCTACGTACCCTTCCATCACATCTTTGGCAATACTATAGTTCAGGCCGTAAATAAGGGCAACGGCAAAAAGAGCCGCGTGTGCGTATAGTTTTTTTGAAGATAGGGGCAAAGCTAAAATTTCGGCAAAGCTAATGGATGGAGTGGGTTTGGCGTGTAAAGTGTAAAAGGAAAGGGTCTTGCTGTTAAGTAAGGGGATACAGGGCCGTGCCCGTATTGGAAAACCATGCGTTTCATCCATCTCAACGGGTCTTCGTTTTATACCTTTGGGCTTTAATTAAAAATACATCATGGCGGAGAATACTAAAAACCTAAATTTCAACACACTAACCATACATGGCGGGCAGCAGCCTGACGCGGCTTACGGTTCGGTAATGCCTCCGATATACCAAACCAGCACGTATGCGCAAACCGCACCGGGCGAGCATAAAGGCTATGAGTATTCGCGTAGTGGCAACCCCACGCGCCATGCCCTGGAAAATAGCATCGCGGCTATCGAAGGAGGGAATTTCGGGCTCGCCTTCGGGAGTGGGCTGGCCGCTATAGATTGTGTGATCAAAACGCTGAAGCCGGGTGATGAAGTAATCTCCACTAATGATCTGTACGGAGGCACATACCGCTTGTTTACCAAAATTTTTGAGCAATATGGCATTGTGTTTCACTTTGTACCTATGGGAGACGCTGCTGAGGTGGCAGCCCGGGTTAATGCCAATACCAGGCTCATCTGGGTAGAAACCCCTACCAACCCCATGATGAACGTTGTAGATATTGAGGCAATGGCCAAAATAGCGAAGGAGAATACTGCGCTTTTAGTGGTGGATAACACTTTTGCTACCCCGTATTTGCAGCGCCCCTTGGAGCAGGGAGCTGATATCGTAATGCATTCCGCAACCAAATATTTAGGAGGCCATTCGGATGTAGTACTGGGGCTTCTGGCCGTTAAAGATGAGGCTTTGGCCGAAAAGCTTTACTTTATACAAAACAGTAGCGGGGCCGTTTGCGGGCCTATGGATGCCTTTTTGGTGCTACGCGGCATTAAAACCCTACATGTACGCATGCAACGCCATTGTGAGAATGGCCGGGCTATAGCGCATTTTCTGGTCGGGCACGATAAGGTAGACAAGGTGTATTGGCCGGGCTTTGAGACGCATCCAAATCACGAGGTGGCAAAAAGACAAATGAAGGATTTCGGAGGCATGATCAGTTTTACTGTAAAGAGCGGCACCTTACCGGATACCATTAAAGTGGTTTCGGAACTGAAGGTATTTACGCTGGCCGAGAGTTTGGGAGGGGTGGAAAGCCTTGCCGGACATCCTGCGAGCATGACCCATGCCAGTATTCCCAAAGAGGAGCGCGAAAAGACGGGTGTGGTAGACGCCCTTATCCGCTTAAGTGTAGGTATTGAAGATGAAGCAGACCTGATACGCGATTTGGATCAGGCCCTAGCCTCCATATAAAGTGTACCAGTTCTTTATAAGCGGCACCAGTTCAGGTATTGGCTACGCCCTCGCCATGCGGTTGCTTGGCCAGGGGCACCTGGTAAGCGGGATAGCGCGTACGCAAACGATAAGACACAAATCCTACACACATTATAAAGTCGACCTGGCTGATCTGGATCAGGTAAAAGCATTCCGGTTTGAAGTAGCCCCCGAAGCCGAAAATTTGGTGCTTATAAATAATGCCGCGACCTTGGGAGAGATAAAGCCCGTAGGACAGTTAAGCGCAGCTAATATCGAAGGGGTTTACCATATAAATGTGACGGCTCCCTCTGTTTTGTGCACTTTTTTTATTCAGCAAACAGGACAATTTGCAGACAAGCGGATAGTTTTGAACATCAGTTCAGGGGCGGCACAATATCCTGTATCCGGTTGGAGTACTTACTGTGCCAGCAAGGCGGCTTTGAATATGTTTACGGAAGTAATGCAACGGGATCACCCCCTGGTACATTGCATGGCGGTTGCGCCAGGAGTGGTAGATACACCCATGCAAGGTGAGATCCGTGCAGTAGATGCAAGCTTGTTCCCGGAGAAAGAACGCTTTATAGAATATAAGCAAAACAATGAGCTGGCAAGCCCGGGCCTGGTCGCTGAGAAGCTGTTGTACTTTGTTTTTCAACCGGATCAGAAACCAGGCGTGTGTTTTTCACTCAGAGATGTTTAATATCTTTATACCGTTCAAAAACAATTAAGTAAACCCATACCCTTATGAGAAAATACATGCTTTTTGCGTTGGCAGGTTTGGCCTTTATGGCCTGCAACAAAGACGATGACAACAACAATAATAACAATCCGCAACCTACTCCCCCTACCTATGAACAACGCCTGGAGGGAGAATGGCAACTGGATAGGGTGCTGTATGAGGCTTCTATTCCTAACCCCTTAGATCCGTTTAACCCGATTGATGTGTCCGGAGAAGGAACAAATGTATTGGGTTCGCATGAGATTACCCTGAATCCTAACGCCATAGAATATACGTATAGTTTTACGGCAGAGGCAGACTTGGGTACGGGAACGCCTACACCCATACCCGTGCAGCAATCTGGCATGGGAGAGTGGGTGTTAAATTCCAGCGAAGACAGGATCTTCATCACGGAGGACGGGGAAACGACCACCTGGGAGGTAGTTTTGAATGAAGAGAACAAACAAGTGTACAAAGCGCAGATCACTCAGGCGGTGGGTGTGCTGAGTATTGTAGTGGATACGGAACTCACCTTTGTCCGCTGATCCCGGTTCGTCGAGTAAGATAAAAGAAAGCCGCTTACGCGGCTTTTTTTATGCCGTAAAGCATTAAGGATTAGTTTTTTGCCCTCTTATGTTAACTCAATGTTAAGCAAATGTTACCCATTATTTAAATAAGTGTTATATTTGTAAAGTTAAAATTAATTAGAAGCCATGAAGAGAGTAAGAATTTTTTTGGTTGCCATGATGGCGATGAGCATTATGGCTTTGCAAGCACAAAAACCCGCTACCTACGAAAGAGAAGGGCAGCGTGTTAAAATTACAAATTACTACGATGACGGTAATGTAAAAGAGACGGGCTATTACCTTAAAGGTAAGCTTGACGGAAACTGGACCGAATATCGTACGGATGGAAGTATTAAGATCAAAGCCTTTTTTAAAGAAGGCAAAAAAGAGGGTACCTGGATTGTGTATTCAGAAGATGGAGGTACGCTCTACGAGTTGGTTTACACCGATAATCGCCTTATGGATTCTCATAAATGGAAGATAGAGGAGAGAAGCCTGCTGGCTGAGAAGTAAACATCATTGACCATAGTAAAATACCCCCTGTCGGCTATACTGATGGGGGGTATCTTTTTTTAGATGTTACCTATATGCCGGCCTTTCATACATTTGAAGCATGATTGCATTTTTATCTCCTGCCAAGTCTTTAGATTTTGAAAGTGCGCTTCGTATAGGTCCCGCCACACAGCCTGTTTACCTGGAAAAGGCGGCTATGATCAACGAGGCCCTTAGAAAAAAGACGGCTAAAAAATTAATGGCGTTGCAAAACATCAGCGAAAACCTGGCAGGCCTGAATTTTAGCCGCAACCAGCAGTGGACGGAAGGACACAGTTCGGAAAACGCCAGGCAGGCGGCACTGGCTTTTACCGGGGATGTATACCAGGGGCTACAGGCAGCAGAATGGAGCGAGGAAGAAATGACATTTGCCAGCGAGCATTTGCGTATTTTGAGTGGTTTATATGGCGTTTTAAAACCTACCGACCTGGTTCAACCTTACCGGCTTGAAATGGGCACACCTTTACGGGTAAACCGCAAAACAAATTTGTATGCTTTTTGGAAAACCTCTCTGGCCACCTATTTGAAAGAAATACCTGAAGAGGAGGTCTTGCTGAACCTGGCCAGCCAGGAATATTTTAAGGCCATACATGTTGCAAAACCAAAAAATCGCGTTATTGACGTTGAATTCCTGGACTATAGCAAAGGAACATTCAAAGTGATTAGTTTCTTTGCTAAAAAGGCCCGGGGCCTTATGGCACGGTATATTGTGCAAAACAAAGTAAATGATCCACAGTTGTTGCCCGGTTTTAACCTGGAAGGGTACGCCTTCTACGAGCCAGGCTCCACTGTAGACAAATTGATATTCCACCGGCATCTAAAAAAATGAATAGGATGAAACGCTTTTTTCTTTTCTGCCTCATGGGCATCCTTTTTTTTCCTCAACTGCTATTGGGACAGGCTCGTACCCGTTACACGGAGTTTGGCCTGGGGGTAGGTACTTTAAACAGTGCCACGGATATAGCGACTACTACCAATACCTCTGCATTGTTGAAGGAAATGCGCCCCAATTTTACCGCTTTTGCTCAGTATCACTTCAACGATTGGTTTACCATGGGCATACAAGCCAGTTACGGTTGGACCGTGATGGACGATGCGAACCACAGCAACCAGTCAAGGGGTATCTATAACCGCACTGACCTGGTACAGGTAAACCCATATATACTTATGCACCTGATCCGTTTCGGGAAGTACCGTTATGCCCGCAAGTTTACGACCTACCTGAAGTTTGGAGGGGGCTTTATTGCATACGATACAGATCCGGCCGCCCGGAGGATCTATAACGAGGAGACAGAATTCTTTGTAAATGCCTATAGCGGGATGAATGTCTTTTACGGATTGGGCGTGAAATTAAGGACCAGCTACCGCACAACCCTTGCTTTGGAGGCTACCTTCCACAATACACTAGCGGACAATTTTGATGGCATTACTGTAAATGGCCAAACAGGTGAGGCCAACGATCAGTATGGTGGTTTGATGCTCTCTTTCGGGTATATGATCTTCTGACTAGTATTAGTTCCCCTGGTTTTCGTAGGCACCCAGGTCCGGTTGCCCTACGTTGCGGAGACGCCCTAAAATATCGTTGCCTATAGATTGCCCATCCAGGGTGTTCCCCTGATCAATAGCCTGCGAAACATCCGCGTCCAGGTCGTATCGATTGAGTCCCGGGTCAATAAAGCCGGAGTTGCGGTTTATGAGCACATTTGAGAACAGGCTTTGATCGCTAACATCAAAACCACGTTCTTCGGGGTCGTTGTCTACTTTCAGCAAGCCGTGGTTAAAAAAGTAGTTGATGCTGCCCCCCATATCTTGCGCCAGGCCAAACTCCTGGTTGTTGTTGCCATCAATGATGCAATTGCCAAAGTAGCAGTTCTCGATATCGCGTACAATGCGTTGTGTTACGCCATTGCCATCCTGGAATTCAATAAAGTTAGTCAGCAATACAGCAGATGTATTACGGGTAGATTGATTCCAGTAATTGGCAAAAGTGGTGTGCCTGAATGCATAATTTCCTCCAAAGGCATAAAAACAATGCAGGCCACTGTTGGCAATCACCAGGTTTTTGGCATCCAGGCTTCCGTATCCTCCGAAGAGCCCTACACGTGAAGAGTTGAGAATGTAAGAATTGGTGATGGTCAATTGATCCGCATTAAACGCAGAATCCAGCCGCACTGCGGTGGAGGCATTTTTAATGTTGGCAATGTTTATGACGGCCTTACCCCGCTGCGCGATGTAAATACCCCCTAGCACCCCCCCCCATTGCCCCGGTATATCTTCATAAAAAGGTTCAAGCCGGTCGCCTGCAAAAATTACGGAGTCATCCAATCCGGCAATCCCGTTTTCTGCTACCCGTAACTCAGAAAAATTGCCAACTAAAAGGCCGCTGTTGTTGTGAAAATATACTTCTGTACCCGGGTTTATGGTAAGTGTACAATTGCTGTCTATAATGGCATAGCCATATATCACATGGGGCTTATCGTTCATCCAGATGTCGTTGCAGTCGATCAGCGAGTAGGGAAGTGTAGTTAGGTTTGGCGGGTTGCCCAATACCAAAAAGCGATTGGGCTTGTGGAAATAGACATCCCTCGAAAGCGTCAATAGATCTACATGTTGTACGGTGCCTTTATTGGTAAAGATAATGCTGTCGGCATAGATCAGGTCGTTGCCATTGATCTCGGGAGCGGTAACTTCCACGAAGATGTAAATACTGTCTTCGGCCAGTATTTCTACATTGTTGATGTTTTTTGTAGCACGACCATCTACATTCAATCTGAAAGCACTACCGTTGCCGCGTCCCAAACGTATATTATCGATACGGACCGTCTCCCTTTCCGGATTAAAAACTTTGAGTGTATACGTGCTGCTTCCTACAGTGGTAAAAACGGTATCCAGGTATACGGTATCGGTAGAAAAACGTAAATTTACGCCTCTGTTCAGGATGCTTTCTTCCCGCCTGCAGGCAAACGCAGCTACCAGGAGGAGGACTAAAACCAGGGGTGGAAGTTTATTCATACGGGGGTAACGTCAATTTGGAAGCAAAATTTCAAAAAAATAGTGGGATAGCCTCAAAAATGTTTTTGAGATTTGAGAATATCCCTATCTTTGCACCCCTTAAAATTCAGCTGGGCAAAAACCTAGCTATACAAGATTGATTATTATGAAAGCAGGCATACATCCAGAAAACTACCGTTTGTGTATTTTTAGAGACATGAGCAACGGTGAAGAGATTTTGATCCGCTCTTGCGCAGAAACAAAGGATACAGCCGAAATGGATGGAGTAGAATATCCTCTGATCAAAACGGAAATCTCAGCATCTTCTCATCCTTTTTATACCGGTAAGATGAAGCTGGTAGATACCGCTGGCCGTGTAGATAAATTCCGCAACAGGTACGCCAAGTTTAAGAAATAGTATTTTTTGAGTTTGATTATTTTCCCCTCCTTGTGAGGGGTTTTTTGTTTTAGTACACTTGTAAAAAACTTTCATGAACCGTATTCTTTTTGATGGGACGGCCCGTGCGCATTTATTACCCCTTACCTTTACCCGTCCCGTTGCGCAGATTCGCGTGGGCATATTAACCATTGCTGAAAAATGGGAAAAATACTTGCCCGGACACTATTCTTTTTTAACGGAAGAATACTTGAAAAAAAAATTCCCTCCTCATTATACGGCTGAAAACCTTTTCTTAAACGGAGCGCTTTGCCCAAGTGAAGCGCTGCTGGAATCTTTAGATAAACTAAAGGAGAACCAGGCCCTATATGCCGAAGATCAGTTGCTTGCCTTTTATGGACCCGCAGAAGCTACTCCCGAAAGTGCAGAAAGCCTTGAGCGCATTTCTTTTACAAGGGAAGTACGTTTAGTGGATCGACCGTGGAAGGTGTTTAGTGAAAATGGGGCTGAAATGGCCAATGACTTTGCCCTACTGACCAGGGGAAGAAGCAGTGCTTCGCTTAGCAGCTCGAACACGGTAATAGGAGATCAGATCTTTGTGGAAGAAGGGGTTGTTGCAGAGGCAGCCATCTTCAATAGCACAACCGGCCCGATTTATCTGGGGAAAGATTCTACGGTGATGGAGGGAGCAATAGTAAGAGGAGGACTTGCCTTGTGCGCGCATGCCCAGCTAAAGCTCGGGGCAAAGATCTACGGCCCGACCACCATTGGCCCATACTCTAAGGTAGGAGGCGAGGTCAATAACTCCGTTATTTTGGGTTACAGCAATAAGGGGCATGATGGCTTTTTAGGGAACTCTGTTTTAGGGGAATGGTGTAACCTGGGTGCCGATACGAACAATTCTAACCTCAAGAACAATTACGAAGAAGTAAAGCTTTGGAGTTATGCCTATGGTCGTTTTATGCCCACGGGGCTCCAATTTTGTGGCCTTATCATGGGAGATCATTCCAAGTGCGGCATCAATACGATGTTCAATACCGGAACCGTAGTAGGCGTAAGTGCCAATATATTTGGCAGCGGTTTTCCACGCAATATAATCCCCTCCTTCAGCTGGGGAGGCGCTACGGGTTTTATGGATTATCGCCTGGATAAGGCTTTGGCTACAGCAAAACTAGTAATGGAACGCAGGGGGATATCTTTAGACGAAACCGAGCGCGGAATCCTGGAACACATTTACCAGTTACCCAATAATTAATACATAAAAGCCGGCCTGACAAAAGATGCAGCTCATTCGCCTTTGGCATGGGTATTGACTTTTATCAAACCTCAAGGCAACCCATACGTTGCTGTGACACACTGACTATTATTTTTAATCAAAATTAGAAGAACAATGCTGGATTTTGACAGCTTGTCATTAGATACCGTCATTAGCGAAGATGCGGAGTTTATTCCCTTAATGACCAATGAAGATGAAAACAGCATGGAGCAGGAACAGCTTCCAGGGCAGCTTCCTCTATTGCCATTGCGCAATACAGTGCTGTTCCCGGGTGTTGTAATCCCGATCACAGCCGGGCGGGATAAAAGCATACGTCTGCTTCAAAAAGCAAATAGGGGCGATAAGGTAATTGGCGTGGTTAGCCAGTTGGATCCTGAAAATGAAGAGCCCACCAAAGATGACATTTATACTATAGGCACGGTAGCGCGTATTGTGCGCATGTTCAAAATGCCCGATGGGAACACTACGGTGATCATACAAGGGAAAAGGCGATTTGAGATCGAAGAGGTGATAGAGGAAGAGCCTTTTATGACTGCCCGCGTATCAGGAGCGGAAGATGTAAAACTGGCCAAATCAAACAAAAAATTCCCGGTGCTTATGGAAAGCATCAAGGAAATGGCCCTGCAGATCATCAAGGAATCTCCCAATATTCCCAGTGAGGCTGCTTTCGCCTTGAAAAACATTGAGAGCAATACGTTCCTGCTCAATTTTATTTCGTCTAACATGAACCTGCCGGTTGATAAAAAGCAGGAACTACTGGAAATAAATGACCTCCAAAAGCGCGCAAATATGGTTCTGCAGCACCTCAACAACGAGATGCAGATGCTACAGATGAAAAACGAGATCCAAAGTAAAGTGCGTACTGAATTTGATCAGCAACAACGCGAATACTTCCTGCATCAGCAAATGAAGCAGATACAGGAAGAGCTGGGAGGCACCTCTGCAGAAGGGGAGATTGAAGAAATGCGTATGAAGGCCAAAAAGAAACAATGGCCTAAGGAAACGGCTGAGGTTTTTGAAAAAGAGTTGAAAAAACTACAGCGTGTAAACCCACAAGTTCCCGAATACAGCATTCAACGCAACTACCTTGAATTCTTGCTCGACCTGCCCTGGAACAAAATGAGTAAAGATAAATTTGACCTAAAGCGGGCAGAGAAGATCTTAGACCGGGATCATTATGGCCTGGAGAAGGTGAAAAAACGGATCATTGAGCACCTGGCTGTGTTGAAATTGAAAGGCGATATGAAAGCCCCGATCCTGTGTTTGTATGGCCCGCCCGGGGTAGGGAAAACCAGTTTAGGGAAGTCCGTGGCCGAAGCCTTAGGGCGTAAGTATATGCGTATGTCCTTAGGTGGTTTACGCGATGAAGCGGAGATCCGCGGGCACCGGAAAACATACATAGGTGCCATGCCGGGCCGACTGATCCAAAGCCTGAAGAAAGCAGGCACGGGAAACCCGGTATTCGTATTGGATGAAATAGACAAATTGGCCAATACAGGCCAGGGAGACCCTGCCTCTGCTATGCTGGAAGTACTTGACCCCGAACAAAACAATGAATTCTACGACAACTACCTTGAAATGGGGTATGACCTGAGCAAGGTAATGTTTATCGCTACGGCCAATAACCTGGGGAGCATTCACCCGGCTTTGCGCGACCGTATGGAAATCATCGAAATCAACGGGTATACAGTAGAAGAGAAGATTGAGATAGCGAAAAGGCACCTGCTTCCCAAGCAGCTTATAGAGCACGGTTTGGGAAAACGGGACATTGGCCTTGACAAGAAAGCGTTTGAGTATGTAGTGGAAAACTATACCCGCGAAAGCGGTGTAAGGGGGTTGAGCAAAGTACTGGCGAAAATTGCACGCCATGCCGCTAAAACCACCGCTATGGAGGAAAGCATGAACCCCAAAGTAAAAATTGCCGACCTGAACGAGATATTGGGGCCGGCAAGATTCAGCAAGGACAAATACCAGGGAAACGAAATAGCAGGTGTGGTTACAGGCTTGGCCTGGACTCCGGTAGGAGGCGATATTCTCTTCATTGAATCTGCGATCAGCAAGGGAAAGGGTAAACTTACGGTAACGGGTAACCTGGGAGATGTAATGAAAGAATCGGCCATTATTGCCATGGCTTACCTGCGTGCTCATGCGGATGATTTTAATATTGAGACGGCAGTTTTTGACAAATGGGACGTGCACATCCATTTTCCCGAAGGAGCAACTCCCAAAGATGGCCCTTCGGCAGGCATTACCATCCTTACTTCCCTGGCAAGCTTATTTACACAGAGAAAGGTGAAGGGCAAACTGGCCATGACCGGTGAAATTACCCTGCGTGGGAAGGTGTTGCCGGTAGGGGGGATAAAGGAGAAAATACTGGCCGCTAAGCGGGCCGATATAAAAGAAATTATCCTCAGCGTGGAAAACCGCAAGGACATAGAGGAAATCAGGGAGGATTACTTAAAGGGCCTGACCTTCCATTACGTAGAAAGCATGATGGAAGTAATTGAAATAGCCCTCACCAAAACCAAAGTAAAGAGTGCGTTGACCATCAGCTAGCTATAGAATTGTCCAATACATTTTAAAATTCCCCGTTACAACGGGGAATTTTTATTTCTTTTGCCTTCTCATGAGAAAGTTGTTTTTCTACGCTTTTCTGCTTCTGTCCACATTGGTCTGTGCCCAGGTCGGTGGCCGGTCTACCTACCAGTTCCTCAATCAGGTACCTTCAGCTCGTGTAGCGGCCCAGGGTAGTAATGCCATAGCCAATACCGAGGCAGACCTCAACTTTGGCCTTTGGAACCCCTCCCTGCTGCGGGAGCAGATGCATGGGCAGCTGAGTTTCAGCCTTGTAGATTATGTGTCAGACATTGTTTTTGCCGATGCGAATTATGCACATCATGTAGAGGGCGTAGGCACCTTTTATGGCGGATTACGGTTTTTTGATTACGGTGATTTTGAGCGGGCCGATGCCCTGGGGGTGCGCAGCGGTACTTTTACTGCGGGGGATTATGCCTTTACAGGAGGGTACGGCCGGATGCTGGATAGCAACTGGCGGGTAGGCGCGAACATAAAGTTTATCTATTCCACCTATGAGGCGTATTCTTCTTCCGGTATAGCCACAGATCTGGCTGCTACTTACCTTATTCCACAAAAGCGCATCGCAATGGCCCTGGTGCTAAAGAACCTCGGGTTTCAGTTCTCCTCGTATAATGGAAACCGGGAGAACCTCCCCTTTGAAATACAATTCGCTTTCTCCAACCGCTTTAAATACCTGCCCTTGCGTTGGCAGATAACGCTGGAGCAACTGGAAACCCTCGACCTTACTTATGACGACCCGAATGTAGCGCAGGTAAACCGGTTTACCGGGGAGACGGTAGACTCTGAACCAAGCATATGGAACAAGGCTTTGAGGCATGTAGTGGTGGGCGCGGAGTTTGCTTTTACCGAAAGCTTTAATGTGCAGTTTGGCTATAATTTCCGTAAGCGGCAAGAGCTGAACCTGGATACCCGCAGAACAAGTGCCGGTTTTTCGGTAGGGGTAGGCTTCCGTATTTCCAAGTTCCGCATTAACTATGGGCGGAACTGGTATCATATCGCAGGTAGTGCCAATCATTTCAGTATTTCTACCGACTTACAAGATTTCAAAAAAAAGAAGCCTATTGAAACCGGCCAGAGTTAAGCCTATAACCATAGCCATAGATGGCTACTCTTCTACGGGAAAAAGTACAATGGCCAGGGCACTGGCTAAGAAACTAAACTATAAGTATATAGATACCGGAGCGATGTACAGGGGAGTTACCCTCTTTGCCCTGGAAAACGAGTTTTTTAATGAAGTAAATACGCTTAATGAAGAAGCCTTAAAGGCAAGTTTGCCCAAGGTAGAATTGCGCTTTAGTGATCAGAATGAGCTGATATTGAACGCCCGGAATGTAGAAGGCCGTATCAGAGGTATGGAGGTAAGCCAGCGGGTGAGCAAAGTTGCTGCTTTGGCAGAGGTGCGTACCAAGCTGGTGGCAGAACAACAAGCTATGGGCAAAGAAGGGGGTATTGTAATGGACGGAAGAGATATCGGCACCGTGGTATTCCCACGAGCGGAGCTAAAAATATTTATGACCGCGCATCCCACAATTCGTGCAAAAAGGCGATTGGCTGAGCTGCAGTCCAGGGGAGAAGAGGTAAATTTTGAAGAAGTACTTGAAAACCTGGAGCAAAGGGACCACCTGGATACCACAAGGGCGGAAAGTCCTTTAAAGCAGGCAGAAGATGTCCAGGTGCTGGATAACTCCGATTTGACAGAGGCTGAACAATTGGAAATAGCCCTTGATTGGGCTAAGCAGAGAGGGGCGAAGGTCTAGGGAGCCTTTTGAAATTCCTTTATTGTGTTGATGTATTTTTGCATGGCTTCCTCTTTGGGCATGCCCTCCAGCCGCTTCCAGGCGTCATGTTTAAAGGTTTGGATCACGTTAGAGCTTTCCTGAGGACGCTCATTTTCATTATCCCCTTCAGTGGCTTGCTTGAAGTATCCATAGGCAATAAGCATATTATCAGCCGTCTGAGGGCGCATGTTATTTCCGATTTCTACGTACTTCCAGAACTCTTTTTTAAGATCGCTCTGCGTCATATTCTCTTTGTTCAGCTCGGGGTTCAACATTACTTTAACTCAGCCAATACCATTTCTCCTCCACGGGAAACATCCCCTACTTTTACCTGGATATTTGCGTCAAGTGGAAGTAAAACGTCAACCCTGGAGCCAAATTTAATAAAACCACTGTCTGTTCCCTGTAATACTTTTTGGCCAGGTTTGGCGTACATCACTATTCTGCGTGCCAGAGCCCCGGCTATTTGTTTGTACAACACTTCTTTGCCTTCCGGCGATTTTACCACTACCGTAGTACGTTCGTTAAGTGTGCTGCTTTTCGGGTGCCATGCTACAAGATATGCCCCGGGGTGGTATTTGGCATAGGTTACTTGCCCGCTGATCGGATATCGATTAACATGGACATTCAAGGGAGACATGAAAATACTTATTTGCAAGCGTTTATCCTTAAAGTATTCTGTCTCCTCAATTTCTTCTATAGCTACAATCTTGCCGTCTGCGGGTGCTATTACCTGGCTGTTGTTTACCTGCGTGAAACGCTTCGGGTTCCTGAAAAACTGTAGTACCAATATGTACAGCACTATGGAAAGAAGAAGGAGCACGTTTTCAACCCACTCTATGTCGACCCACCAGAAAACTACTAAATTGACGGCAGCCAGCATAAGCAACAGTCCAAACAATATTTTTTTTCCTTCCTGGTGGATCCTGATCATAGGGATTAAAAGTTTTCTAATAAGCGAAGATAAAAATACACTACGGGTAAGGTCATCAGAAGGCTATCGATACGGTCTAAAATACCTCCGTGTCCCGGCATGAAATTGCCGCTGTCTTTTAAGTTAAAACTCCTTTTCAAGGCCGATTCAAACAAATCTCCCGCAGTGCCAAAAATAATAACGATTGCACTTAGTCCGAGCCAGCCTGGTAAAGATAGCCCTCCAATAAAATAGTGCAGCATTACCGCTGCGAGTAAAGTAAAAAGTGCCGCACCGATAAATCCTTCTATGGTTTTATTGGGAGATATCCGCTCGTAGAGTTTGTGTTTTCCAAACCGTTTACCTACGAGGTAAGCAAAAGTGTCGCTGGTCCAGATGAGCATAAAAACGGAAGCCAGTATCCAGGGGTTGTTGCCGTCTTCAAAATTTGCAATGAGGGGCATTAAAAACATCGGGAAACCGATATAAATTAAACCAAAAACGCTGTGGAAGAGATTAGCGGGAACACGGGCTTTTTTTGTAAATACCTGGCTGAAGAGAAGTATGGTAAACAAAAAGATGATTAAAAAAGTAAAATTGCGTCTGGATACCTCACTCACTTCAAACACCCCGGAATAGGTATAATTGAGTAAGAACAATATACTTATAGAGAAGGTAGCTGCACGTGCGCTGCGCGTTTCGGGAGTAAACTGCAGCCACTCCAGGATACCTGCTGCCCCGAGAATGCAGGCGAGAAACAACTGACCGGTGGCTCCGCTGAAACAGCAAATGAGCACAATGGCTACGTAAACGGCCCCACTTACAGCACGGATAAAGAGGTTATTCATGTGTAGCTAGATCTGGTCTTCCAGGAGAATGAGATATATATCTTTCTGGCAGATGCTGGGGGAGTTCATCTGATCGATGCCCTCAGTCCCCTTAGGGCCTTTAATCGTAGTGATGTTTGCCGGAAGTTTTTCATACTTCTGACGAATACCGGTGAGGCCATTGCGCAGGTTCTCTACAATTTGAGAGGTGTACGCAATGGTAATAAAGACTTCAGGCAGCTGTTCTAATTTAACGCCCAGGGTTTGATTCTCGGAGATCATAATGCCTCCGTTAAAGGAGATCAGGTATTCACACTCGCTGCAGAAAGCATCCGCACTTTTGTATTCCTTATCCGAAAAATTCATTCCCCCGCGCGAAAGAATGGATTGCAGGTTATGGTCCCTGCAGAAAACTTCACGTATACCCGCTTCTTTTGTTATAGCCTCCAGGTTTTCGTAAATCTCCTCTGTATTCTCGCAATACAGAAATTTACCCCCACTATCCGTAAAGCGTTTCACAAAAGCCAGGTCTACCGGCTCCTTTTGGCTGGGAGCAAAAGCACCTGCTTCCTTGCTTTGCGGATCCTGCGTGGATGCCGGTTTACCGCTGAGAACGCTTAAGAATTTGGAAAATAAGCCATTACCCTTATTTGATTCTCCCATGGTTTGTTGTTGCGCAATTGTAGAAGAAATATAAGGGAAAACTTTTACTCTGAATCCGAATCAGCCGGGCTATTCAGTTCGGCATCCTGAACTACGCCTTCTACACTTTCTTTTTCACTCTTGCCTTCTGAAGTTTTCGTCCAGGGCCGTTTTCCAAAGATTTCTTCTAAATTTTCTTTAAAAATAACCTCTTTATCCAAGAGGAGTTCCGCAAGCTTGGCAAGTTTTTCCTTATGCTGTGTTAACAACTCCAAAGCCCTCCTATACTGTTCTTCTATTATGGCGCTTATCTCTTCATCTATAAGCTGGGCAGTCTTTTCGCTATAAGGCTTGCTAAACGTGTAGTCGTTCCCGTTTTGACTGTCGTAATACGTAATGTTGCCGAGCTTGTCGTTGAGCCCATAAACCGTTACCATAGCCCGGGCTTGTTTGGTTACCTTTTCCAGGTCGCTGAGTGCCCCGGTGGAGATGCGGTCAAAAACGATCTTTTCAGCGGCCCTGCCCCCCAGGGCGGCACACATCTCATCCTTAATTTGCTCGGGAGTGGTAATCTGCCTCTCTTCGGGAAGGTACCAGGCTGCACCCAAACTGCGGCCACGTGGCACAATGGTCACTTTTACCAGGGGTGCAGCGTGCTCCAACATCCAGCTTACGGTGGCGTGCCCTGCTTCGTGATAGGCAATTACTTTTTTCTCTTCGGCAGTGATGATCTTGTTTTTCTTCTCTAACCCACCTATAATGCGGTCTACTGCATCGAGGAAATCCTGTTGCTCAATCTGTTTTTTATCCTGCCGTGCAGCTACCAGGGCTGCTTCGTTGCATACATTGGCGATGTCTGCCCCGGAAAACCCAGGGGTTTGCTTTGCAAGGAAATCCGTATCCAGTTGCTTGTCAATTTTCAGCGGCTTAAGATGTACTTTAAAGATCTCTCTGCGCTCGTTGAGGTCAGGAAGATCCACGTAGATCTGGCGATCGAAACGCCCTGCCCGCATTAACGCACGGTCTAATACGTCCGCTCGGTTGGTTGCGGCCATTACGATTACATGCTCATTGGTACCAAAGCCATCCATTTCCGTAAGCAATTGGTTGAGGGTGTTTTCCCGCTCGTCATTCCCACCGCTAAGCGCATTCTTACCCCGGGCACGACCAATGGCGTCTATTTCATCAATAAAGATAATAGCAGGAGATTTTTCCTTTGCCTGCTTGAATAGATCGCGTACCCTGGAAGCGCCTACCCCTACGAACATTTCCACAAAATCAGAACCGGAAAGGGAGAAAAAAGGTACTTTGGCTTCGCCGGCTACTGCTTTGGCCAGTAGGGTTTTACCCGTTCCGGGAGGGCCTACCAGCAGAGCTCCTTTCGGGATCTTTCCCCCCAAGGAGGTGTATTTTTCGGGTTCTTTGAGGAAAGAAACAATTTCCTGTACTTCTTCTTTAGCTCCTTCTAAGCCGGCAACGTCTTTGAATGTGACCTTTACATTGGTGTTTTTATCGAAGAGCTGGGCTTTTGACTTGCCGATGTTAAAGATCTGGGCACCTGCACCACCGCCTCCGGCACTCATTCTGCGCATGATGAAGATCCAGATCACGATCATGATAAGCAGTGGGAAGGTCCATCCTAAAATAAGGTCCCAGTAGTTTTCTCGCGTAGCATAGGTAATGGGCACACTACTGCGCAAAGAAGGCAGCTCTTCGTATACCTTTTCCATACGGTCATTAAACACTTCGGAAGGCATTTCAAAGGTGTAGTGTGGGCCGGGATTTACCCCGGATACCGTATTGTCACGTAGTTCTTTGTAGCGTTCTTTTTCCTTTAACGCTTCCTTGTTTATGTAAACCTGTATTTGCTTGTCGTTTACTACCTCCACCTGTTTTACATCGCCATCGCGCAGCATTTCGGTGAATTTATTGAAGTTGGTCTCTTTGCTGTTGGAGTTGATGTTGTTAAACACCGACATGCCCACGAACAACAAGATGATTACCGCGTAGATCCAATAAAAGTTGAACCTGCGGCCTCCTCCGCTATTTCCGCCGGAGTTGCTCTTGTTTCCTCCGGGGTTGTTTCCTTTAGAAAACTGCTCCTTAAGTTTGTCTAATTGGTTTTTATCCTTTTTTTCCATCGTTTCTTTACAAGGTGTGCTTAGTGTTCAATTTTCGTTATCTCGGCATCTCCCCAAAGGCTTTCAAGGTCGTAAAAAGCCCTTACTTCACTTTGAAATATGTGCACCACAACATTTACGTAATCCATTAAGATCCATTCTGCATTAGCCGTGCCTTCAACATGCCAGGGTTTATCGCCCAGATTTTCTCTTACGCGTTTCTCCACGCTGTTTACAATAGCATTTACCTGGGTATTTGAAGTGCCTTCGGCAATGAGGAAATAATCGCAAACAGCGTTTTCAATTTCACGGAGGTCGAGGACGGTGATGTTTTTCGCTTTAACATCCTCCATGCCTTCGGTAATCTCATTTACTAAGGCGGTAAACTGGGTAGCCTGTTCAGCTTGCTTCATTTATAGGATTAAATTTGGCGGCAAAATTAATCAATTTCAACGCGGTAGCCGCTTTGGTAAATACGTTTCAATGATAACCCTGTTTGTAGGACAAAAGTTGCAGCATTTTAATGAATTGCCTTCAACAAACGCATACCTCAAGGAATTGTTACGTACACAAGGGCCAGCAGAGGGATTTACCGTAAGGGCTAATCATCAAACATCAGGCCGGGGACAGTTTGGCAATGTTTGGCATGACGCACAAGGACAAAACCTGCTTTTTAGTGTCCTGCTCAGGCCTCGTTTCCTAATGGCAAGCAAACAGTTTTACTTAAACATGTCAGTATGTCTTGCTATAGTAGAGGTGTTAAACCGGTATTGCCCTGGTTTTTTGATCAAATGGCCCAACGACATACTGTACAAAAACAAAAAAATATGCGGCCTTCTGATCGAGAACGGGCTGATCGGGAGCTACCTGGAAAGCAGCATTATCGGTGTTGGACTAAATGTAAACCAGGAGAAGTTTGCCGCTTTGCCTCAAGCTGCTTCCCTGTCTGGGATCGTTGGGGAGCGCATAGACCTGGAAATTCTTTTTGCAAATGTGCTTAAACAGCTGGAGGTAGAATACCTTAGGCTGATGAAAGATGTAGACAGCGCTAAAACAAGGTATATGGCGCACTTATTCGGCTACGGGCGCGAGGTAAATGTTCTGGTAAACGGGCAAAAAGAGGTACTCACGGTACTGGGGGTTAGCCCGGAAGGTAAACTGCGAGGCCTGCTCCTTGGCGAAGAACAGCATTTTGCATTCAAGCAGCTACGTTTTTTACTGGATTGAGGCAGCCGCGGTAGAATCCCGGGTTTTACAAAAAATGTACTCGTGGAAATCGTAATGCCGCTAGAGCGAGGCTACTTTTTCGGCCAGATTTTCAATGAAGGCAGTGAGCGGTTTTTCAATCATCATGCGCATCATCATATTGAAATCCCCGTCAAACACGAACTGCACTTCGGAGGTTTCATCCTGCATGCTCCTGATGTGGCAACTCAAGGTGAAGTCGAGTTTACTGCTGGCCGAACGAAGTCTTATTAAGCTAGGTTCTACGCGTTCATCCGCCACTAAGCGCACTTCCGGAAGCCCCTTCATTTGAAAAAGAAAGGAGTTGTCGTCCGATTCGAACTTCTCAACGGAATCGGGCATCACTTTATTAAAGTTTTGAAACGCGTTTAACTCCTTATAAAGTGTCTCCGCATTTTTGTTTACGGTTACAGTTTTTGATTCAATATGTAATGCTCCCATAGTGTTGCTAAAATTAATTCTGTACAGGAAAAGCGGGTTTGCTTAGGCGGTGGTTGCCTGCCATGCTTCAGGGGCCTCACGCCAGCTTTTTAAAGTATCCATCGTTGAAGCGTCCAGGTAACCATCCTGGTTTACAGTTTCCAATAGGTGATGGTAGTCGCTTAACGTGTACAACGCACAATTGGCCTTCTCGAAATTTTCTTTGGCTATATCAAAATCGTAGGTAAACAAGGCGGCCATGCCCAATACATGTGCGTTGGCTTCGCGTAGCGCTTGTACTGCCTTAAGGCTACTGCCTCCTGTGCTTACGAGGTCTTCTATTACTACTACGTTCTGCCCTTTTTCCAGGTGCCCTTCAATCTGATTTTTGCGTCCATGGCTTTTGGCTTCGGGACGTATGTAAATGAAAGGAAGTCCTAACTCCTGGGCTACCAACATACCCATGGCAATAGCGCCCGTAGCCACTCCGGCAATCACATTGGGTTTACCGTATTTGTCCAGCACCAGTTTTGAAAGCTGTTCACGTAAATAGGTGCGTACAATGGGGTAACTAAGGCTTATACGGTTGTCGCAATAAATGGGGGATTTCCAACCACTGGCCCAGGTAAACGGGTCGTTAGGCTGGAGTTTTATGGCCTTAATTTGCAACAGTTGTTCGGCTGTTTTCTGCGCTGTTTCTTTGTCAAAAATCATGAGTGCAAATGTATAAAGTTTTCATCAACGACTCTTCGATACGCTTTGGTACGGTAGCCGGATCATCCGAAAAAATATTGCCGGATTCTTTCTTGAGAGAACCGGTAAAAGGAGTAGAAACAATAGCGGCTGAGGATAACGCAATTTCCTACGTATATGTTAGCGCTGAACCCCAAAAAAGTTGGACGTATTTTTTAGAGTACTTTACCCTGGTGGAAGCAGCCGGTGGTGTTGTACTGAACGAAAACGGACATATTCTCCTGATCTACCGACTGGGAAAATGGGATTTGCCGAAAGGCAAAATTGAAACGGGAGAAAGCCATGTGGAAGGTGCTTTACGTGAGGTAGTTGAAGAGTGCGGTATAGCAAGCCCAAGCATCGTAAAACCACTACCGACAACATACCACTACTATGCTTTGCATAACCAGCATATTGTAAAACCCACGTACTGGTATTTGATGGAAGTAGAGGGAGTACCGCAGCTTACCCCTCAGGCTGAAGAAGACATAACCGAAGTGCTGTGGGCGAATGAAAAGCAACTGGAAAACGCGAAGCAGAATACATATGCGTCTATTCGCGGCCTGCTGAAGTCGCTCAACCGGGGTGTATAGTTACCGCTTCTGGTACAAACTGCTTGTAATCCCCGCCATGGCGGATCACATCGCGTGCAATACTGCTGCTGATGAACGACAGGCCTGATGCGGTAAGGAGAAATACGGTTTCTATTTCGGGATATAACTTACGGTTGGCCTGGGCCACCGCTTTTTCAAATTCAAAATCGGCCGGGTTGCGCAAACCTCTCAGGATAAACCGGGCGTTTTGCTGGCGGCAGTATTCGGTGGTGAGTCCGGTATAGGAGTCGCACGTAATTTTATTGTGTGTTTTAAAAGTTCTCTCGATCCAGCTTAAGCGCTGCTCAAGTGGGAACATGTACTTTTTGTTGGCGTTTTCGCCCACTGCGATAATGATCTTATCAAAAAGAGGTAAAGCCCTCTTGGCGATATCTAAGTGCCCCAGCGTGATAGGGTCAAAACTTCCGGGAAAAACAGCTATTCTCATGCGCGTGCTAAACAACGTTCCAGGCTGGCATTGAACAATTCGCTTAGCGAAATGCCTAAATAAGCTGCCTGTTTGGGTAAAATACTCTCGGCACTAAGCCCGGGAATGGTGTTCACCTCAATCAAGAAAGGTACGCCATTTTCGGTAATGATGTAATCTACGCGGCACAGGCCCTTCAGGTTGAGACTTTCATATATAAACTCTGTCTCTTCCATAATCTGGGCGTATACGCCCTCCTCGATTTCAGCGGGGGTAATTTCAGCCGTTTGCCCGTTGTACTTGCTTTCATAATCGAAAAATTCGTTGGGCGGGCGGATCTCGGTAATGGCAAGGGCTTTTATGACCCCCGTATGGTCGCTCACGCCACAGCCTACCTCAGTTCCTTTTACAGCGGTTTCAATAAGGATCTGTGAGTCTACCTCAAACGCCTTTTCAATAGCTTCTTGTAAGTCACTCAAGGCTTTGACCTTAGTTATGCCTATGCTACTGCCGCTGCGGTTGGGCTTTACAAAACAGGGCAGGCCTACATGGTCTGCAATTTCCTGTATGTCGTATGTTTCATGGCGGGCAAGGTAATAGGCCTCCGCTATATTGATGCCGAAGCCTTTTAGCAGCATGCTGCATTCGGCTTTGTTAAACGTAAGGGCGCTCTCAAAATGATCTGAAGCAGTTTGCGGGATATTCAGCATACTGAGGTAACCCGCCAGAGGGCCATCCTCTCCGGGGTTTCCATGTATGGCATTAAAAACAGCATCAAAGCGAATCTTTTCACCGGCCTTTGAAAATGAAAAATCGTTCTTGTCTATCGGGATTTCTTCGTCATCGAGCTGTACCACCCACTTTTCTTTGGCAATCAGTACTTTGTAAGGGTTATACAGTTCCTTGTCCAGGTGTTCCAGTACAACTTGTCCGGAAGCCAGGGATATGTCATATTCGGAGGAATATCCTCCCATTACTACCGCAATGTTTTTTTTCATGTGTTCAGTTGAAAGCGCTTCAAAGGTAAGTTTTGTTCTAACGTGCGTGCAAGGCTTAATCCAGTGCACCAAATACTTTTTCCAGGATGGCACTCACCCGGGCCAGGGGATCTTTGCGAATATCCGCTTCCTCATCAGCTATTTTCAGAAAAAGGCCATCCAGTCCTTTTTGGGTGGCGTGCGCGGATAAATCAGTAACCGTTACGGTTTGCAGGTTCATCAGGCTGCCGATTGTACCTACGCCCACATTGGTGTTCAGTACGGCATTGTATTGGAGCACAAAATCTTCATACTCATCGACCACACTATTGCCGCCAATCGTTACGCTTGTAAGGGCCGCATCAATTTTAGGTTCGTAATTCCCAAAAAGAGTAGCGGAAGTTTGCCCTTCCAAATATTGGGTTGCAGCCCTATCGTTACCGCCGAAAAGAATGTTGTTGGCATCCTGTATGGTGATAGATGTGATGGCATCCACAAAAACGGGTGCGGCAGTAGAGGCTGCGTCTTCCGCAGCATGGTTAATGCCTTCGAGCAGTGCGTCTTCTTTAGCGCGTAAACCGGGGATATTTATTCCAAGGAGGCTGTTTTGATAGCCTTCGTAAAGCTGTGTGCCCGTTACAGTAGTAATGCCCAGGTTGATGGACTTAGATTTAAAGCTTTCGATACTGGCGTGTATGGCGTCCGGCAAGAGAATTTTTACGGCTGCATCTTGAAGGTAACCATTCCGGGCTCCCAGTATTTTAGTGGAGGTGTCGGTACCCACGATAAGCGCTTCTTTGAGCCCTTCGGCTATTTCGCTATCACTGAGGTTGCCCGTATTGAGGGAATCAATTTTATCACAGGCCATTAAAGCCATAAAGGTAGAAAGGAATAAAATATATCTTTTCATGAAGCTGTTTTTGCTTTTATACGCCAAATTTATGCCAAGTTAATGACTCTTTTCTTCAGGCATGGGGTGTTTTGCTACACACGGCTTTGTTGCTGGCTATAGCCAGCAAACAATAAAAACAGATGAAGAGAGAGGTGTAAGAACTTTTGATTCAGTCATTCCATTTACCTGAGGTGAGGATACTAAAAATCCAGGGTAAGCTGGGTATAGCTTTTTACCGGGTTGTCTCCCAAATTGCTTAGGGAAATACCCAACAGGCGAATGGGTTTTTCTGGTTCCGGCTGATGCAGCAACACACGGGCATTCGCTAAGATAAGAGCGGCTTCTGCCGTGGGGTGTTCTAAGGTAATGCTGCGTGTATGTAACTCAAAATCATGATATTTCAGCTTTAGCGTGATGGTGCGCCCTTTACTTTGAGCCCTTTCGATCCGTTCCTGTAGCTTTTCCATGATCCGGCTCAGGGCAGCTTCCATTTCCGGGATGCTTTTCAGGTCTTCTCCAAAGGTGCGTTCAGCCCCAATGGATTTGCGTATGCGGTTGGGTTTTACCTGGCTTTTGTGTATGCCCCGGACGATGTTGTAGTAGTGCAAGCCGCTTTTTCCAAACTCGCGGGTAAGCAATGCCAGGTCCCACTGTTTCAGGTCCTTGCCATTGCGAATACCCAGCCGGTTCATTTTTTCTGCTGTTTTCGCGCCTACTCCATGAAAACGGGCAATGGGTAATTCTTCTAAAAACCCGAGTGCCTCTTCGGGCATAATGGTCTTTTGCCCGTTAGGTTTGTTCAGGTCAGACGCTACTTTGGCTAAAAACTTATTGATGCTGATCCCGGCGGAGGCCGTAAGTTGGGTTTCTTCCCATATTTGTTGTCGGATTTGCCGGGCAATACGGGTAGCGGTTCCCACCCCTTTTTTGTTCTCCGTAACATCGAGATAGGCTTCATCCAACGATAGGGGTTCTACGAGGTCGGTATACTGGAAAAAGATGTCGCGCACCTGGTCGGATACGGTTTTGTATTTGTCAAAATGGGGCTTTATAAAAATGATGTGCGGGCATTTCCGATAGGCTAAAGCGGAGGCCATAGCGGAACGTACGCCGAATTTGCGGGCTTCATAACTGGCGGCAGCTACTACGCCTCTTTCTTTAGAACCTCCTACCGCCAAAGGTTTACCTCTTAACTCAGGATTGTCGCGTTGTTCCACAGAGGCGTAAAAAGCATCCATGTCCACATGTATGATTTTTCGAATGTATTCGGAAGGGATGGACATTAGACAAAAGTACGGCAGCGCTAAGGATAAGGGGGAAACTGCATTTTAACGATAAACTAACTACAGGTGTTTTACACGAAAGTTGAAGTGTCCTTTCGACAAACGCTTCCGCTGACTTACCTTCGTGGCGTATGTTGTCCAAAAGATCAAAATATGCCATTAATGCACTGGTATACCTGGCAAAACAGGCCATTGAGGACCCGAACAGGAAGGTGCAAAGCGCTGAAATCTCGAGCGCACAAAACATCCCGAAAAAGTTTTTAGAAGCCATTTTACTGGACCTCAAAAACAACGGCATCCTCGGGAGCAAACTGGGCAGGGGAGGTGGTTATTACATGCGCAAGTCACCTGCCGAGGTAAACCTGGCAGAGGTATACCGCATTTTTGATGGAGCCATAGGCCTGTTGCCGTGTGTTACGTACCAGTACTATGAGAAGTGCGAGGAATGCCTTGATGAAGAAACCTGTGGCATACGCGAGGCTATTTTGGAGGTGCGGAATAAAACGGTAGAGATACTTAAAGAGAATACGTTGGAGCATATTCTACAAACGGAGGAGCAAAAGTTAAAGAACAAAAAAGACGCCTCTTAAACTACATCTTTGTTTAAGGGCGCCTTTTTTGTTCTTTTGGGGTTAGTCTATCTTTTTACAAGACGTACTGCATTGCCCTTGTTGTCTTTTATAAGGTACAGGCCAGAGGGTTGGTTACTCAAGTCAATGGTGTTCACGTTTTTTCCGTTTGCTACCTGTTTGCCATTCAAATCGTATACATAATAATCAAGTGCCTGGCTGAGGTTAAATATACCTGTAGAGGGATTCGGGTATACGTTTACAAAAGGCTCCAACGGCCTTTCGCTTAAGCCTATGCCACTCCCTAATTGATAAAAGCTAACAGTGCCGCTTACCTCGTTTGCTACCGCAAGTAACGCTATACCGTTCGGGCTATGGGTTGCGGGTACAAAATACATGCCCTCAGGGCCAAGGTCTCCTGCATCTGGATCGGTAGCAGGTTTTGTAAAATCGCGGTTCAGCTCATATTGTACAAAAGAGGGGTTGGTGGGATCGCTTATATCATACACCATAATACCACCCATGCGCTCCAATCCGATAAAGGCATAAGGTACTCCGTCTACTATGCCCACCGCAATGGCTTCTGGTTCGGGGCCTTTATCATCGCTACGGCTTTTGCGCGAATCATTATCGTCATTGTTTGAATTAAAGTTGGCCTGGTAAGTTGCAGCCAGATACTGTTCAAATTCATCTCCACTGTCCCAAACAAGCTGCGCATTTTCATCCCATACACTGAACGAGCGCGCCCCGTAACAAAACAAGGAATCATACTGGCCATTATTATCATTATCACCCATGCTGGTAGTTATGTTTAACCTGCCTGCAAGCGAATCGGTATAATAATCCGTAATGGTATTAAATCTGAAAGGGTTTAGGGTGAGGTCCCTGATCCGTGATTCTTCACTATACCCGGCATAGTCGCGGGCATCTCCTTCGTTTGCCGAAAAAATATACTCGGCCCCATTAATATCGAGAGCAGCAATGGCGTCCGGCTGGTACATGCCAAAAAGGTTTTCATAAGTGCGGATGTTGATGTTGTTGCCCTGGTTGGAAGCATCAATGCCATTGCCTGCAATGGAGTGGTTTTTAAAACCCAGGCCTACAACGGTATCCAGTGTGTTCGTAACCAGATCAATAATGGCCATTGCATTGTTCTCCTGGCATACTACATAAGCTTTTGTTTCGGTGCTGTTCAGAGCGATGTACTCGGGTTCCAGATCCTGAGAGGGGAGGGAAAGCCCATCGTTCCCGAAAATATGTATAGCCGGGTCATAAGGGTTGGCATCCAGTGCGGTGAAATCTATTTCTGTTACATCGTTGGTGCTAATGGTCTGTATGTTTCCCGGTAGGGTGATGATGCTTACCGAACCTACAGGGTCGTTGGTATAATCATCGCTGGGCTCTCCTTCATTGGCCACGATAATTTTTCCACCATTTCCGTAAAAGGTGAGCATGTCGGGCAAAAAGCCTACCTGCACCTGAGATAAAAAAGCGCCATTGGTATCTAAAAATACTACTTTGCCTCTTGCCTGGGCACTGGAAGGCCCCCCGGCTACAGCTACCAGGCCGTTAAAAGCGGTTACGCTGTTGATGTCGCTGATGTAGGTGCTCAGGTCGACCCTTCCCCGGTAGGTGATCTTTCCGCGCGTGAGTTCGCTGGCCTCTATAATATCGATGCTTGTAAGACTGCCGTTAGTGGAGAAAAAGCGCTCGCTAAGCCGGTCATAGGCTACTATTTCTGAGCCTCCATCATCAAAAATATTGGTTTTGTAGGTAAAGGTTTTTTGCATGGGCAATTGTGCCTGTGCTGCAAAAAATAAGAAGGACAAAAAGGAAAGTAATACTGTTTTCATAGGGAAGCATTGAATGATTTAATACGTGCAAAGCAAACTACAAAACCGCTTGCCTTTGTTAAGGCAAAGTTAATTGAACGCGGGTTCTCGCTTTTTAAAAGCGCACACCTAAACCCAGATAGGCGTTTAAGGGAGCGGATGGAATAATACCCGGGCCAGGATACCCAATAGCTCTTCGTGTAAAATAGGTGTTGTTGGTGAAGTTGTTTACGCCTCCTTCTATTTGAAGAAAGCGATAGCTGTACCTGAGCGAAAAGTCCATTACCCAATAGGCCGGTACTATGCCCACAAGGCCATCCCCTGAACTGGCGGCATTGCTGGCATCTGAAAACTGTGCGCTTACATAGCTGAACTGATACGTTACACCAAAATTGTCCATGGTGAGACGTACACCACTTTTCAGGTTTACCTCAGGTACCGCTTCTACCTGGTTGCCTTGTATCCCGTTCTCAGCACTGTTTACGTACCGGGCATCGATAAGCGCCAGGTTGCTGAAAAGCACCCATCGCCAGGCGCTTTTCCACTTCATAAGCGGGTTTAGGGCTACTTCCAAGTAGGTCTCAAGCCCCAGGATACGTGCATCTGAGATGTTGGTGGTGTACCGCACGATACGTGTATTCCCCAAATTGTCTTGTACTTTGGTTAGCACACTACCAATGCGATCGCGGTAGCTTAAGAGAAAAACTCCTGCATCGAGGCTTAACCAGCGGTTGAGGTTCCCTCTCACGCCCAGGTCAGTGTTAAACCCTTTCTCATCCTGCAGATTCTCATCCACTGCGAAAGCAGGGGAAACCACGCGCAGGTTATTGAAGGTTATGGCCCGGTAATTTTGAGAGAAGTTCCCGTATAATTCCAGGCTATTGCTTAGCTGATAGGAAGCACCGAGGCCTGCCAGCAAGAGGTGGCGTTCGCGCAAACGGCTTTCTTCCGTTATCGAGTCGATCACTATTTCGCCCGTAAGGGGAATGCGTACGGAGCTATCGTAAAAGCCTTCTGCCCGGGTACGTATGTATTCATAACGCAAGCCGGGTGTTATACTAAGGCGGTCGCTGAGGGTAAATACGTTTTCTGTAAAAACCGCTGTATTCTGACTGGGGAAGCGGTAATCGGAAAGCAAGTTCCTGTTTTCCGTGACAAAGTTAAAATCGGCACTGGAACCTGCACTGCCAAAGCCCTGTTGTTTTTGAGTGAACCCCTGATAGTAGCGGATGCCAGCCAGGAAGGCACTGGGCAAACGTTTAATCCGGTAACGGTGTAAAAAACGGGTTTCATTTCCGATGTTTTTGTAATGGTCTACAAGCAGGTCACGGTTGGTGTAGGGTCGGGCATCCTGCCGTACAGGGGTATTTAAATTTCCCAATGCCTGCCTGCTTCCCAGTAACCCAAAAAAACGGCTGTCTATCTGCGTGCGCTTGTTTAGCGTATAATTAGCGGTAAGGGCAAAAAGGTTCCAGTTTACCAAAAACCAGTTCCTGCTGCGTAAACTTTGATAGGGATCTTGTGCAAATTGTACATCGGTAAGTCCTCCTGCCTGTTGTGCGAGGTAGTGCATATGGGTATACTCTGCCTTAAGGTGCAGCTTCTCCGTGAGCTGATGCCCTAAACCCGTGTAGAATGTAGTGGTCCGGAAATTGGTATTTGCCCGAAAGCTATTTCCAAACCGGTGATTGATAAAAGCGTAGTAATTGGTTTTACCGAGTTGGCCACCCACTTCATTAAAGGTGTTAAAATGCCCGATGGAGTTATAGGTATGTATGCTGCTTCCGCTTATTTTATGCTTGCTGCTTCCCTGCTTCATCTTCAGGTTGATCATTCCGCCAAACTGCGTGCCGTATTGCAGGGAAGCTGCACCACGAACGATCTCGATGCGTTCGAGCGCCTGCATGGGAGGGGCGTAATAGCTTTCCGGGTAGCCCAATGCATCTGCGGCAATGTCGTACCCGTTTTGCCGCATATTAAAGTTTGAGGTGCGGTCTGGGCTCAACCCTCGTGCGCCTACTCCCAACTGTAGTCCAGCAGCATCGCTTTCCCAAACGTTTATGCCGGGTACCCTGGCTAAAACCTGCCTTGCCGTATTGTTGCTCAGGTTGGCTACCATATTCCTGACCTCGATCAACTCACTTTTTTTGCTGGCGTAAATCGCGGTTCCTTCAATTTTACGGAGGCTGATGTCTGTGCGGCCTTCTACTTTTCGGCCGTTTACTTCGGCTTCCTGTAATTCTGTGGTTTGAGGTTGTAGGTTGAAATGCCGCTGGATGTTCTGATAAACCAGTACGGTAGCTGTGCTTTTTATAAAGCTGATGCTGCTGACCTCAAGCACCCAATCTCCTTCCGGCAAGTTGTTAAAGCGGTAATATCCCGCTTCATCCGCCTGAGTTACCTGGCTGAGTTGAGGAAAGTATAGTTGTGCATAAGAAACGGGCTGCCCATCATCACCTGATACCACTCGTCCCTCCATAGTATGTTGGGCTGTTGTGGCGATACAGTAGAGCAAAAAAGATAAGGTGAGCAGCCGTTTATGCATCTGGCAAAATCCAATTTTTTGGCGCTAAGCCGTCTTTTACGGTACAAAGGTCGAGTGTTGGATCGATAAAAAGCTTGTTCGGACGGCCATTTAACGTAACGTAAACGTTTGCCCGTACTTCTGCATCAGCGATGCCTTTTCTTTCGTACTCTTTCTTCAAAAAATGAGCGAACTGGAGGATCAGGTCGGGTTGGGTCGCCATTTGTTTTACCTGGTTTACACTCAGGTATTCTTCGGGGTCTACCTCGGTATACGTACCTGTTCTGGGGTCTGTAACCTTAAAAACGGCATAACCCGCTTTTTCCATGAGCATAACCCGCCAACTAAAGCGGTAGCCTTGTTCTGTCCAAAAAAGCTTGCCGGGATACAGCAGGTAGCGCCAGGGGAAAAGCAACTGAAAAGCTATAAAAGCGGAGAGCGCCAGGGGCAACAGGCGGCTTAAGGAAGGCGTATGCTGTTTGTTGCCGGCAAAATCACGGGAAAGTGGTATTCCCAAAAAAGTAAAGGCGCTTTGATGCCAATGTGGAGAGAAAAAGATCAGGGTGCTAAAGATCATAACCCATGGGAACACTCCGATGGGGAAAAGCCACCAGGTGGTCAGGTGAAAGGCAATGACGGCAAAAAAGGCGTACGGCCGTGTCCTTTTGTTCCACAGAAGAAAGGGTATGGATAAGTCGTAAGCGGCTCCCGCCCAGCTAAATGCATATGCGACCCATTCGTAAGTTAGCCAATCCCCCATAACGGGAAGGTGCGCTTGGGCCGGAAGCCACATTTTTAAGGGAAGTGCGTGTACAAGCCAGTCGTAGTTTAGCTTGGCCACACCCGCGTAGAAATATACGATGGACAGTTGAAGCTTAATGATTTGGATGGTAAAAGCAGCTACGGTGGCTTGTGGTTTGGTAAAGGCGAAACGGGCATCTAAGGAGTAGTTTCTATGAGCAGGTAAAAAAACCAGGAGCAGGGCTATGAGGCTTACGAAATAGTAGTGGTTTAGGTAATTGCTTACGTCAATCAGTTCCACATAGGTAAAAGAGAGAAAGAACAGCGCGGCAAAAAAACGGTAAAACAGCCCCAAGGCAATGCCTGCGCTGCTTATGGCCATCAACCCGAATAAGACGTAGACGGCCCAATCCGGTGGGCAAACTACCCAATGAAACCCATAATACTTAAAAAAGAAACCTGGGGCGATGTATTGTGTTTCAATCCAGCCGTTGCTCCAGAAACGCAGGGTCGAGAAGAGCATGAGGGTTCCGAATAAAACACGAAACATCGCCAGGGGGGCGATGCTCGTTTGGGAAAAAAGGGTCTTATGTAAGCGGTTGGAGTAAATCATAGGGGGTTAATCGCCATCATTGTCCTGGTAGGTAATGATTACGCCTAATGCAGAGGGCATATCCGTTTTAAGATAGATCACATTGAGTTGAATAGCGCTGTAGGCTGCATCAACTTCTGCGGTATGAGCAAGTACTGCATTACTGAGTACGCCTGGTATCATTACCAGCTTTTCACGGGCATCCTGGAATTGAGCGTCCAACAGATCCGAAAGCAACTGTCCCTCCGCCTGCGTACCGAGAGCTTCCAGGTTATCTTGTAAGCTCAACCCTTGTTTTTGGCTGAAAGAATTAAAACCGCGGTAAAAATTGTGAATGGCAACTAAGTTGGCTTCAGCTAAATCGAGTGAAATTCCGGAGTAATAAGCCTCTACGGTTTTAGGATAAGGCGTGCCAAAGGTTTTTTTACCGGCCGGAAAGCCGATTTTGGCGTTTTTGATCAATTCATAATCCTGGTTAAGGTTGTTTACCACTTGTCCTAAGCTGCTGCCTACATCCGTTCCGTCAGCTTGCAAAAAAGCGCTGCGGTGTGTTTGCCAGGAAGTAGTTACCGTTTGAGATAAGTTGCTCATGTAGAGTAGGTTTTTCTCTGCAAAGTTGCGATGAGCCGGGCTGTTGATCAGGTCTACCTGTTTAGAGAAAAACAAGTAGTCAAGGGCAGGAAAGCCCTGAGCATCCAGTTGATTGGCAGCGCCCCCGTTAAAAGAGCCGTTCCCGACAAGGGTCTCAATTTTCGCGGTATCAGTCGGGTAGGTATTTAGGTTTACCCGAAAAGATACGTTGGCGCTAGGGCCAAACTCGTAAAACTTCACATGCTGGAAGGTGATATAAGCTGCTTCATAGGTGGTTTTAACGGCATCCAGGTTTCCCTGGGTAGGTTGGCTGTGAAAAGCTCCGTAAGCCTCGTCCAAGGTTTTTACGCTCTCATTAAAGGCCTCCATAGAAGGTTGGATCTGATCTTCGTACCAGTGTGTAAGCATGGCTTTCCGGTCAAAATCAACTTTAGAAGGTCCTTCTCCATCTTCTCCGCAGGATACCAAAAGCAAGCTTGCTCCAAAAAGAAGCAAGCTCAGCCTTCGTATATAAAACCAATCGGGCATATTATAAGTTTTCTTTAATGTCTTCCAGGTCGTAGGCCGTAGCCAGTCCGTTACGCGCGTTTGTTATCGCCTGGGCTGAGATTTCATAGAGGTTGTCAAACTCGTCTCCGTCAAAGATCTCTTCAAATTCAATGTCTGTGATGAGCCGGGTCTTATTAAACCTGAGGCCATAAGCAAAAGCCAGCGCTTCAGAGAGGGCATGGTTACGCAAAGCATCGTCACTTAAATTGGCATTGGCCGTATTGAGGTAGTGGATGGCCGTAGCTGCCTGTATTTTGGCTAAGAGTAAGTTGATGTCTCGTATCACCGCATCCCGTAAAGCGTAATCCTTACGGTTAATGGCGTCCCGCCCTTTTATAAAGAGCTCCATCAGGTTTTTGTTGCAATCCAGGAACGCATTCCGGCCGTTGGTGTATTTCGCCCAAAAACGGTCATAAGCTGCTCCTTTTTCATAAGTAAAGCCGCCGGTGCCAAAATCAGTAGGCACGCCCCAGTAGCCGAAAGCTTCATCCCAATGATGTTGCATGGCCGTTCCCTTGCCGGTTTCTACGGTTTCGTTGTCCACCTCCATTTTTTCAGCATCGAGGTATACTTCTGTGATCTGATGGATAAAAATGACCCCCATGCTAACTTTTTCAATGTATTGAAGAGGTTCGTGGCCATTTTCGTCAAAGAGGTATGTTTTAGAACCATCTGAGGAGCTTACCAGACCGGCTGTGCCGTTGCTCCCCGGGGTGGTACTTTTACTTGCGGCTTCCAAATCGTTGAAATAGCTTCCCATAAGCGTTTGTTCGCCATCTGCAATTTTGTTGGCGAGTTGCTTAGTGGTGTTGTTCAGCTCTGGTTTGCTCCATGTATAGCCACTGTTGGCGAACATATTTTGAAGCTGGGTGGCTGATACCTCATCCCCTTTATTAGCGGTTTTCATATAGCGTACGATTTCGCTAAGCATATCCAGCCGGTTTTGCTGACCGGTGTAGTCTACATTTTCAAAATCATAAGTGGCGGGTAAAACGATGTTGCTCGGATCTTCCGCAGTGTCTTCTTTGCTACAAGAAGCCAGACCGAGAATGGCAATAAGAGAGAAAAAGGGAAATAGGTTTTTCATTTAAATATTATTTAGACCATTTAAAAATAGCGCGGCAAATCTACGGTTTGGAAAGGAGTTGCGCAAGGCTATTTAGATATTCTCTAAATAATTAAAGCAGGGTTTACATAGCCCCTACCTGTTATCCATGAAAGTTGCTTCTTGCCTGATCAATTCTACCTATGCTTTAATAACTTAAGTAGGCAAGAACTTTTTTAAATCCCCTTTGTTTAATATTTTTGATTAAAAGTTAAACAAAATATTTTCCGATGTGGTATCGGAAATATCGTTTCTAAGCAAGCAGCGGCTTAGATTTTTCATAAGTGTTATTTGGTTTAGAAGTCCCGCGTAAGCGGGATTTCTTTTTTATAGCCGACAGGAAGAACTTGCCCTAAACCTATTTGCATGTAGTTTTGTCTGGTGATCACCACTTTGAAAACCCGCATTGCGCCTACACCCAGTGGATACCTACACCTGGGCAACTGCTTCTCTTTTATACTCACTGCGCTTGTAGCAAAACTACGAAAGGGCCGCTTGTTGTTGCGTATTGATGACATAGATAAAGCGCGCTACAGGCCTGAATATGCCGAAGACATCTTTAGAACGCTTGACTTTTTGGGTATTGCTTGGGATGAAGGCCCCGAGGATATGCATTCTTTTCAAGAGTACTGGAGCCAACATGCCCGCATAGACCTGTATGAAACCGCCCTGGAGGCATTGTGGCAAAAGGAGCGGTTGTATGCTTGCACTTGTAGTCGAAGGGAGTGGGAAAAAAGAGGTGAAGCCGCAAGAACCCTACCTTGTTGCCTTTCCAGCGCCTTGGATAAAGACAAAACCGGCTACAGTTGGCGGGTTCTTACCGATGAAAGAAAAGTAAAACTGTTTTCCGCTGGAAATGGGGAGCTAAGCACTGCTCTGCCGGATGAAATGCATCAAATGATCTTAAGACGCACA
>JANQPD010000028.1 GCA_028285465.1 Owenweeksia sp. | reverse complement strand
AAAGGAGTGCCACGCCACAGGCGTGATGTATTCCCGCAGTAGCGGGACAGGCTGAAAACAAGTCATTTTGCCTGTCTCGATCCGCCAACATTGTTGGGGACAAATACAAGTTTTCTGCGAAAATTCACTCGACATGACAAAACTCTGCTATTTTATTCTTAAACATTACTCATGTTAAATTAAATGAAGGGAAATAAGTAACCGGACAACAAATGACTAAAGAAAGAGTGCAGCGTACTAAAAAGTAAAGGCGCTTCGTCCTGGTGGCTGGGTTTAAAAGAGCGCATTTCAATACATTAGATGTTCTTTAATACAAACCATCTCCACATGAAACCAATCCTTTACGCAAGTGCATTACTGCTTTCCTTTAGTTGTTGGGGACAGCCCATTGAAGATCAGGTTAGCGATGAAGCCCGGGATACTGCCGCTTGCCCCTGCAAGATCAAACCCAAGTATGGCTGTGGGAGTACGCAAAGAGGAGTAACTGGTTTTATCCTGTCTTCGGACCAGGATTTTCTTAACCTGATAGGCCCCAACCGGGATGCCAACTACACTATGGGGGCGCAACTTCTGTGGATAGGCGGGGGAACTAATTCCAGGATTTTAGGACTTCCCTGGGTGCTTGCGGGCATAGACCAAACTCTTTTTGGTAAGACCAAACGCGGCTTACTGTCGGAAAAAAACGGGCAGCAATTAGACGAGTTCCGCCCTGTTTTCGGTTTTGGCGTAAGTGCTTTTACCCCCGAAAACCTGGAGTTGACCGTACCAGACACTACCGATCGCCCTTATGCTTCTACCTTATTTATTAAATCGGGCCGGGTGTATGGAGGAGCCACCAGCCCATGGATGTTGGAAACATCTTTTACTCTGGATGTGCTGGGGCTGCATATTGCAGAGTTTGTACAAACCGCCATTCACAGCGGGCAACGGGTAACCGATACGAGCGCACGTCCCAACCCCTTGGGGTGGCGCACACAGGTGAGTGACGGCTTCGGGCTTTTTGGCAGCTATGAAGCAATGGCTTATGCACCCTGGTCTTACATCTTTACCGGGGAAGCCCCGGATAAACCCGGCTGGGTTACGCCTTATTTTGGTTTTGGTGGCTCGGTAGGTACATATACCCGGGGGCAGGGCGTGCTGGGGATAACCCTGGGCAAAGCCCCGAATACTGAAAATCAATCTATTCCCAATACTTTTGGGTTGAACATAGGACGCGCGGAACGGGATGGCCCTGTGCCGGCCGGGGAGGAAGAGCTTGATCAATACGATTCAGAGAAACTGGGGAAATCCCGTTTTTCGTTTTTCCTGGATGCACGCATCAGGGGAAATGTGTGGGGGTATAATGCCTTATTGCAGGGTCTGCCCTGGGAGGCCGAAAGCACTTACACCCTTAGCGGAGATGAAATAGAACGCCTTACCGTGCTTTGGGACATAAACGCAAACTTCATTTTCAGGACCACCTACCTGAGAATCGGGTTTGGGGGACGGTCAAAGGAGTTTAAGAAATCAGGCGCCATGCCACACGGCTGGGGTACTATAGCCATGGGTTGGATCATTCAATAATAGGTCGATTATGGTTATAACCGGAGGCATGCGCATCCGAAATGCGCGGACAGGGGGATCAGGTACGCTGGGCCTTGTTGTACGAAACACAGGTGGCCGCTTATTGGGGCTCACAAATCACCACGTATTATACGGCTTTAAGCAGGACCCGGTTCAGGGGCAAGCGGGAGACCCGGTAGAAGTGGAGGCGGAAGAGGAAGGAGGCGGATTTGTTCCCATTGGAAAAGTGGGCGCTACTCATGCTTCGCTGGATGCTACTTTGATCGAGCTGGATACGGCTGACCCAAACCTGGTGTTTAAACCCTACCAGGTACGTGAACACGAAATGATAAAACTTGATGCTACAGCTTTACAGAAAGGGATGTCCTTGTATAAATACGGAGCAGGTAGTGCAAAATGGACAAAAGGCATCTTGAGAGGCTATAACAAGAGTAAGGTAGACATTAAAGGGAACGGGATCTTATCGGTTGGAGGAGATAGCGGTGCCGTATGGGTGGCAGGCCCTGCACCTTACCGGGTTTGCGCCTTACATTATTGGGGTTCGAATGATGGCAGGCAGGCCCTGGCTAAAAACATCCACAAAGTAATACAGGCCTTTTCATTGCTGCCTTCGGCACAAGTAGAGCATACCAGAGAGTAAAAGGAGGCATTGCTTACCGGAGCTACCTAAGCCTTCTGCTCTTTTGCAAAGAGTTGTTCAAGGTTTCGAAAGGCTTTAAACTCCAATGCATTTCCACTGGGATCATAAAAAAACAGGGTGGCCTGCTCACCAGCTTTACCTTTAAAGCGAATGTAGGGTTTAACAATAAAATTAACGTGGGGCTGTAGCCTTTTGGTTAATACCTCCCATTGTTCCCAGGGCAATACTACTCCAAAATGAGGTACTGGAACACGATGTCCGTCTACAGCATTTTCCGTTTTTTCAGCCGCTCGCTTGCGTGATGAGATGTTTGCCTTACGAGAGCAGTTGAAGAAGTAAAAATTTACTTATTGTCGCTTTACAAAGTGATATGCAACTAATTTAGATATTTACATCTAATTATTAACCAAACCATCATATAGATATTTTCTTTATAGATTTATCAATAACGATATTTGCTAATAACCAAGATTGTACAATTATGAAAAAAATCACACTTTACTTAGGTATGATGCTCTCATTATGCCTACTACAATCTCAAGCCTTGGCTCAAAACCTTGTAATGAATGGTAGCTTTGAGGCAGGAACGCCACCTCAACCACCCTATAATGAAGGTTTCGTACATAATTGGGTTACCAATTGGACTGCCGGCTATACTCAAAATTCTGGAATTTGGCTACCCCAATTTCTTGTTGGAGGCACACCAGATATATTTGATTATTCAATTGCTCCTGGTACTACATTCGGACCTCCTCCTAACTTCAGAAATGATCTCTATACCGCCCCTATTCCACCAACAAGTGTTGAAAGTGCTTATGATGGGGACAGATTTGCGCACCTTATTGGTACTAATGGCATGTTTTTTAGTGGTACTCAAGAGGGAGAAAGCATCTTAGGACGATTTACAGAACCTCTTTGCCCGGGAACTTATGAACTTAAATTCAGAGCAAGAGCACCCAAAGATTATTGTAGTGGCCCTTGCCAACCTACAGTTGTGCATCCCAATAACATGATAGAGGTAGTTTTAAGAATAGATGGAGACCTAAATTCAGAGGAGGCTATTTACTTCTCTCCACATGTTGATGTTTCAAATATGTGGGACTTACATTTTACAACCTTTACAATAACTCCAGCTATGGCTGCAGCAGGTTATAACAGAATTGAATTTAGAATTGATGATCAAGGACCATTTGTTAATGGCGCAGAAAAGGTAGTGTTTATTGATGACGTTGATGTAAGAAGGAGATCAACTGCTACTATATCCTGTTCAGTTGATAATGTTACTATATCTTGCGGTCAGTCTGTTGACCTTTGGGCTGAGGTGACATCAACCTGCCTAAACCCTAGTAATTTTACTCAAACTGTTGGTAACCCTATTGAACCTGGTCCACTTTGGGTAGTTAGCCCAACTACTGATGCTACTTATGTGCGAAATTGTTATTCTAACGACGGATGCCTTATTGGTTGTAATACTGTAAATGTCACTGTCATCCAAAATCAACCACAAACTATTAACCAGAATTTCTGTGAGCCCGGATGGTATGCTCCCCCAACGAGTTGTCATGATGATAATGTATTAAGTTATGTGTGGCTAAAAAATGGGGTACCACCAGATGAAGGAGACGTAGATGAATACAACAGGCTATATGTATCCGAGCCAGGCACATATCAAGTAACCAAAACATATCAAAATGGATGTACGTGTACCACAATTATTAATGTAACTTTTAGTCCACCTCCACAAACAGTCAATCATACAATTAAAGCATGCCCCAATGAACAGTTAACACTCAATATTACTAATATTCTAACAGCTAATAATTTACCCTTATTTCCAAATGGGCTTTCTGTTTGGGATAATTCTAACCCTCCAAGCTCAACAATATCAATAACTGCTGCAGAAGGAGTTTATACAGCAACTGTATATGATGTTAATGGATGTGTAGTTTATACTATTAACTGTGTTATAGAGCTTAATATATTACCTCCTCAACATATCTTCCTATGTCCTGGTGATTCATACATTGCAGGTGTTCCAATGGGCTCATCAAACCCACAAATAATAACTAACGATGAATACGATGAAATGGTTCCAGGGATATATATACTTAACGTTGGAGAATATGAGTTACAGTGGACTGATGCTAATGGAGATTGTTTCTCAAAAACTTATAGCGTAGAAGGTGTAGGAACTACCCACGCGACAGTAATAGTAAATGAAGAAGAATGCCCGGCTTGTATAACTGTGGCTCCGAGGAGCTGTCCAAATGGATATTGGAAAGATGACCCTTTATTTACTGGTAGCAGAACCATATGCGCAACTGACTTGAATCCAAACCCTGATCCACTTATTTATGTATGCTATGACCAACATGGTTGTAAAGAAGAATTTGGCACAGGAGTATCACTTACAGAAGCTAATATACTTATCCAGCAAAAAACGGTAAATGTATGTGCTGGACAGTGTGTGACATTGGACCCATCTCAATTTATGTCTGTTTTACCTGATTATATATATGAGTGGAGCCCTTCTGGCTCAAGCGAAGCTACATATACCATATGCCCCGAAGAGGGAGGTAGTGAGTTTGTAAAAGTCTATGATAAAGATGGCTGTCTTGTAGCCCATTTTGAATTCATTATTAATATAATTCAATGTAAGAAAGGAACAACTACATCTACAATGCCAGTAAACGCTGTACAGTCATCTATTAACATTTACCCTAACCCAAGTAGCGATGTGTTTAACTTAGAGCTTAAAGGGTACAACCTTGAGGAAACTAGTTACACCATAGTAGATGCTGTGGGAAGAGAAGTAATGACGGTTAATAATATTGAAACGGAGGTTTCAAACATTGACTTAACCAGATTTGATAAAGGTATCTACTTTATTAGAGTTAAAAATGCTGATGGTGTTAAAACCAGAAAGATTATTATACAATAAAAACCAATAAACTAAAAAAGCCCGACCATCTGGTCGGGCTTTTTTATAAGTACTTTTGTTAATTATTGTATCTTAACTGAAGTAGCGTTAATAAGAGTAGATTGATTACTAGAATTAACTCTCCATAATACTACAACAGCATTAAGGTTGCTTGAATTCCAGTTACCATCTAATGAACCAGTAAATGACATTTCAACCTCTTGGTTAGCAGTTGCGCCGGTTGTTAAATCATCACCTAGGTTTGCAGTTAATGCATCTCTTAGTATATCGTAATGTACGTGATTATTATCCCATACACCACCTACTGCCTGTCTTAATGCAATACCAATTGATGGCCAAAAAAGTTAAGATCCACCCAATGATCGCCGGAACGACCTTCAACACAACCCAGCACATCCCGGTAAAAACTCCGGGCCTTTTGTAGGTCTGTAACGGGTATAGCCAAATGAAAGGGAGGTAGCGTTTGATCCATTAATGCTTGAGTTTAGGTAAAGGTAATACGTATCGTAAAAAAGAGGTCTTCCGGAGATAAAACCACAATACCCACTTATAAGGTGTAAAAACCGGGTATTGTGGTTCCCGGTATTGATTTAGTCGGGCCAAAGAGTACGCAGGGCCTTTTTGTCGTTACCACTCAAATAGGGGTTGGGACTCCAGGGAGTAGGGACATACATTACCGAGGCGCCATCACCACAGCCACTGGTGGTTCCGCTAATGTGGCTGCCGCTGTTGCAATGTTGCAGGTCGGCAGCATGGCAAAGCTCGTGAATGGCGGTACGCTTTTTATGGTCGGTATCGTTCCAGGCTTCCCCCTCTTTATTACCGTTGATCCGGATGTCTTACACCCGCCATTTATTGCCATATTGTGTATAACGGGCTACGGCTACTGCCGTGGTGTGGTTGGTTTCAAACCAGGACCAATAACGTTGTACGTAGATCTTGTTGCTTCCTGAAGTTTTACTGAAATCAATTCTACAGTCGCTTACCGCGTTCATTTGGTTTATGGCGTGGTTCCAGGCTGTATTGTACGCGCTGTTGCTGGTTATATTGCTGTACAGTTGCAAGCGTACTGTACTGTTAAAGACATCGGCATGCACATTATTGCTTCTTTGCTGACTGGTCTTATCCGCCTGCTGTAGCTCCGCTTCAAGTCTTTTGGCAATAGAGGGCGTTATCTCATAGGCCCTGCAGGGGTTCACCAGAAGAAATTCTTTGTTGAGCCGGGTATCGGTAAAGTAGCGCATCTCTTTTGTAGGACCATAAAAGTCGAAGTACGATGCGGCTTCCCGATAGTGATCCGGTATATCCGTAAGGTCGGTAAGGGCCTGCTCATCAAGAGCAAGTGAGCGGCCTTGCGTTACTTCTTTACTACAGCTTAGCAGCAACACTCCACTGCAGAACAACACACTCATTTTTTTCATAGCAATTTGGATTTGATGCACACAAAACAAATGATGTTTTGCTATGCGGTTATAAAACAGAAAGTTACAGAAACACAAGTGTCGGTTACGGTATGTTCCTGCCCACTATTGCCGCTATTCTGCTCTTTTGCGTATGTTTTGCTATAAAGACTAAATGCTGATACTATACTGCTGGTGGTATTGTTGCAGATGAATATTTTGCTTTATTTGGTAGCAGAAATGGCTTAGTTTTTATGAAAGCGCATCGTTTTAACATCCCTATGCTTCACAATCAACCTTTGCGGATAGTAAAGGAGGAGGCAGTTAATTTTTATGCGCACTTTCATTACCACGAAGAGGTACAAATAAGCCTCATCAATAGAGGAAGTGGTACGCTTTTGTTGGGTCACCAGATCCAGAATTTTAAAGAAGGAGCCATTATCGTAATAGGAAAAGACATTCCGCACCTTATGCAAAAAGCCAGCAGCATGCACCAGCCTGTTTCGTGTACCAGTTTGTATTTTAAAGAAAGCCTGTTTGGGTTGGATACGCTTTACGCAAACAACCTGAGAGATGTAAAGGCTTTTTTTACTGATCTTAAGCGGGGTTTACTGGTTTCGGGAAGATCAGCCACCAGGGTAAGCCCTTTAATAGACCAATGCCTGTCGGAAAAACATATACTGGGGCAATTAGCTTCGGTGTTAAGGATTTTAAATGGCTTGATGCAGGTGCCCGATAAAGTATGGTTGAATGTAGCTTTGGAGAATGCACCAGAGGTTTACATGGGTAACAACCGAATGGAAAAAGTAATCAACTTTACCTTAGGTCATCTGAAGGAGAAAATAAGTGTTGCCCGTGCTGCACGGGAGATCAATTTAAGCGAAAGCCGTTTTTCCAGGGTATTTAAACAGCATACCGGACTCACGTATATCGCCTTTTTAAATAAGTTAAGGGTAGAAGATGCCTGCGCCCAACTGTTGCATACTAAAAACAACATTTCAGAAATAGCCTACAGCAGTGGCTTCGAAAACATCAGTAACTTCAACAAAGTTTTTAAGCAATTAAAAGGACAAACCCCGACAGCTTTTCGCAACAGGGTATCAAATTTTTCTAAGTATGCCGATTAAGCCACCTGCGATCATGGCCCTCTGGAGTGGCCCAAGGAACGTTTCTACAGCTTTGATGTATGCTTTTGGGCAGCGGCCGGATATGAACGTGCTGGACGAGCCGCTTTTTGGTCATTTCCTGGAACATACCGGGGTTTGGCGCCCTTCGCGGGAGGAGGTGCTGGCGCAGATGGAAACGGATGGCGGGAAACTGCTGAAAAGTTTTGAGCAACCTGCCCACCAACCGTACCTGTTTCTGAAAAACATGGCCAATCACATCACCGGGCTTTCTTTGAAAAGTTTGTTGCGCTATAAAAACATTATTTTGATCCGCCATCCGGCACGGGTGCTGTCCAGCTATACGCAACACATAGAAGCCCCTACGGAACTGGACCTGGGATATAAACACCAGCTTGGTATTCTGGAGTTTTTGAACCGGGAGGAGCAGCCATTTTTCATACTCGATTCCGATGATGTGGTGGCCAATCCGGAACAAGCGTTACGGGCTTTGTGTGCTTACCTGGAAATTCCTTTTTTAACAGATATGCTTACCTGGCCTGCCGGTCCTAAACCGGAAGACGGTGTTTGGGCCAAATACTGGTATGAGAATGTGCACAAAAGCACGGGTTTTCAAAAGTCTCTCCGGAATAAAGCATACCGCGTGCCCGATCACCTGCAACCCCTTTTAACTTCGAGCGTTCATCTTTTTCAAAAAATAAAGCAATATGAGCAAATACAACCTTCCTGACCCGAGAAATGAAAACACTTATGTGTACGTAAACGGTTTGGTAAAACGTGAAGAAGCAACGGTTTCTCCTTTTGATAGCGCAGTGCAGGGAGGCGATGCGGTATGGGAAGGACTGCGGGTATACAAAGGCAGGATCTTCCAGCTGGAAGAACACCTAGATCGTTTGTTTGCTTCGGCACACATCTTGTGTTTTGAACAGCTGCCCACCCGGGATGAAGTTAAAGCTGCCCTTTTCGATACCCTTCGGAAAAACAACATGACGGACGGAGTACACATCCGGCTTACGCTTAGCCGTGGGAAAAAGACGACCAGTGGGATGAACCCCCGGCTCAATACATTGGGGTGTACGCTGATCGTGCTGCCGGAATACAAAGGTTTTGTGTATGGCGAAGACGGTTTAAAGCTGGTCACGTCCAGCATACGAAGAAACCCGCCTTTTACGCTGGATTCAAAGATCCACCACAACAACCTGCTGAACAACATCCTGGCAAAGATCGAAGGCAATAATGCCGGGGCCGATGACGCACTTATGCTGGATGTAAACGGCTTTATTGCAGAAACCAATGCCACCAACATTTTCATAGTTGGGAAGGGGGCGCTTTTTACCCCTCTGCCGGAAGCTTGCCTCCCCGGTTTTACCCGTGCTAAGGTGATTGAACTGGCTCAACATAATGCGATTCCCGTGCATGAGAAAAACATCAGTCTGGCCGAACTATATACCGCGGATGAAGCCTTTACCACGGGAACCATGGGTGCCTTAAGCTGGATCAAAGAAGTCGATGGGCGTATAATCGGCAGGGGCCAAAAAGGAGAGCTGATTACCCGCTTACAAAAACTCTATGCCGAAGCGGTGGAGCGGGAGGCTGTTGCTTTTTGAGGGCAATACGAGACAGGCCCTGTCATTCGCGGAATGGCCTTTTGCAATACCCTGGGGTTTAATATAGTTAAGTTTGGTTTTGAAGAAGGTGTTGTGTACGGGCTTTTACATATTTACATGTGTATTAATGCCTTGGTTTTTGCAACAAAATGACAACCTAAAGAAAAGGATAATTAATAATCCATACGAATTCCTTTAATACCTACATTCATGGCTCTTTTTACGAAAAACCGCCATTTTGAAAAAAGCACCGGTACAAATTAATTTCAATAGAACCAGCCGATGTTTTTGTTTTGGTGTAGCTTATATGGTAGAAGCCCTCCACATAGAAAAAAGCATGGAAGTTTAACAAATATTGAATACTATGAAAAAACCGCACTACCTATTATTAGTGATCCTGATCGCCTACGGATGTGCGAAGGAAGAAGACAGCCCCTCAACGCCTGCTTTGCAAAACAGCATATCGGGAATATGGAGGGTGGATTCCGTAGGAACGGTAAATTTTGAAAACAATACTCCTATGATCAGTATAGTAGAAGTGAACATGCCCCATACTTTGGACTTTTCTACGGCAAACCTTGTCATCCAGACTAAAAATATGAGCGTAGATACTTCGATTTTTTCACGCATTAGTAACCACTACGCTTTAACTGATCTGGACTTCAACAGTACGGAAGATACTACCTATCTTGAATTTAAGGTTCCTGGTCAGTCGATGGAGCTGGAATGGATTACGTGGCGCGATACCGCCAACAACATTGAATACAAAACCGTCAGTACCATGTACCTTTCGAAGTGAAGGGAACTTTTTCTGCTCTGATCCGGATGCGTCAAAACTGTCGAAGAGGAGTGTAAGGTGGTTGTTCGAAAACAATAAGGTTAAAGACAATACAGACATGCTAACTTAATAAAAAAGCCGATTCATTTGAATCGGCTTAACCCTGCGGGTTTAGAGGTGAAGGCAACAGTATCGAACCAATGAATAAAATTAACAATTGATTTAAAGGAGCTTACGCATTTACCGGTTTATGTTTGATCACATACTCCGGATCAATCGCAATGCCTGCGCCGGGTCCCGTAGGAACCTTTACTTTTCCATCTTTACTGGTAAGATCCGAAGTCGGGCATTCGAAAGGCAGCTCATTATTCAATCCTTTGAATTCGTGATAGGGTCCTGCATTGGGCACTGCCGAGACGAAATGTGCCATGTATAGATAGCCTAGCCCGCTTCCGGATATGTGTGGAACACACAGCTTGCCTTTTGCCTCAGCCATCCGTGCTACACGCATAGAACGGATCATGCCACCAAAGTAAAAGATGTCTGGTTGCACAATATCCAGCGCATCGTGCGCAATAAGCCACCTGAAGTTTCGCATACTTGGTTCCTGCTCACCGCCTGCAATTGGAATGGATAGGCTTTGATTGACTTGAAGAGTTTCTTCGTACCAGTCAAAAGGAACAGGTTCTTCGTAGAAGTCAAATTGATATTCCTCACAGATCTTGCCAATTCGGATGGCTTCTTCTACATCATAGCTTCCATTGCTATCCGCATAGATGACCATTTCAGCGCCAAAAGCCTCTCGCACCATGGGGATGAGTTTCTCAGACCGACCTGCTGGTTTCTCCGGAGCACTCATCCGGCCTCCAAGTTTGAACTTGACTGCTTTCGCCTCGCTGCTTTCGACATTTTTAATGATCTCATAAAGGCTCTCTTCTGCGCTTTTACCTCTGTGATTATTTGCTTGGTAGACTGAAATTTCCGGGTGATACACCCCACCTAGTATTTCACCAATGGATTGGTTTGCAACGTTTCCCAACAAGTCGAGGATGGCAAACTCCAGGGTTGCGAGCGGTACCCATATTGCCAGGCTCTGAAGCTTATAGTTACTTTTGTGTACGTACACTTCCTCCAGCAGCTGTTCCAGATCACGTGCATCCTTACCTTCAAAAAAAGGCTGAATCCTGTTCAGGAAAATGGGGTAAAGCGAGATCATCTGCATGTTGTTGCTGACGGAGATGCCTTCAGCTCCTGAATTAGTCCGAACTCTACAGATGAAGTTGTCTTCATATCGAAGCAATTCAATTTTATCCATAATTAAAGGTTCGGTAAACTTGGATGTATTAATGATGGATTTTTTGGCTGCCGCATCAACAGGCTCGTAATCGATTGCGGATGAGGTGGAGACGAACGTAGTCGATAAATCACATCCTGCGGCAAACAAGGGTAATGCCGCACTTGCGATGGTTGATTTTTTAAGAAAGCTTCTTCTGTTGGATGTCTTTTTATTCATAAGTCTCCGATATATATTGAGTCATACTCGTTTCTTTTCTTTTTAAAGACGACTTTTTATACGAATAGCCATTACTTCATGGTTGAATTTGTATTGCGTGTGAACCTGTATGGTTGACACAATCAGTACTCCTATAAAAACTATGTTTTCATTTTAGGGTCTATATTCTGTGAGATAATTGAATATAACGTTTGCATAAACACACCCAAGTTAGCCAAAAGGTGCGTTTATTTTTCTTATATCTGCAACACGCTTTGCTTTCGGAGTATGTCTAAAGCAGCTACACATTCAAATCATTATCCTCTTGCAATGACCATATCATTTTTTCGGGATGGGAAGTAAAACGGCTGGAACCTTCTGCGCTATCCAGGATTATGCTTAACGAAGCTCTTCCTAATAGGTCTCAATGATACCTTGTTTAGACCTTCTGGTTCTAAAATACCTTCGGCAATCCTAAAGGGAAATGCTTCAGCTTTACGGTACACAGTAAGTTTTGGAAATTCAAATGTTATGAGGTTGTAGAGCGAGCCTTGCCTGACGGCAGACAGGCGCGAAGAAAAAACAAAGCAGAGTGGTTCGCTCTCGCTCTCACACTCTGCTTTGTTCGTGGTGCCTCCAGGAATCGAACCAGGGACACAAGGATTTTCAGTCCTTTGCTCTACCAACTGAGCTAAGGCACCTAGCTCCCAATTGGGGCGGCAAATTTAAAGCAATTGATCCTTTGCGGGCAAATAAATCTTTCGTCTTTTCTACATTTGCAAGCATCTTATTGATTTTCAGTGAATCTAATTTTAGACCAGGGCAATACCCGCTTGCGTATGGCGCTTTTTAAAGAGGGGAATTTGCTTGCACAACATTACTTAACGGATGCCACACCAGCACAATGCCTGGACCAGTTAAGCATTTTGGGGTGGACGTATGCACGCTCTATTTATTCGGGGGTAGGCCAGGCGGCTTTTTACGAAGCGTTAAAGCCACACTTGCACGATCCGCTTTTTCTAACTCCCGATACCCCTGTTCCCTTCAGATCTGTGTATAAAACACCCGGTAGCTGGGGCATGGACCGCAAGGCCCTGGTAGCGGCCGCTTACCGGCTGTACCCCGGACAGGATGTATTATTGATTGATGCAGGCAGCTGTGTAACCTGCGACTTCTTAAACCGGGAGGGGGTATACGAGGGAGGAAGCATAAGTCCGGGTTTATACATGCGGGCCAAAGCGATGCATGCCTTTACCGCCCGCCTGCCCTTGATAGAGCCTGAACAAGAGGTGGCTTTGATCGGAACGGATACCGTGGGCTCCCTGCAAAGCGGGGCGGTAAACGGTTTCAAGGCGGAAGTAGGGGCTACAATACAAGCCTATGAATCGCGTTACCCTGGTATGATCACCCTGCTTACCGGGGGTGACCTGGCGTACCTTGCAGGTATGGTAAAAAATAGCATCTTTGCAGCGCCTGATTTGATAGTACAGGGACTCAATTTTATTTTAGAGGATAATGCCTAACCGCTTAAGAGGGATTTTTTTGGTCCCCTTTTTTATTTTCACACTTTTTGCATCGGCCCAGGTAAACACCGTTTCTCCGTATTCACGTCTGGGAGCGGGAGATCTCGCTGCTCCTGATTTTGCCCGGGCTATCGGTTTTGGCGGAGCAAACCTGGCGCTCTATGATCCGATGAATATAAACCTGAATAACCCGGCCAGCTACAGCGCCCTGGCGCTAACTACTTTTGAGCTGGGTGTGCAGGTAGGCCTTCTCGAGCAACGTCAGCAATCTCCTGATTTTACCATTCGCAATTATAGTGCAGGGCTACGTTATTTTGCCGTTGGGGTTCCCCTGTACACATGGTGGGGGAGTGCATTGGTCTTGAAACCATACAGTTTTAAAGGATATAACATTTCCAGCAATAGGTTTCTGGCAGACAGTACGGCCGTGCTGGACAATAGCCAGGGAAGCGGAGGACTTAACCAATTGGTGTGGGGAAATGCGTTTGAGGTAGCCGAAGGGCTTAGCCTGGGCATAAATACCGCCTTTGTGTTTGGCAGGCTGGAAGAAAGCAACAGTACCGTATTTAACGGTGCACAATTGCCCTACGATACGCGCTCTGTGTACTCGGATAATATCAGGGGATTTACGGTAGAAGGAGGGGCGCAGTATCACCTCGCATTGGCTAACAACAGGGAGCTTGGCCTGGGACTCACCTTTTCAAACCGGGCCACTTTGAACGCCAATACCAACCGTACCATTTATACGTATCAAACCAACGCAAGCGGCCAGGAATTTCCTATAGACAGCCTTACGGTAATCAGCAACCGGGAAAGCACCTTTGCCTTACCCGGGAATTTTGGAGTAGGGGTGAGCTACGGAAAAACGAACGAACTTACTTTTACGCACTCCTGGTTGATCAGTGCCGACTTTGAACAGCGGATGGGAAGCCAATTTTCTGACGTATTGGGCAGCAACCAGGGCTTGCAGAATGGCTTCAGAGCCGAGTTTGGTGGGGTAATTACACCCCGTTTGGCCTTTGAGAAGCTGGAGCGCAGCAACAACTTCTTAAGCAAAGTAGAGTACCGCATCGGAGCATTTTATGAGAGAACGCCTTTAAATCTGAACGGCAACGCTATTGATGATTATGGCATGACTATTGGGTTTGGTTTACCGATCCGTCAAAAGAGCCTGGCCCCTGGCGAGGTGAAGGCAAGCACCATCAATACGGGCATTGTGCTGGGCAGGCGGGGAACCCTTAGCGATGGATTGATCCAGGAGAATTACCTAAACTTTTTTATAGGGGTTACGCTTAACGATAAGTGGTTCATTAAATACAAATACAGATAAATATTTAACGTAAGAGAGACATGAGAAAGTCACTTTTGATTTTGGGAATGATCATATCTTCCGTGTTTAGCGGAAGCCTTAACGCACAAACGTCCAAAGACGATATCGTGTGCGAAGAAAACCTGCAGATTTTTGTGCCTACGGCCAGGGCTAAGAATTTTGGCGACCCAACGGCCTTTAAAGCCTGGAGCTATGTGTTTACCAACTGCGGAGGCTATTCCAAGTCGGTATATATATATGGCCCTTACTTTGTAGAAACGGCTATTAAAGGAGCAAAAAGCGACCGGGAAAAAGACTCTCTGGTAACCGTGTTGCTGGACATCTACGACCAACGTATTGCCTACTACCCCGAGAAAATAGATTACGTAAAGTACCGCAAAGCGCTGGATCTGATCCAGTATTATCCGGACAGCATCCGCACCGCACATCAGTTGTTTATTGAGGCACTCGAAGTGGGTGGCCCGGAGCAGGACGCGGCTTTTTATGACGGCTATTTTAAAACGGCTGTGCGCCTTTTCAACAATAAGGTATACGATGTAAATGACGTATTCAATTCGTACAACATTGTATTGGAGGGTATTGAGGTAAACAACAATGTGTTAAACAAGAGGATCACCTTACTTGAGGCCAAAGTAGCCGATACCACCATAACAGATAAAGAAAGCAAGGAGCTTGAAAAAGCACAGCGCGAGTTGGAACGCTATGAAACGGTAGAAAGCAATGCCGAAAAGATCCTGGCCCCGATCTCTACTTGTGAGAAGCTTGCGATCCTGTATAACGAGGAAACATTCGGAGCCCATAAAGAAGATGCGGTATGGTTGCGCAGGGCTTCAAAAATGCTGGGAAAAGAAAAGCGTAATGACGAAGGTGAAGTTGAGGATTGTACGGATAACCCCGTTTTCTTTAAGATTGCCGAAGCGCTTTACCAACTGGAACCTTCCGTAGGGGCGGCCCGGGCGATGGGACTGTTGGCGTATAGAAGAAGCAACTATTCCAAGGCGGTGGATTACTTTCAAGAGGCTTCGAACCAGGAAGTAGACCCTAAAAAATCCTCTGCGGATCAAATGCGCATCGCTTCGGCTTATTTAAAAACAGGAAATTACGGAGCAGCCAAAAATGCAGCGTTAAAAGCTGCCTCGCTCAGGAAGAACTGGGGCGACCCCTATGTATTGATCGCTCAATTGTATGCGGCCGCAGAGCAAAGCTGTGGAAATAACGTTTTTGAAAAGAAGGCGGTATACTGGGCAGCCATTAATAAACTGGAATACGCACGCAGTATTGACCCCGATGTATCCAAAAAGGCAGGCAGGCTGATTGCCAACTACAAACAAAACTTACCTGATAAGTCCATTAGTTTCCAGTTAGGACATACAGATGGAGAGAAGTACACCATCGGATGTATTGTGAACGAAACCATCACGGTGAAGTTTTATTAAAATGCGTTTCCGGCACCATATGGTAAAGAGCATTGCAGCTTCGGTTGCCATGCTTTTTTTATGGGCGTGCCAAAACGAGGTAGCCGAAGTAAAAACTTTTGGGGAGCAGGAAAACCCAGAACCCACGGAGGTGCAAAAAAACCTCACGCTTACGTATAGCGATAGCGCCTTTAAGCGGCTGGACCTCTTCGCCAAAGTAGCCGAGAACTACCCACAGTTGGAGGAGCCTGAAATGAGGTTCCCCAAGGGTATAAAAGTAGAGTTCTTCAACGCCCAGGGTGAGCCAAGGTCAAGATTACGTGCCGACCGGGCCATAAACTACCCCCGTAAAAAATTTTGGGAAGCTTATGGAAACGTGGTTATCGTGAACGAGGCGGGAGAGCAGTTAAATACGGAAGAACTTTTTTGGGATGAAAAAGAACATAAGCTATATTCGAATGCCTTTACCAAAATCACCTCTCCGGATAAGGTAATAATGGGGGAGGGTTTTGAGTCTGATGAAAATTTTCAGAATCCGGTGATTACCAAGGTTACAGGTGAGATATATTTGCAAGATGAACAGATTCCTTAAGATAGTTGAAATAGCGTGGGTGGTCATTGCCGGCATTTGCCTTTTTGAAGTGATCCGTTTGTGGGATAGTGGCCAGGTTACCCTGTACTATTTTGCCGGTTTTGGTGCTTTTGCCGTGCTCATGTTTTTTATCAGGCGCAGGCAACGCATGCGCTACGAGGCAAATAAAGCCCGCAAGGAACAAAATCAATAGGTTTGGCGGTAATTGTAACGGTCATTTTACTTTCCCTTTTGGCTTCTGCCTTTTTTTCGGGTATTGAGATCGCTTATGTTTCTTCCAACCGCTTCCACATTGAAATAGAAAACAAAAAAGGGAACTTTTCCTATCAGTTGCTCAGCAAACTGATGAAAAAGCCTTCGCGCTTCATTGCGGCTATGCTTGTGGGTAATAACATTGCGCTGGTGGTATATGGTACGTTTATGCCGGAGCTTTTAAACCCTTACCTGGAACTTGTGCACAATGAATACCTTTTGCTCCTTCTCCAAACGGTTTTTTCTACCCTTGTGATCCTCGTGCTGGCCGAGTTTTTGCCTAAAGCCGTTTTTAGTACGCACAGTACCCGTTTGCTTGAGCTGTTTGCTTTGCCTTCGCAGCTTTTTTACTGGCTTTTCGCGCCCATTGTAAGCCTGATGATCTGGGTAAGCAATGTAGTAATGAAGTATATTTTAAAAACCGATACTACCCAAAATCAACAGGTTTTTGACAAAGTAGACCTGGACAATTACATAAGGGAACGCACCGATACACACACGGATGAGGAAGAGGTAGATGCCGAGATACAGATATTCAGAAACGCCCTGGACTTCAGCGCCCGGAAGGCGCGTGAATTTATGGTGCCCCGTACGGAGATCGAAGGGCTGGATGTACAGGAAGGATTGGCTGCTTTACGCAGCAAATTCATCGAGAGTAACCTTTCCAAATTGCTCATTTATAAAGGGAGCATGGACAATGTGATTGGCTATACGCACAGTTTTGAGCTGTTTAAAAGGCCCAACAACATACGCTCTATTCTGCGTCCCGTTAGCTTTATTCCTGAGAGCATGGCGGCAAACGAGGTGCTCAACTTGCTTATAAAGGAAAGGCGCAGCATTGCCGTGGTTATAGATGAATTTGGAGGAACCAGCGGGTTGGTAACGGTAGAAGATGTAGTGGAGGAGCTTTTTGGTGAGATCGATGATGAGCACGATACAGAAGACCTGCTCGAAAAGCGCATCAGCGAGAAGGAGTGGTTATTTTCCGCACGCCTGGAAATCTCCCAGATAAATGAGAAGTACGACCTGGCGCTGCCCGAGTCGGAGAACTACAGTACGTTGGGAGGGCTAATTCTGAACCATTTGGAGAGCATTCCGCAAAAGGCGGAGAGGCTTCATATAGGAGACTACCAAATGGAGATAATAGAAGTATCCAACGCGCGTATTGAAGAAGTGCGCCTTATTATGGAGAGCAACTAGAAAAGGTCGTTTATAGCGGCAAACAATTCGTTTGGATTTACCGGTTTCAAAAAAGCTCTTTCAATAACCCTGTCTTGATATACTTTGTGGTCCTTGGCCATAAAATCGCCTGTGAGCAGGAATACTTTCACGGGCTCGTCTTTTAGGTCATACGCCAACTCGATCCCCGTTTTTTCGGCCATGTTTATATCGCTGATGATTACGTCATAAGTGTCTTCCTTAGCTTTATCCAGTGCTTCTTCCGCACTGGATACCAAGGTGCATTTCTCAGTTTGTTCCGCAAAGTGCTTTTTGAGGATCATCAGGTTGATGGAGTCATCATCCGCGATAAGTACTTTCAGGTTTTTGTTGAGCAGCTTAAATTTCTGCAAAGAAGAGGTGTTGGGGTTTTGTGCTTTTTTAAGCATGAGGTCAAAGCTAAAAATGCTGCCGTCACCCGGAATGCTGCTCACCGAAACCTTGCCTCCATACATTTCTACCAGTTGTTTCACTACGCTTAGGCCTAAGCCCGTGCCTCCATATTTGGATTGTGTATCTTTTGTGGCCTGCTGGTATTCCCCAAAAATTCTCTTCAGGTTTTCAGGCTCAATGCCAATACCGGAGTCTTCTACCTTTATGATGATCCGGTAGGTTGCATCGTCAGCCATTTCATAGCCTGCATGCATGGCAATATAGCCCTCATGGGTAAACTTCATGGCGTTGCTAAGCAGGTTATACAGGATCTGTTTCAAGCGTGTGGCATCGGCCTGCACCCATGTAGGGAGGGTGTTGGCAATATAGGTTCTGAGTTCCAGCCCCTTTTCTTTAGCCTGGTAATAAAAGGAAAGGGCTACATCCTCAATGAGTTCACCCAGGTTAACGGGCTGGTCGTTCAGGTTAAACTTCCCCGACTCGATCTTGCTTATGTCCAATACGTCGTTTACGATATTCTGTAGATGGCCGGCACTTGTTTTGAGCGATTTTATGTATTTCTCCGTCTCTTTTGAGTTATCTCCGGAGTCTTCCAGTAACGAACTTAACCCGATTATACCGCTAATGGGCGTGCGCAGCTCGTGGCTTACCTTCGAGAAAAAATCAGACTTGAAATCCTGCAGGCGCTTCATTTGGTTGTTTTTCAGCTTCAGGAGCTCACGTTCCAGTTCCAGGTGCTTATTGGTTACGTTGAGTTGACTGTTCTCAAGGCTCTTTTGGTTCCTTTCCTGTTGCATCAGTCGAAACTCTTCGTACCAGGCCGTGCGGTTTTCAATGAGCAGCAAATGTTGCTTGTCGTGCCTGTATACATGCAAATCGGTAGTTAGCTCCTGCTCGCCAGACTTTAGCTCTATGGAGGGGTAAAAGATGGGGAAATCCGCATCATCTGCCTCGGTAAGTACTTCGTTAAAGCCATTAAAGAAAAGCGCTACTTCATCGATCGGTTTTCCCTGGGGTACCGGAAACAGGTAATCATCGCTTTGCAAGATATACCCATTGCCATCCAGCATTACGGCCTGAAAACTGCGATTGAGCGCTTTTGTCTTTAATTCATCCAGCTTCATGCTAATACTTTTTCACCTAACTCCATAAAACTTTTTTCAACGTTGCTTCCTGTTTTCGCGCTGGTAAAGGCAAATACTTCGTGGTTCAGATTGTTTTTTATCTCTTCTAATTGCGCGTCACTCAATAAATCACTTTTATTGCCTACCGCCAGAACAGGCACCTCCTTTCCCACCTTTGCGGGAATAGAGCTTATCTTTTCGTGCAGAGTAGTGTATGTTTCAGGACGGGTGAGGTCAAAAACGTAGATGGCTCCGCTCGAACCTTTAAAATAGGCTCCGTTCATGCGGTCTACAGATTCTTCTCCGGCCAGGTCCCAGATAATGAAAGTGAGCTTAGTGCCCTTTACTTCTATTTGTTTTTTTTCTATGCTCACCCCAATTGTGGTGAGGTACTGATCGGAAAAAATGCTGTGTACAAACTGTTTTACCAGGCTGGTTTTACCTACTCCGAAGTGTCCGACCAGAATAATTTTCTTTGAAACCTCTATCATTTTTTTGACGGCTTATGTAGAGCGTCAAAAGTATTGAAAATGCTGATTTAATTTTTCTTCAATTATTTTAGTGTTAGCTCCCTGATCATCAGGGACTAAGATTGGTAAAATTTCTTTTGTGAATTCTAAGACCTGATCTTCGAGCTCCGTTTTATACTGTTTGTGCGGAACACCGGATATGGTACAGGCGATGCTTAGTCGCTTAAAGGTAATGATGTAGACCTTATAAGTCTCATATTCTATCCACTCCAGGTTTTGATTGTGGTTATTGAAAGCATCTTCTACAAAACTCTTAATGGCCGTCAACATGGCTGCAATCATATCTTTATCTACCACCTTGTATTTGGAGTAGCTGCCCATGAGCAGGCCGCTTTCGTTTTCTATTACAAATACATCGTTCAGCTCAGGCGGAAGTGCATCGGTCAAAGCCTCCCTTTTTACTTCATTCTTACTTTTCTTCTTGCCAAAAAGGGATTTGAGGTTAAAACTGCGGTTTACAGATTGTTCAAAACGCTCTACCAGCAGTTCAATTTCCTTCTGGATAAACTTCTTGATCATTTTACCGATGATCGGGTAAAGGGCGTCTACCATTTCATCTCGGCTTTCGTTGATCTGGTGTTTAATGGTTTTGGTGATCATCTCACCATACAACTCCGGAAAATTTACGCGCATTTCTTCCAGGCGCTCTTCGATCAAAGGGCCAACGTTAAGTTCCAGGCGTTCACGTTCCTTGATCTCCTTGCGCAACTCATCGATCTTGTCGATCAGCTCCTGCTGATTCTCAAACTCTTCCTCAAAAAGGATCTGTTTGAGCTCTTCGTATGTATTTCTCTTTTTAGTCATCGAGCAGGTCTCCTAACCTTTCAATAGTGCGTTTTAGCGATTCTTTGTTCTTTACTTTCTTGTTGAGCTTTTTGATCTCCCTTGTATTGGACTCCATAAGCCCGTCTATACGGCCTTCCAAACGCAGCAGGGTTTCGTCCATTTGGTTGTAAAAATCCTTCTGCATTTCCTGCAGGCGCTTGCGGTTTTCTTTTTTGTGGTGCTTAAGGTCTTCGAAATACTTAAACACATCGTCTTCTATCAGGTCGTGCAAACCGATAAGGCGGTCGTCAAGGCCCTCCATGCGTTCTTCTATTTTTTCCTGCCTGGCTGCAATGGCCCGGCTGCGTTCACTTAAGTATGCCTTTATCTCTCCGTTGTGATTCGCAACCCGCGCTTCGAGTTGCTCCATATCGGTTTTACGGTCTTCCGTTTCTTCGGCCAGGCTGTTGTACAAGCGCTCATCATTTTGTTTTAGGCTTTTTACCTCTTCTGACAAAGCGTTTAGCCCGTTGCTGAAGTCTTCTTTGATAGACTGCAGTGTCTCTTCGAGGCGGTCTACTTTTTTTACGTGTTCGGTTAGTGCGGAAATACGTCCGTCCTGCTCTTCGAGGTTCTTTTCCAGCTTCTCCAGCGTGGAAGCATGGCGGGCTAAAGCTTCTTCGTGCTTATTGAGCAGAGGTCTTTGGTATTGCTCCAGTTCATCCTGTATGCGATCAAGCTGCTGCTCTACATCCTTTTCCAGCATATCGTGCTTCAGATGCAGGTCCTTTTCAAGGTCCCGGTGTGCCTCGCTGAGGTCTTCATCTGCGATTTCCAGTTTCTCAAGCTGATCTTCAGTAGAAGTTTTCAACGCAAAGAGCTTGTTGCGGATGGCCTCATCGTCTTCAAAAGACTTCTTATCGTTCTTGTCAATCTTGCGCCCGAAATTCTCACGTAAAAGGGAAAGCTCTTCGCTGAGTTGCTCCACTACATCAATTACACGGCCATTGGTTTGCTCCAGGTTATGCGTAATACGACTGATCTTAGCCTCAATTTTCTCGAAGTTATTGCCAACAATGATTTCCTTGATTGCTTCAAGGCGCTTATCCATATTGTTCATAACCCCTTCTTTATGCTGGTCTTTTTTCGTTTCCATAGCGTTTTCACTTTCTGCCTGTGCAGCTCACGTTAACAAATTCAAAGTAACAATTAATGTATACAAATTGACATAGAAGTTTCGATAAATGGTATTTCTAATCCGATAAATCCCCCAAAATGGCTAAAAATGCCTTGATATATAGCGGTTTAAAAGGAGTGAAAAAGACATATTTACTTACGGGCAGGCTTTGTATATTCGCAACCTTAAATTTAAAAGAGTAGTTAGCGAATGGCGACTTTAGAGCGCATCAGACAACGTTCTGGTTTATTAATTATCATAATTGGATTGGCCATGTTGGCTTTTATCCTGACGGACCTGTTAGGCAGCGGGCAATCCATATTGCGGGGACAAGAAAGTACAATAGTAGAAGTAAACGGAACCGCCATTGATATCAACGAATTTTCAAAAAGGCTAAGTAAAACTACCGATACGTACATCAGCAATTCGCGCGATGCCGCTTTGCGGAATGTTACCAATAACCAATTGGTGGCAGCTACTTACAATGAGATTGTGCAGGAAGAGATCATGAAAGCTCAATATGAAGCGCTGGGGTTTAGGGTTACCGACGAAGAATTTGTGGAGTTGTTGAAAAGCAACCCTCAAATTACGCAGGTTCCGGCTTTTCAAGACCAGGTTACCGGTCAATTTAGTTATGCGGCTCTGCAACGCGCCATTTCCCAATTGTATGACCAGGCTGCGCAGAACCCGCAGGCTGCTCAGGACCTCAAGGGCTGGATCGCGTTCGAGCAAAGCATCCGGCCACAAGCCCTGCAACAGAAGTACAATATGGCCATCGGCAAAGGTTTATACATGCCCACCGCTTTGGCTAAAGCAGAATACATAAGGAACAATACCGGCCGGAAGGCAAATTTTACGGGCTTGCTTTACAGCAGCATAGCAGATTCCACCGTTGAGGTAAATGAGAGCGACATCCGGCAATACTACAATGCGCATAAGGAGAAATACAAAACCGAAAATACACGTAGCATTATCTACGTGAATTTTCCGATAGAGCCCTCCAGCAAAGATAAAGCGAACCTTAGCCAGGAGCTGATGCAGTACAATAAGCCACAGGCTATATTCAACCGGGCAGATAACCGTTATGATTCGCTGCCTTCGTTTGCAGAGGCAGAAGACGATAGCTTGTTTGCCGTGCAGGCTTCAGAACTGCCCGTAGTACAGCCTTATTATACCTATGATGAATTGCCGGTCGGCCTGGATTCGACATTTTTCTACGCACCCGTAGGAACGGTACGCGGTCCCTATGCGGCCGGGAATTACTATCGCCTTTCAAAGCTTTCAGCACGTACTACCCTGCCCGACTCGGCTAAGGCAAGCCACATTTTAATAAGCTATGCCGGTGCGGAAAGAGCTGCGGAAACGATTACCCGAACACCCCAGGAAGCCGTGGCCTTGGCCGATAGCTTGCTCAAAGTTGTACAAGATGAGCCTGGTAAATTCGAAGAACTGGCGCGTACTATGAGCGATGACCAGGTAGCGGCTACCGATGGTGGGAATGTGGGCTGGATGAACAAAAACTCCGGTATGGCGGAACCCTTCAAGAACTTTGCACTCTATCAACCCAACGGGACCATTGGAAAAGTATTTACCAACTTTGGCGTGCATCTTATACAGGTTACTGATCAGGAAGGCGCAAATGAAGCTATACGCCTTACCAACATCAGCATGGAGCTAAGCCCTTCAGAAGCTACCCTTAATGACATTTACAATAAGGCCAGCAGCTTTGCTTCATCAGTTAACGGAGCAGAGAACTTTGGCGAGGTGGCCGAGCAGAATGGCTATGTGGCACGTCCGGTAACCAGGCTAAAGGATTTTGACGAAAACATCAGCGGTATTGGCTTTAACCGGGAGATCGTGAAATGGACGTTTGGAGAAGAAGCCAAAGTAAACGACCTGCAGGTATTCACGAACGGCAGCAGTTCTTATGTGGTGGCCGTAATGACCGAAGTAAATGAAGAAGGCTATGCCGACCCTATGCAAGTACGTGGCCAGATAGAACCCGAAGTGATCAAAGAGAAGAAAGCAGCGCTTTTATTTGCCAAATTAGATGAGGCGAGAAAGGCCGGTACCGACATCAACGCGATAGCCAAAAGCCTGGGCAGACCGGTATCCAGCCAGTCTGTGAATTATGCCACCGCTACCCTTAATTCTTATGGCACTGAGCCTGCCGTACTCGGTTATATTTCCGCGATGGAGGCAAACAGCCTTTCCGAAAATCTAAAGGGAGAACGCGGAGTATTTATAGCTACGGTAACAGAAGTAACGCCTGCCCCCGAAAAACCAAGTTATGCAGATGAGCAAAGCCGTTTGCAGAATGCTTTACGCCCAAGAGCAAATACGGCAGCGTATCAATCGCTTGAAAAAGGAGCGGATATTGTAGACCGCAGGGCGGTTTTCTATTAAAGAATCACTTAACGATAAATATGCAAAGGCCGCTTTCTTAAGCGGCCTTTTTACGTTAGAAAAATACAGCCGGGTTTTTGGATTCCTGAAAGCAACAGGCATACGATACGCCAAAACACGCTTTACGAGAAGCACGGAAATCTCTTGGCAGCTCTATATACCTGGTACTTTCCATAAAACGAAGTAAAGTACTTCGAAAACCCTAGTAAGCAGTAAGGAAAAGCGCTTAAAGCAGGTTGTGTCGCTGGCTGTCGAGCTTTATGAAAATAAACAACAGCAGCGTAAAACCCCAAAGGGAAGAACCGCCATAACTAAAAAAGGGCAGGGGAATACCGATCACGGGTGCCAGGCCAATGGTCATGGCAATGTTAACGGCAAAATGGAAAAACAGGATGCTGACCACACAATACCCGTATACCCGTGCAAAAGCAGATTTTTGTCTTTCTGCGACATACACCAGCCTGAAAAATAGCAACACAAAGAGGATAATGGTAAGCGAGCTGCCTACAAACCCCCATTCTTCGCCCACCGTGCAAAAGATAAAATCCGTGCTTTGTTCCGGAACAAAATCATACTTGGTTTGGGTGCCCTGCAGGTAGCCTTTTCCACTCACTCCCCCGGAACCTATGGCGATCATGCTCTGCTCAGTATTGTACCCGATACCGCGCGGATCGTGCGCCTTGCCCAGGAGGATGTTGATGCGGTTTCTGTGCCGGTCTTCCAAAACATGGTTAAAGGCATAATCCACACTCAAAATGAAACTGCTGTACACCAAAAGTAACCCTATAAAACGCAGCCACATTCCCCTGTTTTTGCGCGTAAGCGCGATAAGCAAAGCGGTAAGTGCGGCTAAAGAAGCCAGCAAGTACAGCTTATTGATAAGCAGGCTGAGAATGAAAAGGACGGCCAGAGAAAGTCCGAAGAAAATGTAGTTCCCGGATAAGCCTTCTCTGTACAATACCAGGAACAGCGAGGTATATACAAGCGCCGAGCCAGGGTCGGGCTGCGGAACAATGAGCAAGGCAGGTAAAAAAATAATGACCAGGGCAACCCAACGGTGCCGCCACTTTCTCAGATCGGATGTAAAGAGGCTGGCGTATTTCGCCAGTGCCAGGCTCGTGGCAAATTTTGCAAACTCCGATGGTTGCAGGCTAAAGCTTCCAAAGGCGTACCAGGAACGTGCTCCGGCTATTTCTTTCCCAAATACAAAAAGCCCCAGCAAGCTGAGCAGAGACAGGATATAGATCGGGTAGGCCAGCGTTTCAAAGAGGCGACTGTCTGCGATCATCACCAAAAAAACGAGAACAAAAGCAGTGCCTATCCAAAGCATCTGCCGGCCGTATTCTTGCGAAATATCAAAGATACTGCTGGCTTCTTCGTTGTATACCGCAGCATAAATGTTTCCCCAACCCATCAACACCAAAAGGGTAAAGAGCAATACCAGTGCCCAGTCCATGTGTGCGAAAACATTTTTAGGAGGGCGCATCAGTTTACGGCAAGCTTTGGTTCCGGCATGTATTTTTTCTTGAACTGTTCTTCATATTCATCGGCCAGGCTGCCTTCTGTCATACGTTTTTCCAGCGGGAGGCGGCTTACTTCTCCCGTGAGGTATTTTTCTACCATCAGGCTTGCGATCGGGGCTGCCCACCGGCTTCCCCAGTAGCCGTTCTCCACAATAATAGCAATGGCGATCTTTGGTTCTTTGCGGGGGGCAAATACTACAAAAATAGAGT